>JAPVTA010000151.1:0-131118 GCA_047519465.1 Thermodesulfobacteriota bacterium | reverse complement strand
GGAAGGTTTTTCGGACGTCTTGCGGAATTATGATCGGGCGTCGGGTCTGGGCATTGAGAAAGACCCAATCGGTTTCTCCTCTTGCCAGAACGCTATTGTCCTTCTGTCTGACGAATTTGTATCTGCGTAACGATATCGCCCTGCGAAAATTAACGACCCAGGTAAAAGCGGAAACAATGTCTCCGAGGAAGGCCGGCCGAAGATATTCAATCCTATGGGAGCGGACGACCCAAATGGCTCCGGCTGCCTGTGTCGCCTGAGTACATCCCGAATCATTTGAATGGCGAACGGCGATATCTTGCATCCACTGAACGTAAGCCACGTTGTTGGCATGACCATTCTCATCGAGGGTGTCTTCTGAAACGACAAATTCGTGTGTATAAACGCGTATCATTTCAATTCCTGCCCATTGCCCCTCACCCCGCCCTCTCCCCAACGGGGGAGAGGGGGAGAGTGAGGAACCGCTGGTGTTCTTTCTTCATGCAGCGATCCATGACTACCTTTAACCCAGCCTTCTCCGCTTTTTCCCCCGCCTCTTTGTGAATCACGCCTTCTTGCATCCAGATTGCTTTGGCGCCGCGCTGGATGGCCTCTTCGACGACGGGCGGAACATCCTCCGATCTCCGGAAGATATCGACCACCTCCACTCCGATCTCTTTGGGAATTTCCGAAAG
Source organism: Thermodesulfobacteriota bacterium (assembly GCA_047519465.1). Taxonomy (GTDB): domain Bacteria; phylum Desulfobacterota; class BSN033; order BSN033; family UBA1163; genus UBA1163. The sequence goes on along the minus strand of JAPVTA010000151.1, from coordinate 130,444 downwards.
GCTGTGGTATACCTTTTCCCCCAGAATCTCATCCCCGTCGGGCCGGACCGGGATGATCCGATATCCTTTGGATTTAAGATAAGAGGCCACAGTATAACTGGGACGATCCTCTTTAGGAGAAATTCCGATCACAGCAACTGTCTTAAAGTTACGCAATATGTGCTTTATTTCCTCGTCTTTCATGCTCCCTCCGAGTTTTAGTAGTTTTAGCGGATGAAAGCGCTAAGGGTATGGGGTTTAGTGAGATGATGGGACGGCAGGATTGTCAGGGGACCTCCCCGGACCCGGAGTCCCAGAAGTAGAGTTTTCTTCTTCGGGACCTTCTTTCTTCCAGGGGATTGAGCTATCAATAAATGCCTCTACGATCGTGTCTGGGGAATCCCCATCGCTGGGAAGTCCTGTTTCGAGGTTGACTTTGACAAGCGTAATCCCCTTGGGGGGCTTGGGGGTTTCCACCGGAGTATTCCGCAAAGCCCTATCCATAAAAGAAATCCAGATAGGGAGGGCTGCCCGAGCCCCTGTCTCATTTTTCCCCAAAGAAGTCTTATCGTCGAAACCCACCCATACACCGGCGAGAAGAGAAGGGGTGTACCCGATGAACCAGGCATCGGAATAATCGCTCGAGGTCCCAGTTTTTCCAGCCACCGGTCTTCCCAGAGCTTTTGCTCTCTGACCTGTCCCGTGCTGGACGACTCCCTGCAGGAGGTGGGTCATGATAAAAGCATTTTGCGGCGAGATCACACGTTCCTTCAAAACGGGAGGAGAAGTCCCAGAAATTTCTTCCTCTTCCTCTTTTTCTTCTATCTCAACATAAGGCGTGTTTTCCTCAAGGACCTCCCCTTCCATGGTGACAATCTTTTTGAAGAAGATGGGTTTAACCCGCTCCCCTCCGTTTGCAAAGACGGCAAAGGCGGAGGTCAACTCAGGCATGGAAACGCCTGAGGTGCCGAGAGCAATGGAGAGATCCCTTTTGATGGGAGACTCGATCCCCAACCGTTTGATAAATTTGAGAGCGTAACCCACCCCGATGTCTTCAAGGATTTTGACGGTAACGACATTTCTCGAATGAGCCAAGGCATTCCGGAAAGTGATGGGCCCCATAAAATCCTGGTCATAGTTCTTCGGCGCCCAATACGTGCCGTCGGGGTCCGAATACTCTACCGGAGAATCCATGACGATGGTGGAAGGGGTATAGCCTTTCTCTAACGCCGCAGCATAGATGATCGGCTTAAAGGCCGAACCGGGTTGTCTACGGGAAAAGATCGCCCGGTTAAATTGACTCTCGCTGAAATCACGGCCTCCGACCATGGCTCGGACATACCCGGCCTTCGGGTCAAGGCAGAGCAAGGCGCCTTGGACGACAGGCTCTTGTTCCAGGATGAACAGTGGGGGTTGGTCTTTTTTAGGGGAGTCTTTAATACGAACAAACACCACATCGCCCGGGCTGAGAAGATCTCCGGGGGTTTTCACCTTTTGCGGTCTGTAGCTCGGTGTGGGCTTGATGGCGAGGGCCCAGGACATTTCAGAGAAGGGGAGAATCCCTTTTCGATCTTCGGCCCAGATCGTGTAAAGCTTCTTGGAGTCATCTTTGGAGAGGATCACCCCTTCGAAAACGTCGTTCGGGGGAAGGGGACGGGAGGATTCTTTCTTTTTGTTAAGAAGCTCCTTTACCTCCTTTGGCGGAAGCGTGCGGACAGGGCCTCTGAATCCCTCCCTCTTGTCCAGGTCTTTTAACCCTGTTTCCACGGATCGTTGAGCCGCTCTTTGAAGGGAGAGATCGAGAGTGGTGTAAATCCTCAGCCCTTGCCGGTAGAGTTTTTCCTTTCCGTATTTTCTCTCCACCTGTTGCCGGATGAATTCCGTGAAGTAAGGGGCCTTGCTGAAATAGGCGCTTTCTCTCGACTGAATTTTAAGGGAAGTCCGGAGGGCTTTTTCTTTCTGCTCCTGGGAGATCATGCCTAATTCGGTCATTCGGGTGAGGACATAGGTCTGGCGGTCCTTGGCCCTTCTAAAATTATTGACGGGCGAATAACGGCTGGGGGCTTTGGCCAGGCCGGCCATCATGGCGATCTCTGCCAGATTGAGCTGTTCAACCCGCTTATTGAAGTAGCTTTCGGAGGCCGCTTCCACACCGTAGGCTCCGTTCCCTAAATAAATATTGTTGAGGTAAAGGAGGAGGATCTCGTCCTTGCTTAAATCCCGCTCCAGACCGAAGGCGTAGGCCACCTCCCTTAGCTTTCGGAGCAGACTTCTTTTTGGCGTGAGGAAAAAAGTCTTGGTCACCTGTTGAGTGATCGTGCTTCCTCCCTGGACAATCCTTCGGGCGAGTAGATTTTTGAGCATGGCGCGGAGTATGCCTTTGTAATCAATTCCTTTGTGCTGAAAGAATTCTGCATCCTCTGCGGCGATGAAGGCCTTTACCATCGGCTTAGGGATCTCCTCATAGGAAACGGGGATCCTGTTATCCATCAAGAATTTTCCAATGACTTCGTCTTCTTCGGAATAAACGACGGAGTAGGCATTGGGGCGTCGTTCCTTGAGCGGTGTAAAATCGGGGAGGTGATGAGAATAATAGAAGAAGAGTAAAGCTCCGCAAATGAGAAATAGAAGGGCCGAGAGGATAAAGGTATAGATGATGTAGAAAGCCAGTCCCTTCTTCTCTCTTTTTTTGAAATGAGTGGGATCGTTCATAAGGAGAAAGAATAAACCAAAAAAGGGAAAACTCCCTTGACAGAGCCTTCCCTTTTTTATGATCTCGTCATTGTGTGATTACCTTTTCTTCTTTGTCAATTTGGCGGTTAAATCTTCTACCTGTTTTTTTAAGGCATCACTCTCTGCCTTCAAATTATTGATGGTCGCGTCCTTTTCCGCCGCCATTTTCTGGGCATCCTCCTTCAACTTCTGCACATCCAGCCTCAATTTGTCGTTGTCCGCCTTGAGGCCAGTGTTTTCCGCTTTCAGTCTCTCATTCTCTGCCTTGATCTCTGCCCCGCATCCTATAAGGGCCGAAACGAAGAGGCCGATCAAGAGCAAGGACAGGACAGCCGATATCACCCTTTTCATCTTCCCGTTACCTCCTTCTTGCAAGGTTCTTGTATGTCCGTTTCACCCTTCGAATTATAGATAGGAGCTAAGAAAAAATCAAATCCTTTTTTAAACTTGACAACCCTTCTCTTTTTTAGTGATATTTTTAAAACTTTAGTTATCGTCGGATCGTCGTTTCCTTCCTCACTTTTGCAGCAGTGGGGAAGAAAGAATCGGGAACAAAAACCGGCTCTCCGTTGTCTATAGTATAAGGGGAAGAATGGATTTTTGATGAAGAATTCTCCCAGGATTCGAAGAGAGGTGATTGAGAGCTGCAAGGCGGGGGACGAAAGGGCCTTTGCAGAGATTGTTCATCAGTCGCAGAGGAAGGTATTCAATATCGCTTACCGGATGTTGGGCAACTCAGAGGAGGCAAAAGATTTGGCTCAGGAGGTGTTCATCTCCGTATTCGATTCGATCAAAAATTTGAGGGAGGAGATCAAATTCGATGCCTGGCTCACACAGATCACTCTGAACCGTTGTCGGAACCGCTGGAAATATCTAAAGCGAAGACAATACTTCAACTCCGATTCGTTGGACGATCCAGTCGAGACGGAAGATGGGGATATGCCGAGAGCCATTTATGACCCTTCCGACAATCCGGAGACGCTATACGAAAAGAAGATGATCCAGCAGCTTATTCAGAGAGGGCTTCAGGAGTTGAAAGAAGACCAGAGGGAATTACTCGTGTTGAAAGACCTTCAGGAGTTTTCTTACGAAGAGATGGGCGAAATGCTCGGCCTTCCTGAGGGGACGGTCAAATCGAAACTCCATAGGGCAAGAATGGATCTGAAGCGGGTATTGGAAAAGTCTGCCCAATAGAAAGACGAGGAGAGCCTATGGATTGTGAAAAAGTTCGGGATCGATTTTCCTCTTTGTGGGAAAAAGAGCTGTCCCCTTTTGATGAGAAAGAGATCAAGGAACATCTTGCTTTATGCCCAGGGTGCCAGAGAGAATATGAACAATTCGAGAAAACGATGCGATGGCTTCATTCTGTGGGAGAAGTGGAGGTGCCGGATGAATTTCTTCCCGGGCTTTACAAGAAAATGGAAGAACGGAAACAGATCCGCCCGACCGAGGCATCCGGGAAGAGATGGCTCAACTTTCCCATCCCGTTGAAACTCCCGATTCAAGCAGTGGCCATGGTAGCCGTCGTTTTTTTAGTGCTTTATCTCACCAAGATGATGCCGAAACCCCCTTCCCCTGTTTCATTAGAGAAAAAGCCTGAGCAGGTATTAGCCCAAAGAGAGGTGGAGAGGGAGAGAGGGACCTCGAAAATAGCCCCTGGGGCACCTCATCTAAAGGATGTTGATCAGGCCGAGACCTCTGCTAAGAGGAAGGAAGGCACGGAGGCTTACGCTCCACAATTGAAGGCAGAAGCGAAGAGGGCGGAGGCACCTTCTCCAAAGACCGAAGTTTTGGCCTTCAAGCAAACCGAATCGAAGGAGAGGGCGAGGACATCCGCTCCTTCCCCGGAATCAGTAAAAATTCAGAAAGAATTGCTTGCCAAGAAGAAGGCCGTTGCGGCTATGAAGCCTCCTCAAGAAATCGTCTTAAAAATCTCTGATCGGGGAAAGGCGGCCTCCCAGCTTCGAGAATTGGTTAAGCAATTTAAAGGGGAGATTGTCTCTACGGAGGGGAATGGGTTCCTTGCCTCTCTTCCCGCCGGTTTATTTTCAGAGTTTGAGAAAGAACTGGTAGGGATAAGTTCTACCGGCAAGGCGGACAAGGGGATTGCGAGAAAATATACCGTAGAAGGTTTGAGAGCTCCTCAAGAAGTGGGGACCGAAGCCGTTGAGGGAGGAAGTGGAGAGCGGGCAAAACCGGCAACCGGCGAAGAGAATCGAGTTGTCGTTCGCATCCTCCTCGTTCAGGAATAGTCCTGTTTGGTGGACCGGTCCCCTCTGGCAGAAAGGGAGATGCGTGTGTCTGTGTGATTGTGATCCTAAGTTTGACTTCTACCCCCAAGTTTTGTATAAATAAAACCTGTCAATTACCCAGTCACCCGCGTTAGGTAGTGATTCAGAATTTTTTCCCCTTGTTTGTCGTTCCGGGCTTGCCCTGCACCGCATGGTGTTTAGGGCTTGACTAAGCCTGCCCCGGACTTGATACGGGGGAATCCAGTCTTTCTGTACTGGATTCCCGCCGGAGTTCACACCGTACTCGATACGGGGCGGGAATGACTGGCTGGGACCCGGCGTTTCGGAAGGCAAGATTGTCTTTCATAAAGAGAGGAGACACCTCCAAATGAGACCGTTGAGCAATTTTGGAATGGGATTAGTCATCTTATTCTTGTTGTGGTTTGGCTTCTGCCCGAAAGGATGGACAGGGGAGAGCTATACGGTGAAACCGGGTGATACGCTTTACGGGATCTCAAAATCAGTGGGTGTTACCGTCGAGGCGTTGAAAAAAGCGAATGTCTTGGAGAACGACTCGATCAAGCCAAAACAGATTCTTACGATACCCTCCCGCGGAGGCAAACAGGCAGAAGGGGTTGTGGAAAAACCTTCGGGCTTGGCCAGTAAAGAAATTTACGCTGGAGCCGCTAAGCGAACTTCCGGAGAAATGCATTCTTACGCTGTGCAGAAAGGAGACAGCCTTTATACGATCTCGAAGAAAGTGGGTTTTTCAGCAGAGGAGATCAGAAAAGTGAATGGCCTCCACACTTCAGCCCTAAAGATCGGTCAAGTCCTTCTCCTTCCAAGAGATGGGAGTCCGTCAGAGGAGGAGGAAGAAGAATTGGGCGACGGGGACGAAACGGCACAAGGTGAGTCACCCCCTTCCGTCCCTCTTGGAAAGTGGGGTAATCGAGAGGAGAGAAATCTCTTGGTCAGGGTTGCAAAGACCTTTTTAGGGGTGCCTTATAAATTGGGGGGATCCACATTAAAGGGGATTGATTGCTCTGCCTTGGTGAAGAGGATCTACGAGATTTTTAATATCCAACTTCCCAGAACGACCCGAGAACAATTTAAGATAGGGAAGAAGGTGGAGATGGACCAGTTAGAGGAGGGGGATCTGGTCTTTTTTAGACGGCGTGGGAATCGGGCTCATGTGGGAATTTACGTTGGCGGCAATCAATTTGTCCACGCCTCTTCGTACAGCAGAGAGGTGAAGATCGATCATCTGAATACACCTTATTACAGCCACCGTTTTCTCAGAGGGGTTCGGGTAAAGGAATTGGAGAAGGAGATTTAGCGATCGTTTATTTCGATGAAGGAGAATGAATCATGATCATCACCATCAACCCCAGAAATCCACAACCCAGATTGATTCGAAGGGTGGTGGAGGTTCTTAAGGAGGGCGGTGTGGTCGGATATCCTACAGACACGATCTACGGAATCGGATGCGACCTTTTTAACCCGGAAGCGATCCGAAGAATTCATCGACTGAAGAAATTAGAGGGGAAGAAGTTATTAAGTTTCATCTGCTCCGATTTGAAAGATATCAGTCGCTATGCATACGTTTCCAACTATGCTTATAAAATGATGAAGCGGCTCCTTCCCGGAGCTTATACCTTTGTGTTGAAGGCGACGAAGCTGGTCCCGAAGATCGCCTTGACCAAACAGAATACCGTCGGGATAAGAATCCCTGACAACAAGATATGCTTATCTCTCGTTAGGGAGCTGGGGCACCCGATTATTAGCACCAGCGTTTACAAGCCCGATGAGGGGCTGTACAATGACCCTGCCGGGATTGAGGAGCGATTTGGAAAACAGCTTGACTTGGTCATTGACGGAGGGGTGATCGTCGCCGAACATTCCAGCATGGTTGACCTCACCGGCGATTTTCCCAAGGTGATTCGAAAAGGGAAAGGGGATGTAAGCCTTTTCCGATAACAGCCCGCGGTGCAGGAAAGGAGAAGAGATGGGCCGTAAAAATCTACCCCCTGCGACATTGCTTTTCCCCACTCCGGTTGTCTTGGTGACCTGCGTCGATGAAGCAGGAAAACCCAACATCATCACCCTGGCCTGGGTGGGAGTGGTCAACTCAGAACCTCCCATAATCAGTATCTCCATCCGTCCGGAACGATACTCCCATGCCTGTGTGAAGCGACTCAGAGAGTTTGTCGTCAACCTTCCTACCGAAGAGATGGTCAGAAAGGTAGACGCGTGCGGCGTCCTTTCCGGCAGGGGATCGGATAAGTTTTCATCCATGGGATGGAAGCAGGTACCCGCCCAGAAAGTAAAGCCCCCGTTAATCGATGAATGCCCTGTCCAGATGGAATGTAAGGTTAGAGACATACTCTCTTTGGGAAGCCACGACCTCTTCTTGGGTGAAATCGTTGCCCTCCACGTCAAGGAAGAAGTTCAAAAGGAGAAAGGTCGGATCGATATCGCCAAGACCCTCCCGTTGGTCTTCTGTCCGGGTGCCAATGAGTATTGGAACCTCGCGAAATGCATCGGCCATTACGGTTTTACAAAAGGGAAACCCTAACGCGGCATCGCCGGGACCATACGGGCCCACCATGATCATTGATTGCCATACTCATATCTTTCCCGAAGAAGTGAGAAAGGAGCGAGCCTCTTTCTGCAAGAGGGATGAAGGCTTTTCGTTCATTTATAAGGACCCAAAGGCGAGGATGGCCGGGGCGGAGGATTTGATCGCCTCGATGGATGAATCCGGCATCGACCGGTCTGTTATTTGTGGGTTCCCTTGGAGCCAACCCGATCTTTGTTCCTTTCACAATCAGTACCTGATGGCGTCCGCATCCCGGTATCCGAATCGACTGATTCCCTTTATTTCCCTTCTCTTTTCAAATCCAAATTGGTCGTTGGGAGAATTAGGTCGGAACCTGAAAGGCGGGGCAAAGGGGGTAGGGGAGATCGCTTTTTACGGCGATGAAATGTCAGCTCAGGATATTTATTCCATAAAACCAACCCTTTCCCAGATGGAGAAACAGGGCGTTCCTCTCCTTCTGCATACCAATGAGATGATCGGCCATTCGTACCCCGGAAAGGGGAAGACGCCTCTCGGCCGTTTTTATGAATTGATCCTCTCTTTTCCGAACCTTCTCGTCATCTTGGCACACTGGGGAGGTGGTCTCCCTTTCTACGAGCTCATGCCCGAGGTAGCAAAGGGGATGGCCAATGTCTATTACGATACCGCGGCTTCGCCTTTCCTCTATTCGAGGAAGATTTATGCCATTGTCAGTGAGATCGTGGGGGCGGAAAGGATCCTCTTCGGTACGGACTTTCCTCTGATCTCCCCCGGACGATATTTTAAAGAATTGGAAGGATCGAGCCTTTCAAAACAGGATCGGGAAAAAATTCTCGGTCTCAATTTTTCAAGGCTGATTGAAAGAAGGGGTACTTGAGTCTGAATTTTGACTCCGTGCGAACTTTGGCATTCGGACTTTATTTCAGACTTTGTTTAAGGCAGGTGGAAATCCCTGTGGCCAGAATGGTTCCATCTTTGTTGGCCACGTGGGCTTTCGCTCTGATTAATCTCTTGTTCACTTCCGTAATTTCCCCGTAAATGCTGAGAGGCTCGAGGATCGGGGCTGGCTTTTTGAACCGGATCTCTAAGGAGGCCGTAACCGCCTCGTACCCTAATTCATAAATCAACTTTGCCATCGCTTCATCCAACAAGGTGCTGACAATGCCTCCATGGACGATACCGTCCCAACCCTGGAAGGTCGGACTTGCGACAAAAGTCGATCTGAGGGTTTGTCTCTCCTTGTCGATCTCAAAACTCAATCGCAACCCGTTTGGATTGTTCTTTCCACAGACAAAACAGTTGCCGTAAGTTTCGAATTTCATCTTCTTCCTCGTTTGCCCTGTACCTGTCTCTTACCCAATCTTTTCCTTTGCCAGAGACAATGAATTTCGGGTTTCCAGATTCTCCATGGATCTCCTACAGGAGATGGCACAGGGTTGACTTGATCCTTCAAGCTATCATATAGTTTTGAAAGAGGTGTTGTCAATTGATGAAGGTTGACGATCGTTATCTCCGGCTAGCTGTGGCCGCTGCGAAGGAAGCGGGCCGGATTCAGATGCTGCACTTCGACCATTCCCATCCGGTTGAGTACAAGGGAGAGTTCAACCCGGTCACAGAAGTGGATCGGTTGTGCGAGCGGGCCATTGTCAAAATGATTTCGGATGCTTTTCCGGAACATGATATTTTGACAGAGGAGAGTCCTTTTGAGGGGAAGGGATCCCCGTGGAAGTGGATCATCGATCCCCTCGACGGGACGACCAATTATTTTCACGGGTTTCCTTGTTTCTGCGTCTCCATCGGGCTTGAAGTGGAAGGAGAGGTAAGAACAGGAGTGGTTTACGTCCCGGCCCTGAACGAGCTCTTTCATGCGGAAAAAGGAAAGGGCACGTTTCTCAACGGGAAACGGATCGTCGTCTCACGGATTGATAGCTTAAACAGAAGCCTTGTCTGCACCGGTTTTCCTTACGATGTCCATGAGCATGTCGATTTCTATCTCCGTTATTTCCGGCAGTTTCTGACTAAGAGTTTTGCCGTTCGGAGACCTGGCTCAGCAGCCATCGACCTTTCTTACTTGGCAGCGGGCCGTTTCGACGGGTTCTGGGAATTCAAGCTCCACCCTTGGGACGTGGCGGCAGCTACTCTCATGATTACCGAGGCGGGGGGGGAGCTCACCGACCTTCGGGGTCAACCTTTTAGCATCTATTCTAAAGAGATCCTGGCTTCAAACGGGTTGATCCATCAGCAGATGCTCCGGGTGATTCAGGAGGTAGGCGATATGGAAAAATCAAATGGATGATCGAATGTGGAGGATGCATCATGGACTTGTCGGAGTTGTTCAGGTTTGACGGAAAAACCGCTATCGTCACAGGCAGCGCTCGAGGGCTGGGAAAAGAAATTGCCTTAAGCCTCGCTCAAAACGGTTGTTCTTTAGTTTTGGCCGACATCGTTGATCCCGAAGAGACGGCGAGCCGGATTAAGAGGATTGGGTCTCATTCTATCTCTATCCGGGTGGACATATCAGAAGAAAGGGAAGTAAAAAATTTGGTAAAGGAGGCGCTTGCCGAATACAAGAAAGTGGATATATTGGTCAATAATGCTGGCATTTCTCAACTGAACTATACACCGACTGAAGATTCACCCGTAGAGGAGTGGGATCGGACGATTCGAATCAATTTGAAAGGTACTTTCCTTTGTTGCAAATATATTGGCAAACAGATGATAGAAAGCGGGGGCGGCAGTATCATCAATATTTCAACGACGGCCGGGATCACGGGTGTCTCCCGAGCGCCAGCCTACTGTGCCTCGAAGGCAGGGGTCATCCTCTTGACCAAAAGCCTGGCTCTTGAGTGGGCCAGATATGCTATTCGCGTCAATGCCGTTGCCCCCCACTACTTGGAGACAGGGTTGACAGAGGGACTGAGAGCTTCGGAGAAAGTCTATGAGGGTTTAATCAAACAGATACCGATGAAGCGGTTCGGAAAACCGGAGGAGATCATCGGAGCCGTATTGCTTTTATCTTCTCCTGCCTCTAGTTACATGACAGGGTCGGTCATCGTGGTCGATGGAGGATTTTTAGCCCAATAGATTTGGGATTTCCGGAGGACCGAGAATCGATCTCATGGCATGGACTTCTCAATTTAGCCATCTTTCCAGGAGAGGAGTGATGGAATAAAAAGATGGTTATTTATACTCATAAAACCCTTTGCCTGTTTTTCTTCCAAGCCATCCTGCAGTGACCATCTTCTTCAAGAGAAGGGGCGGGGCGTATTTGGAATCCTTGGTCTCCTCATACAAGGTCCCGGCGATGGATAACTCCGTATCCAATCCTATGAAGTCGATCACTTCCAAGGGCCCCATCGGATGATTAACGGCTAATTTCATGGATGTGTCGATTTCATCCCTGCTTGCGATCCCTGCTTCTAACATACGGACCGCCCCGAGCAAAAAGGGTGTAAAGAGTCTCGTGACGATGAAGCCTCCCACATCGGGTGCAACGACCACCGTCTTTCCTAAAGTTGCCCCCCACTTCTTTACTGTCTCGATTGTTTCTTCGCTCGTCATGATCGTTCGAACAAGTTCTAAGAGTTGCATGACAGGAGCCGGATTGTGGAAATGCATCCCCAAGAGTTTATCCGGTCTTTTCGTCGCCGCAGCCATATCGGTGACTGACAATCCGGAGGTATTCGTGCCCAAGATCGTATCCCTTCTACAAATCTTGTCGAGTTGGGCAAACACCTTCTTCTTCAATGCCAAATCCTCTGGAACGGCCTCTTCGATCAGATGACAATCGGCGAGGTCTTCCATTTTTGTGCTCGTTTTAATCCGTCCTATAATTGCCTCTTTTTCGGTCTGGGAGAGTTTTCCCTTCTCGATCCGGCCCGCAAGCCTCTTTTCGATTCCTTTTCGTCCCTTATCTAACATCTCTCCCATCGAGTCCACAGCAATGACTTCGTATCCTGCCTGGGCGAATACCTGTACAATACCCGATCCCATCTGGCCGAATCCCAATACTCCCAATTTCTTGATTTCCATCGAGCCCCTCCTTTAAACGATCCAGCTGGATTATGCTTTTCGGATGGCACACAAAAGCGATTTCATGTCAGGGTAGCCCATAATGGGTTCTCGACATTCGGCGTCTGTAAGCAGGTTGGCATTGGCCTCTCTGGGCCAGCCGTGAGGCACAAGAACGAGCCCTTCGGCGACCCGTTCGTCCACACGGGCTTTCATCAGGACGGCACCTCTGTTTGTTTCAATGACGATCTTATCCCCCTCTTTGATCTTATATTGCAGGGCAGTCTTAGGCCCCATTTCTGCTTTCGGCTCAGGGTTTTTTTCCTTTAAGGCTTCTATTTCCCTGAATTGTCCGTGGGTATAAAAAAGGTTTCTGTTTCCTGTCGAAAGTATCAATGGATATTTTTCCAACAATTCTGGCGAATTGACGGGGCTTTTCCGCGGCTCCAGATATGTGGGGAGAGGGTCAAATCCCACCTTTTCTAATGCATCACTGTATATCTCAATCTTCCGCGTCGGTGTCGAAAACTTCACCTCTTTCATTCCGTATGCCTTCTGTTGATAAAAAGCCCCTTCTGGTTTTTCTTCCAGAAGCTGTTTGAAGGTCAACCCAGTAGGTCCTAATTCGAATACCACGAGCTCCTCCTCCGACTTCCAAGGGAATTGACCTCCCATACCCAACTTCTTGGCAAGTTCCGTAAAAAGTCTCCACTCCGACCAGCTTTCATAAAAGGGGTCGATGGCCTTTTTCCTGAGCATGAGATAGGGGAGACAGTGGCACACATTATAGGTATAGGCCAACCCCCACTTCTCCAGGTGTGAGCAGGCGGGCAGCATGTAATGAGCGAGTTCTCCCGTTTCGGTCATGAACAGGTCGTGCACGACGAGCAATTCCAGTTTCTTAAAGGCTGACCTGAAAGCGTTAGAGTCTGGCATCGAAACAACAGGATTTCCTCCAATCACAAAGAACGCCTTGATTTTTTGCGGGACGCTTTCAGGAACACATGTGACCACGCCGTAAGGGCTTCTTCTACCCCATACCTCATGGAAAAGCGGATATTGGTCAGCTCCAAGGGGTTCTCCCTGCACCTCCAGGGTAACGTCGCCCAGCTTCAACCGAGGGCTGATCACCCATCCGCCCGGGTTATTTATATTTCCGGTCATGACCTGAAGAATGGAGAAGGCGCGACTGTTCTGAGTACCGTTGGCTGTTTGATCCTGGGTATTGGTCCCCTGGTAAATGCCTGCTCCTTTTGTCTTTGCAAGGAGGCGGGCGAGCTTCCGGATGTCTTCGGCAGGGATCCAGGTAATCTTCTCAGCCCACTCTGGAGTATATTTCTGTATATGGGGGACCAGCTGATCAAACCCGTAGGTGTACTTCTCGATGAAATCGGCATCGTAAAGCCTTTCACTGATCATCACGTTTATCAGCGCAAGGGCCAGTGCTCCGTCCGTACCGGGTCTTATCCTGAGATACATTTCTGCATGATCCGCCAAAGGAATCCTCTTGGGGTCGATCACGACCAGTTTTGCCCCCTTTTTCAGATTTTCCCCGATCGCGAGTTGCAAAGGAAAGTCAGATTCATCAGGGTTGTGACCCCAGAGGATATAAAGATTTGAATCAAGCTCCTCGGTCGGGTATTTGCCAAAGGTGATCTGCCTTGTTCGAATTCGCATCCGATAGCAGATGCTTTCCACGGAGAAGAAGTTGGGAGAGCCAAAGGCTGCTTTGAATCTCTGGGTTAAACCGGCCATCTCCAGGTTTTCAACCCCAATCGATCCGCTAAACATCCCCAGCATCGAGGGACCATATTCTTCCCTCAGCCTCAAAAGTTTATTCGCTATTTCTGTCAGCGCCTGATCCCATGTGATTCTCTCCCAGTTTCCGTTCACTCTTTTCATGGGATACTTTACCCGACTCGGACTATAGATGTTATTGAGGGCGGCCTCTCCCTTTGGACAAAGTTTGCCTTTATTTAAGGGATGAGACTCTAACCCTTCCACCTTGACTGCCTTTCCACCTTCGACGGTGACCTTTGTGCCGCAACTATGGTAGCAGAGCGTACAGTCGGTGAAGATTACCTTTCTTTCTTTAGCCATGGGTAGATGCACCTCCTTCGACCTTTCTATCGATTCTATAAAACATAAGAAGAATGAATGGCAATTGTTCGATTGGGTGTTCCTTGATCTGTTATAATGAGACTGACCCTGTCCTTCGCTTGATGTCGTCTCTCAAAGCCTTTTTATCATGCTTTCCTGCCTGAGTCATCGGAAGGGAATCGATAAACTCAAACCGTTCCGGGATGAGTAATTTGGAAGCCCCCCGGCCTTCCATAAATTTCTTAATCTCCTCAGGGTCTAATTTTGCTCCGGAAGCGGGCCGGATATAGGCACAGACCTTCTCACCCAACTCTTTGTCCTCTATGCCAATGACTGCCGCATCCGCAACACCTGGAAAGGAAATCAAGAGATCTTCCACTTGCGCAGGGCTGATGTTCTCCCCGCCACGGATGATGATGTCCTTTATCCTTCCTGTGATCCGGATATTCCCTGAATCGTCGATCCGTGCCAGATCGCCTGTCCGAAAGAATCCATCCTTCGTAAAAGACTTCCTGTTCTCTTCAGGGTTCTTCAAGTAGCCGGCAAAGATGCCCGGTCCCTTCGCTGCCAATTCCCCGTCTCGATTCAAAGGGAGCTCTCTTCCTCCGTCATCTAAGATCTTCACCTTGTCATAGGGACAGCATGGTTTTCCAACGGTCGTCCTGATTGTTTCGATGTCGTCATCCAAGCGGGTCCGACAGAGCAATCCCTCACTCATCCCAAATTCGTTGATGTAGGTGCAGCCCATCTTCTCATAGGCCTTCCAGACAAGCTCAGGGGAACTTGCTTCTCCCCCAGCAGAGATCTTTTTAAGAGAACTCAGATCATATTCCCCCAATCTCTCGAGGTCGAGAATCCTCTTAAGCAAGCTAGGCACAATGGGCATGAAGGAGACCTTCTCTCTCTGGATCGTGACGCAAATGTCGTCGGGCCTGGTCGAATCGAGAAGAACAAGCTTGGCCGCCATAAAGAGACACCCTGTCACTCCAACCAGCAGGCCCAAATTATGTCCGACTGGAACGGCCACTAACCAGATGTCATGGCTGCTCATCTCCCCTACTCTTGCCACATACTCTGCGTTGCAGATGTAATCATTATGAGTGCGGGGAATCCCTTTGGGCAAGCCCGTCGTTCCTCCCGACGGAAGAATATGAGCCACGTCATTCGGGCCAGGTCTCCTGGCCACCAATTGATGCCGGTCCTCATCGCTTAATTCTCTCTCCATGATTCTTTCCAGACTTGTGGTGAAAATGCCCTCCTGACTCTGAGCCCTGGCTGAGATAATATATCGGAGCTGGGGATTTTCTTTCTTCACCTCTCCGATGAAGGAAAGATAATCCATTTTCCTGTAGCGATCCGGTACAATCCATGCCTTCGTTTCGGTTAAGCGGCCGAGATGGCTCACTTCGAGCTGCCTGTATCCAGAAATGAGTAGAACAGGAATGGATCCTATCTTCTGTAAAGCAAAATAGGAAAAGACGAATTCAGCCCAGTTCGGAAGTTGTAACAAGACCGTATCTCCCTTCCCAAGACCGAGATGGAGGAGTCCGATCGCAAGCCGATCCACTCGTTCCCGTAATTCCCCATACGTCAACCTGACACAATCGTCAATCAAGGCTTCCTTCTTCGGATAGAGATCCGCCGCTTTATCAAGGAGGTCGCTGAATGTCACTCCGAGCCACCACCTATATTTCGTGTACTTCTCGACGTCGGCTTCTCTGTATCTTGGAAATTCCATGAGGCTCATCCTCACCCACTCCTTTTCATCTCTGTCGCGCGGAGTTTGATTTCACAGGTCTTCCTTCTTGAATTGGCCGGGCCGCGCCATCTTTGTTTGGAAAGAAGCAGGGGCGTGGATGCTTCCTTCGGGCCAACGGTCACAGTTGACCTTTTCATATCTTGAGTCTGCTTCGAGGCACCAGTTACAGGCAACGCATCGAACGATCTCCTTCTCTCTCCCTTCCTTTGTTTTGATAGGCCAGTCCGGGTCGCAGAGGAGAGATCGGCACAGTCCGATCATGTCGGCTTTGCCCTTTTCGAGGATCTCTTCGGCATGTTTAGGTTCCCTGATCTTGCCCGCTGCGACAACGGGAGTCTTAAATCCGGCTTCCCGGACCGCTTCTCTGATTCCCTCCGCCAGATAGAGGTGGGTCCCATCAGGCCACCAGAACCATGGGCTCATGCGATGGCCACTGTAGCCGGACATCGGATCCGGGGGACTCCCCTCGGGTGGGATCTTCGCATCCTCGAACCGACTTCCAGCAGAGACGCTGATATAGTCCACCCCGAGCTCGGCAAACCTCCTAGCGATCCGGGTGCTCTGAGCTAAAGTGTTTCCCTCCACGTGGAAATCCTCGCCGTTGATGCGGATACCAAGAGGGTAATCATTTCCGACGGCCTGGCGCACTGCCTGATAGACCTCGATGGGTAACTTCATCCTGTTTTCAAGACTGCTTCCATACCCGTCGGTTCTCTTGTTCGCCCGGGATAAGAATGAAGAGAGAACATAGGCATGGGCCATGTGGATCTCAATAAAATCGAATCCGGCCGATCGGGCACGCTTCGCAGCTGCCGCGTGGTCATTCACGATATTTGGAAGTTCTTCCGTTTTGAAATCCTCAACCTTTTGTCTCCAGCCCGTTCGGGAAAGCTTAAGATGTTGCATGAGCTGGATGCCAATCTTGACTTCACGGTTCGCTTCGCGTATCGCCTTCACCACCTCGGTCAGGCCGGGTACGAAGCGATCATCGCTGATCCGAAGATTGAAAGGGCTCTTCGATGGGATAATGACAGCCGCCTCAACCACAATGGATCCCGGTCCGCCTTTTGCTTCCCTCTGATATCGCTTCTTTAAATCCTCTGTGACCCAACCCTCCTCCGTAGAGAGTCCGGAAACCATGGATGTCCGCTGGATACGGTTTGGAAAGGTAACGCCTCTCATCGTGACGGACGAAAAAAGCTTTTCATAACTCATCTTTTCTTCCTCCCTTGCATATTTCGTCATCCCCTTTCATGAGCCTCGCGTTCTCCCCCTTTCCGGTTTTGACCCAAATCGCACCGTTGGTGCAGACGGAGACGCATTGCGGGCTTCCTCCACAAAGATCGCAGTGATAGGCCGAATCTTCGAAAACCGTCAACCCGTCAAAGGGACAGACGTCCGCTCTCCGGCTCGGCCAGATAAATTTGGACTTCTCGATCGCTTCATCAGCCTCTTCCTCCTTAAGGCACGTCATCTTTTTACATTGATGGCAAACCACAGGCGTATGCAGATCGGTCTCCAGATCGTCCTTTAAAATGCGGATCGCCGACTTGGAAGGGTTGATGGCGCCCGAATGAAAGAGGGAACAGACCATCTCACAGAGATGACAACCCGTGCACTTCATTTTTTCGATCCCAATTCTCATGGAAATATCTTTTCCCGTTTCAAAGTGGGATTTCCAGCCTTTTTATTCCTTCCTGGGTGACTCTTCCGTCTCGGTCCCAACCGTGAAGGTCATAGTATTCCTCTAACATTGTGTTGAATCCGATCGGATCAATCCGGTGCCCCTCGGCCGGTCCATCCGCAATCGGTTCGAAGTACCTGTCGGGAAGTCGATCCTGTCTGCGGTCGATCCCCCACAAGTTGAGCATTCTCCTCTCCAAAGTGCAGATTCTTTCCCCCACCTTCTTTAAATCTTCTTCTGAAATCTTCAGCCCCGAAGCGAGCGTGATGAGATTGCTAAATTCTTTATACTGTGGAGAATGAGGACTGCTGAAGACGGCCATGAATCTGCAAACGCCAAGAGAATCGGCGACGGCATAGAGAAGTTCATGCCACCAGACCATTCTTCCTTTTCCCCGGTAGGAGGTGAAATCGTTGCTGACTCCTCCCCCATAGAGTTTCTCCAGGAGGGGAGAGGGAAGCATGAGAACATCTAAAGACGGTCTGCTTCGCATGTGGCAGGCTCCCCGGCTGGCTGTCGCCATTCCCAGAGAGAAACTTTTTGTGGGCCTCTCATCGGTCATCTCAAAAGGGAGGTTCTTCACCTGTAAAAGGAATTCGGCGGCCTTCGACCCTAATCGCTCTCGCGCGAAGGATCCCTCCGCCAAAAGATCACCAAACCCTTCTCTTCGGGCAATCCCGTGGATGATCTTTTCGATTCCTTCTCGATCCCCCCAATCCAATGGAAAGCCGACCACCTTTTCATCAATAATTCCTCTCTGGTAAAGTTCCATGGCCCAGGCAATATAAGAGCCTGTCGAGATGGTATCCAACCCGTAGCGGTTGCAGAGTTCTGCCGCATGGAGAATGTTGTCCAGATTCAAACTTCCGATCTTCCATCCCATGGACCCGACGGAGGCATACTCAGGCCCCTCTCCGGTGATGTCATCGTTTATCCTGAGCCGATGGCGGCAATGAACCGGGCAACTCCTGCAAGCGACCATTCCGGTCGAATATCGATCCAGGTTTTCTGCTACCAGGGCCGATCCTGCTTCGCCCACACTGGTCCTTTGGTGATTGTGCACCGCCAACAGGCCGATCGCATTCCCTGTGGCAACCATCAATGGCGTTCCGAACCGACCAAGGGCCTGTACCCATTTTCTCTCCATCAGGCCCTTCACAAGATCCTGGTAATAACTCAAGAGCCCTCGAGGATCCCTCACAGGGAGATCCTGAGTCCCCCGAACCGCTATCGCTTTTAATTTTTTGGATCCCATCACCGCACCCATTCCGGTTCGGGCCGCGCTGCTCTTCAAACCGCTTCTCACCCCCGCAAACCTTACGAGGTTTTCTCCAGCAAGACCGATGCAAGCCACCTGGATCTTCTTATCTCCCAATTCGTGCCGGATCGCCTTTTGCGTTTGAACGGTATCGAGCCCTATCAAAGGCCGGGCATCGCGAATTTCAATTCGGTTATTTTCAATCGATAGATAAACAGGGTTCTCACTCCTTCCACTGATGACAAGATGCGAGAGTCCGGTGTATGCGAGTTCCGCTCCAAAATCCCCCCCCATATTGGCATCACCCAGATACCCTGTTTCAGGAGAGATGGCCGAGACATTCATCCGGCCTCCGAGGCTCAGCGTTCCTGTTAAGTATCCTATACCAAACACGAGAGGATTCTCCGGACCGAGAGGATCGATCCTGGGATGAAACCGTTTTGCGAGAAGGTACATATTCATCCCCCTGCCCCCAAGAAATTTCGTCACGATCCCTTCAGGCAGTTCCTCAACCTCTACTTTTCTTTCAGTTAAATCGATCTTTGCAAGCCTTTTCCGAAACGGCATAGGGATCTTTGCCTCAGGTTTTCGCCTTCTTCAAGACCTCTACGGTCCCTGCGTTGCCATCCACCCTGATGATGTCTCCATCCGAAATGGATCGGGTCGCCCTCCACGTCCCAACCACCGCTGGAATTCGATACTCTCTCGCCGTGATCGCCGCATGGGTCAGCATCCCGCCGGTATCCGTGACCACTCCCTTGATCTTCGGAAAGAGAGGTGTCCAAGCCGTGGCCGTATATGGACAGACGAGAATCTCCCCGGGCTGCAACTTCGGAAAGCCTTCAAAGCTTGTGATCACCCGCGCCGGGCCTTCCACAATACCCGGGGCCCCAGGATAACCCTCGAAGACATCCATGACCTTCAATTCTTCGACCTTTCCCGCCTTAATCACTTCATCGATCATTCCAAAGACTTTGATCATGATCGGATCGTTTAGCTTTTCAGGGGCGGCTCCAAGGGTGAGGGGAGCCTCCTGAATCTCTCCAACCTGATACCATCCCCATTTCCTTTCTTTAACCAAGGGAGCTACCATCCGACGGTAGTGATAGACGGCCGCTGCCCGGTTTCGGGCCAAGCCGGACAGCACCTCCTCGAGCTCGCTGTAGTTGAGGAAAAAGACATCTTCCGGTGTCTCGAGAAGCCCATACTGTTTTAGTCTTCTTCCGCAGACCATGGCCACATCATGCAGCCGGGCGGTGGAGGCCCCATCGATGTAAAAGCCATGATCCTCTTGAAATTGATAGATCTTCTTGCCTATGTCGAGAAGTTGTTTAAACTTCTGCTTTTCTTCATCTTTCAGTTTGGCCATGAAATGATCCACCGTCTCTTGCCCCTCTTTCAACATCTTCTCCCTCTCCCCTTTGTATTCCCACCCCTGTCTCACCTTGGGGATATAGGTCCTGATCGTTTCCATCACGGGTGAGGGGTCCTCGATCCATGTTGGAAACATGACATCCAGGTGAGCGGCTGTAATCCGGTGGCCAAAGACATCCAAAAATTTGTGAAATGCCTCCAACCATTTCACTGCTTTTGAATCTTTCTCCAGCTCACCTAAAAGCAATTTGGGGTCCTTCTGGAGGAAGGTTTCACCTATTTTCAACTCCTCTGCCGACTTCGTCAGCTCCCACAGCGAGAGGTCTGTTCTCGTGGCCATGGTCTCAAGACCCTTGAGCATACCGACGAAGTCCTTCTCCTCCGATCCATGCTCCTTGCAGAAGGCTTCGAATTCAAAATAGAGGGCGTCCGCCACATACATTAACGTGAAGTGAATCTCCCAGTTTCTCTTATTAATCTCCTCGCTTCTGCGGAGGGCATAGTGTAAATCGTGGTCGGACATCCCATCATTCACACTGGCCATGAAGTGAAGACCCTGCTTCACCTCTTCGATATGGAGCGTGTAATATTCATCCCAGTGAGTTTTGCAGTAATCGAGGAGCTTTCCAAATTCGGCAGCCCTTCTGCCGACCTCCTCGGCATCCGTAATCCCCTCGAATCCTAAGAAGACTCTTCCCTTATAAACTTTGACATGACCCCCTTTGGAAGGCGGCAATTTCGTCTCCTCGGCGGCCACGTGATACCCCCAGGAATGATGTTTTTGAATAGTGGTCATTCCCAAGGGAGAGATGGGATAGGGCTGGTGTAGATCATCCCGAAACCAGAAGATATCCTCATCCTCAGGGACTCGAAGCGTTCTTAACCCTGAGATGCTTCGGTCATGTGTGTCGAGATTCAACCTTTCGTACATCGTGAACCCTCCGTCCCCGGAAATCGGCAGCGTTTACCCAGTTAGAAATAGTGCCTCACTGCTCTGCCCTGTACACCATGCGGTGCGGGGCTCTGCAGGGGGGTTACATTTCTAACGGAGTTTATTTCTCAGAGGCCGCCAGTTTTCCGACCATGAGTTGTAAGAATCCGTAAAGATCCTCCTGTTTTTCCATCGCCCTGATTCTCATCGCTTTTGCCAACTCTTTGTACTTTGTAACTTTTTGACCCGGCTCGAGATCCAGAAGTTTTTTGGGCGTCAGATCCTTTTTTGTCATCTCCGCTGTTAGGAGGCGGGCCATGGACTGAATGCCTTCTTCTCCCGTCTCTTGGGCGTGAGGCTGGAAATGGCGCTCTGCCCGATCGTACTCCACATGCTCTATCTTATTTCCCTCTTCTTTCTTCCCCTTCGGCTCCACATGGTATGCTTTCGCAGCGTTGCCATTCACGATGGTCAGGCTCTCTAACGTCTTTGGAAGCCGTTTCACCGTGAGGAGAAGAGGATAGTCCACCCCCGTTTCAAGAACCGCTCTTCCCGTCTCTTCCACCCTTTCGAGAATGTAGTAACGCAACAGATCGACGGCGTCTTGGCCCGTGGCGACCACCTCCTGCCATCCGTCCTTCCAGCGCAGCAGGAGGTAGCTCTGTGAAGGTTCCACCCACTCGGTCGGCGGGGAGCAGAGGCCTGTCCGCGAGAGTTCCCGCCAGATAGACCTGTCCAGTTGGCTGAAGGGAATGGTCTTTGCGGATTGATCTTCGTATTCAATGATCAAATGCTTCGGGGTTTTCATCTCCTCATCCCTTTCACGATCCCTTTCATCTCGCGAAAATTGGAGATGACGAAATCGGCATCCTTCGATCGTCCGTAGTCGATATAGCCGATATACTGGATCGTATGGAACCCTCTCTTCTTTGCAGGAGTGATGTCGGTCCACAGTTTGTCGCCGATCATCACCGCCTCCGATGTCTGAATGCCCTGCTTGAGGAGGTCCTGGGCGAGTTCATCGTATAACGTACCCTCTTCCTTCGTCTTTCCTTTATATCGTAGGTCGACCGATCCATCCTGGAGATCCACACACCCTTGGGGTGTAATGACCTGGTCAAAATAATCGAGCAAATGGTTCCTCTTCAAGAACCGTGTGACAATATCTGTGCCGATGGGCCCGAGGGTCTTCTTAAGCTCGGCCACAACCGCTCTTTTGATCCCCTGATCCCTTAAGTATTGAAGAACCTCTTCAATGCCTTCTGGGACCTTAAGATACTCCTGCTCCTTCAAGGCAAAAATCTCCATGGCCTCGGCATTATTCTCAAACACATATCTTAGGATTTCGTCCCGGTGTCCTTCTTTGATGGCTCCATAGCTGCCATATTTCTCCTTCAATACCCGATACTTATGAATTCGCTCGTCGATCTTCTCTGGTTCCCCCGTCTCCTTGCATACATCCCCGATGACCAGGTGATTGCGAAGACCAGAGGGGTCCATCAGACACTGTCCAAAATCGAAGCCGACCCACTTGGCTGTAATCTCCATCCTTTTGTTCCTTCGAGCTCAGAACGGCTCTGGATGTCGAGTGGAGCCGCTGGGCGAAAGGCACTCGATAAGAAAGAGTCTTCCCACGCCCTGCGATCTCAACCCTATTTCTTTTTCATCGACGGGAGTTTGAAAAGCTTCTCAAGGTTCTTTCCCAAGATGAGATCCACTTCTCCCTTTTTTAGTTTTACCTGCTTCCCCACGTCTTTGATTGCCCTGATGGCTCCTTCAGGATCGCCCACACGATGGGCATAGTCCGTTCCCATGACCATGCGTTCAGGTCCGATCCACTCCAGACAGCATTTCATGGCGGGGACATAAAAAGAGGTCGTATCCGGATAGACCCTTTTCTTATAGGTGAGGTCTGGGGACTCCTTCAGTTCAAGGCCCCATTCCTTCGCGTAACCCCTGTAGGAATCTTGCAGTCGGCGAACGAAATAGGGAACCATTCCTCCCAGGTGTCCGTGGACAAGGGTCATCTGCGGGAACTTATCAAGGACACCTTGGAAGATGAGGCTTAAAACGGCCATGCTCGTATCCAGGGTAAACGCCCAGAGCTGATAGGGGATTTTCATCATATCCATGACGGGTGCGGTGAGCGGAACAGCGGGATGCATGAGGAAAGGAAGTTCCCACTTGTTCGCCAGCTCGTAAATGGGGTGGAACTTCTCGAGGTAGACGAGTTCTCCGTTGAAGTTGGAGAACATCTGGATGCCAACGCAACCCATCTGATGACATCTCTCCAGTTCTTTGCAAGCTTCGTCAGGATCCTGATAAGGAAGCGAAGCCATGTGATAAAAGCGTCCTGGATAATCCTGTGCTGCTTTGGCGAGAGCATCGTTGAGCTTCTTCGCCCAATAGACCCCTTTGTCTCTTTCGAGAGATTCCGGGCCGGGGATGGTTACAGTGAGAAGTTGGGTATCCAGACCTGCTTTATCTAAGTCCTCAACCCTTGCCCTTAAATCGTAATGTCCCGCCCTGTCGATATGAGCGACGCACACGCCTTTATACCACATCCGGTAATGGGTCCCCCCATCGTGCATACAGTAGGGAGAATTCGCCGATCCCCTTGAAATAAGATAATCCATATATTCTTTAGGGTACCAATGACAATGTACATCCACCGTTCTTTGTGCCATAAACACTCATCCTCCTTTTTTCATTTTTTCTCAAATGATCGTCGTGTTCCAAACTCCAGAGGCAGAGGATAAACCCGCCTTCATTCTTTCTTGATCTTGTGGTCCTGTCCGTTCACCTCCCCTCCTTCGCATTACTCGCCACCAGCCTTTGCCCTGCGGGCTTGCAAGATATATAATGCACCCTTTTCATAGGCCCACTCAATATCCTGGGGGTAACCATAATGCCCCTCGATCACACATGCGACCCTGCAAAGCTCCTCTACCTGGCCCTCCGAAAGGGTGGACATGCCCATCTTCTCGGGTTCCACCTCAACCCAATCCGCCCCCCCTTCCTTATTCTGCGCATAAGCTTGTCGCTTCTTGGCTATTTTCTTTACTTTGATGCAGAAGAGATTCTTGTCAGCGGTATAAAAATCACACAGACATTTTCCGCAGACGACGGATTCTCCCAATCCCCAATTCGCCTCGATCACGATATCGTCGCTCGACCCGGTGACGGGATTGACGGTAAAGAGCACCCCCGCCACTTCTGAGTTCACCATCAATTGGATCGTTGGGGCAATGATGGCTTTGGTGTGTTCTATCCCCTTGGAGTGACGGGAAAAGGCAGCGCGGCCTGACCAGACCGAAGCCCAGCATTCCTTCACCTTTTCCACCACCTTCGCTCCTCCTTGAATATAATGGAAGGTATCCATCATCCCTGGAAAAGAAGAGATCGAAGAATCTTTGACAGCGACGGACGACCGAACGGCCACGAAGGGTTTTGGTTGACCCTGTGAAAGTCTTTCATAATTCTCAATGATCTCCCGTTCGATCTCCGGGGGGACGGGCGCATTCACGATCAACTCCCGAATCTCTTTCGTCTTCTCTTCAAGGTCTTGGAAATCGTCATAGCGGATCCTCTCTGCGATCTGCCTGATCGGATCCTCAAGAAGATTCTTCTTCAAGTGGTAGTAAAAGGCATGGCCGAGGACATTAAAACCATTCGGGACGTTTAGTTTCAGGCGGGTGAGTTCGCCCAGGTGGGCCGCCTTCCCTCCGCACTCTTGAAACATGTCTTTATTCAATTCGTCGAATCTCTTTGTGAACATCATCCATCCTCACCTCGAAAGAATTCTTTTCCATCGCGATCTTTCTCTTCCTAGCGACGTCTGACTGGAAAGATTTCGAACCCCAATCTCTCCTGGAATGTTCCGACAATACCTTTGGGCGCAAAAAAGATGACTACAATAGTAATCGTCCCAAAAATGATTAAATTGAAACCGACGTATTCAGAAAGGTACTGCTGCAAAATGACGAAAATGGCCGCTCCCGCAATAGGGCCTGCCACTGTCCCCAGACCTCCGATGATGACGATGAAGAGGAGTTTGACGGTCCAGCCGATGCCGAAGGCTTCGAAGGGTTGGATGAAGATTGTGTTCAGGTACAAGACACCCGCTGTCACGCCGGTAACAAACGCGCTCAACAGGAAACAGGTAAACTTGCAGCGAAAAATGTTGACCCCCAGGCCCTCGGAAGCACCATCATCATCCCGAATGGCCATCAGGGCAAGGCCCAAATTGGAACGAAGGAGGAAATAGATCAGAGCAATGGAACCGCAACAGATGACCAGCGCGCCATAGTAAATCGTCGAGATGGAGAGTTTATAAGCCGGCTGTATAAAAAGGCCCATCCCGTATCGGACATATCCCCAGTTGCTGAAACAGATTCCTAATGCCTCGGCGATGATCCATGTCCCGATTGCAAAATAGACACCTTTCATTCTGAAGATCGGCACGGAGATGAGGATCGCAAGGAGGACCGATATCATCCCTCCCAGGAGAAGGCTGAGAAAAATGGGAAGCCCATAGTACATGCACAACACGGCAAGGGAGTATCCCCCTATTCCAATAAACATCTGCTGTCCCAAGGAGATCAAACCTGAATAGCCAGCCAACAAGTTCCACATGGAAGCCAAGGTCATGTAGAGACAGATGAGCAAGAAGATGCTCACCATGTAACGGGAAGCCCAAAGGGGAAGCGTGGCAAGAGCTCCTAATAGCAAAATGATTCCAATGATACGAATTCGATGGGATGACATCGAAAGCATTACTTCCTTCCCAATAATCCTTGGGGCCTGATCGTCAACACAATGAGCAGGATGATGTATCCGCACAGCAATTGAAGTCCGGGGCCAATGATCCGGCCACCGACTAACTGAGAAACGCCAAGAATCAACCCTCCTAAAAAAGTTCCTGGCAGGCTTCCCAAACCCCCAATGATGACGACGCCAAAGGCGATGATGAGGTATTGCGTACCAGAATGGGGGTAAAAGGTAAAAGTCATCCCCACCAGCACTCCTGAGATGGCAGCCGTGATCACAGCCATCCCCATGGCTAAGGCGTAGATCCTTTTGGGGTTAATTCCCATCAGTTTGGCTGCCGTCAAATTATCTGATGCCGCCCGAATCGCCCATCCCAGATATGTTCTTTTCATTATTGTATGGAGCAGGCTCAACACGAGAAAACCCGCAGCGCAGTCGACGAGGTAGATCACCGGCACATGGAACAGGCCAAAGACATCGAGACTCTCAATGGCCAGACCTGTCTTTAGGGTGCGGGCATCGGGAGTGAAGATAAGAAGCATGGCATTTTGAAGGATGATGGAGAGTCCGAAAGAGATCATGAGATAGGGCTCGATCCCTTTTTCTAAAACCCGGTTAAAAAGAAAGGTTTGGATCATGTAGCCTAACAGAAAGGTTGCGGGGAGGACGAAAAGGAAAGTCAGAAGTGGATGGAGCCCCAAGAGTTGGATGAAGATGAGACTGAAATAACTCGCAAGGATCATTAATTCGCCGTGAGCCAGGTTGACCTGCCTCATGATTCCGAAGATCATTGAAAGACCGATGCTGATCACGGCATAAAGGCCGCCGAGCAGAATCCCATTGATGAATGGCTCTAAAAAAGTGAGCATCAGACTCGATTCCTTTTCTTCTCTATCTTCGGATGAATCTCATTCGTTTTAAGAAATATTTTGTAGTTAAAGGCCGAAATAGGCCTTCTTGACCTCCTCTTCGGTGAAACCCCGTGGATCTCCTTCCAGCCTGATCTTTCCTTCCTGCAGAATATAAGCGAAATCAGCGGTCCTGAGGCTTCTCTTCACATCCTGCTCCACCAAGACCACCACCATCCCTCTTTGTTTGATTCGATGGACGGTCTCGTAGAGATGTTGGACAATGATTGGACTGAGGCCCAGAGAGATCTCATCGAAGACGATCAGACGGGGCCGTGACATCAGGGCCCTGCCGATGGCGAGCATCTGCTGCTCCCCTCCGCTCAGGGTTGATCCGAATTGACCCTTCCTCTCCTTCAGCCTTGGGAAAAGTTCAAAGACATTTTCAAGCTGCTCGTCTTTGGTCCGGCGGGCCTCGGGCACATAGGACCCGATCAGGAGGTTCTCCAAGACGGTGAGGCTGGGGAAAATTTTTCGTCCTTCCGGAACCAAAGCAAGTCCTAATCTTACAATCTCATGAGGATCGAGATGATCGATCCTCCCTCCGTCATAATGGATGCTTCCGGAGCTTGGTTTCAGAAGTCCAGAGATCGCCTTAAGAAGCGTCGACTTCCCTGCACCGTTGGACCCAAGAATGGATACGATCTGATCTCTTTTCACCTGGAGGGTAATGTCCACGAGGGCTTGAAATCCTCCGTAGGAGAGGTTCAAATTATTCACGGCAAGCATGGTCATCAATCTTCCTCTTCCCCTAAATAGATCTTGTGAACCTCTTCTGATTGAAGCACCTCTTCCGGTTTTCCGTCGACAAGCTTTTCACCAAAATCCATCACCAACAAGCGGTCTGGGCCCTTCTTCATGGCCATCATGATGTGTTCCACCCAGAGAATCGTCATGCCGTCTTTCCTTAACGAGTTAATGGTTTCGAGGATCTCCTCCACTTCCGATTCAGTGAGGCCTCCCGCCACTTCATCGATGAGAAGAAGGGTTGGGTTCGTGGCAAGGGCTTTGGTCAGCTCCAATTTTTTCCGATCTAACAGGGGTAGAGATTCTGTTAAAACATTTCTCTTCGATATTAATCCGGTTTTTTTCAAAACCTCTTCACATCGTTCCCTCGATTTCCTGCCTCCAACGCCTCCCCCATAGACAACACCCACAAGCACATTTTCGAGCACTGTCATGTTCACGAAAGGTCTCGGGATCTGGTAGGTGCGAGCAATCCCCATCCGGCACCTT
Organism: Thermodesulfobacteriota bacterium; assembly: GCA_047519465.1. Classification (GTDB taxonomy): domain Bacteria; phylum Desulfobacterota; class BSN033; order BSN033; family UBA1163; genus UBA1163. The sequence continues at coordinate 102,892 of JAPVTA010000151.1, read as the reverse complement.
CTGTAAGTCTGGGTCAGCGTCACATCTGTTCCGTTGAATGTAATCTTCCCCGAATCTGGTTTGATCTCACCCGCGATCAGGTTGAACAGGGTCGTTTTCCCTGCACCATTCGGGCCGATAATTCCCAGGATCCTCCCCTGTTCCACTTCAAAGCTGAGATCATGTACGGCTGTCACCTTTCCGAAAGATTTGCTCACATTTTTAACGGTCAGGATGGAGGACATAGCTTCTTATGAATAAAATTGTGCGCAAAATGCCAGCAAGATTATTTGCGATCAAGCGGGTCTAAATCCGAAGCACGAAATCCGAAACTCGAAACCATCTCAAATGACCGAATTTCAGATGTTCCAAACAAAAAGTTTTGAGATTTCGAGTTTCGATATTCGGATTTTTAAGCTGCAAACCCCACTCAGTTCCGGCTAGGCCGGATCACATTTCTTTTATGATTTGGGAATGGGGAAGACCATCTTTCCCGTGGTCGGGATATTGGTCGCCTCCTTGTTGTAGACGATCTGAAGTTCCCAGGGCCATTTCTTTCCCTTCACCCATTGACCGCCTACCAAGGGAGTGAGGGAAAAATTCTTCTCGTTAAATTTGATGGGCCCCACCACGGTGTTGAGACTGGTCTTGGACAGGGCTTCCCTGATATTCTTCTTGTCTAACGACCCGGCCCGCTTCAAAACATCGGCAGCAATCTCAAAGGCCGCATAATCAAACCCAAGCGGCTGGGTCCACTGCCTCTTCGTCGTCTGGGTCCAAGCATCCGCTAAGGCTTGGCAGGTGGCTCCGGTCAAGGATGATTTAAATGGATGCAAAGGCGTCCACCAGACTTCACTCGTAAGACCATTGGGAATATTACCGCCTATCGCCTCTACAGCAGCAGGGAAGAGGATCGCCTTTCCAATACTGGCCATCTTTGGAACGAAACCCTGCTGATGGCACTGTCTCCAGCAGGTGGCCCAATCGGGTGGGATAGGAACTCCTGTCAAGATATCCACCTTCTCTTTTTTCCATGTATTGATGAACCCGCCGAAATCCTGCATGCCATACGGGAATCTTCCCACGTCCACGACTTTAAAGCCCATGGTCCCGAGTTTTTTCGGAAACTCCTGGGCCCAAACTGTTCCATCAGGATCATTGGGCCAGAAACCGCCCACCACTTTGGTGGTCTTATCAGCAAATTGATTCCACATTCCTGTGAAGACGTTGATGATCTGCCCTAAGTTCCAGAAGAAGTGGAAGGTCCATTTGTAGGGGCCTCCGGTCAACCAGGGCTCAATAGGCGCCACCGAGGAGATGCATGGGACCTCGTACCTCTCACAGGTGGCCCCTACCGGATTGACCGTGTCAGGGGTATGAAGGACGACCATCAAATCGACCTTATCCTGCAAAATCAGCTTGCTCGCCACCTCTGCAGCCTTCGTAGGATTACTTTCCGTGTCCATCGATTTAACTTTAACTGGCAGCTTTTTTCCCAATTCCTTGATTAGAATGCCACCCCCCTTGTTAATCTCCGCGACGACGCGTTCATCTGCCCACAATGATGTTTCTCCGAAGGGCGCAATCGGACCAGTGATCGGTGCCGGGTGTCCAATCAGGATATGATCCCTCGCCGCTTTAGAGATCTTGGGAAAGAGAGATGCTCCGAAGGTGGCAACGCCAGCAGCTCCCACCATTTTGATGAACTTCCTCCGACTCACACCATTTTCTCCTTTGCCTTTTTGTCTCATTTCTCCCACCTCCTGGTTTATTTCGGCCCCAAATTTTAGGAACCGATCTGTTGCCCATAAGATGCTGACCAAACATCTGGAACCGTTTCACCCGATTTTTATTCCATCCGAGAATATGGACCCTTTTCTTGCCACGACATCTCTACGGTTTAAGAACATGTCGTCATGGTCTTGAGGACTTTGTCGATTTCGTCTGGAATCGTGAGGATCCTCCTCTCTCAAGGTAGCCCATCTCTTGGGAAATCTTCTTCGCCGTCTCCACAACATCGTTTATTATTTTTCTTGTTTGGTTGGAATCCATAGATGAAGAAAAAATGCCGACTCCTATTCCAGCAATCACGTTGCCACTATAGTCTCGAACAGGGGCAGCGATTCCTGTGACACCGTCAAAGGCTTCTTCCTGATCAACGAAAAATCCTTGTTCACGAATCTTGCGTAACCTCTCCTTAAATTCCTTTATGTTCGTGAGAGATCTTTTGGTTAACGGTTTTAAGGGGGTTTTCTTTAATAATCTATTGACTTCGCTATCCGGTAAATAGGCCATCAGGATCTGTCCGAGCATCCCAAAATAGGGCGGGCGCCGCGTTCCTATTTGAGATGCAAACAGGATGGGATTCCTGGGATCCTCTCTTTTGTCGATGTAGACTAATTCATCATCCTGTAAGATTCCCAGAAACGTTGTTTTACCCAACCTGGCTTGAAGTTGACTTAAATGTGATAGGGCGACTCTTCTGACGGAAAAGGATGAAAAGATGACGCTTCCCAATTCGAACAGCTTTAAACCAAGGGAATAATGTTTTGAATACGGGTCCCACTTAATGAAATCATATTTGATCAAAGTCGAAGAGAGTCTTGAAACCGTCGTTTTGGAGAGGTTTAAAATCTTTGATAATTGGCTTAGGGTTAAGGCTTGTCGATCCCTGTGGAAGGTGCATAAGATCTTGAGAGCCCTTTCGAGTGACCTGTTGTAAAAAGGTTCTTTTTGGAGGAGGGACATTGCGTGTCACTAAATGGACTGCTATTTCACTGTATGTTATTTTAACATCCTCCGTGGCATTGTCAATAGAAAAAAACCGAAAAGGGAGTCCTCGTTAAAAGTTTCACAGGGCTGAAGGTAAGAGACCAAACCGAACCTTGGGTAGAAGGAAACCTTTCACATTTCTTGAAATTTGAGATAAAATGCAAATCATGGAATGGCATTTTGGAGAGTCATGAAGTTTCTCATCTTCCTTCGCTTTTTAGAAGAGGCGTGTTCCCGGAATGAATTGGGGATAGCGCTATACAAGGAAGAGGGTCCGCAATATCCCAAAGATTTAAAGCGAAGCCCTTGATGGGGAAAAGTAGATGAAGAGGCAGACAGAACTTTTCAAGAAAAAAGAAATGGGAATTCTTAAGGGGGAGGCTCCCCTTGCCGATCGGATGAGGCCCCGGACATTGGATGAATTTGTTGGCCAGGATCTCCTCCTAGGGCAAGGAAAGGTTCTCCGCCTGGCAATCGAATCCGATCATCTTCCCTCGATGATTTTATGGGGGCCTCCCGGCTCCGGCAAGACCACCTTGGCCATGATCATCGCCTCCAGCACGGGCGCTCAATTCCTCGCCTTTAGCGCTGTCCTTTCCGGGGTCAAAGAGATCAAAGAGGTCATCCAGGAGGCAGAAGAGGAATGGAAATATAGTAAGAGACGGACGATTCTTTTCGTGGATGAGATCCATCGATTCAACAAAGCTCAGCAGGATGCTTTCCTGCCCCACGTGGAGAAAGGAACCATCATCCTCATCGGGGCCACCACAGAAAACCCATCCTTCGAAGTGATTTCCCCTTTGCTGTCCCGTACAAAAGTCTTCACCCTCCAATCCTTAAAGGAGGAAGAGATTGAATTGATCCTGAATCGGGCATTGGCAGATAGAGAAAGGGGGTTGGGCAAATACCGAACTGCAATCGAGCCGGAGGTTATCAAAGGTATTTGCCAGTTGGCGAATGGAGATGCGAGGGCGGCCTTGAACACTTTAGAGATGCTCGTTTTGACAACACCTCCCGGCGAGGAGGGTATGCGTCGGATCAAGAGAGAGGATTTAAAAGAGATTCTTCAAAGGAAAGCGTATCTTTACGACAAATCTGGGGAAGAGCATTATAACCTCGTTTCAGCATTGCATAAGAGCCTGAGAGGAAGTGACCCGGACGCGGCCCTTTACTGGCTTGGAAGGATGTTGGAGGCGGGTGAGGATCCACTCTACATTGCACGCCGGATGATCCGGTTTGCCTCGGAAGATGTTGGGATGGCGGATCCTCAGGCATTGCAGGTGACAGTCGCCGCTCAGCAGGCTTTTCACTTTGTGGGTCTACCGGAGGGAAATCTGGCGTTGGCCCAGGCGGCCGTTTATTTGGCCACGGCTCCGAAGTCGAATGCGATCTATACCGCTTATCAGAGGGTGCAGAGGGATATTCGAGAGGTCGAGAATATGCCTGTTCCGCTTCACATTCGAAATGCACCTACCCAATTGATGGAAGATCTGGGTTATGGAAAGGACTACAAGTATCCTCACGACTATCCAGATCACTTCGTCGAAGAGGAATATCTTCCCGAGAACCTGAAGGGAAGGACTTATTATCACCCCACGGAACAAGGGTTTGAGAAGGAGATTAAAAAAAGGCTCGAATATTGGAGGAGGAGAAAAGACGAGAAAAAGTAATTCACTTTGACCGGTCCGTGCCCCGCAAGCCGGTCCCCCAGGGCCGGGTCCCTGCCTACCGGCAGGCAGGGAGGGGCACAATGTGAAAGAACCACCTTGCGGGAAAGCTCCGCGCCCTTTAGGGCTGGGAGCTTTCCCTGAAACTCATTTTCTGATAGGTATTACATCATTCCTTAAGGCTACCTCTAAAAATGTCATTCCTGCCCCGTATCACGTACGGGCTAAACTCCAGCAGGAATCCAGGAACCCTTAAATCCGTCCGAATCTTTCACCGACCTAACTGCGACAGAAGTATGCTTCATGAGTCGAAGATTATGGTAGAAATCATCAGGCCTATGGGTACCGAACAACTTAGAACACCGCACCTATCTGTGCACCGATTCTCCAGTTGCCAAAGTCAATACCCTCGTCTCTGAAATCTTGGGTTATTTGGTACTTCGCGTTGACACCGATGGAGAACCAGTGAATTTTGTATGTCAGGTCTGCAAAAAATTGTCCGCCAAACAGCCAATCACTTCTTTTCCTAGCGATCCCAAAAAGAGGATGATCCTCAAGTCTAGCATAACTGTAAGAACCCCCAGCACCGAAATCTACGGCAAGGTTACGGACAGGCTCTATTGCGTATTTTGCGTTTAGCTCAATAGGAAAAAAAGTTACGTCTTCTCCAAATATCGTAATATTAGTAGCCCCTCCGACCTCTGCACCGAGGTATAAATTCTGGTAAATTCTGGCATACCCTTCAAGTCCAATATATAACCCATCATCCTCTGCACCGGTTTTCTTAAAATGGCCGTCAGTGAAGCGGATGTAATCCAGTTTCACTGCAAAATTGCCGTTTTTTCCGAGAGGGAATCTTTTCTCTTGAGCATGTAAAGCTGCAGATGTCATGACAAAAACGATACATACTAAAATCAAAAATAATCTTTTCATCACCTTTCCTCCTCTCTTTCGCTTTGATGCTTACAAAATTCCCGGTTGTCTAATCTAAGTAAAAAAGCCGGACCCTTTCCGTCCCCGTCTCACGAAGCGTCTAGCTTTATCGATTGAGAGTTATAGAAGGAGAGTAGAGAAGGCTAACAACGTAGGGTGACTGAAAAAATCAGTTCGGAGGTGACTGGTCGTGGATAGGTGTTCCATGATTGGCGGTATGGGATGAAACCAGTTTTAGAACAACAGGAGTTAGAAAAACTACAAATTGATGAACAATCTTTCCGTATGGTTGGAGAAGCCACTGAATTTTGGGGTATCGCAAAACGATCTAACGATTCGTCAGGATCAAGGTCTTCGCTTTGAACATATTCTGGTGTGGCAAAAAATAAAGATGGAAATAAAAGAAAAAATGATAATACTCTAAAAAGGTCGTTTTTCGTCTTCACCTTTTGTTCCACAAAACGGTTACGAATTGAAGCAAAAAGAATGGTTATTCCTATATCAAAAATTTTTGTATTTGTCAAACAAAAAATTGACTTATGAAAATTATCCCATTATGCACAAATTTGTTCGGTGAATTTCGGAAAGCGGTGTTGGAGGGATTGGATGGAAAAATTATTTGTTTCCACTCGAAATATAGTATTTGGGGCTGAAATTCGGAATCCTCGATTACAGGAAGAATTCCACATAATTATTTTGACAGCTATCTCTTCTGTTTCACACCTTCGCCGGTCATGGGGACGAAGACAACAGGGGTGATATCGGTTATCTCAATCTTTCCTGACCGTTTTAGAACTCTTTTCAATTCCTGCGCATATCTTCCCACCGGCAGGACCATCCGGCCGCCCTCCCTCAACTGCTCGAGGAGGGGTTGCGGGATGTGGTCGGGTGCAGCCGTGACGATGATGGCATCAAAGGGCGCAGCCTCAGGCCACCCTAAGTATCCATCCCCGAATTTCACCTTCACATTCTGATAACCCAATTCCAAGAGTCGATTCTTTGCCGTGGAGGCGAGGGATTCAACGATCTCGACGGTATAAACCTCTTTGGCCAATTCCGCTAAGATGGCAGCCTGATATCCCGAACCCGTCCCGATTTCTAACACCTTTTCATCCCCCTTTAGCTCTAAAAGCTCTGTCATCAGGGCAACGATGTAAGGCTGTGAGATGGTTTGGCCCTCTCCAATGGGAAGAGGTTGATCCGCGTAAGCCGAGTTCAAATATTCTTCGGGGACGAATCGGTGTCGCTCGACCTTGAGGAGCGCAGAAAGGACGCGAGGGTCTTTCACTCCTCTGGCTTTGATTTGAGTTTCCACCATCTTCGCACGCATGACTTTGAAATCCCCCTTCGGGCTTGATTCGGAGACCCTCGCCCCGTCGGTGCATTGTATGAAGGCTATGGAGAAAATAAAAAACGCCAGGGTTACGAAAGTTGCCTTTCTCATCATGAGCAAAGCTATCACGAATATGGAAATTCTGTCAATCCTTGGCCGGTAAGTGCTCCGAAAGCCAATAAAAACTTTATCCCTCCTTGACTTTTTTTTTAAACATTTGATACTTTTTAGGCAGGATAGAGTATGTCTAACTCATTGGTTAAGATCTTAAGCCTTTGTCTGTTGATTTCGATCACCTTTTCTTTTCCCGTTCTCCAAAGCCGGGGACAATACCGGAATCATAACGGACCCTCTGAAATTACTTTCTTCGGGAAGGAAGAAACGAAGTGGATTGAGAAGAGGGAGATTCGCCTTCCTGTGATGATGGGGCAAGGGATAAAGGAAGAACCCTGGACAAATTCCCTGGATTTGAGAGAAGACGCCATAGGTCCGATGACAAAGATGAGCCCTTCCACCACTCAGCCCGGCTGTGCCTATTCGAGTCGGTTCACCTCGGGCCTTGCAAAACCCTTTGTAGGGGATCGAGCCCTTTATGAACAGGGAAGGTACCGCTATATGAAAGGGGCATACGAGGATGCCATCACTTCTTTCCAGAAGCTCATCCGGCAATATCCTCAAAGTGAGTTGATCGGGCCTTCTTACTATTGGATGGGAGAGGCAAGATTTCACCAGGCAAAGGATGACGAAGCGTTTTCGCATTTCTACAAGGTAGTTGAAAAATATCCTGAAAGTAAGTTCTACGCCTATGCCCTCTATGCATGTGGGTGGATTCGACTCAAACACGGTGTCTATGTGGAGGGACATCAGTTTTTTCATCAAGTTCACGAAAAAACTCCTACCCTTCCCATTGCTGAGTCTTCTCTGTTTTGGTCCGGCTACTCCCTCTATCAGCTTGGCCGATATTCAGAGGCTCTTCGGGAAGTGGAGACGCTTCTTCAGAAGTATCCGGGTGGGAAGTTGCGACCCGAGGCTGAGTATTTGATCGGTGCCAGCACCTTTCGTCTCAAAAGATTCAAGGAAGCGGTAAACCAATTCAAGGATTTCTTGAAGCGTTATCCGGGACATCCCTTGGAAGAGAGCTCCCGTTATGCCTTGGCTTGGAGCTTGGTCTCTATGGGACAATTCTCAGAAGGCAGAAAGACCTTTGAGGATATTCTCCTCACCTCCCCCGGAACAAAACTTTCAGACCCGATCTTCTGGGGGATTGTGAAGACCTATTTGGGCGCCGACGAAGTAGAGGGAGCCACGCTCCTCTATCAGAGGTTTCTTTCCCAGTTTCTCTCCTCTCCGTGGTTAGAGCAATGCCTGTTTGATATTGGGCAATATTACTTCGGCAAGAAAGAATATTCCCCTGCCGCAAATACGTTTCGTCAATTCGTCAAGACTTACCCCGAAAGCGAACTTAACGAGTTGGCCCATTTCATGCTGGGAGAGAGCCTGTTTAATCGAAAGGATTATGCAGGCGCGATCGACTCATACCGTCAAGCCTTGGAGGAAAGGGGAAGGGCAAGACTTGAACCGGAAGTTTTCTCAAAGTTGGGCTACGCCCATTTTTATCTAAAACAATACGAAGTGGCCATTCAATACTGGGAAAAACTCCTTGCCGAATTCCCTAATTTAGCGGAGAAGAACGAAATTCTTTATTGGTTAGCCGAGGCCTCTCTTTCGAAACAGGATTATCGAAAGGGGGTCGGATATGTAGATAGATTGCGGGGGGATCCGGCCTTATATCCGAAAGGGCTGAACAATTTGGGATGGTACCATTACCAAAGGCGAGAGTGGAAGGAGGCGAACCAGTATTTTTTGAAGATCCTGACGGAATTCCCTGAATATCGTTCCACGCCCCCTATCTTTCTGATGGTAGGAGAATGTTATTTAAACCAGAACGACTATCAGAATGCAAAGAGCTATTTGACACGGTTGACCTCTGCTGCGGAAGAGAACGAGAGCAAAGAGAAGGCGCACTATCTCCTCGGATGGGTAGCCTATCGAGAGGAGCGATTTGACGAGGCGATCCACCAATTTCAAACGCTCTTAAAATCGAACCCCGCAAGCTCTTTTAACGATGAATCCCAATACTGGATCGGATGGTCCTATTTCCGGAAGAAAGAGTTCCAAAAGGCGGTTGAGGAGTTTCAACGTCTTGCCCAAAAGTACCCCGAAAGCCCGCATGTGCCCTCCGCACTTTTAAAAATAGGAGACAGCCACTATAACCTAAAGGGGTATGCTCAGGCCGCCAATTCCTATTCCCGTGTGGTGAGGGCCTATCCCAAGTCAAAAGAGGCACCCGAGTCCGATTTTGGAATCCTCCTCTGTCTTGTTCAAGAAAAGAAGTATGACTCCTTTGTTTCCCGAGTTGAAGCTTTTCTAAAGCGATACCCTCAACACGACCTCTCCAGTCAGGCCTTGATGCAGCTGGGGGGTTACTACCAACGAGAAGGGATGAAGGAGAAAGCGGTGAAGACCTATCGAGAACTGGTTAGCCTTTACCCGAATAGTGAGTGGGCCGAGGAGGCCCAGTTCGATATCGCCCTTCTCTTAAAACAGGATAAGAGATGGGCTGAGGCCGTTGAGGAGATGGACAAAGTGATTCGTCGGTCTCCAAAAGGGCATCTTTTCGTTGAAGCCTATATCGAACAGGGGGGACTCTATCTCCTTCTTAAAGATTACTCCAAAGCCATCGAACAATACGAATGGTTAATTAAGAATCATCCGCAGCATCCACTGGCCAAGAGAGCCTATTTGGGGATGGAGGAGGGATATCGGGGCTTGGAGAAGTCGGATCAGGCCGAGAAGGTTTTGAAAGAACTGGTGAGCAGTTTTCCACAGGATGACATCCAGTTTGAAGGACAATTGAGGTTAGGAAATCTCTACCTCGGCCAGAAGAAATTCGGAGAGGCCGTCGCTGCATTTTCGGTAGCGGCTCGAAGCCCTGAAGAACCTGTGGCCTCCCAGGCTCAATTCAAAATGGGAGAAGTCTATTTGGAAGCTGGAAACAGGGAATCGGCTTTGGTCCAATTTTCAAAGGTCATTTACCTCTATCCCGGTCAGCCCGACCTGATGGAAGAGGCCCTTCTGAAATTGGGGACTCTCTATATGGAACAGAAGAAAATCCCCGAGGCCAAACAGGCTTACCTAAAGCTGTTGGATATGAGCAAGAGGCAAGATCGAAAAGAGATGGCCAGAAAAATGCTCAATCAGATGGATAGCGGGGGTATTCGCTGATGCGAGTGCGATCAACGAGAAACCGGAGGCTTACCTTTCTTCTTATCGCCGTTCTTTTTATCTTCGTCGTGTGCTTGGCCTGTATTTTTTTCCTTGTCCCAGACCTCCCCGTTCGCCTGAAGGATGGATGGAGAGCTCTCACCCATGAAAGCAAGAGGATTTTGGGGTGGGAGAAAGGCTTGATTCCTCCCGAGGAGAAACGGATACGGGAGGAAGTCATTCTTAAGAAGATGGAAGAAACCAGCGCCCGGGAGGATTGGAGGGCCCTTGCCCCAGAATATCCTCGAGTAAGAAAGCTTGAATCTCCCAACGGCGGAGAGAAGGTGAGAGTCCTGAAAAATTCGTCAGAGTTCAAGGAAATGGATCAAGAGCTAAAAGACTACTTGAAAAAGAGGGAGGAGCTTCTTCTTCCGGAAGCTCCTACTCCGGCCCTCAAGGACGCAACCGACTTCACCTCCCGAAAGGATAAGGGAACGGAGAAAGTGATCGGAAGGCTTCTGAAGTCCTGGGAAGGAAATCTTCAGGAAAAGCCGCTGGAGGAAAACCTCCGGCTGGGGATAAAGGGAGTTCTGGTCAGCCGGAGGATATTGGAGAGACCCAGTCTTCCTCAGGTTAAGCTAAAGGTAGAGGCAGAGATCGAGGTAACACTTTGGGTATTGCCTACTGGCGCAGTGGATCGAGTTGTCCCCTTGGTTAAAGGGGATGCAGAGCTGGAAAGGATTGCCATCCAGTACTTGAAACAGTGGCGCTTTGCTCCGCTCCCGAAAGATCAACCTCAGGTTGAACAATCTGGGATCATCCCCATTAAATTTAAGCTCCAGTAGAAAAAAGGGGACAGGCTACTTTTTTCCTTGCAGAAAAGTGGGCTCCGAATCTCTCTTGAGCTATTAAAAAGTAGCCTGTCCCCTTTTGATGTATTGGAATGAGAAAAAAGCGTATTCTTATTTTAATTCTTATTTCCCTCTTGGTTCTTGGGTCCCTCACCTTCTTTGGAAAAAACGGAATCCTTCACCTCTTCGGTCTCCAGAAGGAGCTGGCCCGGATCAAGGAGAAGAATGTCAAGCTGGAGGAGGAGAATCAAAAATTGAAGGAAGAGGTCAAACGGCTACAGAGTGATAAACGGTATATTGAAGAGATCGCCCGGAAGGAACTGGGAATGGTCAAGGAAGGGGAGATCATTTATCAATTCGAAGACAAAAAAGGGGACAGGCAAGTTTTTGGTGGGGAGGGCCGTAAGCATGGTTCCGATGAGAACAAAAAGTAGCCTGTCCCCTTTATTTTTATTAAGGAGAGCAAAATGAAATATGAGGGGATGATCTTCCGGCCTCCCAGCGAAGCAGACAGTTTGATCCTCCAGGTCACGGTGGGTTGCTCTTACAACCGATGTACCTTTTGCGGGGCCTATCAAGGAAAGCGCTTCAGGATAAAGAGCTTCGAGGAGATCAGAGAGGATATCGATGAGGTGAGTTCGCATAAGATTCGAAGAGTATTCTTGGCAGATGGGGATGCGTTGAGCATTCCTCAAAGCGGACTGGTTCAAATCCTGTCTTATCTGAAAGCAAGATTAAAGGGGCTCGAAAGAGTTGGGATTTACGCCAATGCAAAAGATATCCTTCGGAAAAAGGCGGAGGAGCTTAAGGCCCTAAAAGATCTGGGTCTGGGAATAGTCTATCAGGGCTTGGAGTCTGGAGACCCGGAAATATTGAAACGAATTAAGAAGAATGCCACTGTGGACCAGCTGCTTCGTGCGGGGAAAAGGGTAAAAGAATCAGGGATACTTCTCTCAGTGACCGTGATTTTGGGCCTCGGAGGGGTTGAAGGCAGTCAAACGCACGCTGTAGAGACCGGAAAAGTCCTCTCGGAGATGGATCCGGACTACGTTGGCGCACTTTCTTTGATGATCGTTCCCGGGACACCCATTGCGAAGGAAATCAAAACGGGAGAATTGGTCTTACCTACTCCTTTCGGTCTGATCCAAGAACTGGAAAGGATGATTACGGATTGCGAATTCACGGATTGCTTTTTCGCCTCCAATCACGCCTCCAATTACCTCCCTCTCCGGATTCGATTGCCAGAACAGAAAGAAGAAGCCCTTGAGCGAATTCGAGAAATCCTCCGAAGGAAGGATCCGGAATTGTTACGGCCTGAGTATTTAAGAGCATTATAAACGAATGGACCGAACGACAGCGAATAAGACGAATCCCCTCACCCCTCCCTCTCCCCAGTGGGGAGAGGGGAAGGGTGAGGGGCGAGCGGCTACAAGCTGGGTATCTTGGTGAATTTTTCAAAAAGCAAGGTGGAATATCAACGCGTTCTTATTGGGTGAATTCGCTGTCATTCGAGTTATTCGTTAAGGAATTTTACATGAAAGACCTGGTGGATGTCGATATCCGAGTGAGGTATGCAGAGACGGATCAAATGGGGGTCGCTTACTATGCGAACTACCTCGTATGGTTTGAGGTAGGCCGGTCTGAATTTTGTCGGGAAAGGGGATTCCGCTATGCCGATTTGGAGGCCTTTGGATATAAGCTTGTTGTCATCGACGCTCATTGCCGGTATCGAAGTTCCGCCCGATACGATGAAACAGTCGTTGTGCGAACCCGTCTGAAGGAAGCTAACAGACGGATGATCACCTTCGGGTATCAGGTCCTCCGTGGAGGTCAGAAGGAAGAACTGATTGCAGAGGGAGAAACCAGACACATCTGTGTAGATACAAGTGGTAAAACGAGAAGCCTGCCTGAAAAATTCTTAGTTTGCCTCGCAGGATAATATACTTATCTTCTTATTTTCGAAATGGTGGACGAGTCAACTACTGTAAATGTTTGATCCAATTCGAGGCACAGGACTCTAAAGATAAGGTTATCGTCACTTCTTCTTCGTATCTCGCAGAAGTGGAGAAGACGAAGTTCAGGGCCAGAAAAGAGGTCTTGGTAGCGTTGTTTTCGGGGGTCGACAATAACCTTATGCCTCGGCCCACCTCCTCCTCCGGAAACAACGAAGAACTTGCCGTCCATTTGAAACCGCTCGTACGAATGACTGTGACCGCTGAAAAATAAGCGGGTCTTTTGGAATCGAAGAAAAGGGTCAGCAAAATAAGCTTTGACCTTCTCGTTTGGACGGACTACCCGGCTGTTTGTAAAAGGCGGTTCGTGGCAACAGACAATAATAAAATCAATTTTCGCTTCCTTTTCGAATTTTTCAAGTTCGTCCAGATACCACCGGGCTTGTTGCTCGATTTGTTCCCTCGTCAAAGTTGAGAAATTGGAATCAACCATGACCATTGCGGTATTACCCCAGGTGAAGCTGTACCACCGCCTTTGATGAAGATGGGGAAAACGCTCAAAATAGTTGTGAAGTGCCTTGTTATTGCTGCCATAAAACTCGTGGTTGCCTAAAATCGGGAAATAGGGGATCTTCTTCTCACGAAATTCTTTGTGCCTCTCATCGAATTCCTGCCAGTGTTTCTCAGAGCTTCCCCGAGTTGTAAGGTCACCAAGATGGATCACAAAGGCCGGCTCGCGCTTAGTGATTTCATCAAGGATCATCTTTCGTTCTCTATCATTCCTTTCCCGCCAGAACTCCCAGTGACTTGTGGTTTGTGTGTCCCCAACGAGGATAAAGTAATTCTTGGTTGGGTCGATCTGGGCGAAACCAGCGTAGACAGGTATTGACTGAGCTTCGTGTTCCGAGGCTACTGCGCCGGCAGTCTTGGCCATTAAAGAGATACTTAAAAACACTGCGAGAAGAATTGTATTTTCCATTGGTAACTTCTTCTTTATTACCACATCTTCCTAAATATTAATACAGACGCAGCAATTCTTTTTCCATGCCCCTAATTTCCTCTTGCCTGTGGTAGGCAGTGGGGAGAGAGAAGGCAAGGGAGGCTAGTCGTTGAGGAAGACGGGCGACTGGGGGATTGTGGAGTTTCGTTTCAAATTTAACAGTTATTTCGAAAAGTTCTCGTATTTGCTATTGAAAATTAACGGGTAATAGGGTAATGTTTCAACAATGGAAACCCAAAAAATTTTGATTTTAAGGCTGAGTGCGGTGGGGGATGTTATCCGAACACTCCCCGTAGTGAAAGCCTTAAAAGAGCATTATCCTTTCTCCTTCATCACCTGGATTGTTGAAGAACCCTCTCGAGCCCTCCTGGAAAGTCAACCAGAGGTTGACGAAGTGATCTTATTTCCAAGGAAGAGGTGGACCAGGGGGATAAAATCGCTGAGGAGCATATGGGGGACCCTCGGGGAGATATGGGCATTTGTCAAATATCTTCGGAGGCGAAAGTTTGATGTAGCTCTCGATTTTCATGGAATTCTGAAGAGCGGTGTTCTTTCCTTTCTGTCAGGGGTTCCAAAGAGGATTGGATATGATCGAAGGTCAACCAGGGAAGGGAATTTCTTGTTTTCAAATGTGAAGGTGAAGCTTCCAAGAGCAAGGGTTGGCCGCTTTGAAAGAAATCTTGCACTGCTGAAGGGGATGGGGTTGGGGCTGAAAGAACTCAAGTATAGTCTTCATATCCCCCCGGAAGATCGGGAATATGTGGAATCATTCTTTAAGGCATCATCAGCATCCCTTCATAGGCCTTTGATCGCCATCCATCCGGGAACGAGCCGAAAGGCTTTCTTCAAACGATGGATGCCCGATCAGTATGCCCGATTGTCGGATCAATTGATTCAGGAACTCCATGCGACCGTTCTCTTCACTTGGGGAGACGGGGAATTCGAGTGGGTAGACGGTATTCGAAAACAGATGAAAGAGCCGTCACTGTTGGCGCCAAGAACCGAATCTTTAACGCAGTTGGGAGAGGTATATCGAAACTGCGATCTTTATATCGGAGGAGATACTGGACCGATGCATATTGCTTCCCTCATGGGAGTCCCCGCTGTCGTGATTTACGGACCGACAGACCCCGTTGAGAATGAACCTATTGGAAGTCACATCAAGGTAAGAAAAGAAGTGGGGTGCAACCCATGCCACGAGTATTCCTGCAGAAAACTTGTTTGTATAAAGGCTATCTCAGCGGATGAAGTTTTTAACGCAACGAAAGAGATGTTAGGCACGTTATGAAGCCCCCCCTGGACGCAGGGCGGGGCTTCCCGGCAAGGTGGTTTCATTTTAATATGATGCCTCTTGACCCGTGCAACCTGCCAGAGGTGGAAGACGGGGCTTGCAGGGTACGTCCCGGCCAAGCTCAGGAGCCGTCAGAGACAAGAAAAGGACCCTTGGATGTCGCTCCTAAAGAATGTGGTTGCGTTCAAGAATTGGTATATGCTTTATGCAGGGCGTTACGGATTTCTGCGTAAAGAAATTGAGTTGGTTCATCGAAGCGGTTTAAGAATTAGGCTGCGGCCGAATACGGACGACCTGAGAATCGTAAAATCAAATTTTGTTAAGAAAAACTATACGAAGGATTTTGTTCCGATTACAAGAGACTCTATTGTTGTCGATGTGGGAGCCCACATCGGATCGTTCTCTATTATGGCCGCGCGAATGGTTCAGAAGGTGCTTGCCTTTGAGCCGGAGCACACTAATTATCGAATGCTCAAAGGGAATATGGAACTAAACGACCTGAAGAATATGTCTATCTTCGAAATGGCGGTTTCCGGAAGAAGTGGATGTCAAGATATTTACACCTATCAAGGAGGCTCCTCGGCTGATTATTCATTATACAAAAGGGGAATCACGAATATTAAGACGGGATGTATTCCTACGGTTTCGATCGAGGATATCATCAAGGGAGAGGGTTTACCACGAATTGACTTTCTGAAGTTAGATTGCGAGGGCGCAGAACATGATATCCTAAGGAATATGAGCTTGGAAACTGCGGCTAAAATAGTGGGAATAACCATGGAGACGCATCGTGTTCCGCAAGAATTTTCCATCGATATTCCTTTAAGACTTAGGGAATTGGGTTTTCAGGTTAGGATGAGCCATAACGGTGGGTACGTCTATGCCAGGCGAATTCATCCGCAGTGAGAAGGGGCTGTTTACTTATTGGACTGGGCATCTCCCCAAGGATTCCGTGTTTGATCCGTTCGGCGAGGCCAATCAAGCCCTTAGGACAGTGTGTAAAGCCTCGCTCAGAATCGCCTCATAGAAACTGACATAACCTTTGGGAAGGAGTGGATCTCTTGAAACGCAATTTTAGTCAAGTCAATCGTATCTTGGTAAGAGGGGTAAACTGGGTAGGGGATACTGTTCTCAGCTATCCAACCGTTCAGCAACTAAAGACCCTTTTTCCAAAATCCCACTTAGCTATCTTAATCCCAAGCTATCTCGTCGATCTGTGGAAAACATTTCCATACGTGGATGAGATCATCCCTTTTCAAAAGAAAAGAGGGATCGGGTCTATCTGGGAAGATTTGAACCTCAGCCAATCTTTGAACGAGAGGAATTTTGACCTAGCGGTCATTCTCCCACGGTCTTTCCGATCCGCCTTCCATATCTACTTGGCCCGAATCCCGCTCCGAATTGGTTATCGAAGCGAAGGGCGTTCGCTCTTTCTCACCCATGGCATTCGCCGAACGCAGGAGGTGCTTGGTGTCCACAGGGTCTACTATTATCAGAAATTGCTTGAACCGTTGGGAAGAATAAACGATCCTCCTTCTCCCCAGATATTTCTCAGAGAAGAAGATCGAAGGTGGGCAGATCGAACGTTGAAGGACCTGGGGATCCCAGAACGGAAGCCCATCATTGCCATGAATCCTGGTGCGACGTATGGTTTAGCCAAATGTTGGTATCCAGATCGATTCGGGAGATTGGGAGAGAGGCTGGTCGAGAAATGGCAAGCCAAGATTCTTGTTTTTGGGAAGGAGGAAGAGCGTCCCGTCGTCGATGAGATTCTACATCATCTGGGGACAGAAGGAATCGATTTGACGGGAAAGACTGGTTTACTTCAACTGGCTGCGCTTCTGGAGCGATGTGCTCTCCTTGTGACCAATGACACTGGGACGATGCACGTGGCCACTGCCGTCGGCACTCCTGTCGTTGCTCTCTTTGGATCAACGCCCCCTCTCGTCACAGGTCCATGGGGAGAAGGTCATATGGTGGTCAGAAAGAGTGTCCCTTGCAGTCCGTGCTGGAAGAGGGTTTGTCCGACGGATCATCGATGCATGGAACTCGTCACAGTGGATGAAGTAGAAAAAGTCGTCGATAAGCAACTGAGACACAAGAAGAAATGATCGAAAAAGCTCCGGTTTCTGTCTATGTCCTCACCACCAATAATCGCAGGACGATTGAACAATGTCTGAAGAGCCTCTCCTGGGCCGAGGAACTGGTGGTCGTTGACTCCTTCAGCCAGGACGGGACGTACGAAATCTGCAAACAATATACCGACAAAATATTTCAGAGGAAGTGGACGGGACATCGTGATCAGTATCAGTATGCCGCTGATCTCACGACTCGGGATTGGATCATGTTTGTGGACGCCGATGAAGAAATTCCTCCGGAGCTGGCCGGCGAGATTCAGGCGGAGTTGAGTAAAAGGGCAAAGGATTTAGATGGATATTTTGTCTATCGGCGCACTCACTACCTGGGAAGATGGATTCGATACGGCGGATGGTATCCAGATGGTGAGATCCGTCTTTATCGAAGGGACAAGGGCAGATGGGAAGGGGGCCTTCATGCCAAGTTGATGGTGGAGGGGAAGGTGGGGGTTTTAAAGAACCAGTATCACCATTATACCTACCAGGGTATTTCCGACCAGATCCAGACGATCGATAAATACTCCGACATTGCCGCAGCCGATCTGTTTGAGAGCGGAGAAAAGTTTAGCCTTTCTAAACTTCTGTTTCATCCTCCCTTTCGATTCATCAAAGAATATCTCCTCAAATCGGGGTTTAGGGACGGTTTGCCCGGCCTGATCATCATCGTCTCTACCATGTTCTATGTTTTTATCAAATATGCCAAGCTATGGGAACTGAAGATTTCGAATAAGGAGAGAAAGAATGACTCCTGATCAAAGTGCCTTCAAAGGGAAGCGGGTATTGGTGACAGGAGGCCTGGGTTTTATCGGATCGAACCTGTCGGCTCGTTTGATTGCATCAGGGGCAAAGGTGACGATTGTGGATAATATGATGCCCCGCCTGGGAGGAAACCTCTTCAACGTGAAAGAGATCGCTGATCGCGTCCACATCAATTTCACCGATGTGAGAGACGGACATTCCATGGATTATTTAGTGAAAGAACAGGAATTCATTTTCCACCTCGCTGGACAGGTGAACCATGTGGACAGTATCCGGAATCCGATTCAGGATCTGGACATCAACTGTCGAGGAACACTGGTTCTCCTCGAATCGTGCCGAAAGCTCAACCCAGAGACGAAGCTCATTTTTGCCGGAACTCGGGGAGAATACGGTTCCAGTGTGACCTTGCCCGTGGGAGAAGACCATCCCACCAATCCCAAGGGGATCTATGCGGTGACCAATTTATCGGCGGAGAAAATGATTCTCGTCTATCACGATGTTCACAAAATTCGGGGCGCCTGTCTTCGGATTACGAATACCTATGGGCCAAGGCATCAGATGGCCCATGACGAATATGGTGTCCTCAATTGGTTCATCCGAAAGGCCATCGATAACGAAATCATTCCTGTCTTCGGAGACGGACGGATCTTGAGAGATTTTCTGTATGTGGATGATCTCGTGGATGGTTTTTTGCAGGTGGCCGCCTGCGATCGGGCTTATGGAGAAGTATTTAATGTGGGGACGGGAATGCCCATCAGTTTCATCGACCTGGCAAACAGGATTGTAAAGATTGCCGGAACCGGCAAGACGGCCTTTACTGAATTTACGCAGGAAAGAAAGGAAGTCGAACCCGGAGATTATTATACCGATATCTCCAAGATTAAACGCATGGTGGGTTGGGAGCCGAAGACGGGTCTCGAGGAAGGGCTTCGAAGAACCATCGAGTTCTATCGGAAATACAAGAAGGAATATTGGTGAGAAAGATATTGCAAATTGCAGATTTCAAATTGCAAATTGGAAGTTAAAGAAAATTCAAGGATCTGGGTCGATGAGCCGAGAAGGGAAATCTCTCCGTTTTGGACCTTGCAACTGAAATCTAAAATTTGAAATGGGGTTAAGGTTGGTTCCTTTCTTAGATTTAACCAGGCAGCATACGGAGATCAGAAGCGAAATCCTCTCGGCGACCCAACGGGTGTATGAGAAAGGCCGCTTCATTCTGGGAGAGGAAGTCTCTGCCTTTGAGAAGGGATTCTCTCGTTATTGTGGGGTTCGACATGGGGTGGGAGTGGGTTCCGGGACGGATGCTCTCTATCTGGCTTTGAAAGCAGCCGGCATTGGAGAGGGAGATCAAGTCGTTACTGTGGCAAATTCTTTTGTGGCCACGGCCTTGGCCATCTCCTTTACGGGGGCGAAGCCCCTCTTCATCGACATTGATCCCAAAACCTACACGATGGATCCCAATGGCCTGGAGCTTCTTTTGAAACGAGAGGAGACAAAGAAAAGCGGACAAAAGATTCGAGCCGTCGTTCCTGTCCACCTTTATGGCCATCCCGCGGATATGGGTTCAATCATGGAAATTTCAAATCGTTATGATCTCGTCGTCATCGAAGATGCCTGCCAAGCCCACGGCGCAAAATACGGACGAAAGAAGGTGGGTTCATTTGGGGCGATGGGTTGTTTCAGTTTCTACCCGACCAAGAACTTGGGAGGATACGGGGACGGCGGGATGGTGGTGACCGACCATCAACACTATGACCGGAAACTCAGACTCCTCCGATGTTACGGAGAGAGGAACAAGTATCAGCATGTTCTGAAGGGACACAACAGTCGATTGGATGAAATCCAAGCGGCCATCCTTCGAGTCAAGTTAAAATACTTGGATCGGTGGAATGAAGCAAGGAGGAGAAAGGCTGAGCTGTATACAAAGTTGCTTTCTCCTTCAGGGGTGGTCTGTCCTTCGGAGAAGAAGGGAATGCGGCACGTCTATCATCTCTACACGATTGAAACGGGGAAGAGGGATGCTCTCCAAACATTTTTGAAAAGGAAGGGGGTCGAGACGCTTGTCCATTACCCCATCCCTATTCCTTTTCAGAAGGCTTACCAAGAAATGGGGTATCGGCGAAGAGACCTGCCCTTGACCAACGAATGGTCTCATAAGATTCTCTCTCTTCCTTTTTTCCCCGAAATGGAAGAGCCCGAAATGGAAGAAGTCGCCCAGCAAATCGGAATTTTTATGAGAGGGAACAAGAGTGGATGAAGGTTGGGCCATTGATCATTAAAATCTTCGGACTGCAACACCCTCATGATAAAGTGATGGAACTCTTTACCCGCTATGGCGATCATGGGACAATATTGGATGCCGCCGCAGGCCCGGGAATGATCTCCAGGAAATTGAAAGAAGCGGGTTTTGATGTGGTCGCCGTGGATATCGACCCCAGTCTTTTTTCTGTCCAAGAGGTCCCGTGTGAAAAGGCTGATCTCAACCTCGACTTACCCTTATCAGACGGGACCTTTGACTATGTCCTCTGTTCCAACGGCATTGAACATTTGGAAAACCCGATTTTCTTCCTCAGAGAATGCTTTCGAATCCTCAAGGAGAGAGGGAAGCTCTTGATCATCACACCGAATATTTTAAATCTGAAATCGAGAATGGCAAACCTTCTGGTGGGTTTCGATCTTTTTACGGGGAGACCGGTCAACGAGGTCGATGATTATGCAGGCGGGGATCACATCCATCTGGCCAGCTATTATGAATTGAGAGCTCACCTTCATCGAAACGGATTTCGAATTCTGGAGGTGACTACCCATGGTTACAGCCATCGTGCGATGCTATTCGCTCCCCTCTATCCTATCGTTTATTTAGCGACATGGCGAGCTTTCAGGAGAGAAAGAAACTCGAACCAGAGGGAGAGGAATAGAGAAATTCTGAGACATGTGTTGTCCGGCGATCTCATCCTTGGCAGAAAGCTCTTTCTCATGGCAGAGAAAGATCGACGATATATTAAAGGCCGGGGAGTCCACTCGCCCCATCCCTCCCCCCTTGGGAGAGAGGGGAAGGTCGCCGACGCGCCAACAGCGCTTTGGCGACGGCGCGGTGGGGGACGTCATTCATCATAATGAAAAAGATAAGGTTTGCCATAGGGCTTCGGGATTTCTCTAAAAAGAGGGGAGGAGCTGAAAGATACTTGGTTGACTTATGCGGTCGAATGGCGGCGGAGGGCTACGAGGTCCATGTCTATGCAGAGCACCGGGATGAAGAAGACCCGAGGATGTTTTTCCATTCCGTCAAGACTATCTCATTTCCAAGGAGTCTTCGACTTCTCTCTTTTGCGATCAGGGCGACGAAAGCAATAGAGAATGGAAATTATGACATTACCTTCGGCGTGGGAAATACGCTCAAGGCGGATGTTCTTCAACCCCATGGAGGGGTACATTGGGCGTGGTTCTGGCGAAGCCTCGGCGCTTATGACCATCCAATTCTTTGGACGACAAAAGTTTTGGGGAGAATCTTCAGCCCGAAACAATGGGTGAGCGGTTGGGTTGAGGACGCTCCTTATCAAGGGAATCGCTTTCGAGCAATCATTGCCATTTCCGACTTGGTGAAACAGGACATGATGCGTTGGTATCGTATCCCGGAGGAAAGGATTGCCGTGGTTTATAACGGGGTCGATGTTGAACGCTTCCATCCGAGGAATCGTCAATATCGAGGCGAGATCAGAGGCCGGCACGGTATCGGGGCAGAGGAGCTGGTAATCCTCTTTGTCTCAAATAATTTTCGGATGAAAGGGCTGGGTTTCCTGATCAAGGTATTAGCTAAAATCAAGAAAGAAGGACCGTCTCCTTTCAAACTTCTTGTTCTGGGAAGAGATCGTCAAGATTCTTACTTAAGTTTGGCCAAGGATGTGGGAATGCTCGAAGAAGTGATTTTTGCTGGCTCCACGAAAGAACCAGAAAAATATTATGGGGCGTCGGATCTTCTCGTCCACCCGACCTTTTATGACGCCTGTTCGCTCGCCGTGTTAGAGGCATTGGCGAGCGGAGTTCCGGTGATCACCACTCGCTATAATGGGGCCAGTGGGATTATCACCCAAGGCCAAGAGGGTTTTGTCATTTCCGACCCCCGAGATGATCGAGCCTTGGGAGGGAAGATTCTGTTTTTTTTGAACCGTGAGAAGCTAACGACGGCTTCGATTGCCGCCCGTCATTTGGCAGAATCCTATTCGCTTGAGAGAAACTGGGAGGAGATCAGAAATATCCTGGGGAAGTATTCTGCCAGTAGAAATTGAAGGTATGAGAAGGTTGTGAAAAAGAGAGTCTGGAGATATCTAAAAAATATAAAGAACAAGCTGCTATTTGGACATTGTGGCAGGAATGTTTATATCCGGCCAGGGGGCCAAATTGTTAGGCCTCGACTTATCTCCCTTGGGGACAATGTCAGAATTGGAAAGAATGCAGACATTTACGTCCATCCGAAACATCGAGATTCGAAGGAATTCATTTTAAAAATTGGCAATGATGTCCACATAGGAAATTATAATATCATCGCTGTAAGAAACAGTGTTGTGATAGAAGAAAATGTTTTGTTGGGTCCGGGGGTGATCATTGTAGATCATTCTCATCAATACGAGAATGTGGAGATTCCTGTCAAGTTACAAGAAGTATCGGAAGGGGGACCCGTTCGGATAGAAAGGGATTGCTGGATCGGAGCGAACGTATTTGTCTTCCCTAACGTTACGATCGGCCGTCATGCTGTTATCGGAGCAAACTCCGTCGTTAACAGCGATATCCCACCTTATTCCGTAGCGGTCGGGGCTCCGGCAAGAGTGATTAAGCGATACGATTTTGATCTCAAACAGTGGGTGAAAGTCGATGAGTGAAAGGGTCTCGTGGAGCAAAATGTTCGAGTACCGCGGGAGAATTCACAAAAGGTACCCTGACATCTGGGCTTTGAAGATCCTCCGGAAGAGATTTCCTTTAATGGTGCAAAATATTCGGGATGGAGAAAAGATCCTTGACCTCGGAGCCTCGAACCGAAATCTTCAGGAGCGCTTGAGATGCCATTTCCCCAAATTAATCTATAAGAGCATGGATATTGATCGAGAAGTGGTACACGACTTTTACAGCCTGGAGGAGATTCAAGAGTCTTTTGACGTTGTTTTTCTTTTTGAGGTCATCGAACATCTGAGCCTTGAAGAAGGGGTTCAGCTTATTAAGAAGATTCATGATCTTCTCAACGAGGGAGGACGATTGATCCTGACCACTCCCAATGTGTTCAATCCCAGCCGGTTTTGGAGGGATGCAACGCATAAGGTGGCCTATTGTTATGATGAGCTGGGTGGTCTCCTCCTCGCCCATGATTTTCAAATCAAGGCGATGTATCGAACCTATAATGATGCGTTCCACCGTTATCTCTTCAGGGTTTATGTGACGTCTCCACTTCACCGATATTTGGGCATCGACTTCGCCAAGTCCATTTTGGTGGTTGCAGAGAAGAAGTCGAAAGGCACAAGATGAAAATCATTTTCCTCACCCATTCGAGTGATCAGGGCCATCGGTTCCGGGTGGAACAGTATTTCCCCTACCTGATCGCTCAGCGGGTGGAACCGAAGTGGCAACCCCTCTCCGGTTCATGGAATGAACGGCGGTTGGCCCTTTACCGGCAGCTTCCCCTGTTCGATGTGGTCTGTATTCAAAGGAGACTATTGTCTCCTTTCGAGTTTTATTGGATCCGCAGAAAGTCCTCGAAGATCCTGTTCGATCTCGATGATGCGGTTATGTACAGGTCTTCCGGTTCTCCTCACCCTCATTCTCTATCCAGGTGGCTGAAATTCAGATCGATGGTGAAAGGAAGCGATGTCGTGACAGTAGGGAACCAGTTTTTAAAGAACCGAGTCCTGAAAGTGGATCCGGAGAAAAAGGTCTTTGTCATTCCCACCTCCATCGATACGAATCTCTATCCAAAAAAGAAGAAAATCTCTAACCGTGAGGAGGTCATTTTAGGATGGATTGGAACCAAGGGAAACCTGAAGTACCTCAGAAAATTGGAACCTGTTTTTGAGACCCTACGCCAACGATTTCCACGGGTCAAGTTAAAGATCGTGAGCAATGATTTTTATGACTCCATGCACCTTCCTGTCGTCAAGAAAATGTGGAAATTGGAAGATGAGAACGAGGATCTGATCTCCTTCGACATCGGGCTGATGCCCCTCGACGATGATCTATGGTCGAGAGGAAAATGCGGATTGAAGATCATCCAATATCTCAGTGTTGGAGTACCCGTCGTCTGCACACCCGTGGGAATCAATTCGGATATTGTTCAAAACGGGGAGAATGGTTTTTGGGCGACGAATTATCAAGAATGGGTGGATCGTTTATCAGACCTTATACAAAATCAGGAGCTCAGGCACCGAATGGGGCTAAAGGGAATAGTGACGGTGGAACGGGAATACTCCTTGGCGGTCGCTTCTGAAAAGTTCTTTCAAGTTCTCCAAGGCCTTGGTCGGTGTTGAAAATGGTAGGGGCTTGATTTATCAAGCCCATTAATAGGGCTCAATGAATTGAGCCCCTACGGCATGCCTATTCCACCTTCCCAGTATTCCATGTGCGGGGAATGTAATATGAAGGTTCTCTTTCTGATTCAAGGTTTTTCAGTGGCCACCAGTCGGTATCGGGTGCTTCAATACATTCCCTATTTACAGTCCAAAGGGGTGGAGACCGAGGTCAGCCTCTATCCCAGGACCCTGAAAGAGAATTTTCGATTCTTTAACGATCTCTCCCGATACGATATTGTTTTTCTTCAAAGAAAAAGGTTCAGCCAGCCTCGCCTTGGGCTGTTGAGAAGAAAGGCGAAAAGGATCGTTTATGATTTTGATGATTCCGTGATGTATCGAAACTCAAAGGCCAAAGACCCGTTTTCTTCAACCCGTAGAAGGCGTTTTGTCCAGATGATCAAGAACTCTGATTTCGTCATTGCCGGAAATGAATTTTTGAAGAGCCAAGTACTTCCGTTGAATCAAAATGTCGAGGTCATCCCCACGGCGATTAGTCAACAGAGATATCCGTTGAAAACGTATCCAGTTGAGCGGGGAAAAGTGACCCTTGGGTGGATCGGAGATCACGGGTCCATTCATTATTTGGAGAAGATGAGGCCTATTTTCGAAAGGTTGGGTGAGCGATATCCTCAGGTGGAGCTGAAGATTGTCTGTGACACTTTTTTCGACTGTGACCGGATGAAGGTCGTAAAGAAAAACTGGAAGCCAGAGGAAGAGGTGGCTGATCTTCAGGGGTTTGATATCGGGCTAATGCCTCTCGTTGATGATCCGTGGTCATGGGGGAAATGCGGCCTCAAGATTATCCAATACCAGGGAGTAGGTGTCCCCGTGGTCTGTACCCCTGTGGGAATCAACAAGGATTTGGTGGAAGACGGGACCAATGGATTGTGGGCCATCACCCCTGAGGAATGGGAAGAAAAGCTCTCCCTCCTCATCGAAAATCCGGGGTTGCGAGAGCAGATGGGCCGCGAGGGGAGGAAGAGGGTTATGAGAGACTATACGGATCAGGTCTGCGCACCCCGCTTCTTCTCTGTCTTGGAGCGGCTGGTGCAAAAGGTCTCGCACAAAAAAGTTTGAGCGGAGGAGGAAGTGCCCCCGATTATTTTAGGAGAAAAAGCGGCTTGAGAAGTGAAAACGATTCCTTGTGAAGTTTGCGGGTCTGATCAACATCGCTTTCTTTTTGAAGGATGGGACCGGCTCTACGGAGTTCCCGGCAGGTTTAAGATGGTGCAGTGCCGGGAATGCGGTCTCATCTTTATCAACCCTCAACCTGAGCCGGAGGAGCTGAAAGCGTATTATCCAAGAGATTACTATACCCCCGATCCCTCCCATTACAGAGATTATTCGTGGTTCAGGAGAAAGGCATTGGAGACCTATTGGGGATATGGGTGTTATTCCAATTTGCAGAAGAATAGACATCTCTTTAAAAAAATCGTCCTCCTCCCATTTCGAATTAGGTATCGGCATTCCATTCCCTTCGTAGAGGGTGGAAGGCTTCTGGATATAGGGTGCGGGAACGGAACAGAGCTTTATAAGTTGAAATTGATGGGTTGGCAAGTATACGGAGTCGAGATCGACGCCGAAGCCTCCGGCCGGGCCAGGTCAAAGGGGCTTTCTGTTTTCACCGGAGACCTCCGTGAAGCAAATTATCCCGATCATTTCTTCCACGTGGTCAGGATGAGTTTTGTACTGGAGCACCTTCCCAACCCGAAAGAAATCCTTCTTGAGATCAAGAGGATCCTCATGCCAAGAGGTCGAATTTATATCTCTGTTCAGAATGCAAGGAGCTTAAACTACCGGCTGTTCGGCAAGTGGTGGTTCAGTTTGGATGTTCCCCGACACCTGTTTTCCTTTACTCCGAAGACGATTCAAAAGCTTCTTTCCACATTGGATCTGAAGATTAATGCCCTCTGGTTCGATTCTACAAAGAGGAATTTCTCGGTGAGTCTTCAATATTGGATAAACGACCGATACGATCAGGGTGCCGTGTTTCAAGTACCTCGGCCCATAGCGGATAGTCGTTTTCTAAGGTTTCTTCTTCGTCCCATTTTTTGGGCGGTGGACCGGTTAAGATTTGGCGATCTGATGTATTTGGAGGTTATCAAGCCTTGATCGATTTATCCATTGTCATCGTCAGTTGGAATACGAAAGAATATCTTCTCCCTTGCCTGACATCTATTTTTGAAAAGGGACAGGGACTGGGCTCGGAAGTCATTTTAGTGGACAATGGCTCTTACGATGAGAGCGGAAGTGAAGTGAAGAAGGTCTTTCCTTCGGTTCACGTCATCCAAAATCAGGAAAACTTGGGATTTTCGAAGGCTGTCAATCAGGGGCTTCGAAAAGCGTCTGGGAAATATGTCCTTCTTCTAAATCCGGATACACACGTGAAGGATGGAGCCATTGAACAATTAGCCTTATTTATGGATGCTCATACCGATGTCGGGGTGGCAGGAGCGCAACTGCTCAATTCAGATGGGTCGAAACAGAGCTCTATCGCCAATTTCCCATCCTTGGCTACGGAGCTCCTCAATAAGAGTCTGCTGAGATGGCTTTTTCCGAAAAAGTTTCCAGGAAAGGAGAGAGACTATTCTGAACCCGTTGAAGTGGATTCAGTGATCGGTGCCTGCATGGCGGTCAGGAGAGAAGCAATAGAGCAAGTGGGTTTATTGGATGAGGACTATTTTCTTTTTCTCGAAGAAACAGATTGGTGTTATCGCATCAAGAGGGCGAGCTGGAAGGTCTATCATGTCCCTCAGGCTGAAGTCTATCATTTTCAAGGGAAGAGCGCTGAGGCAGAAAGAAAAAGGGCAAAGGTTGAGTATTTTCGTTCTCGCTACCATTTTTTCAAAAAAAATAGAGGGAGGTTGCAGTGGCTGATTCTTCTCAGTGGGTTGTCAATCAGGTTGGTATTCGAACTGCTGATGATGACTGCGGCTTCTCTGGCGACCTTCTTCATTGTAAAGGGCTGGCGAAAAAAACTCTCCATCTATGCCTATCTGTTTTGGTGGCATCTAAGGTTGTGCCCAGAAGGAATGGGGTTAAGGAGATAAGCCAATGTCAAATGGCAAAGCTCAAATTTTAAAAGGGATTTGGAGGGTATTACCGGTCACGAGACACGGACACGAAACACGATTTAGAGAGGAGGTTCCATGATTGACGTTGCTGTGGTGGGAGCTGGGGCATGGGGGAAGAACCACATCAGGGTATTTTCCGAAGTTCCCAATGTTCGACTAAAATATGTCTGTGATCAAGATCCTTCGAAATTGCTGCCATTAGGGAAGATATACCCCCAAACGAAGATGGTCGAGGATTTGAATCCCGTCCTTCAGGACCCAGAGGTGAGAGGAGTCGTAGTAGCTTCTTCAGCTCTCTCCCATT
Source organism: Thermodesulfobacteriota bacterium (assembly GCA_047519465.1). Classification (GTDB taxonomy): domain Bacteria; phylum Desulfobacterota; class BSN033; order BSN033; family UBA1163; genus UBA1163. The sequence continues at coordinate 75,027 of JAPVTA010000151.1, read as the reverse complement.
ATCCTCTTTCAAAAGAATTGATGTTAGCCGATAAAGATGTGTTGGTAGAGAAACCCATGGCCATGAATACAAAAGATGCCGAAGACATGTTGGAGATCGCGAAGAAGAGGAAAAGAATCCTCATGGTCGGTCATCTCTTGATCTATCATCCTGTCGTCGATCGGTTGAAGGAAATGGTCGGGTCGGGTGAGTTGGGAAGGATCTATTATATTTATACGCAAAGAGTTAACCTCGGCGTGATCCGTCAGGATGAAAATGCCCTTCTTTCTTTTGCCCCCCACGATTTATCCGTCATCCTGTACCTCCTCGAGGAAGAGCCCGTTGCAGTGACCGCTCATGGAGAAAGTTATATTCAAAGGGGGATTGAAGATGTGGTGTTTCTCGGGCTTCAATTCTCTGACGGCAAGATGTGTAATATTCATTTAAGCTGGCTGGATCCTCACAAGTTAAGAAGGATCACCATCGTGGGCTCAAAAAAGATGGTGGTCTTCGATGATATGGAGGCTTCTGAGAAACTGAAGATCTATGACAAAGGGGTTAGGAATCTCTCCTATGATACCTATGGGGAATATCTCAGCTTGAGATTTGGAGATATTACTATTCCGAGTATTAAGATAGCAGAGCCGCTCCGCGCTGAGGCAGAACATTTCATCCAAAGCATCGAATCGAGGAAAGAGCCTAAAACCGGGGGCAGGGACGGAGTCAGAGTGGTAAAAATTCTTATGGCTGCCCAGGAGTCTTTGAAGAAGAAAGGGTTTCCAGTCCGCCTCGAAGGAGAATAAGGAATGGAAAAGGAGTACTTTGTCCATCCCACGGCTGTCGTGGATGAGCCCGTTGAGATTGGGAAGGGAACAAAAATCTGGCACTTCACCCACATCATGTCGGGCGCAAGGATTGGGGAGAACTGCATCATCGGTCAAAATGCCTTTATCGGTTCAGGTGCAGTCTTGGGAAATAATATAAAGGTTCAAAACAATGTCTCTATCTTTGACGGAGTCATCTTAGAAGACGATGTCTTTTGTGGGCCCTCTATGGTTTTTACAAATGTCTTCAACCCCAGGAGCTTCATATCGAGAAAGAAAGAATTTCGGAAGACTTTGGTAAGAAAAGGTGCGACCCTTGGCGCCAACGTGACAATGGTCTGTGGAAATACGGTTGGCCAATACGCCTTTATTGGAGCCGGTGCTGTCGTGACCAAGGCGGTCCCGGATTATGCATTGGTTTATGGAAATCCGGGGAAAGTGAAAGGATGGGTCTGCGAATGTGCTGAGGAGATTACTTTCCGATCCGGAAAGGCAATCTGTAAGGCCTGCGGTAGGCGATATAAAAAAGACCGTGCCGGAGTGAAGTTGATTCAAAAATAGAGGTCAGAGGGTAGTGGCAAGGATGCCCGTTTCATGAGAGGGTAGCGTTGCATTTTTTGGGTTATTTAGCCGTAACCCTTTGACCATATCCGAAACTGGCTTCGTAACCTTAACGCAGAGACTTATACGCGAATGTTCCAAAGGGAAGGTTGAAGGAATGAAGATTGTGACCGTTGTGGGCGCAAGACCCCAATTTATCAAAGCGGGAGCGGTCCATCGCGCAATCGAGAAGTCAAATAGAGGAAGAAAACGAATTCGGGAGATTTGGGTCCATACTGGGCAGCATTACGACTACATGATGGATAAGGTTTTTTTTGAAGAGCTTAAACTTTCCAAGCCGGATTACCATCTGGGGGTGGGTTCGGGCTCTCATGCCTGGCAGACTGGGAAGATGCTCGAACGTATTGAGATGGTGCTTCAAAAGGAAAGACCTGAAGCGGTCATTGTTTATGGTGATACAAATTCGACGCTGGCGGGGGCTTTGGCTGCGGCAAAACTCAAGATTCCTATCGGCCACGTGGAGGCAGGTTTGAGAAGCTATAGCCCGACGATGCCAGAAGAGATCAACCGTCTTCTAACGGACCATCTTTCCACTTTTCTCTTCTGTCCCACTTACCTGGCTGTTCGGAATCTATCGATGGAAGGGATAAAAGACAGGAGGACAAAGGTCGTTAAAAACGTAGGCGATGTGATGTACGATTCAATCCTTTATTATTCTAAAATAGCTGAGAAAAGATCAAGGATTCTTAAACATTTGGGTTTTGACACGAGACACGGGACACGAGGCGCGAGTTACTACTTGGCCACCCTCCACCGCGCCGAGAATACTGACGACCCAAGAAGGCTAACATCCGTCTGCAGAGCCTTAAATGAGATTGGGAAAGGAACTCCTGTCGTCCTTCCGCTGCATCCAAGGACAAAGAAGAAAATCAAGGTCTCTCATCTCTTCTCCGAATTCAATAAGATTAAATTCATTGAGCCAGTATCCTATCTCGATATGCTCACGCTCGAAAGAAATGCGAAGGCCATCCTGACGGATTCGGGGGGAGTTCAAAAAGAGGCTTATTGGCTAAGAGTCCCTTGTATTACTTTAAGGCAGGAGACCGAATGGGTCGAGACGATTAAGAGCGGGTGGAATGTATTGACAGGAACGGAGGGGAAGAGGATTCAGAGAGAGGTCCACCGTTTAGAATTACGGAGTCGGCATCCTGAGGGAAACAAGATATTTGGAGACGGGAAGGCAGCGGAAAAAATCGTACAGATCCTAAGAAAGTGCTCTGGGCATCGGATGAATTCGTAAAAAGTCCAAAAAAGCCGGAAACTCTCGGGTCGCCCCCCTGAAATTATCACGTTGAATCTATTTCAAAGGGTGATACCATGAAGGGGTTGTCCTCAGCCGCCCTCCTTTTTATCCCTTCTTGATTTTTCTTGTTTCCCACAGATAACCTGCACGTTGAAATAACAAAAAGAGTGCCTGGATCATCATGGGCTGATGCATACCATACGATGAATGAGGTTATCGAAACGCTGAGATGACTGTGATGCATGCCTTGTCGATTGATTTAGAGGAATGGTATCACTCGGAACTGGTGGAGGGAAGAAGGTCCCCTATCTCTCGGGCAGCAGAGGCGACTCGGCCAATTCTCGACCTCCTTGACCGCCATCAAGCCAAAGCTTCCTTCTTTGTAGTGGGGGAAGTTGCCGAACAGAATCCTGAACTGATTCGGTCTATTTTTCGAAGAGGACATGAGATTGGCTGTCATGGTTATTCGCACACCCTATTATGTAAATTGGATGAAAGTCTTTTTCGAGAAGAACTTAAACGTTTCCATTCCGTCGTGAGAGAGATTCTTGGAGATGTTCGGATGAAGGGGTTCCGCGCCCCTTGTTTTTCTCTTGATAATCGTACCAAATGGGCCCTTAAGGTTCTTCTGGAATTTGGGTACCAATATGATTCAAGCATCTTTCCTGCGAAAATAAGTCCACTTTATGGGATAAGCGGGGCACCGGCCCATCCTTATCGAATCTCATTGGAAGACTTAAGGAAGGAAGATCCTCAAAGTCCCCTGATTGAGTTTCCCATCTCCTTGCTGACCTTTGGGAAACTGAGGATTCCCATAGCAGGGGGAGGCTATTTCAGGATGTACCCCCTCCCTCTCCTTTACTGGGGGTTGAAGAGACTTAGTCGGCATCGTTCGTTCCTCATTTACTATCATCCCTGGGAAGGCGATCCAAAAACGCCGAGACTGAAATTATCTGTTTCCAACCGTATTCGTTCATACTACGGTGTCCCGAGTGCCATAAGAAAATTGGAATTCTTGTTAAAACATTTCAAATTTACAAGAGTCGATCACATTCTGGGACTGATGTAAAAGGAAACAAAATCGGCTCTGTCAACTTCTCTGACTGCTCTTACGACGAAGATACGCGTAAATATTAAGAATTTATACCAAGCGACCCTTGATCTTTTGGAAATTTGCAATTAAATAAATATAAATCTTGGAGAAAGAGGATTCCAAATAGATGATTAGTAAGATCGTGCTTTTTATAGAAGACCTTAGCGAAAAACAGATACTTTTGATCCTCCTGGGGATTACCTTTGGATTGAGACTTTATGCGGTTCTGATGGGAAAAGGAATTGCCTATGACGGAGCAGGCTATGGATTCATGGCAAGAGATTTCTTAAGACATGATTTTGCAAAAGGGCTGTCTTCAGCTTTACATCCCCTTTATCCCTTTCTGATTTGGTTGGTTTCACCCAGTCCTCACTATGTGGAAATGGCTGGCAGATTGATTTCCCTATTTTTTGGGACCATCACCTTAATCCCTGTTTTCTACCTTGTAAAAGAGGCAATAGGGCAAAAGGAGGCTATTTTTTCAGGCCTTTTTTATTCTTTTCATGCCTATTTGGTGACCTACTCCGGAATGCTCCTTTCCGAAGCCACCTACTGGGGTCTTATTACTTTATCCGTTTATTTTTTTTGGGTGGGATTGAAGCGAGGGAGGATTCTTGGGTTGATCGTCTCAGGATTGTTTTTACCCTTGGCTTATCTTACGAGGCCGGAGGGAATTGGATATTTATTCGTTCTTCTGGTTTGGGTCGTTATCTACGGTGGGATAAAGGAAAGATGGTTCAAAAAAATGGCTCTAATCGGTGCTTTGATTTTGCCGTTATTCATCCTCACCATCCCTTATCTTCTTTATATCCATCGAGAGACAGGTCAATGGTTGATTAGCAAAAAAGGGAGGACAGTCCAATCCGAGGTATTAAACCGGGTTGAGGAGAAAAAGGATCCCCCCTCAGAAGTCGGTATTCAAGCAACAAAACCAGCTGAGGTGCCGAAAACCGAAGCAAGGAGCCGTAAGATTCTGGAGATGGTAAAAAACATTACTCGATTCATTCCGTTCACCGCCTACCATTATCTGAGGGCCTATCATTTTGCTTTATGGGTATTTTTATTTTTTGGATTGATAAGGGTGAGACAAGAGGGAGTGAAAGGGGAATTGTTCCTTGCCTCTCTTGTTTTATTTCACTTAGTTTCTTTGTCTACTTTTACAAAGTCCAGCATCCGTTTTTCTGTTCCCTTAATACCTATTTCACTATTCTGGGCGGGCACTGGTATTTTGGAAGTTCCAAGGTATTTGCAGAGGTTCAAAATATCGAACCCTGAGAAGTGGGTTTCGTTTTTGATCATTCTAAGCCTCCTGGTGCAGTTGCCTCAGAGTTTGACGCCGGAGAGGCGAGGTCGTGCAGAAGAGAAAATGGTAGGGCTGTGGCTAAGACAGAATACACCCCAAGGCGCTATCATTATGAGTAATAGCCCTCTCGAAGCATTCTATGGTGAAAGAGAATTTGTTCTATTGCCGCCCGGAGTTTATACGCCCGGGACCCCCGGCAAGTCCTATAAGGAGATTATTCAGCTTGCAAGAGAAAGGGGGGTTAAGTACATTTTAGTAAATAGACACACTCATGAGTTGAATCCGGATTTTAAAGAATCCATTCGATTAACGGATTTAAGAGAATGTTATAGACTTACGGGAAAGGCCGGGAATTTGATCATCGTTTACGGGGTGATTTATTGAAGATCTTAAGATTGAAGGATGAATTTCTCCGGCACACCGGGTTGATGTTTGTAGGTGTTAGTCTCTTCAACCTCTTCAACCTTTTTTATCATCTTTTTATGGTGAGGTACCTTCCCCCTATCGACTATGGGCAGCTGAATACTCTCATGGCATTATTCATGATCATCTCTGTCCCCGCGAGTACGGTTCAAACAGCGGTGACAAAATTCATTTCTTCCTTTCAGGTCCAGGATAAATACGAACGAACGAACAGACTGCTTCGGCACCTTCTGATATTGATGCTGATCGTTGGCTTTGCTATTTTTTTGTTCATTGTGGTCGGTATCCGATTCATCTCTTCTTTTCTCCAAATCTCCTCTTATGGATTGATTATTCTTTTAGCCGCTGGATTGTTTTTTGCGATGATTATCCCAATTCCATGGGGAGGGCTTCAGGGCCTGCAAAAGTTTGGTTCACTCACTTTTAACCTCATTATGAACAGCGGTCTTAAACTGGGTTTGGGGATCCTTTTCGTCTTCTTGGGTTTTGGGCTATTAGGAGCGATGGGAGCCGTTGCGTTTTCTTACGGGGCGACTTTCTTTTTATCTCTCATCATCTTAGGCGGTTTCCTGCCAAAGAGAAATGAGTCAAAGTCTGAACAAAGCGTCGAAGAATCTGATCCAGCTTATATCTCAGAGGTGTACCAGTATTTTTTGCCTGTGGGGATCACTCTCCTATGTTTTATGGTGCTCACCAATATTGATTTAATCTTGGTTAAACATTTTTTCACGCCAATAGAGGCAGGGTACTATTCTATCGCTCAGATGGTTGGAAAGATCATCCTTTTTCTTCCCATCCCTGTGGTGATGGTGATGTTCCCCAAGCTTATTGCACTGCAGGGCCAAGGCCGAGCGCAGGAGGGTCCCCCAATCTTGAAACGAGGGCTGATGATTGCACTCACTTTTTGTGGCTTGGCGGTCTTCGTTGGTCTGTTTTTCCCTTCTCTTATTATTAGGGTTGTGAGCGGGAAGGCTTACTTAGAATGTATCCCGTTGGTTAGGTTTTTTTGCATCAATATGAGCTTATTCTCTTTCATTCTCATCCTGCTTTATTACCATCTCTCCACTCAGCGAAGAGGGTTTCTTTACCCGCTATTCTTTTCGACCATAGGTCAAACTGGATCCATTCTCCTCTTTCACAAGACCTTAACCCAGGTGCTTGTTGCGGTGGGCATCGTGGCTCTTTGTCTCTTTGGAGTAAATGTTTACATGGTTTATCATGTGGATGAAAGAACGGTGAAAAATTGATGGAGCCTGACTCGCCGCTGATCAGCGTCGTCGTCCTGAACTGGAATGGTCAACAGGTAGTGGAGAAGTGCCTGAATTCCCTTCGAGAACAGACCTACGATCCTTTGGAACTGATTGTGGTAGATAATGCATCGACGGATGGTTCGGCCGAATTAGTAAGGAAGAGATTTCCCGACGTCAAATTGCTCATCAACGGAAAGAATTTAGGGTTTGGAGGAGGAAATAATGTTGGAATCCGAGTATCTCAGGGAAGGTATATTATGATGTTGAACAACGACACCCGCCTGGACCCGAACTGCATCGAAGAATTGAAGAGGGGCATCGAAAAAAATGCTCGGTACGGTGCCTGTGCTTCTAAGATTCTTCTTGAATATGAGGAGGACCTCATCGACGCTGCCGGCATTGTGGTCTGCCCGGATGGTCTTTCCATTGGGAGAGGAAGGTTGGAAAGAGGGGACCGTTATAATGAAGAAGCCGAGGTTTTCTTTGCGAGCGATTGTGCTTGCCTCTATCGCAGTGAGATGTTAGAAGATATAGGCCTTTATGACGAAGATTTCTTTGCTTATGCCGATGAGACGGATATGGGGTGGAGAGCACAACTGGCAGGTTGGAAGTGCATGTACAACCCCAGAGCGATCGTCTACCATTTTCACTCCGCCAGTTCCGGGACTTACTCCCCATTTAAGGCGTTTTTGGTGGAGAGGAATCGAATTTGGGTGGCGATTAAGAGTTTCCCCATCTCTCTACTCCTCTTTGGTCAATTCTACACGTTTTGGCGGTATGTGTTGCAGGCTTACGGAGCCTTTACCGGGGAGGGAGCAGCCGGGCGGTTTACAAGCGATTTTTCGAAGACAGCGCTTATCAAGATATTGATAAAGGTCTATCTTTCGATTTGGAGATCCCTTCCCCTAATGATTCGGAAGAGAAGGGCTATTCAAGAGAAGAAAAGGATTTCCAACAAGGAAGTTTACAGACTGATCAGGCAATATGGAATTTCCGCAAGACAGATTGCCTTAAGGGAATAGGAAGGGAGCGAGCAATGATACCTGTGTTTAAACCTTGCTTCGGGGAAGAGGAATTGGAGGCACTCCGGGAACCTTTCAAAACGGGATGGATCGGTTTGGGCCCGAAGACCAGAGCGTTTGAAGAAAGGTTTGCTGAGTATATTGGGACGAGATTTGCTGTAGCTCTCAACTCAGGAACGGCTGCCCTCCATCTAGCATTAAAAGTTCTCGAGATTAAAGATATGGAAGTGATTACGACCCCGATGACATTTGTTTCAACTAATCATGCCATCCTTTACAACGGAGGCACTCCTGTCTTTGCGGACATTGAACCCGATACCCTCAATATTGATCCGAGTGAAATTAGAAAGAATATTACTCCAAAGACAAAAGCCGTCTTAGTCGTCCACTATGGAGGGCATGCCTGTGATATGGATCCCATTTTGGAGATGGCCAAAGCTGGGAATATCCGGGTGATAGAAGATGCAGCCCATGGCTGTGGAGGGGAATATAAAGGGCAGAGATTGGGCTCTGTGGGGGATCTCGCTTGCTTTAGTTTTCATGCCGTCAAGAATATGTCTACCGGAGAGGGAGGGATGATTACCACCGATGACCCAGAGCTCTACGGGAGACTGATGAAACTGAGATGGATGGGCATTTCGAAAGATACATGGTCAAGGGAAGAGAAGGATAAGAAATATTCGTGGTACTACAATGTCGAAGAAGTGGGCTTCAAGTACCACATGAATGACATTCCAGCAGCCATCGGCCTCGTACAGCTCAAAAAACTGGACCGGATGAATCAGAAGAGAAAAGAGATCACGGACAGGTATAACCGGGGCCTCAAAGGGCTGAAATGGCTGGAAACGCCGACGATCAAACCTTATGCAAAACCTTCCCATCACAATTATGTGATCAAGGTGGAGAAGAGGGATCCACTCAATATCTATCTCCAGGAGAAGGGGATCTCTACGGGGGTGCACTATATCCCGAACAATCACTATGAGATGTATCATGCCTTTCTGGGCCAGACACCTGTTTCCGACAACGTCTGGAAAAAATTGTTAACCCTCCCTCTTTTTCCCGATTTGAAAGATGAGGAAGTCGATTTGATTATCCACGAGATCAGGGAATTTGGGAAAAGAGAATTTTAATGGAGTATGTGAACTGTAATCTTTGTGGGCTTGATAACATCCAGATCCTTTTTAGCAAGAAGGATAAATTTGGTGTTGCTGAAGACGGATTTAATGTTGTCGAATGTCAGAGATGTGGACTTCTCTATATCAACCCCAGGCCCTCCGAAGAAGAGATGGGAAGGTTTTATCCGGAGACTTATTCCTGGAAGGAAACCCTGGAGGCCGATTCTTTTTTGATAAGATTGGTTAGGAGATTAGAGAAGGGCTACCGGTATCATCTCCTACGGGACGAGGTCTCGAAAGTAGTAAAATTTACAGGGAGATCCCAGGGGAAGGTTTTAGATATCGGCTGTGGCACAGGTGATCGCCTTGACGTGTTTAGAAACAATGGGTTTGAATCTTACGGCGTCGAGACGTCTGATTCGGCAGGCTATGCAAAGGAGCACTTGAAACTAAATGTGATAAAAGGAGATCTGCTTTCAGCTAAATTCCCAGAAGCATTTTTTGATATTGTGACTCTTTATAGTGTTTTGGAACATACTCATAACCCTGATGAAGTGATTAAAGAAATCCATCGGATCTTGAAGAAGGACGGTTTCTTGATCATTCAGGTTCCGAACAAGGATTCTTTGCAATATAAACTCTTTAAGAAGAGATGGGCAGCTTTCGATGTCCCAAGAGACCTTTATTATTTTAATATTCACACCCTCAGCTCACTGCTCAAAAAGGCTGGATTTAAAGTGATGAAGATCGACCATTTCATGAACTGGTGGCATCCGCCCACCTTGGTGATTTCCCTGTTTCCGACTCTTGATCCCCAAAGGTCCTGGGCAAGTGAAGGCAGGGGAGGGAACCCTCTGTTTCAAAGGCTGGCTTGGATCCTTTGTACTTTTTTGTCGAGCCCTTGCACGCAGTTAGAGAGTGCCTCGGGACACGGATCCCTTGTGACTTATTATGGTATTAAGGAAGGGGATCGAGCGTTATGATTAGGAAAGACGAAAGATTTGACGAGTCTTACTACCGGGAATGGCTGTGCGATCGATATGTTTTCAATGAGGAACGGAAAGCCATCGTTCGTTTTTATTTAAAGATGGTGTTGTTGAGGAAGCGAAAGGTGGAGAGAATTTTGGATATCGGGTGTGGATTTGGGTATTTTTTGCGATCCTGTGTTGAAGCAGGGATCCCTGAAATATATGGAGTAGATATCTCGACAGCAGCCATTCAGAAATTAAGGGGTTTAGAGAAAGCGAAGGTGACCCAGCTTGATTTTTCAAAAGAGAAATCGAGTTTCGATTCGAACTTTTTCGATGCGGTGACCGCCTTCGATGTGATTGAACATGTGGAGGATGAAGACTTTTTCGTCAAGGAGATTTATCGAATATTGATAAAAGGGGGCCTCCTCTTTTTGATTACCCCCAACGGAGATTCCCTACCGAGGGATATCTATATGAAATTAATTTATGGAAGAGATGACCCAACTCATATCAATGTTCAGGGTTGGAAACATTGGGAGGATTCACTGCGCCAAGCAGGATTCCGTGAGGTCGAGATGAAAGGCAGTTTGCTTCACGGCTTTCCACCCTCAACAACCCTTAGGGGAAAGTTCAAGAAGGTTTCGACGGTCAAACCCATCTTGCTTCCAATCCATCTTGGATCGAAGATTTTGGATCGACTCTTCATTTTTGCAACGAAATAAACGAAATATGGTGCGAACCCGATCTCCTGTAAAGATATTCTGGGCCCTTCTTCTTTTGGAAGCCGCCATCATTGTCATCAATGGATCCATCACTCCCGTCTCCCTTGGAGATGAGTCCCACCATTATCGATTTGCTCAGAATATTTACAATACGGGGAAGAGGGTTCCATTTGATCCTCTCTATGCATCTGGGAATCCTCCAGGCTTTTTTAATAATGATCCCCCTTTGTGGCATTTTGGCTTAGCCTTTCTTTGGAAGATTACCGGAGGGGTTTATCAGACGAGTGCACAAATCTATCACATTCTATTCTTTATCCTTTTGGTCTGGATGACATTTATTTTGGCGAAAGAGGTTACAGGGAACCAAGAAGCGGGTTGGTTCTCCGCTTTCATCATCGCCACCATACCGACCATGGTGAGCTTTAGTACACTCCTATATGTGGACATCCCATTAACCACTTTCTCAATCTTCAGTATGTATTTCATTCTTAAGAAAAGATATATTGAAGCGGGTGTGGCATCAGCTTTAATGTATTTTACAAAACTCAATTCGGTTTTCTTCTTCCCTGGATTCCTTTTTTTAATTTTTTGGAATGAGAAGAAAAACCTTTTAAAGATTGTGAAAAATATGACCTTCTTCACCCTGCCTGTTCTCACCATCTACATCCCGGATTTTTTGTGGCGAAACAAAAATATACCTTTCCAATTTAACATCATCAGTAAGGGAAGCATCTTGGAACGATTTTTTGAACGAATCTCGGAAGGAATGTGGTTACGAATCTTGGAACGAACCTCAGAACCAATCTCGAAACGAATCGTAGAACAAATCCCGGAACAAATCGTCAGACTACAAGTTACAAGTCCAGCTAAAAATATTATAGTTAAAGAATTTTCAAGCTCAAATTTGACGAATTCCATAGACCTCATCAAATACCTTGGTTTGGTATTTCTGTTTTTACTATTATTTCATATTTTTCGTTTTAGGCGATGGGAAAGAAAGGATCTTAGCCTCTGGGTCCCTGTGATCAGTTATCTCATTGTATTCTTGATCGTCTTTGGAGTCCACTCTGATTTGCGGTACCTAGTCCCTATCCTCCCCTTCTTAGCTGTTCTTATTACTCCTTCGTTTCTCTCTCTTAGAAGATCTTGGAGGTGGGTCTTGATAGGCGTATGTATCCTCCAATTCGCCAGTACCTCTTTTTATGTCCATCAGAAAAGGCAAATCTCTCCCGGGATGATGGAAGGATTTGAATTTATTAAAAACAACGTGCCAGAGAGCGCCTTGATCCTCTACCCTGAGGAGAACCTTCTGATCTATGCACAGCGGAGGGTGATTTGGAGTGCGTTCAAAGTGGCCAGATCGGGTCCGGTTTATAGTTTGAGAACAATTTTTTGGGGGTATCCGGAAGAGACGAATCATGCCCTTAGAATTAATGAAATCGATCATATTTTGATAAAGAAATCCCGTATCTATGACGATCGTGAGGTGCATCACCTTGGAGGATATCCTCAATCTTTTGTAGAGAAGCTTCCACATCTGGAAGGCTGGGTAAAGATTTTTGAGAATTCAGAAGCGGCTTTATGGAAAAGGGTTCAACCTTGAAGTTGGAAAGACTGTTCTTTGATGATGCTGAACTTGTTGACTTTATGAGTTTCCACTCCTCTTCTATCTTCAATCGGACCGAATGGTCAAGCGTATTGAGAGAGGGATTTGATGCGGAGGTGGTTTCTTATTGCCTTAAGAAAGATGAGAAAATTATCCTTGCTCTTCCTGGAATCATTCTCGATTTCAAGATATTGAGAATGTTCTATTCTAATATTCCTTATGGCGGTTTTTTAGGAGAGTTTGAATATCTTTCTGAATTTCTGCAATTCTTTGAGGAGCGATTGAAGAAGGAACATGTCCATTTTATTCGGATTGGGAAAAATTTTCAGGTCCAGTTCCCTGAATTAGAGGGGTATCGAAAGGAAACAGCTTATACCCATTTGTTGGATTTAGACGATACCACAGAGGAAACCCTTTGGAACAATTATAAAAAGAGGGTGAGACGGGATGTTCGAAAAGCGGAGAAATCTGGAGTGAGTATATACGAAGTAACGGATTCGAAGGAGATTGACATTCTTTTTAATCTATATTTAGAGACGATGAAGCGAAATGAAGCCTATAACACATGGAGCAGGAAGGCGCTTCACTCCATTTATCACCATCTGGTTAAAAAGGGAGAAGCGAAAATCCTGTTGGCGAAACTAAGGGGCGAGATTATTGCTGGAATCATCCTTCTTTTCTCTCCAGAGACGACCTACTACTTTTTTGCTGCTTCGATTGATAAATATCTTTCGTTATGTCCCAATGACCTTCTTGTCCACCGCGGGATTTGTTTAACGATACGAGCAGGAAGAAGGTTTTTTGATCTTATGGCTTCCCAAAAAGACGATATCGCTCTGATGAATTTTAAAGAGAAATGGGGAGCCCAGAAATACCCTTTCTATTTTTATGAGAAAAGTCTGAATCCTGTCCGAACATGGCTATGGAGAAGGGTTTGGTGGATGATAAATACCGCCTGGGGAGCTTATCTCCTGCGATGGTGGAGAGGGAGATAATTATATAGCTTAGAGAAGCCAAAGGATGTTAGAGGAGAGCATCTTCATGTTATGGGAAATTGTTAAATTTCTATATTTTGATGTTGGATTCTTCTTCAGATATTGGTTTTGGAAAATGTTGATTCATTCCATGGGGGGCAATGTTGGCAAGAACGTTAAGTTCTATGGAGGGGTAAGAATTGTCGGGAATAGTCGTGATGCAATTTTCATCGGAAATGGCGTTCGCATTTTAAGAGGTGCAACCATTAGCACAACGCCTAATGGCAAGATTATGATCGGAGACCGCGTCCACATCGGAGAAGGAACGATCATCTTCAGTGGCCTGTCGATTAAGATTGGAAATGATGTGATCATTGGTCCCCAGAATGTCATTGTGGATTCCGATCATCGCTACCAGGATTTGAGTATCCCTATGAACCGTCAACCCCTCTCCTTTAAAGAAGTTTCCATTGAGGATGACGTTTGGATCTCCTCAAACTGCGTGATCACGAAGGGGGTGACCTTGGGAAAGGGAGCTGTGATCGGAGCGGGAGCCGTAGTAAAAAAGGACATCCCTCCTTATTGCATTGCCGTAGGGGTGCCTGCGAGGGTAATCAAAAAACGTGGAGAAGCTCAAAAAAAATAAAGAGCTTTTACTGATTCTTATTTTGGCTGCTGTCACAGTGCTAAGTTCAGGCTTGACCTCTGAGGTCTCGGTGGGGGATGAGGTCTGTCATTACCGGTTTGCCAAAGACATGTATACCGCTGGGAGGCGAGTCCCTTTTGACCCTGTTTACTCTACGGGCAACCCCCCGGGTTATTTCTATAACTCGGAGCCATTTTGGAGCGGGCTCCTGGCCATTTTATGGAGATTGACAGGAAACATATCATTTCCTTTGGCACAGACTTATCATACTTTCTATTACCTCCTTCTCATCATTCTCACGTATCTTATAGGGAAACAAGTTTATGGAAAACGGGAGGGAATTTTTGCTGCGCTGTTGATTGCAAGTGCTCCGATGGTCGTCAGTTTTAGCATCTTATTTTATTTGGATGTACCAGGAACCGCATTTGCCGCTCTTTCATTACTGCTTTTTCTAAAGAAAAGGTATTTCTTAGCAGGGTTGGGCATATCCCTTATGTATTTTACGAGAAGAAATGGCTGCTTTTTGGTCCCGGGTTTTATGTTGGTTCTTTGGCTCATTGACAAAGAATCGTTAATCAGGAAACTGAAGAATTCAATCCTATTGATTTTGCCAACAGCGATTTTCGCTCCTTTTGACTTGAGGTGGAGAAGGATTTATATTGAAGGTTCAACTTTTACAATACCGGGCGTGGGGAAATATACAAGTGTAGGCATTGCAAGTACTTCGGAGTATATTGCAACAAGATTGAAGTATATAGTGACTAAACTATGGGGCAAACTATGGGGTACCCGAGAATATCTGAATTCGTCGTTGATCAATCCAAAGGATGTCATCCAGTATTTTGGTGTCATGCTGCTCGCGGGTCTGTTTTTATATTTTCTCTTTAAAAAGAATAAGAAAGAAGATTTGCGGTTATGGGTTTGTGTTATATTATATTTTGTGTTTTTTGCGTTTTTATTTGGCATTAATTCTGACATCCGATACCTTTTCCCTGTGATTCCTCTGCTTTGTGCCCTTGCAGGTTCTTCTTTTAGAATAATTGAAAATCCAAAATGGATCAAAGTTTCGATATGGACTATCTGTGTCCTGCAACTCTTGACGAGCGCCTTCTATGTCCATCAGAAACGACTTGTGCCAGCAGGAATGAGAGAGGGTTTTGAATTTATAAAACAGAATACTCCAGTCAATGCATTATTCATGTATCCTGGATATATATTTATCGAGGCAGCGGGGAGAAAATTTGTTTGGGCTAACTTTTTCCAAGTTGAGAGTTTGATGATGGGTAAAAAATATCCAACCTTCGATTTTATGGACGATAAAAGCGCTCTCATGTTTTGGAGCAAAAAAGAAGATGATATCAAGGAGATTATAAAGGTAAACAAGCTTGATTATATTGTAGTAGATAAATCGAGAATCTATGATGATACTGAAGTCAAGCACTTTGGGGGGTATCCGAGATCTTTCGTAGAAAGGCTTCCAACCTTCCCATTAGTTAGGAAAATCTTTGAGAATCAAGCAATGAGTATATGGGAAGTCAACAGAGGAAAATAGGACGGTTTTTCCCAATGAGGTACGGACGAAGATGATCGATTCAAAAGATTCCTGAGACGATTTGGTAGAGAGGCATGAGATCTATTGCATTGCCGTGGGAGTGCCTGCAAGGGTCATCGAAAAACGTGGAGACATTAAAAAATAGGAAAGTATTTTTTCTTATAGCTATCGCCTCTATCAGCCTTCTTACTGCGGGGCTCACCTCAGAACTTTATCTCGGGGATGAGGTCTACCATTACCGGTTTGCTAAGAGTATGTTTGAAGCGGGAAAACGGGTGAGTCATGATCCACTTTATGAGTCCGGGAATCCCCCAGGGTTTTTCTATGCGACAGATCCATTGTGGGATGGCGTATTAGCGGCGCTATGGAGAACGATCGGAAGGGTTTCTTTCCCGGTTGCACAAATTTATCATACGTGTTTTTATACGTTACTATTAATTTTCACTTATCTTTCCGGAAAAAAGATATTTGGTAAAGAAGAAGGTGCTTGGTCATGCCTGATATTGGCAACTATGCCTATGACAGTGGCCTTCGGCATCCTCTTTTATATCGACGTACCTGCTACGGCACTTTCCTTGGTGGCATTCTACTTAGTCATCGATAAGAAATATCTATGGGGTGGGATCATTTTTTCCCTGATGTATCTAACCAAGAGAAATGCCTGCTTCCTGATTCCTGCAATGGCCCTGATTCCTCTCTATTTTGAGAGGATAGGGTTTCTCAAGAAACTGAGAGACTTGAGTTTCCTTGTGATCCCCGTGGCCATTACATTTTTCTTGGATATGCGTTGGCGATATCTGAACATCGAAAGCTCCAAATTTCAGATTCAGGGGTACGGGATAACGCGAAATGTGACAATACGAAATGCGACGTTCCTGGAGAACATTCTGTCGCGCGTGAGATATTATTTGTGGGGTACCAAAGAATATCTCAATTCTTCTTTGATTAATCCCTTGGATCTTGCAAAGTACCTTGGCGTAGTTCTGATCTTATTCCTTATTTTCTATTTTCTATATGGGCTTTTTAGAAAGGAGAAAAAAGAAATCAAGGTATTGATTTTTGGATTACTGACGAGCTATCTCGTCTTTTTTCTTTTTCTATTCGGTTTCAATTCTGATATCCGGTATCTCTTTCCAATCGTTCCGTTTTTATGCCTTTTGGCCTCCAAAAGCGTTATTGCTTTTGAGAGAAAGTGGGTATCTGTCTTGACCATTGGCATTTGTTTGGTTCAGTTTGGAGCGACACTGACGTATGTTCGTACTCAACGTCAGATACCGCATGAGATCAAAGAAGGGTTTTCTTATATTAAGGTCCAGATTCCGAGAGATGCGCTCCTTATGTACCCAGAATATAGTCTACTTGAAGCAACAGAAAGAAGGTTCATCTGGAGCTCTTTTTTTGATGTAGAACAACATCTTCTCGCGAATGAGTACCCGGAATATCACGGAGACATAAACCGGATGTTTTTCTGGAACTCTAACATAGACGATGTGATGAGATCCTTGAGGATCAATAAGGTTGATTATATCGTCGTTAAAAAATCGAGGATTTATGATGATTCGGTAGTCAAACATCTTGGAGGTTATCCTAAAAGTTTCATCCGGAGGATGCCCGAACTTCCTTTCTTAAAACTTGTCTTTGAAAATAAAGGGATGAGTATTTGGGAAGTTCGAAAAGAATGCCTTCCTCCAGGGTAATGGCCATGCGAGGTCCAAAGCTAAACAAGAAGATCGGTTTTATCTGTTCACCCGGAGGGCACCTGACCGAGGCCTTAAGTACCATCGAGGCTTTTGACGGGCACGATGTCTTTTTGGTTGTTCATGATTTTCCTAGCCTGACGGGCGTTCAATTAGACAAAGTCAAGAGAGTTTACAGACTCCGATTAATTCTAGGTTATTCCTCCTGGGTTGCTGTAGGTATGACCATCATTTTGAGCCTGTTTACATTCCTTAGGATTTTCTGGATTGAAAGACCATCCATCCTCTTTTCAACAGGGTCAGAGATTGCAGTTCCTGCTTTCTATATTGGCAAAATCTTTTTCCGCACCAAGCTAATCTTCATGGAGTCTTTGGCCAGGGTGAAAGATTATTCTTATACCGGAAAACTTCTTTATCCTATCGTTGATCTTTTTCTTGTTCAGTGGCCAGAGCTTCTTAGTAAGAAAAGACCCAAGGCGGTTTACTGGGGGAGGCTGCTTTGATATTTGTGACAATCGGGTCTGCAGTGAAAGGAATAGAATTTACACGGCTCATCAAGAAAATGGATGAGGTGGCAAGAAATATCAAAGAAGAGGTTATCATGCAGATTGGGACAGCTCCTTACGAACCTCAGCATGCAGCTTTCTTTCGATATTGTTCCTATCAGGATATACTAAAATATTTTAAAAAGGCCTCTCTCGTAGTGGGGCACTGTGGGACCGGAACGATCTTGAACGCACTCAAATTTGAGAAGCCCATCATTGTAGTTCCGAGAAGAACTAAATATGGAGAGCTCAATCGTGACGACCACCAGGTAGAGATCGCCCAAAAAATTGAAGGGAATCCCTTAGTTCATGTGGTTTACGAAATTGAGGATCTAGAAAATGCAATAAAAACAATTCAGGGCGGTATGGGAGCGGCTTCTGGAAGCGGATCTTTTTCAGAGAGGAAAAAATTGATAGAAACAATTAGATCCTTCGTAAAAAGGGTGACCTAAGTTATCTGCTAAGCCTGTAAAGATTAGTGCAATTCACTAAGCCTCTAAAGTCTGAGAAGCCTCTAAGGACTATCCTACGTTTCTGCTAAAGTGGGTGTTACTCTCCGGGGCAATCGCATTCAGTCGGCGGGTGAAAATTAATCCTACGACGATTGTGGTGCGACCGAATACCTTGAAATTCCAAGGGCTTACGGAGATTAGACAAATCCCACCAAATTTGTTATACATTACTATTTAAGTGACTAACCAGGACCTTTCCGCATCTTTACGGGAAATGGCCAAGCAAACGGCAAAACCAAATTGATCAGAAGGAAAGTCTTAACACAAGAGATGAATGATCCAAATCTTTTTTGTGTTATTTTGGCCGGAGGTTCAGGCTCGCGGTTCTGGCCTTTAAGTCGTGAGACCTGGCCGAAGCAGATGTTACAGATTGCGGGAGAGGAGTCCCTTCTCCGGCAGACGATGAAACGAGTCAGCGGCTTTTTCCTCCCGGAGAATGTTTGGATTGTTACAACGGAAGATAAGGCACAGGACATAGGGTTTCATCTTGAAGCTTTAGGTGCATGGACTAAAGAGATCAAGTACATCAAGGAACCCACCGGAAAAAACACTGCCCCGGCTGTTGGCCTGGCCGCGCTTTACCTCCAGCACTTGTCTCCCGAATCCGTGATGGCTGTGATGCCCTCTGATCATGCGATCCCCGATACGGACAAATTTTTAGCGGATTTAGGACTGGCGATTCAGGGAGCCAGGGAAGACCGCCTTGTTACCTTTGGGATCAAACCGAACAGACCTGAAACCGGATATGGATATATTAAAGTAGATAAGAATTCTGGAACGAAGAAAACCGGTCTGCTACCTGTTGAGCGGTTCTTTGAAAAGCCTGATCTCCAAACCGCAAAAGCTTATCTGTCGGATGGCAGTTATTTTTGGAACTCCGGCATCTTTGTATGGAAGACTTCTAAAATCCTATCGGAAATCAATCAACACCTTCCCTCCCTTTTCAGAATCCTCAAAGAGATAAAAGCCCTTCTTTTTGAACCGGTCAAACCAATGAATGAATCGGAACAGACAAATCAAATCAAACAGCTTTATGATTCGATAGAAAGTGTTTCGATTGACTACGGGGTGATGGAGCGGAGCGAAAACATCTTGATGGTTCCTGCCCAATTCAGGTGGTCGGATGTGGGAAGCTGGACTGCCTTGGACGATATTATGAAAAAAGACGAGGCAGGGAATATTTTGAAGGGGAATACTATCGATATCGGGAGCAGAAACTCCATCATTTTTTCCGGGGAAAGGCTTGTGGCGACCATCGGGCTTAAAGATGCAGTGGTGGTCGATACCCCGGACGCGACCCTGGTGACCTCTAAGGAGAGGGTCCAGGAGGTAAGAAAGGTTGTCGAAGCACTAAAAAAGAGTGATCGAGAAGAGCATCTGGTCCATCGAACCGTGGAGAGACCGTGGGGAAATTATACCGTATTGGAAAAAGGCAATCGGTACAAAATAAAAAGAATCATGCTTCGTCCGAAGGCCAAATTGAGCCTTCAGATCCATCATCATCGGAGTGAGCATTGGGTGGTGGTTTCGGGAACGGCTAAAGTTACCAGGGGAGAAGAGGTTTTCGACGTTCATCCGAATGAAAGCACGTTTATTCCCATCTCGGTGAAGCACCGTTTGGAGAATCCGGGCAAAATCCCTCTTCAAATTATCGAGGTCCAGAACGGCGATTACGTCGAAGAGGATGATATTGAAAGATTCGACGATGACTATGGAAGATGATGGAAAGGAAAAGGGATGAGGAAAGCACTGATTACGGGTATTACCGGCCAGGATGGCAGTTATTTGGCAGAATTTCTCCTAAAGAAAGGGTACGAAGTCCACGGTTTGATCCGCAGGGCGAGCACGTTTAATACGGAGAGAATCGATCATCTCTATACCGATCCTCACGACCCCAAGGCTAAGATCTACCTTCACTATGGTGATCTTTCAGATTCGGGTCAACTGACCAATCTCATCTATAACGTCCAGCCCGAAGAGATCTACCATCTGGGTGCCCAGAGTCATGTACGCGTGAGCTTTGACATGCCCGAGTACACTGGGGATATTACGGGCATTGGAGCCACAAGGATGTTGGAAGCGATCCGGAGAAGCGGGATCGCAACAAAATTTTATCAGGCTTCGAGTAGCGAGATGTTTGGCGATTCACCGCCACCGCAAAATGAAAATACGCCCTTTCGGCCTCGCAGTCCCTATGCGGCTGCAAAGGTATATTCCTTTTGGATGACGACCAACTACCGAGAAGCCTATAAGGGTTTTGCATGTAATGGGATACTGTTTAATCACGAATCCCCAAGGAGAGGTGAGACATTTGTCACAAGGAAAATCACCCGGGCATTGGCAAGAATCAAATTGGGTCTGGACAATAAGGTCTATTTGGGCAATTTGAATGCAAAAAGGGATTGGGGATTTGCCGGAGATTATGTCGAAGCCATGTGGTTGATACTCCAGCAGGATGAGCCGGACGATTACGTGATCGCCACAGGGGAATCCCATTCAGTGAAAGAATTCTTGGAAGAGGCTTTTGGATACAAAGGGCTGGATTGGAGGGAACACGTTGAGATCGATTCACGCTATTTTCGGCCTACAGAGGTAGATTCACTCCTGGGGGATGCTTCGAAGGCAAGGAGGAAATTGGGTTGGGAGCCCAAAATCAAGTTTAAGGAGTTGGTGAAATTAATGGTGGATGCGGACATCAAAGACCTGGAAGAAATGAAAAGATGTCAAGATGTTATCCGGAAATTATCAAACAACGGAAAATAGATTAGAAAGAAATTTAGGTTGAGGAGAAAGTCAACCTCCGTCTGGGCTGCCATGGGTTTTTGGGAGCAAAAAAGGGTTACCATAACGGGTGGAGCGGGTTTTCTGGGCTCCTACGTCATTAAGAAGTTGGAGGAGAGAGGTTGCAGGAGTATCTTCGTACCAAGGAGCAAGAATTATGACCTCGTCAGTTACGAGGCCTGCAAGAAAGTTTACAAAGATTCCAGCCCCGATATCGTTATCCACCTTGCCGCGAGAGTTGGAGGGATAGGAGCGAACCGTGCAAATCCCGGAAAATTCTTTTACGAGAACCTCATGATGGGCGTTCAGATGATGGAGCTTGGAAGACAGGCAGGCGTAGAAAAGTTTGTGGCCATCGGTACCATTTGCGCCTATCCCAAATTTACCGCGGTTCCTTTTAAGGAAGAAGATCTTTGGAACGGTTACCCCGAGGAAACCAATGCTCCATACGGACTTGCAAAGAAGATGCTTCTAGTCCAGGCACAGGGCTACAGACAACAATATGGCCTTAATGCAATTTATCTCTTACCCGTAAATCTGTACGGTCCTGGCGACAACTTTGATCCCAAATCCTCTCACGTTATACCGGCCTTAATCAAAAAATGTGTTGATGCGATTGGTAACAAGGAACTGGAAATAACGGTGTGGGGAACGGGAAAGCCCACAAGAGAATTCCTCTATGTGGAGGACGCTGCGGAAGGTATACTTCTTGCGACAGAAAAGTACAATAAACCCGATCCTGTCAATCTTGGGGCCGGGTTCGAAATATCGATAAAAGATTTAGTAGATCTTATTGTGAAGCTTACGGAGTTTAAAGGCAGGATCCTCTGGGATAATACAATGCCTGATGGGCAACCAAGAAGAATGCTCGATACGTCAAGAGCTGAAAGAGAATATGGATTCAAAGCAAAAATAGGACTGGAAGAAGGGCTGAAAAGAACGATCGAGTGGTATGTCAGATCCAATAAGAAATTTGTCGAAGATGAAGTTAACTGAGAAAATATCTGTAATCTTACCGACTTATAATGAAAGAGATAATATTTTATCAATTATAGAGGCTATCCATACGGAGCTTGTTGATTATGAACACGAAATTCTGGTAGTGGATGATAACAGTCCTGATGGAACCTTTAACGCCGTTGTGAATCGCAATTATCCTTACGTAAGGCCTATACTTCGGACTGAAAACCGTGGCCTAGCGAATTCAATTCGTAACGGACTTGAAAACGCTAAAGGCACAGTTTTCATAATAATGGACTCCGATTTCAACCATCAGCCCCAATATCTCCCTTTTATGATTCAAGCTATTTCCTATTATGATTGCGTAGCTGCGTCCCGTTTTCTATACGGTGGGAAAATGGACAGCCGTTTCCGCCATATTTTGAGCTGGATTTTCAATATCTTTGTTCGTTTGATGACTGGGGGACAGGTTACAGACAGCCTTTACGGCTTTTTGGCAATTAAAAGAAAGGTAATAGAACAATGTAATTACGACAAAATCTTTTGGGGATACGGGGATTACTGCATTAGATTGATGTATTATCTCCAAAAGAACGGTGTAAATATCTTACAGGTCCCAGCGGTTAACGGAAGAAGGAAAAAAGGTCAGGGTAATAGTAGATTTTTTAAAATCTTTTGGCAATATTTTAAAGAGGTGATCGTGCTAAGTTATAGAGCAAGGATGAATGAGCATGTATAAGGAAATTAGAAAATGTCGAATATGTGGTAACACGGATTTAGTCCCAATTCTTCATCTGGGCAATCAGTATCTAACAGGGGTATTTCCCAAAAAGAAAGATGAGATTATAAGTTTTGGCCCAATAGAATTGGTTAAATGTCAGGAGGACAGACAAGGCAGTTTTTGCGGTCTTTTACAATTGAGACAATCGTATGATTTGAATGAAATGTACGGTTGGAATTATGGTTATAGATCCGCACTCAATCAGTCAATGGTGAACCATTTACATAGGAAAGTGAAAAATATTCTTAAACGAATTACTACAGTTTCTGGAGATGTCGTTCTAGATATAGGAAGTAATGATAGCACTCTTTTGCAGGCATACCACCCAAATGAAATAACCCTGGTGGGTATTGATCCTGCTGGAGAAAAGTTTAGGGAGTATTATCCAGGTCATATACAGCTTATTCCTGAGTTTTTCTCGGCGCAATCTTTC
Source organism: Thermodesulfobacteriota bacterium (assembly GCA_047519465.1). Taxonomy (GTDB): domain Bacteria; phylum Desulfobacterota; class BSN033; order BSN033; family UBA1163; genus UBA1163. The sequence continues at coordinate 51,971 of JAPVTA010000151.1, read as the reverse complement.
AAAAAAGAGTTAGGAGAAAAAAAGGCAAAGATAATTACAACAATAGCTATGTTCTATGATATCGAAGATCCGCTTAATTTTATGCGGGAGGTTCGTGAGATTTTAGCGGACGATGGAGTTTGGGTTTTCGAACAAAGCTATATGCCTGTCATGCTGGAAAAAAACTCCTACGATACTATTTGTCATGAGCATTTGGAATATTACAGACTGAAGCAAATCAAATGGATGACTGACAGGGTGGGAATGAAGATCATTGATATTGAATTCAACGACATAAATGGTGGCAGTTTCTCGATTATGGCGGCTAAGTCTAATTCGCCATATGGTGAATGTACGGGTGCGATAGAGAAAATCCTGAACATCGAAGAGAATAAGGGGTTAGGTGGCTTGGAACCTTATGTTGGATTCAAGCAACGCGTATACAAGCACCGAGAAGAACTAAGACAATGGATTCAGAATATGAAATCTGAAAACAAATTGGTGTTGGGTTATGGCGCCTCCACAAAAGGGAATGTCATATTACAATTTTGTAGTTTCAATGAAAACGATATCCCTTACATTGCTGAGGTTAACGAGGATAAGTTCGGTTGTTATACGCCTGGCACACACATTCCCATTATTTCTGAAAAGGAAGCGAAAGCAATGCACCCAGATTATTTCATAATTTTTCCATGGCACTTTAAAGAGAGTTTCTTGCAAAAGGAGAGGGCGTTTTTGCAAAATGGAGGGATGCTCTTAGTCCCATTGCCGAAATTAGAGATAATTAGAGGCGGCTGTTAAGGGGTTAATAGAAGGAGGTGAGATATTTTTTGAGCGGATTAGCCATGATGATCCCAGACGCTTCTATAACCATGGAGAAGGGCCACGGAAATTGCAAGTATCATTCATCATCAGTATGAGGAAATAAGAAGAGAATTATGGCGGCGAGAAATAGAAGATTAATTAGGAGTTATTGGGAGGAAAACATTGAGAGATTTGCTGGGTTTTACGATAAACAATCTGAAGAAAATATCATTGCACCCTCGTTCATTTCGTTTCTCTACAGGCATTTGATCTTCCGAATCGAGAAAAAATTCATGGTTGACAGATATAACATTGTCTCTGAGTATATCGAAAAAAATGTCAGGGATGGAATGAAAGTCGCAGATGTAGGTTGCGGGAATGGGATTTTCACAAGAAAAATGGTCAACATGGGAGCTAAAGTTTATGCGATAGATTTCAGTGAAAGCGCTCTCAGTTTGACAAAAAGGAATTTATCAATCGATCAGGTAAAACATGTTGAGTTCTTAAATTTGGATATTGCGGAGGAACACATACCAACTGTTAATCTAGTCATATCTATTGGCGTTTTGCCGTACGTTAATGATCTGCGCAAATTTTTTGATAATATCCTACCATTTACTTCCTTATGTTTATTTAACTTTCTTGATAATAATCACTTCTTGAACAAGCTTAGAAGAATAATACCGGTATTGGATGTTAGAAATTATAATTATCATGGGTTTGAAGAAATTAGGGAAAAAGTGGAAGATCACGATTTCAGGATCATATTGATGCATAAGTTAGCTACGGGTTTCGTGGTCGAATCAAGAAAGAATAGCTTGGATTAAGAAGAATATGAAGCGTATTATCCCTTGGGCTAAACCACAGTTTTATGGCAAAGAGAAGACCTACTTAGGCGATGCACTTGAATCCACGTGGGTGTCGGGAGGTTACTATGTTGAGAGATTTGAAAAAGAATTTATAAGGCGAAATGGTTCAAAATATGGAATCACAACCTCCAATGGTACGACGGCTCTCCAATTGGCTATTTTAGCCCTGGACATCGGCCCTGGTGATGAAGTGGTAGTCCCTGGATTTACCTTTGTTGCGCCCGCTAACATGGTTATAAAGGCGGGGGCTACTCCGGTTTATGCTGATATTGATCCCTTAACTTGGTGTATCGATCCTAATTCGTTTTCAAAGTGTATTACAGATCGAACAAAAGCTGTTATTGCCGTCCATGTTTACGGAAACGTCTGCGACATGGACGTCATAGGAGATATTGCAGAAGGGAAATCGCTCTATATTATTGAAGATACAGCGGAGGCAGCCTTTTCAAAATATAAGGGCAGAAATGCTGGTACTTTTGGCCATGTAGGGTGTTTCAGTTTTCAGGCAACTAAAAGCATTACCATGGGCGAGGGGGGCTTTGTGCTTACGAATGAGAGGGACGTATTTGAGAGAATGCATATCATTCGTAATCATGGTATGCGTGACGGTAAACGGTATTGGCACGATATTGTAGGATATAATTTCAGGCTTACGAATTTGCAGGCGGCAGTTGGCTGTGGTCAGCTGGAGAATGCAGATGATATTATCTTAGAGAGAAAAAGGGTCTACCAGCTTTACTGTGAGCATTTGGGAGGCGAGGAGGGGATCGGATTCCAATATTTTAAACCTGAGGTGGACCCTGTTGTTTGGGCGATTGCCGTAAAAATAGATCCTCATTGCTTCAAGGGAGATAGAGACTTCTTGATAGAGTCCATGCTGGAATTTGGGATAGAGACAAGACCAGGGTTTTATCCCTTCAGCGTGATGCCGATTTATAATGCTCCCTCGCTGCCTGTATCAGAAGATGTGGGAGCTCACGTGTTAAGCCTACCTTTTTTCCCATCACTTACAGAACAAGAAGTAATATTTATATGTGATCATCTCAAAAAGTTAAAGAAATAATGAGATTCAAAAATAAATTCTTATTGAACTACTTAGAGGGCGCCCCTCTTGCGTTGGCAATAGAAAGAGCGATTGAATGTGAAATGTTATCCAGGCAAGAGGTTATCGGTCGCATCTTAGATATTGGGTGTGGCGATGGCCTACTCGCTTTTGTACTTTTTGATGAGAAGATTGACGTTGGGATTGACCCGAACGCTCGGGAGTTAATCCGGGCTAAACAATACGGAAAATATAACCAGCTAATCCAGTGTCATGGAAGTGACATTCCAGTACGAGCAGGTTCCTTTAATGTGATTTTAAGCAACAGTGTTCTGGAGCATATCCGGGAACTTAAACCCGTGCTAAATGAATCTTACAGACTTCTGGCTCCTGGAGGAAGATTTCTTGTAACTGTTCCTACGGACATGTTTGAGGAGTTTACAGCTATTTATCAAATCCTCTACGGTCTAGGGTTAGAAACTCTTTCAGAAAAATACCGAAAAGTCTTCAATAACTTCTGGAAGCAAATCCATCGTTACAGAAGAGAAGAGTGGGAAAAAATATTTAGGGCTGCGGGCTTTAAGATAGTTGAATCAATAGAGTATAAATCAAAGATCGTTTGTCTGCTCTCTGATTTACTTGTTCCTTTTGCATTGCCATCGTTCATCGCAAAAAAACTTTTTAATCGATGGATAATATTCAAAAGTCTAAGAAGAATTTACATATACCCACTTTATTTAATAGTTAGGAGTATTATGGAAAGATACGAATGCAATCAAAAAGGGGGGCTGATCTTCTTTTCTCTTATGAAGGAATGAGCTAATGAAACCTCGGCGAAAAATTGGCATGGATGTCGAGCGGCTATTGTAAGTTAATACTATAAATCAGAATTCGATTGAAGACGTCGTAGGGTTGGGATTGTTGATCGATAATTACTGGTGATGGACATCTTGTATAAAAAGCAAATTATCTTATTCTTTAAAATCAGCGTTGCTATTCTCATTATTTGGTACTTGTTCAGAAGCGGGATGCTAACGGGGGAGAGTTTTAGAAAAATATTCAAAATAAGTAATCTTCCAATAATTCTACTTTCCGCATTCATTTACTTTATTGTTCAAATGCTTTTGACTAAACGCCTTGTGTTACTTTTGGGGGCAGTTGACTTTCCTATTCGCTTCTTCAAAGGTTTTAAATTAGTTATGATTGGAAATTTCTTTAATGTTGTCATTCCTGGTATGGTCGGGGGCGACCTTGTTAAAGGATACTATCTACTAAGAAGTGAAGAGGACAAAAAGGGACGAAGCACAGGAATAGTCATTATGGACCGAATTTGCGGATTATTGGCTCTTGTGTTTATAGGGATAGTCTCTTTTATTTACCTTTTGGAACAAGACAATGCCATCTTATATCCGTACCGTTATGAATCATACATCGCATTACTACTCATTGGCTCTATCTTCGGATCGTTTTTCATGCTCGGTAGGAGTCAGTCTGTTCGTCTAATAATAAGAAAGCTTTTTGCAATGATATTTCGTAGAAGTATTTTCTATTATTTGATAGACGGCTTTGGGACCCTTCTGAAGAATCGCCCTATCCTTATTTATTCTTTTCTAATAAGCATCCTAATACAATTGCTTTCGCTAACAGGGCTTCTGATCCTTGGAAATATTTTGTCCCAAGATTTGCCTAATGTAATCACGCTTACAGCGGTATCCTCAATCGTTATATTATTCGGCATTATTCCTGTGACTCCCGGGAATATAGGGTGGACGGAACTTATTGCTGCATTTGGTTGGTCTGCCTTCGGTTCAAATGCTGGAGCTGAAATTTTTCTTTATTGGAGGATTGTCACGGTTTTTTGTTCACTTCCGGGAATGGTACTATATGTTGTTTATGGCCAAGAGTGGGCTGCAGCAAAAGCTTCAGGGAAATGAAAAATATTGTGGCGTAAATGTCGGATAATCACGACAATCTGTGGACTAAAATTAGTTAAATTTTAGGGTTGAATTTTAGGATGTTTGAATTCGTAAATTCGCTCGATACCGGTTATTTAACTCATTTAATAAGTGATCGGTACTATAAAATGGTTCGGTAATCATTATCTTAAACATAGTTCGAGAGCTAAGACAGCATATGAGACAACGTATTTTATTTATTTGCGAACGGACGATAATATTTCTGGGCGCTGCCCTGACGATCATGACTGTGCTATTTCTCGTCTGGGCAAGCGATAGAGGATTTGATATTACCGATGAGGGTTATTATCTCTTGAGTTCGGAATTCCCAGGAGAGGTTAAGCTTTTTCTAACTGGAGCATACGCCTACGCATCTATCTTGTACCGTCTATCGTTTCAAAATGTCATTGTGTTGAGGCTTGTGGGATTATTCCTGAATGTGTGCGCTGCGGGAGTATTTTTTCTAGGGTTTCAACGTTTAGGGATCCGGATTAGGTCGGGACTGAGACAGGCCAATCTATTTAGGCTTGCAGGGGTCTCTCTAATACCCATGGGGATGCTGGTGTGTTATGTCTGGTTCTTGCCCACCCCTTTCTATAACTCGCTGAATGCATTAGCTTTGACCGCGGGTAGCGGATTTTTTTTTCTCGCTTTAGCTGGACTAGAAAGATTGAACATAAAATGTTTAACCGTCGGGCTTGCGTTGTTTGCCACAGGTCTCTGCATCGGGGCGTCGTTCTTTATCAAATTTCCAACTGGCGTATCGCTTCTTGGTTTGTTTGGTCTGGTTTTGTTCGTCTGGCCGAAACAGGAATGGAGAAGACGGCTACGGGCTCTTGGTTTTTTGGCAATGGGGTTGACCGCATGGTTATTGTTCTATTTTGTTATTATTCAGTCGCCTGCAATCTGGTGGGGAGCTTTTCGTAACGGGCTTGAGGCGATGATCGCTCTAGGGGCTAACCACGATGTTGGCACGTTAAGGCGCTATTTTCATGAATGTGAACATTTGGTCAGGGTTTCGATTTTTGATTTTTGGAAGTTGTATATCTCGCTTGTACTGGGTTTTACAATTCTGATTCTGTTTCGGAAAGTACTGCGGAACAAGACCTGGTTGCCTTGGACCTTAATATTATTAACGATTGCGTCAGCGGGTTGGGTATCGTATCATCGTGGCTTTTATCGGGGGGGTATGGGCTATTTCTTGAGTGTCGCCGGCTTTTACTTAAGCTGGTTGATGTTGCTGAGCACTGCCGTCGTTGTCACTGTGATTTACTGCCAGCGGGTGAGGTATTATCTTGGAGACCATGATCTTGGTGAGGGTATTCTGTTTGTGGCAATTATGTTTTTACTGCCATTCGTCGGTTCAGTGGGAACTGGAAATAACATCTTTATTGGTGCCTTGTGGTACATGGCGCCATGGTTTGGCCTCTTGCTGATACTTTTAGCCGGATTGTCGAGGTTACTCAGGAATCAGTGGATTCTCGTAGTGGGATCTCTCGTAATCAGTATTTTCGCCTGTGCTCAAATTGTGACTGGCTGTTTATACAAACCTTACCGGCTGAATACTGGTCTCTGGGATCAAACTCGTGCGACGGAGATTGGACATCCACCAACCATTCTGAAGCTCGATCCGGAAACGAGCGAATTTTTCAATCGAATGCGCCAGATGGCGCAAGAGCACGGTTTTAAACCAGGGGATGATGTGCTTGGCTTTTTCGATTTGCCTGGGGTCGTTTTCGCGTTAGGGGGTAGGTCCCCTGGATTTCCCTTGTATACCGGTGGTTATAAGGGTTCGCGCACATTCGCTGAGAAGGCCTTGTCCTCGGTGCCGGCGGAGCGGTTAAAGAGGGCATTTATCCTTGAAAGCTCGAATAACCCACAGTGTATGCCTGATCTCGCTAAGTTCGGGATTAATTTTCCAGGAGATTACATCTTATGTGGAGAAATGTTTTGGCCGGTTACAAAGGAAACCGTTCAACTCTGGAAACCACGTCTCTTGGAAGAAAAAATCGGGTTTTAAATAAGAGTAGCGCAGATGTCGATTTCGCTTGACAAACTTAATATTGGAAAGACTCGAGGAGTATCGCCACCCATCATAAAGGTTACCAACAATTCTCTTTGGAACATAGGAGGATGGGTTGGCAGTTCGTTGATCAGCTTTGTGAGTACGCCCATTCTCATTCACCTGCTTGGCAAAGACCAATATGGCCTCATGGCATTGTTGATTAGCATCCTGGGCCCGCTTGTCCTTCTGGATTTTGGGATTAGTGAGGCAACGATAAAGTATTTGGCAGAAAATATAGGGAGGGACGATGATGTCCAGACGGGAAAATACCTTCGCAACACGTTCTTGTTCAATTTGAGTATAGGTTTTCTAGGTGGAATCGTTATCATTCTTCTGGCGAGATTCTTAATCACTTCTTTGTTTAACATCTCTCCAGATAATCAAGACTTGGCCCGGTATTGTCTGTACTGGATTGGAATAAACTGGTGTGTGATGCAAATTTGCAAGACCTTTACCGGAGTCGTCATGGCCTTGCAACACTATGGGATTCTGAACATAGGTAATATTTCCGTCCAATTCATAAATGTTGCTGCCGGACTGACAGTCCTGTTTTTGGGGGGAAACCTCTTGGATCTGGTCCGCATTCAAGCTTTCGTCACTGCTGTCATGGGACTAGGATGGTTCATCGTTGCGAAAAGATTGCTTCCTAACATCAGTTTTTTCCCGCGTCTGGATTTATGGGCATTTCATAAGACGTTGGGGTTCGGTCTCTGGCAATGGCTCAACCACATGGGTGGGATACTTGGGCACCAATCAGAACGGTGGCTCTTAGGAGTTTTGCTCCCGGTTTCCACCGTAGGTTTTTTTAATGTGGCTATTCAGGTGGTGGGCATCATCTATTTAGCCGCGTATAAGACGGGGGAGGTTCTCTTTCCCGCAGTAAGCCAAATGCAAGGTCAATTGCGGCATGAGGAGGCTGCGCGCATGGTCGTTCAAGCCAATTGGGTGATTACCGTGCTTGCCATCTCTGGTTTTATCCCTTTGATCGTATTTGCTCATGATCTCCTCCTTCTTTGGATTGGACCAGACTTTGCCATGAACACTTCAGGTCTTCTAAGAATTTTGGCCTTTGGATCAGCAGCCTCTTGCCTCTTTGCAATCCCCAGCTTTTATTTGCTCGGAATCGGTAAATCGAAGTGGCTCGCCTCGATGTCTTTTGCCCAGGGGATCATTACCTTTGGCGTTGCTGCTCTGCTCATTCCCCATCTCGGCCTGGCAGGCGCGGGTTGGGGGACAACCTTGAGTACGACCGTCCACATATCGGTTCTCATCCTTATGTGGAAATACATTTTCAGAGCGTGGATTCCTATCCGAGTTTATCTTTCAGCGACATTTGGCCAGTATGGGGTCGGAGCTGCCGTCGCTATTGGACTCATGTTACTAAGAGACACATTTAATTGGTCACCTAATTGGATTCTGCTTGGAGCGGCCGGGGTCCTCTGCGCATTGATTTCAGCTACCTTAATTGTTCTCATCGACAGCTTCCTACCTGGCGGGACGGAGCGAAGGAAACTCCTCTTCCAGTTAGGTACTGCCAGAGTTCCTATACTGTCGCGTCTGTCCGCGAGCAGTTAGGAAGGTAAGGGTAGCTTTTAAGGAGTCGAGTTTGAAGTTCTTAATCGTTGATACCTATTATCATAACTTTCTGAATTCTTTTTACGCTCAAAATCCGACGCTCTTGGGATCTCCTTACTCACAGCAATGGCGTTCATTAATGGACCAATGCTTTGGCACAGCTGACTTCTATTCGCACAATCTCCACCTCTTAGGTCATGAGGCCATAGAGGTTATTGCGAACTGTGAACCCTTGCAGCGCCAATGGGCTGAGGAAAATGGAATCGATCTTGGCGAACCAAAATGGCATTGGAATCTAGACAGGCGAGCGAAGTTCATCCCATGGCCTAAGCGCATTCAATCTGAAGATTGGCTCTACGATATCTTGGTGGCCCAAGTGAAGCATTACCAACCGGATATCCTTTATATTCAGGACATGAATGGAACCTCCCCCCGTTTCTTGCAAGAGATACGCTCTCTTGTCAGGCTTATTGTGGGGCAGATCGGCTGCCCGATTTCCTCCAAAACCAATTTTAAACAATACGGCCTTGTGCTTTCCACCCTGCCATATTACGTTGAGCAATTTCGAAATAAGGGCCTAAAAAGCGAGCTTTTTCGCCTGGGCTTCGAACGAACCATTTTGGATAGATTAACGAAGAAATCTATTGCTTATCCAGTGGTTCACATCGGCAGTTACGATTCTCTCCATCGGGAACGAAATAAATTGTTGGAAGCCCTTATCAAGCATGGAATTCCACTGGGTTGCTGGGGGTTTGGTATTGACCAGTTATCAGCGACCTCTCCCATCCGTCGCTGCTATCGGGGCGAAGCATGGGGGTTGGAGATGTACAACATTCGTCACAACAGCCGTATTGTGGTCACCAAGCATGTTTCCAGTGTTGCGAAAGGACATGCGGCAATGATGACTCTTTTCGAAACGACAGGGGTAGAGTCGTTGTTAGTGATCGATCGCGGGAAGGATCTGCATATCTTATTTGAACCCGGGAAAGAGCTGGTAGCCTATCGGACGGCAGATGAATGTGCAGAATTGATACAATATTACTTGGAACACGACACGGAACGAGAGGCGATCCGGAAAGCAGGGCAGGAACGTACTCTTAAAGAGCATACATTTTACCACCGGATGCAGGAGCTTTTAGAAATTGTAAGAAAGTATTTATAGTCGGCGTCAAGGACGGTTTGAATGAACGGATTTATAGAGTTACTTGGAAGAAAGATTTTAGAGTTGGATCTACGACTGCAACACGGAGCTTTAGAGTTCATAAATAGGCTTGCTCTAAAGAATTATTTGAGATCCGACCGCAGACCGTGGCGGCCCGGTTATTATGTATATCGGAATAAATTTCTTGCCGAGTCGATTTCCGACCCTTCAATTTTGGAGACTTTTCTCAAATGGAACCCCTTGCCGTCAGGTTATGGATTCCGATTGGATGCTCGGGTGGTTGAAATTCCCTGGGTTCTTGCTCGCGCCGCGCCTCGCGCAGGTCGACTTTTGGACGCAGGTTCCTCATTGAATTATGATTTCATCTTGACAGCGCCTCTCCTTTCAAATAAAAAAATAACCATTATTACTTTATCACCTGAAGCAACGTGTCTATGGAAGACAGGGGTGTCGTATGTGTTCGGTGACTTGAGGGATTTGGATTTTCGAGACGAATGGTTTGATACGATCGTTTGCATATCAACTATTGAGCATGTCGGGATGGACAACGCGATGTACACGGGTGCGGTCGAGAAAGCACATCAAACAAATCCAGCGGATTTCGTGTTAGCAACGAAGGAATTGAACCGGGTGCTGAAGACAGGTGGTGCGCTTTACATCACTTTTCCTTTTGGCAAATACGAAGACCACGGCTGGTTCCAGCAGCTCGACGCGAACCTAACGGATAAGCTGATCAAAGAATTTGATCCCAGCACGTTGAATGAGACAGTTTTCCGCTATGAAGTAAACGGATGGCAACTGAGTGACCGTACTTCGTGTGCTCAGTCTCAGTTCTTCGATGTTCATAAAAGTAAATATTTTGATCCGAAGAGCTCGGTGGAATATCCTCCCGATTTTCCGGCTGGCGAGCGGGCGGTCATGTGCTTGGAATTGTATAAGTAGAGGATCCGCTGAATGCTTGAGTCTATCCCTCCGAATCTAAGAAGAAAGCTTTTTGAGATATGTCGGTATCCGGCTTCCCTTGTAGAACGCATTGTGTGCGGAGGACAATGGAGGGAGTCCGTCTTGATCTGGATACTTGACCAACATTATCGAAGTCGTTTTCGCAGTGACTGGTTGTACCGGAAGATCCCGCCCCACTTCTTCAATCATCGGATGGGCATCTTCGAGTTCGCCTTCGGTAGGGGTGACCCAATTGGACCTTATTCCTATTACCGAGGATTCTTTTGTTCTGAAGTGATTCAGGAGGGAGACAGACTACTCGACATTGGGTGTGGAGACGGTTTTTTTACTAAACGGTTCTATAGCATGAAATGTTCGAAGATTGATGCGATTGATGTTGATAAGGAGGCGATCAAAACAGCACGGAGGTACAATAATGCGAGAAATACTCGGTATTATCAACTCGATGCTGTACAGTCACCATTTCCTGGTAATATCTACGATATTGTCGTGTGGGATGGTGCTATTGGTCATTTCTCGCCTCAGGATTGTGAGAAGGTCTTAAGAAAGATCAGTGACGTGCTTAGTCCTGACGGTGTGTTTGCCGGATCGGAATCGCTGGGCAAAGAAGAAGGAGGTTATGATCACTTGCAGTTTTTTTCGCTCGATGATCTTTACTTACTGTTCAAGCCTCATTTCCGCCATATTCAAATAAGGGCCACGAATTATAGAAGTGGATGGTATGGTAATTTTAATAGAAGAGAGGCATACTGGCGTTGTTCGAACAACCCCGCGAGACTATCAGCCGCGGGATGGCATTCTTATTTGTGAAGATCGAGGCATTGCTGTTATATTTTACGACTAACGCGTCTTTTCTCAGACAATAGTTCGGGTGCTGGGGGGAATCATGTCTGTAGAATCAGTTGAATACAATGGGATTCGTTATGCTGAGGTCATCTGGTCTGATATGAAAGTGGAGCACACTACTTTCTTTTCTTCACCGGAGTCTTCTTTTCAATTTGGCCTGCTCGCCCATCAGGCCGGGTTTGTTGAACCTGCCCATTATCATAAACCGGTTACCCGCACGATCCAGGACTTACAACAGATGTTTGTCGTGCAACGTGGAGTTGTGGCTGTGCAACTGTTCAGCGACGACGGGAATTTGTTGCGCGAGATTGTGATGCACCCTGGCGACGCCATTGTTTTGATTCACGGCGCGCATGCAATTCGAGTTATTGAAGACATGCAATGCATCAGCGTTAAACAAGGGCCTTTCTTGGGCACAGAGCATGACAAGATCTTTGTGGAGGTTAAGCCGTGATCTCGGTTTTTGACCCCGTCATCGGGGAGGAAGAGATTAACGCTGTGGTGGCGGCATTGCGGCGAGGTGAGATCTCGGGGACTTTTGGCAAATCCCTCATGGATTTTGAACAAGCGTTTGCCGACTATTGCGGTTGCAAGTTTGGTATAGCGGTTACGAGCGGCACCACTGCGCTGCATCTTGCCGTCGCTGCTGCGAATATAGGAGCGGGGGATGAGGTGCTTGTCAGTTCATGCACCAATATTGCGACGGCTTTGGCCGTTTTTCATAACGGTGCCATTCCTATCCCGGTCGATTCAGAAGACATAACCTGGAACCTTAACCTGGATTTAATGGAGACGTTGATAACCCCAAAGACAAAGGCGATCATCCCCGTCCATCTTTACGGTCATCCTGTAGATATGGACGCGCTGATGAAAATCGCAAAAGACCACCACTTAATCGTTATCGAAGATTGCGCCGAATCTCACGGAGCCAAATGCAGAGGGAGGGTGGCAGGCAGTTTTGGTGATATGGGATGCTTTAGCTTTTATGCGAATAAGGTCATCACTACTGGTGAAGGTGGCATGGTTGTTACGAATAACGGGGTCTTGGCTGAACGTTTGCGCTTGCTCCGGAACTTGGGTTTCACCAAACCTCGTTTCTGGCACGAAGTGGCGGGCTATAACTTCCGGATGACAGGGTATCAGGCTGCAATGGGCCTGGCTCAATTGGGCAAAATCGATCAAATTATCTCAGAAAAGAGGCGTGTCGCACAGACGTACAGTCGCAACTTACAGGGCATCTCGGGGTTACAATTGCCCGTCGAACAGAAGTGGGCTTTTAACGTGTATTGGATGTATGCTGTCGTGGTCAAGCCCGAATTCGGGCTGACGAGAGATGAACTGGCAAAAGCTTTATGGGTCGATGGTATCGAGACGCGCACGTTCTTCTGCCCGATGGACCAGCAGCCGTTCCTGAAGTCCCAACCGGGATTTCGTGTAGTTCCGTGTCCAGTCGCTGATCGCCTCTGGGAGACAGGGTTATATCTCCCCTCCACATGGAATCTATCGGACGCAGTCATCGGAAAGATTGCGGGCAGCATTCGGAAGGCTCAGCAAAAAACTTAGCATCATGGGCGGTGAAGCAGCTTAGATGAGTTCTTATATAGGCCGGCATGCAGAGTTATATGACGTATTTTATGGAGATAAGCCTTACGCTGAAGAAGCCGCCTTTGTACATGGTTGTTTGCAACAATATGGTGTAGGAACAACGCACCGGTTGCTTGAATTGGCTTGCGGAACCGGGTCACATGCGTTTGCTCTTGAGAAATTTGGCTACAATATTGTCGCTACAGATTATTCAGCAGATATGTTGAACTGCGCCCGTACAAAGGCCAAGGACATCTGCTCTCGGGTAAACTTCATACAGCAAGATATACGGATGCTAAACATTCCCGGTGCGTTATTCGATGCAGCAATCTGTCTGTTCGACTCGATAGGATATGTGGAAACGAACGATGCTCTGAAAAAGGTTTTGCAAGGAGTTCATCGGCATTTGCGGACGGACGGATTGTTCGTGTTTGAGTTCTGGAATGCTGCTGCTATGTTGACCAGCTACGATCCTGTTCGCGTAAGGCGTTGGTCGACCCCTGAAGGAGAATTAGTGCGCATTTCGGAGACGGCACTTGACTATTCCAAGCAGTTAGCCAGCGTTACCTACAGAATTTATGAGCTGCGAAATGATGGAACGTATAACGTTCTGGAGGAAACACAAAAAAACCGGTTTTTTCTCGTGCAGGAGATGGCCGGTTGGCTCTCGTGCTGCGGCCTTGTGCCAGTAAAGTGGTTCGCGGGTTTTGCTCTTGATGAAAACATCGGCAAAGAAACGTGGCATATTGTCGCTGTAGTTCGTAAAGTTCAAGAACCACCGGAGGCCTCAGATAAATGAAAGTCGGTGTTTTCCTAGGCGGCATGTCACCTATCGCTGGAGGAGGATTCACAATTTCAGACGATATTTTGGAGGCCATCGTCAGGCTTGAGAGCAAACACAGCTTCGTTATATTTGGTAGTTTAACAGCGGATCAGACCAGAAAACTAAGTGCGAAACAGATCGGAGTTGTCTCTCGATGGGGATATCTTCCGAAAATTATCGTTTCCAGATTGATGGCGTGCGCCTCCAGTTTTATGATGAGCCTGCCAATTCTACAGAATGGGCTTAAAATAACCGGTTGGGTTCAACAGATCCTGTGCGATCTCGGAATTGAATTGATGTGGTTCGTCACCCCGTATTTTTTTGAAGTTGACGCTCCGTTTATCTTTACTATTTGGGATGTGCAGCACAGACTCCAGCCTTGGTTTCCAGAGGTGAGCCAGAATGGAGAGTGGTCGAGACGTGAAAAATTTTATTCAACAGCCATTCGGCGGGCCTCCGCAGTCATTGCGGGAACAGAAGCGGGCAAGGCGGAAATCGCAAATTTTTATGGAATACCCCTCGATCGCATTAAATTGATTCCACATCCATCGCCTGCATTCGCACTAAATGCCTCAAAAGATACCTCGAGAGACGTACTGACTAAATACCAAATCCCAGAAGGATATTTGTTTTACCCTGCTCAATTCTGGCCCCATAAAAATCACGTTGGCTTACTATTGGCTCTGGGTTTATTACGAGAAAACTATGGCCTCAAATTCCCTGTGGTGTTTGTCGGTACGGATTGGGGAAGCCTAAAGTACGTCCGTCAGACGGCTGACAATCTCGGCTTGTCCTCTCAAACACATTTTTTGGGTTTTGTGCCGCGTGACGATATGATCGGGTTGTATCGTAATGCATTTGCACTCACCTACGTGACGTTCTTCGGGCCCGAGAATTTGCCTCCGTTAGAGGCATTCGCTTTGGGGTGCCCTGTCATCGCTTCAAATGTTGCGGGTTCTCAAGAGCAATTAGGTGATGCTGCTTTGCTCGTGGATCCAAAAGATGAAGGACAGATTGCTGACGCTATTAAGCGCCTTTATGATGATCCAATCTTACGAGATAAGCTTGTAACCCGAGGCATTGCCCGTGCTCCGAAATGGACTGCTGAGGACTATGTCAGAAGTGTTTTGTCCATCATCGACGATCTTGAACCAATAAGGCGATGCTGGGGCCGCTAGGATATTCAGGATCAAGTTCATAGGTAGACATGGGCTACTTGTTTGAGAGCATTCATAGGGAGCTTTCCAATATCTCGCGAATGGTTTTGGGATTAGAAGCAAACAGGGGAAGCTTTTTTGCAAGACATTCTTTCGTGGAAGGTCTGATTCATGCGCGCCGTTTGGGCCTTTTACCTGCCACCGTCATAGATGTTGGCGCGGCCCACGGTGCGTTCACATTAAAGTGCTACAGGATCTTCCCGAAGGCAAGATATATTTTGATAGAGCCTTTGCAGGAATACAGGACCCATCTCGAAAGAGTTACCAAAACGATACTGATGTCAGAATATATTGTCTCTGCAGCAACGGCCAGGCAGGGTGAAGTGAGCATCAATGTCCATCCCGACCTTGTTGGTTCGTCGTTATATCTCGAGAATGAAGATTCGGATGTCAACGGAGTGCCAAGAAGAGTAATGGCGGACACGGTAGATAATCTTTGTAAAAATAGAAATGCGACTGGGCCTTATTTAATTAAAGCGGATGTGCAGGGAGGAGAATTAGAAGTCCTTTCGGGGGCGAAGGGAATTTTGAAGGAAACGGAGTATATCATTTTGGAGGTCTCGCTCTTCCAATTCTTTATGGGCGGGCCCCAGTTTTACGACGTTGTAAATTACATGAAGTCTTGCGGCTTTGTTGTTTACGATATTTTTGACGTACAATATAGACCGTTGGATGGCGCGGTGTCCCAAGTCGACTTGGCATTTGTACGCGAGAATGGTCGGTTCCGCATTCACCAAATGTACGCTACGCCCGAGCAGCGTAGGGCGCAGACGAGAAGATTATTACGGGTAAAGAGGTGAATTCGGTCAAGCACCGTTGATGGGGAGAGTATGAGTGGAAGATCTGGAAGTGCCTTGTGGCGTCAACGTCACAAGCTTGCTTGTGTCCCCATCTGTGCGAGGTTATCTTGAGTGAAGATATCCGTCATCACACCTTGTTTTAATTCTGAAAGGTATATAGAAGAGACGATCGAAAGTGTTTTGAGCCAAAAAGGCAGTTTCGACATCGAGTACATCGTTGTTGACGGAGGTTCCACAGACAAGACAGTATCCATCGTTAAGCGATATAAGGAATCAATAGAGTCTGAGAAATTTCCTATCAAGTGCAATAAAGTATGGATGAGCTGGCTTTCAGAAAAAGACGACGGTATGTATGATGCTCTGGTGAAGGGGTTCAAATTAGTGACGGGAGATGTTATTACCTACATCAATTCCGATGACTTTTACTTGCCCAATGCCTTCTCTGTGGCGGTTGATATTTTTGGCCGGTACCCGGATGTAGATTGGCTTACGGGTTCAACGGTGGGCTATAATGAGAAAGGTCAAATCGTTGATTGTCTATTGCCTTTCAAATACACACGCCCTTTTGTTAGAAAAGGAATCTATGGCACTATTTTAATAAATATCCAACAGGAATCGACTCTTTGGAGAAAAAGACTTCTAAACGATCTGGATTTTAATCGACTTAAGAAATATAAATTCGCGGGTGACTTTTATTTGTGGTATACCTTCTCGAAAACGACGGATTTACATATCGTCCAAAGCTGTATAGGCGGGTTTAGAGGACGCCCTGGGCAAATCTCCCAACAACAGAAGGAGTATCTGAAGGAATTTATCAACATTGCTGAAAAAAAAGATCTTATAGATGTGATGTTGGCATACATGTATAAAGTGATCACACACTTTACTCCAAATGTCGTTAAACGGATATTGAATCAAAAGATTATTTATTATGACGCCGGCCAATGGGTGCGGAGAACGCACGTATTTAAACCGAGATGATTGCAGAGGCCAGAGTTATTAATGCTCACCATTTTTTCGTGCCCGAAACCATTTCGTGGTCACATTAATATTATTCAAAAGAATGCCATCCAAAGCTGGGCAAGGCTCACTCCTAAACCACAGATTATTCTTTTGGACAATGAGGAGGGTACTGCTGCGGTAACGAGTGAGGCTGGCATTTGTCATATTCCCAATATTGAGCGAAACGAATTCGGAACACCGTTGGTCAATTCCTTGTTTCAAGAGGCAGAGAAGGCAGCGATCTTCGATAATATGTGTTACGTGAACGCAGATATCATATTGATGGCTGATTTTATGGATGCGCTGAAGAGAGTGCTCGCTGAAATGCCCCATTGTTTAATGGTGGGTCGAAGATGGAATTTGGATGTAAAAGAACTACTTGATTTTACAACAGATTGGGAAGGAAATCTTAAATCCAGAGTGGCTCAACATGGGAAGCTTTACCCTCATTTTGGCATTGACTATTTTGTATTTCCTAGAGGAATATGGAATAAAATCCCGCCTTTTGCCGTTGGCCGCCTTGGATGGGACAATTGGGTATTATATCAGGCCAATTCTCAAAAGATCCCTATTATCGATTTGACAAAAATGACAACTGTGGTTCATCAGAATCACGACTATTCTCATCACCCACAAGGATGGGCGGGTGCCATGAGGGGCGAGGAGTCGAAACGGAATTTGAGGCTTGCCAGTCCGGTGGCACAAGTTTACAGCCTCTTAGATGCTCAGTATCAGCTAACACGAACAGGAGTTAAACGCAGAGTGACTCCATTCTATTCCCCGTTTTACTTATACCGACATCTTGTGGGGCTGTCAGAATCGCACCCATTTCTAAAACCATTGGTTCATTTAATCAAGGCGACGGGAAACCGATTTTTTTCTCGTGAATAAAGCACCTTGGAACTAAAATTGATGGCGTGATTAAGAAAATCGTGGAATCTGAACTCAAAACTTTAGTGATCATTCCCGCCTTCAATGAGGAGGGATCTGTGGGTAAAGTGGTCGAGGAAGTCAAAGCCCATCTTCCGCGGATAGATGCGCTCGTGGTGAATGATGGGTCCACCGATTTGACATCGGAGACGGCCAAGGCCAAAGGAGCAATTGTTCTAGACCTGCCTTTTAATCTGGGGATCGGCGGGGCCATGCAGGCAGGGTATAAATACGCCTTTGATAAAGATTATGATATTGCCGTTCAAGTGGATGGTGATGGCCAACACGATCCCAAAGAGATTCCGAAGCTTCTTCATGCTTTGAAAGAAAAGAAGGTGGATATGGCCATGGGTTCACGTTTTATAGGCGGTTCAGAGTATAGAGGATCGACGATGAGGAGGGTAGGAATCTCGATCCTCTCCAAAGTGATTTCGATGGTGGTAGGACAAGAAATTACTGACCCAACTTCGGGATTCAGAGCAGCCAACCAAGAAGCGATTCGATTATTTGCCTCGGATTATCCGCAGGATTATCCAGAGCCAGAAGCAGTCGTCCTTCTTCATCAATGCGGCTTGAGGATGGAGGAGGTTCCTGTGGAGATGAATGAGAGGTATGCCGGGGAGTCATCGATAACGAAAATGCGATCAATCTATTATATGGTGAAGGTTCTGTTGGCGATTTTTGTGGACTGCTTTAAAAAGAGACCTGTTCTCAAGAAGGGAGGATAAGACATGTTGATCAAGTTTCAAATCATTATCGGAATACTGAGTCTTATTCTACTCGGGGGCACTTTCGAATTGATCAGAAAGGGAAGACTCCGCGAGGAATATTCCATCTTGTGGCTTTTTACCGGAGCCGTCATTCTCATTTTCAGCTTATGGCCCCAGTTTTTCCTTTCGAAATTCCTCACCCGAATCACCGGCCTCTATTATTTGTCCACGGTGGTGGTGATTGCCTTTTTATTTCTGCTTCTTATCGTCCTGCATTTTTCTGTCGTGGTATCAAAATTAACAGATCGGAATAAAGAACTGGCCCAGCGACATGCCCTTCTGGAATTAGAGTTTAAAGAGCTTAAGAAGCGCTCCCTCCCTCCTGATACTAACTCCCCATAGTTGGCTGAGATCATTAAGGCATAAGAAGAATTGAAGTCAAACGAGCATGCTATTTAATTCTCTCCAATTTCTATTTTTTTTCATCATCGTGATGGTGATCTACTTTGCCATCCCATATCGGTTCCGGTGGATTCTGCTTCTTTGCGCAAGTTACTATTTCTATGCCTCGTGGAAGCCGGCCTATGTCATTTTGATAATCGCCACAACCTTCATCACCTATGGTGCCGGCATTTGGATGGGTAAAATTGACGCAACATCAAACAGAAAGACCGTACTCATTCTATGTTTGTTTTTCAACCTTGGGTTTTTATTTGCATTTAAGTACTACAATTTTTTCAATGACTCCTTGAGAGTGATCTTTCAACATTACAACCTGTTTTACGGAAGCCCTGCGCTAAATGTTCTCTTACCTATCGGAATTTCATTCTACACATTTAAGAATTTGAGTTATGCCATCGATGTTTATCGAGGGGACAAGAGACCGGAAAGCCATTTAGGATTTTTTGCCCTCTACGTTGTGTTCTTCCCTCAATTGCTAGCAGGACCCATTGAAAGGGCGACGAGATTCTTACCCCAGCTATACGAAAAGTTTGATTTCGACTATCGAAGGGTGACGGATGGTTTGAAATTGATGCTCTGGGGACTCTTTCAAAAAATGGTGATCGCGGACAATTTAGCCGTCTTAGTCGATTCTATCTATAACCATCCGGATCACTATCGAGGTCCTCCTCTCTTCCTTGCCACCTTCTTCTTCGCCTTCCAAATTTACTGTGATTTCTCAGGGTATTCCGATATCGCCATTGGGGCGGCCCAGGTCATGGGGTTCACCACAATGGAGAATTTTAACCGTCCGTATTTTTCGAAATCCATCTCAGAGTTTTGGAGAAGGTGGCACATTTCTCTTTCTTCATGGTTTAGAGATTATCTCTATATCCCGATGGGAGGAAACCGGGTTTCGATCCCGAGATGGTATTTTAATCTATTCATCGTCTTGTTGGTCTGTGGGTTTTGGCATGGAGCCAATTGGACATTTGTTGTCTGGGGAGGATTGCACGGAATTTATCTGATATTTTCAGTTTTGACACGAAATGCAAGAGAAAAAATTCATAAGGCGATAAGACTGGATAGAATTCCGAGACTTCATCAGTATTTCAAGGTAATGGTAACGTTCTCGTTGGTATGTTTTGCCTGGATATTCTTCAGGGCAAATAGCATTTCGGATGCTATGGTTATCGTCTCCCGCTTATTGACGGGATGGCAGGACATCCCCAGCTTTGACGTGTTTAAAAGCATACCGATCTGGAGACCGTTGAAGTTTGAATTCTTGACAGGAATTGTTTCAATCGGGATTTTAGCGGTTGTTCACCTATTGCAGACGCGCTGGAGTATTATACAAGTCCTTTCTCAAAAACCGATTTGGATCCGGTGGCCGGTCTATTATTCTCTTTTGGTGGCGATTTTGTTATTCGGTAGTTTCGGGGGAAAACAGTTCATTTATTTCCAATTTTAAAGATCACAGATGAGAAAATTTGCTCTAAAATTTGTCTTATTCCTCTTTCCCTTTTTGGTGGTAATAGGGGTGGAATTATTTATTTTGCCTATAGATATTTTCACCTTTAGAGTATGGGAAGCCCTTGTGGTGAGGAAATATCGTAAGATTTTGCCGGGACCTTTCTATCCAAACATGGAAATCACCAAAATTGAAGAGGGCGATTTGGCTCACCATACAGGGTTTGCCGTAAAGAAGAAAGTCGAATGGATTACCGATCGTTACGGATATCGGAAACGTA
Source organism: Thermodesulfobacteriota bacterium (assembly GCA_047519465.1). Classification (GTDB taxonomy): domain Bacteria; phylum Desulfobacterota; class BSN033; order BSN033; family UBA1163; genus UBA1163. Next base: position 31,453 of record JAPVTA010000151.1, on the reverse strand, counting down.
GTGCCGATGATATTCCTAAGATTGTCATCGTTGGGGATTCTAATATTGCAGGCAGTGGTTTGACTCAAGAGGAGATCCTCTCGGAGGTCTTAGAAGATCGTTTGAAAGTCGGCGTCTATCCAATGGCTCCTAATAGAATGGAGACCTTTTTAAAGAACAAAAGATTTCTGGGCCATTCTCCGGAAATTGTCATTTTAGCAGGTGCAGAGAGAGAACTGATCGATTTTTCAGAAATTAGATTTAAAAAAAGGGATCGAAGAGAAAATAGATGGATCAGGTCCCTTGATACCCTAAAAGAATATCCACCCCTTCAGTCCTTATTGATCATCCTTGACCGAGTCAGTAAAGCCAATATGCTCCATTATTTCCGGGCAAGCTTGAGAAGAGCAATTTCTTCCGCAGAGGAGGTCGATCCTAAATACGTCATTCCCAAATATGGTGCCGTTTATTTTCTTCAAGGAGAAAGTGCCAACAAGGACATTTCAAAAGAAGTATTGGATAAAACCGTTCGGATCATCAAAAATTACAATGACGCCGTAAAAAGCAGAGGCATCCGTTTTGTTTTTCTACCCATACCCGAGAAAGAGAACATCTTCTGGGAACTTTTGGGAACAAAAAAGCCAACTTTTTTGGAGCGGTTGATATCTGAATTAAAGAGAGAGGGTGTTGAGACCATTGATACTCAGACGGCTTTTGACCAAGCTTTTCAGAAGAACGGGGTTTTACTTTATCATACGGATGATACCCATTGGAATGCCGATGCCGTTAGAATCACAGCGGATTTAATTGCAATGGCTCTGCAAGAGGAAGAATGATAAAAAGATAATATTTGACCGGTCCGTGCCCCGCAAGCTCGCCTTTCAGGGTGGGGAGCTTTACTGTTTTTGCTTGAATAAGGGAGAGAGTTTTGTTAAGAAAAGTGTACTGTATGAGGCGGCTGAGCTGAACTGGACGAGAGGGTAATGGGAAAAGAGAAAACGTTCAAAGTATTAGTCACAGGAGGAGCGGGGTTTATCGGGTCGAATCTGACGGAGGAGCTCCTCAAAAGAGGCCATCTTGTACGGGTCCTTGACGATTTTTCAACGGGCAAGAGAGAAAATCTGACCTTTGAGAAAGAATATCCTTCACTGGAGATTATCGAAGGTGACATTCGTGACCTCCACACTTGTCAAGAGGCGGTGAGGGGGGTGGAATATGTGTTTCATCAGGGTGCCCTCCCTTCCGTTCAACGTTCTGTGGAGGACCCGGAGACATCAAACGCGGTCAATGTCGGAGGGACTCTGAATATTCTTCTTGCCGCCAGGGACGCAGGGGTGAAAAGAGTCATCTATGCTGCCTCTTCCTCCGTCTATGGGGATACTCCTACGTTACCCGAACATGAGGAAATGCCCCCCAATCCTCTTTCTCCTTACGCTTTACAAAAATACGTCGGAGAAAAATATTGTCGGCTTTTTTACCAGCTCTATGGCCTCGAAACCATCTCCCTGAGGTATTTCAATATCTTCGGGCCGAAGCAGGACCCAAACTCCCTTTACTCCGCCGTCATCCCGAAGTTTATTGATGCCCTCCTTCAAGGGCGTCCCCCGGTCATTTTCGGGGATGGAGAACAGTCTCGAGATTTTACCTATATCGAGAATGTCGTTCAAGCCAATCTTCTCGCCATGTCCGCAGAACACATCCACGGAGAGGCCATCAACATCGCCTGTGGAAAACGAATATCGCTGAATCAATTATTGAATGTCCTGAAAGAAATTCTCGGCTCGAAGCTATCCCCTCTTTATCAAGAGCCCCGGAAAGGAGATGTGAGACACTCCCTGGCAGATATCCGCAAGGGAAAAGAGATTATCAAATATGAACCAAAGGTCGGGATCGAGACCGGATTGGAAAAGACGGTTGAATTTTTTTCAAAGGCAAAAAAGTCTTAAAGGGCAGATAAAATGATCAGGATGAGACAGCGGAAAAAGTTGGAATCGATACTGAAAGATTTTCCGAAGGTAAAACTTCTGGTCGTGGGTGATATTATGATGGACCGGTCCATTTTTGGGAAAGTCTCCCGTATCTCCCCTGAGGCCCCTGTTCCGGTCATCATTGCGGAGACAGAGGATTTTAACCTTGGGGGGGCCGCAAATGTTGCCCATAATATTCGGTCCCTTGGAGGAATGGTGTCGCTCTGTGGCATCGTAGGTGACGACGAAAACGGGCAGAAGCTCTACAAGCGAATCGTCGGAAAAGGGATCCAAACGGAGGGGATATTTTTTGAGCCAGGAAGGCAGACGACGGTAAAGACAAGGATCATCGCCCACCATCCGCACTACCAACAATTGGTCCGGGTTGATCGGGAGACGACCGATCATCCCAAGAGCTCTACTTTCAAAGATCTTTCAAAGTTTTTAACGGAAAAGATAAAGGATTTCGACGGGGTTGTTTTTTCTGATTATGGGAAAGGTTTATTGACGAGAAAGCTGATTCAAACCATTATCAATAGGGCAAAGCAATCCAAGAAGTTGATCATGGTTGACCCGAAAGTCAAAAATTTTTTCTTTTTTAAAGGGGCCACCGTGATTACTCCGAATACCAGCGAAGCGAGTGAGGCATCAAGGATCCCCATGACCGATCCATCCTCGGTGGAGAAAATTGGGAAAAGCCTGTTGAAGAGGCTGAAGTGCAACGCTTTAGTCATCACCCAAGGCGAAAAAGGAATGGCCATTTTCGAGCCTCATCAAAAACCTTATCGTGTCCCCACGGTCGCTAAGGAGGTCTATGATGTGACCGGTGCCGGAGATACCGTCATCGGAACGATGGCGCTTGCTTTAGGGACAGGACCTCGTGTGACTGTTAAAGATGCAGCAAGTTTAGCAAACTATGCGGCGGGGATTGTGGTTGCAAAGGTCGGAACCGCAACCGCAAGTAGCGAAGAATTGCTCAAAGTAATAAAGGAGAAAACTTAAGCCCCGAGTCTCCGGGGCTATCGTACCCCCCTCATAAGGAAACGGGATCCAAAGACAGAAAGACCCTACCCAAACACCGAGGATAGGGCCTTTCATCCTTTATTCTCTCTCTACCCCTGCTGGTTGGCAGCCAAGGGTGTCAAATGGTAGATAAAAAGTCACTATGTCTCGAGGACGAAGATGATTTCCAGCCTGACCCGGTATTCAATGATCTTAGAATTCTCCACTGCCACCCGCATTTCGGCCACACGCATTCCAGTAATACCCCTTAAGGTCTTTGTCGCTCTTGCGAAGCCGACCTTAATGGCGTCCTCGAAACCCTTTGGAGAACCTGCAATAATTTCGGTAACCCTCGCAACCCTCGGTTCTGCCATTCTTATCACCTCCTTTTCTCAAAATGGTTATTTATAGTTGAAGTTTATACGAGAAGCTTGGAGAATGTCAATGAGAAAAATATTGATAAATCTGACGATTGTGTTATAAAATAAAATTTTAAAAATATTTTCATAAGTTACATTATGTTTGAGGAAATAACATAAGAGAGGACGTATGGCTTCCCGGCTTGCTGAAAAAGATGGTTTCATCCATCAATTTATCCGTTACCTATCCACAGAGAAGAACGCTTCACCCCATACCTGCCGGTGTTATCGGAGGGATTTGGAAGAGTTTCAGGATTTTTTGAAGACCTCGGGAATAATTCTCGGTCCAACGGGAAAGATAGAGATTGAAAAGGCGGATCGGATAGCCATTCGAAAATATTTGAGCTTCCTCCACAGAAAGAATAGAAAGAGTTCTATTGCAAGGAAAATTTCCGCGCTGCGTTCTTTTTTTAAGTATTTGGTCAGAGAGCAGGTAATTTCTTCTAACCCGGCCAAGGGCGTTTCAACTCCGAAGGTGGAAAAGACCCTTCCCGCCACTCTCACGGTGGATGAAGCCTTCCGGCTGATGGAGTCACCCAAGACTATTTTTGAGAAGTCTTCAGAAGGATCAAAGGAGAAGGGGCTAAGAGATCGAGCCATTTTAGAGCTTCTTTATTCCAGCGGTTTGCGGGTGAGTGAACTGGTAGGGTTGAATTCGAATCAATTAGACCTGGATCTCGGCATCGTGAAAGTAATGGGAAAGGGGAGGAAAGAGCGTATCGTTCCTGTCGGGGCAAAGGCAATAGAGGCGTTGGAAGCTTATTTGAAAAAGCGAGGCCTGATAGAAGGAGACGACCCCGTTTTTGTTAACCCCTTAGGAGGGAGATTGACGGCGCGGAGCGTTGGTAGACTGATGAAGGGGTATACGAGACGTTCGGGTATTTTCCGAAAAGTCAGCCCCCACAGTCTTCGCCACACGTTTGCGACGCATCTCTTAGATGCAGGGGCCGATATTCGAGAGATTCAGGAGATGTTGGGGCATTCGAGCCTGTCGACAACCCAAAGATATACCCACATCAGCACGGGGAAGTTGATGGAGGTCTATGACAAGGCCCATCCCCGCAGCTTTAGGAATGTAGACCGAAAAGATGATGGGAAGGAAGGGTAAGCAGCAGACCCAAGTTGCAAATAGATTTTACATGGCGACTGTGTCACCCACGGACGATGAAAGTTACGCGGAATCGTCCTCCCCTTTGATGGGGGAGGATTGAGGTGGGGATGAACAGGGCTGCATTCCCCCTCACCCTCGCCCTCTCCCACCAGGGGAGAGGGGATAATCAAGGGAATTATTCGGGAAGTGGAGCTTGGATTATTTGGGATTTGCCTGCCCGCCGGTAGGCAGGGAAATTGGAATTTTTAATCCATAAGACTGAGAAGAGCGCGCGAATAGATGAAAATGAAGAGTGAGGCAATGCAAAAAATTCGAGGGACCACCGTGTTATCCGTCCGACACAAAGGGAGGGTGGTCATGGCAGGGGACGGCCAAGTGTCTCTTGAACACACAATCATGAAGCATACCGCCAGGAAGGTTCGAAGGATTTATCACGATAAGGTTCTCGCCGGTTTTGCAGGGGCCACGGCGGATGCCTTCACCCTTTTTGCGAAGTTTGAGGAAAAACTCGACCAGTTCAGTGGAAATCTGCTCAGGGCGGCCGTAGAGTTGGCTAAGGATTGGCGAACGGATCGGATTCTCCGGAGGCTCGAGGCTTTGCTCATTGTCGCCGACTCTGAACACACGCTCGTCATCTCGGGGAATGGGGATGTCATTGAACCCGATGATGGAGTGACTGCCATTGGAAGCGGCGGTCCTTACGCTCATGCCGCTGCGAAGGCACTGACCGAATTTTCAAACTTAGACGCGAAGGCCATCGCTGTCGAAGCCATGAAGATCGCTGCCTCCATCTGCATTTATACGAATGATCAAATCATCGTGGAGGAATTGTGATGAAGACCTTCACGCCCCGCGAGATCGTCTCCGAGCTGGATAAATACATCGTCGGACAAAAGGATGCGAAGAGAGCGGTAGCCATTGCCCTGAGAAACCGCTGGAGGCGTCAACAGGTTCCCGAGCCCCTCCGGGACGAGATCGCGCCCAAGAATATCATTATGATTGGCCCCACGGGGGTGGGCAAGACAGAGATCGCTCGAAGGCTGGCTAAATTAGCGCAGGCTCCTTTTCTGAAGATTGAGGCGTCAAAATTCACGGAAGTGGGTTACGTGGGTAGGGATGTGGAGTCGATGATCCGGGATATCACGGAACTGGCCGTGAATATGATGAAGGCAGAGGAGTCGCGCAAGGTCCAGCAGAGAGCGGATGAGATGGCCGAAGAGAGGCTGTTGGATCTGCTTCTTCCTTCCTCGAGGAAGACCCCACAGAAGGAGGGCGAAGATCAGCAAGCCACTCGCGAAAAACTTCGAAAGTTACTGAAGGCCGGGAAGCTCAACGAGAAGTATGTGGAGGTGGAAGTGGTGGACCGAAACCTTCCCATCGTCGAGATCTTCTCTGCCTCCGGTTTGGAAGAGATGGATGTCAACATCAAGGATATGTTTGGGAGCCTCTTCCCGAAGAAGAAGAAGCAGAGAAAGGTGAAGGTTCCGGAAGCACTCACCATCCTCTCCCAAGAAGAGGCGTATAAACTGATCGACATGGACTCCGTGGTCAAACAGGCGATTGAGCGTGTCGAACAATCGGGGATTATCTTCCTCGACGAGATTGACAAGATTGCAGGAAGGGAATCGACCTTTGGTCCGGATGTCTCACGGGAAGGCGTTCAGAGGGATATCCTGCCGATTGTGGAGGGGACCACAGTGACGACGAAATACGGAATGGTTAAGACAGACCATGTTTTGTTTGTTGCCGCCGGAGCGTTCCATGTTTCCAAACCGGCGGATCTTATTCCTGAACTCCAAGGTCGGTTTCCGATCCGAGTAGAATTGGATTCTTTGGGCAGGGCGGATCTCGTGCGAATCCTCACCGAGCCGGAAAACGCCCTGATCAAACAGTACACCGCCCTGTTGGAGACGGAGTCGGTCAAGGTGAAATTTGCAGAGGATGGCATTGCAGAAATTGCGGAAATGGCAGCCTTGATTAATGAGAGAACAGAGAACATCGGAGCCAGGCGGCTTTACACCATGATGGAAAAACTATTGGACGAGATTTCATTCGATGCGCCTGAGATGTCCGGGAAAAGCATGGTGATCGATGCCAAATATGTCCGCGACAAGTTGAAAGGTTTCGTCGAAGATGAAGACTTGAGTCGGTATATTTTATGAGTTCGGAGTTCAGGGTTCGGAGTTCGGAGCCCCCCACCCTGTCCCTCCCCCTTGAACGGGGAGGGTGGGGGAGGGATGCCGTCTTCTTGAATTGTGAGGATGCGGATCATGGAAAACCCCTTTGATAAGGCGAGAGTGTTACTGGAGGCTCTTCCTTATATTCGGCGATTCTATGACAAAACCGTCGTGATCAAGTATGGTGGAAGTGCAATGGAAGAAGAGGGGATGAAGCGGAGCTTCGCCCTCGACCTCATCCTCTTGAAATACATTGGCATCCATCCTGTTGTCGTCCACGGTGGAGGGCCTCAGATCGGCGAAATGTTAACGAAGATCGGCAAAAAATCCCAATTCATACAAGGGATGAGGGTGACGGATGGAGAGACGATGGATGTGGTAGAAATGGTCCTCGTCGGGAAGGTAAATAAAGAGATTGTCGCGCTGATCAACCAACAGGGAGGGAAAGCCGTTGGATTGAGCGGAAAAGACGGAGGTCTCATCACTGCCAAGAAATTGAAGCTGACGAGAGAGCCGGGTAAGGGGGGAATGCCCAAAGCCATTGATATCGGAATGGTAGGGGAAGTCAAGGCGATCAACCCCGGAGTGATCGAGGCCTTGGAAAAAAAGAATTTCATCACAGTCATTGCACCGGTGGGGGTAGGAGAAGAAGGGGAGACTTACAATATCAACGCGGATCTGGTGGCCGGAGAGATCGCCTCTGCGTTGAAAGCAGAAAAATTGATTTTACTTACCGACGTGGAGGGAGTGATGGACGGGAGACATCGGCTGATCCCCACGCTGAATGCCAAACAAGCAAAGCGATTCATTGCTCAAAAAGTCATCTCATCCGGAATGATCCCGAAGGTAACTTGCTGCCTCCATGCCCTAGAAAAGGGGGTGGCCAAAACCCACATCATTGATGGGAGAGTAGAGCATGCCATCCTGCTCGAGATTTTTACGGATGTTGGGATCGGCACCCAAATCACCAAAGAATAGAAAACAAATTCGAAACACGAAATCCGGGCGAAGCATCCCGCAGGGATCAATTCGAAACAAGCACGAATTTTAGAAATACAAATTTCCAAATGGAAGAGTTTAGAATTTCGAGCATTTGAATTTGTTCCGGGATTCGATATTCGGATTTCGGTTTTTCTTGTAAGGGAGTTATGATGGATTCTCAAACCTTGATGATGTTGTCTGAAAAATATGTGGCCCATACCTACGCCCGTTATCCTGTTGTTTTGGTCGGAGGGAAGGGCAGCCGAGTTTGGGATAAGGAGGGAGAGGAATACCTTGATTTTGTTTCGGGCCTGGCGGTGTGTAATTTGGGACACTGTCATCCAAAAGTGGTTCGCGCCATTCAAGGGCAGGCAGAGAAATTGATCCATGTTTCAAATTTCTATTATATCGAGCCGCAGATTCAACTCGCTTCCCTTCTTTGTAAGCACTCTTTTGCCGATAAGGTTTTCTTCTGCAATAGCGGGGCTGAAGCCAACGAGGGTGCGTTCAAATTAGCCCGGAAATATGCGAAGGAAAAGATGGGAAAGGATCGATATGAGATCATCACCATGGAGCGGTCTTTCCACGGCCGGACCCTGGCCACCTTGACCGCGACGGGTCAAGAGAAGTTCCGTAAAGGTTACGAACCTCTGATGCCCGGGTTTAAGTACGTCCCTTTCGACGATATCCAGGCAGTAAGAAATAGCATCGATTCGAAAACCTGTGCGGTCATGCTGGAACCCATTCAAGGAGAAGGAGGAGTGAATTGTCCGTCAGAGGGTTATCTCAAAGCCCTCCGGGAGATTTGCGATGAGAGCGGGCTTCTCCTCATCTTTGATGAGGTTCAGGTTGGGATAGGCCGGACCGGGAAACTTTTTGCTTATGAGCATGAAGGGGCGGAGCCCGACATGCTTACGCTCGCTAAGTCTTTGGCGAGTGGGGTCCCCATCGGAGCCCTGTTGATTAGGAAGGGGATCGAGGAGAGCTTCAAGCCGGGTGACCATGCCTCCACCTTCGGGGGAAATCCTTTGGCCACGGCAGCCGGCGTGGCAACCCTGACAGCAATGTTAGAAGAAGGGATGTTGGAAAATTGTCAGAAGATGGGAGAATACTTTTTCTCCCGGCTTGAGGAGATCAAGAAAACATTTTCTTTTGTCAAAGAGGTTCGAGGAAAAGGTTTGATCCTCGGCATCGAACTGAAAATGGACGGCAGCTCTATTGTGAAGGAGATGCTGAAGAAAAAGATTCTCATCAACTGCACCATGGGGAATGTGCTCCGGTTTCTTCCTCCACTGATTATCACTCAGGATGAAGTCGACCGTGTGATTAAGGCCTTAGAAGAAGTTTTTCAGGGACTGAAGTTGTGAGTTTGGTGTTCAGGGTTCGGGGAAAAGAAAGCATCTACTCCGAACTCCGAACGACTCACTCCGAACTGGGGTACCCTTTAAAGGAGAGATTTCAATGAAAAGCGGGGTTAAGAAGGTCGTCCTGGCTTATTCCGGAGGCTTGGACACCTCTATCATTTTGAAATGGCTGAAAAACCAGTATGGATGCGAGGTGATTGCCTTCACGGCAGATATCGGACAGGCCGAAGAATTGGATCACCTGGAGGAAAAGGCAAGGGCCACGGGCGCCAGCAGGATTTACATTGAAGATCTTCGAGAGGAGTTCGTTCGAGAGTACGTCTTCACCTTGATAAAAGCCAATGCCATCTATGAAGGAACTTATCTTCTTGGCACCTCCATTGCCCGGCCTTTAATTGCCAAAAGGCAGGTTGAGATAGCCCAATTAGAAGGGGCCGATGCCGTAGCGCATGGATCCACGGGGAAAGGGAATGATCAAGTTCGATTTGAACTAACCTATTATGCGCTTAATCCGTACATTCGAGTGATCTCTCCCTGGAGAGAATGGCAGTTTAAGTCGAGAGAGGAGTTGATCGCCTATGCGCGGGAGAACCGGATCCCCATTCCGGTGACCAAGGAAAAACCTTACTCCTCTGATCGAAATCTTCTCCATATCAGCTTTGAGGGAGGAATTCTGGAGGATCCTTGGTCTGAGGCTCCTGAGAATATGTTTATTCTTTCCGTTTCTCCTGAGAAGGCGCCCGACCGGCCAACCTATATTGAAATCGATTTTGAAGATGGGGCTGCAAAGCGGCTTGACGGAGCGTCTTTTTCTCCGGCGGCGCTGTTATCCCGGTTGAATGAGCTCGGAGGTCAAAATGGAATCGGCCGGGTCGATATGGTGGAGAATCGTTATGTCGGAATGAAATCAAGAGGCGTCTATGAAACTCCCGGAGGAACAATCCTTCATATCGCCCATCGAGCCATAGAATCGATCACCATGGACAGGGAAGTCATGCATTTTCGGGACAGCTTGATCCCTAAGGTATCCGAGTTGATCTATTATGGATACTGGTTTTCACCGGAGATGGAGATTTTGAAGAAAGCGATCGATGAAACGCAGAAGGATGTGACTGGAACCGTCCGCTTGAAGCTTTATAAGGGAAACTGTACCGTGGTTGGCAGAAAATCCGAAAAATCTCTGTACCACGGGGCATTTGCTACTTTTGAGAAAGATACCGTCTATAATCAGAAGGATGCAGAAGGGTTCATCCGGCTCAATGCCCTGAGACTCCGGATCCGAAGAATAATGAGAGGGTGAGAAGATGGAGTGGTGAGTTCGGAGTTGGGAGTAGAAGATAAAGAAATACAATTGAAAGTTAAGAATTAGGATTTAACTCCGAACTGAACACTCCGGACTCCGAACTATTAATCGGGGAAAGGCATGAACGAGCGTTATCGCCACAAAGAGATTGAAAAGAAGTGGCAGAAGATCTGGGAAGGTCAGAATCTTTTTAAAGTGACAGAGGATCCCGAGAAAGAGAAGTATTATGTTCTTGAAATGTTTCCCTATCCTTCGGGCAAGATCCATATGGGCCATGTCAGGAATTACTCCATTGGGGATGTGGTGGCTCGATACAAGAGGATGAAAGGCTTTAATGTCCTCCACCCGATGGGTTGGGATGCCTTTGGAATGCCTGCGGAAAATGCTGCGATTGAGCATGGCGTCCACCCGGCCAAATGGACCTATGAAAATATCAGTTATATGCGAAGTCAATTGAAGCGGATGGGCTTCAGTTACGATTGGGATCGGGAGTTCGCGACCTGTGATGTCTCGTATTACAAATGGGAGCAGCTTTTTTTCGTAAGAATGTATGAGAGAGGACTGGCCTATAAGAAGAGGTCCTCTGTCAATTGGTGCGAAATCTGCAAGACCGTTTTGGCGAATGAGCAGGTGATGAGCGACGGGACATGCTGGCGGGGCCATGCGGATGATCCGGGTGTCATACAGAAAGAGTTGGATCAATGGTTCTTCAAGATTACGGCCTACGCGGAAGAACTTCTCGAATGGTGCGATAAACTTCCCGGATGGCCTGAGCGCGTCCTGACCATGCAACGCAACTGGATTGGAAAGTCGGTCGGCGCTGAAATCCACTTCCCTTTAGAGAATTCAAGGGAGGTTATTAAAGTCTTCACCACACGACAGGATACGGTTTTTGGCGCAACATTCATGAGCTTGGCCGCAGAGCACCCTCTGGCCCTGAACCTTTCAAAAGGGACTACCCAGGAGCAAGCCGTACGAGATTTCGTGGAAAGGATGAGACGGCAGGACAAGACGAAGAGGACCGCCGAGACAGCGGAAAAAGAGGGCGTTTTTACCGGAGCCTATTGTTTAAATCCGATGACCAAGGTCAGAATGCCTATTTTCGTCGCTAATTTTGTTTTGATGGAGTATGGGACAGGGGCCGTCATGGCTGTGCCTACCCATGACCAGAGGGACTTTGAATTTGCGAAGAAATTCGGACTTCCCTTGATTGTGGTTGTCCAACCGGAAGGCCAAGCGTTAGATGCTCAGACCATGACAGAGGCCTACGAAGGCGAGGGCATTTTGGTCAACTCTGGTTCGTTTAACGGAATGGACAGCGTCAAGGCCAGGGAAAAAATCGGGCAATATCTCGATGAGAAGGGACTAGGCGGAAGTAGAATTAGTTACCGATTAAGAGACTGGGGCATTTCCAGACAGCGCTATTGGGGGGCACCTATCCCGATCATTTACTGCGACCGGTGCGGAACTGTACCCGTTCCTGAAAAAGACCTTCCAGTCATCCTTCCCTTCAATGTGGAGATCACCGGGACGGGCGAGTCACCTCTGGCAGGGTTAAAGGAGTTTGTGGAGACTCGGTGTCCCAACTGTAACGGACCCGGTCGAAGAGAGACCGATACGATGGATACCTTCGTGGAATCCTCCTGGTATTTCGACCGGTTTGCATGCCCTGATTATGATCAGGGGCCGTTGGACAAGGATCGGGTGAATTACTGGATGCCTGTAGATCAATACATCGGAGGGATTGAACATGCGATCCTGCACCTTCTCTATTCGCGATTTTTTACCCGTGTTTTAAAAGAGATGGAATGGGTCAGTGTGGACGAGCCCTTCACAAACCTTCTGACTCAGGGGATGGTTTGCAAAGAGGTGTACGAGTGCCCCAAGGATGGTTATCTCTTTCCAGAGGAGGCGGAGGGACAGGGGGCGACGATTCGCTGCCGGAAGTGCGGGGAGCAGATTTCTATCGGAAGGCTTGAGAAGATGTCCAAATCCAAGAAGAACGTGGTGGATCCTGAATACCTGATCGAGAAATATGGTGCCGATACAGCCAGGATGTTTTGCCTCTTCGCTTCTCCGCCTGAAAAAGACCTTGATTGGAACGATCAGGGGGTGGATGGATCAGCCCGTTTTCTCAATCGGGTCTGGAGGCTTTTTTATGAGCAACACGATCATCTTCAAAATGTAGAGCCCCTTCCTTTCGGAACGATCCTTGACGGAGATCAAAAGTCTCTTCGGCAAAAAGCCCACAAAACGATCAAAAGGGTAACAGAAGATATTGAACGATTCCATTTCAACACGGCAATCAGTGCGGTCATGGAGTTGGTGAACGAGATCTATCTGTCTGAGGTCAAAGACAACAGGGACGATGTTTCAAGAAGCGTGATGCGCGAGGCGATCGAGACGGTTGTCGTTTTGCTCTCTCCCTTTGTACCCCATTTTGCAGAAGAACTCATGGAAGCTTTGGGGAACCGTGAATCTGTCATCAGAACCCGGTGGCCCGATTACGACCCAGAAGCCGTTCTGGAAGACGAAATATTAATTGTCATTCAGGTAAACGGAAGATTGAGGGATCGGATGACGATCCCTGCCTCATACGGAGAGGAGGAAGTAAAGGCGTGGGCACTGAAGAGCGAGAGGATCCGGAAATTGGTTGAGGGCAAAGAGATCAAACGAGTGATCCTCGTGCCCAGAAAACTGGTCAATATTGTATGTTAAGACCTACCTTCATCCCCTCCCCCTTGACGGGGGAGGGTGAGCTTGCCTGCCGGTAGGCAGGGGTGGGGGTGAAAGCGGGGTTTTATTCCCCCCCTCCCGCAATCCCCTCCCCTTGGGGGGAGGGGAGAGGTTCATGGTCAATGATGATAATAATAAGGAAGGTTATTCTATCAATTTTCTGCCTGATTTTGCTATCGGCCTGTGGGTACCAGATGGTAGGAAAGGAGACACATGTCCCACCTGGTGTGAATTCTATTGCCATCCCCACTTTCAAAAACCTAACCTTCGAGCCTGGAATCGAAATTCAATTCACACAAGCTTTTTTAAACGAGTTCATCCAAGATAGAAGGGTGAAAGTGGTAACCCAGGCAGAAGCAGATACCATCTTGACTGGTGTTATGAAATCCTTTACTGCCTACGGAATGGCTTATGATAAATCTGGTTTTGTTTTGCAATATCAGATTAGTGTCATAGTTGATTTAACCGTGACAGACCGTGCGGGGAAGGTTCTTTGGGTGGAGAACGGGGTGAGCGAAAACCAGTGGTTTCGGGCTTCATCCGTCGGTGTGACCAACGAAGCGGCGAAGCAAGTTGCTATTCAAAGGACAGCGGCGTCGATGGCGGAGCGAATTCGAAATCGTTTCTTTTATAATTTTTGACCTGACACTCCCGTCCCTTTCCTCGCTCTCGAGGAGAAGGAATTGGGGGGAGAAATATCCATGTACACCGCCTCCGATTTAAGAAAGGGTTTAAAAGTCATCATTGACGGAGAACCTTATATTGTAACGGCTTTTGAATTTTCGAAGCCTGGCAAAGGCCAAGCTCTTTATCGGACAAGACTGAGGAATATGATCACAGGTTTCACCATTGACAGAACGTATCGCGAGGGAGATACGTTCGAGCCTGCTTCATTACAGGAACGGGCAATGCAGTTCCTTTATAAGGAAGGCGACCACTACCACTTCATGGATAACGAATCTTACGAGCAAATCATCATCAGCGAGGAATCTCTGGGGGACGCCAAGAATTTTCTCGTTGAAAATTTTAATGTGGAGGTCCTTATGTTCGGAGACAGAGCGATTGGCGTCGAGCTGCCGAATTTTGTCAATCTCAGGGTAATCAAGACAGAGCCTTGGGTGAGAGGGGATACCTCGAAAGCAGATTTCAAACCCGCGACGTTAGAGACGGGCTATGTCCTTCGCGTCCCTCCCTTCATCGAAGAAGGCGAGCTGATCACCATCGATACCCGGACGGGTGAATTTTCGAAGAGGGTCAAAGAGTAGAATCGTGGCGAAAAACTGGCCACTTGCAAGACGCAGGACCGCCCTTGAACAAAGGGCACGCATCTTACAGCGGATCAGGCAGTTTTTTGTAAAAGAAGGTTATCTGGAAGTAGAGACTCCCCACCGGATACCCACTCCTCTGCCAGAATCACATATCGAGGCCGTTCCCTCCGGCACCTGGTACCTTCACCCCTCTCCCGAACTATGCATGAAACGTATGATGGCAGCGGGGTATGATAGGATTTTTCAAATCTGCCGGTGCTGGAGAGGAAAAGAGCGTGGAAGCCGGCATCTGCCGGAATTTACCATTCTGGAGTGGTATCGGGCAGGGGCGAATTACGAGTCGTTGATGGATGAATGTGAAGATCTGATCAGCTTTACAGCTCAGGCCGTCGATGCATGGCCCGCGATTCATTTCCGGGGATTTGAAATCAACCTGTTATCTCCATGGGAGAGGGTTTCCGTTAAAGAAGCATTTCAACGATACACGCGTATATCCATGGCCGAAGCCCTGAATAAAGACCTATTTGACGAAGTGATGGTACAGGAGATTGAACCAAAACTGGGCATCAAAGAACCGACGTTTCTTTACGATTATCCTGCCGAACGGGGAGCGCTGGCACGCCTGAAGAAAGGAGAGCTAAGCGTTGCGGAACGGTTTGAGTTTTATATGGGCGGCCTGGAGCTGGCCAACGGTTTTACCGAATTGGTTGATTCAGAAGAACAGAGAAGACGGTTTCATTCAGAGAATGAAAATCGCAAATCAGCGAGCAAACCCATTTATTCGATGCCCGAGAAATTTTTGGATGAATTAGATGAGATGCCTCCATCGGCTGGCATCGCACTCGGAGTGGATCGCTTGGCGATGGTTTTCTTAGATTCCGAGACGATTGATGAAGTCGTGGCGTTTACCCCGGAAGAACTGTAAATTCGGCCCCCTCGCCCCGAAGAGATTGTGTCGTAATATGATTTACCGAATAGGCAAACAGAATATTTTGTAGGGGCTCAATTCATTGAGCCCCATTGGTGGGTTTGCTAAATCAAGCCCCTACAATTATGACACAGTCCCGAAGGGGAGAGGGAAAGGGTCTTATGTCTTTTTGGACGGTAAAGAGCAGAATCGTCGTTACCTGTGCTAAGGGAGTCGCACCTTTTTTGAAACAGGAGGTGATCTCTTTAGGGTTTCCGGTTCTGTCGGAGGGAAAGGCAGAGATCGAAACAGAAGGAACGATGGAGGATATCCTGAGACTTAACCTGCTGATTCGCACCGGGCAACGAATCCTTTTTCTTCTTGAGTCGTTCAGCGCGAAGACTCCCGACGACCTCTACAAGAGAATCTCACAAATCGGCTGGGAAGATTATATTTCAGAGGACAGTTACTTTTCTGTCACTTCTTCGGTTCACAACCCCACGATCAAGGACTCACGGTTTGCGAACGTGAAATGCAAGGATGCGGTGGTCGATCGAGTCAAAGAAAAGCGCGGGCGGAGACCGGATACAGGCCCTGATCGAGACAGGGTGGTGGTGCACCTCTACTGGAGAGGGAATCTGTGCCAAGTTTTTTTGGACACGTCCGGCGAACCCCTTTCGAGGCGCGGGTACAGAATGATCCCTCTCAAAGCGCCGATGCAGGAAACCCTGGCGGCAGCTGTTGTTCTGGCAACGGGTTGGACGGAAAACGGGAATTTTATCAGTCCCATGTGTGGGAGCGGAACGATTGCCATAGAGGCGGCATGCGTTGCACTTCAAAGGGCCCCGGGCCTGTTAAGGAGTAATTATGGCTTTATGCATCTCAAGGGATTTGATGAATCCTCCTTTAGAGCGCTTCGAAGGAAAATAAGAGCAGAAGCGAAGGATAGGCTGAACGGAAGGATCATTGCCACAGATA
The DNA here is from genome assembly GCA_047519465.1 of Thermodesulfobacteriota bacterium. Classification (GTDB taxonomy): domain Bacteria; phylum Desulfobacterota; class BSN033; order BSN033; family UBA1163; genus UBA1163. The sequence continues at coordinate 15,261 of JAPVTA010000151.1, read as the reverse complement.
TTAGCCAGCAGGCTGTCGAATCAGCGAAGAAGAATGCGATGACAGCAGGCGTAGACCGATTCATCGAGTTTGGTGTATGCAATTTTTCGGAAACGCCCGTTCCGGAAGGGGGAGGAGTCATACTCCTGAACCCAGAATATGGTGAGCGGATGGGTGAGATAGACGAGTTGAAAAAGACCTATCGGGAGATTGGTGATTTTTTTAAAAAGAGGTGCAAAGGGTATACAGGGTACGTCTTTACCGGTAACTTCGATTTGGCAAAGAAAGTGGGGTTGAGGACCAAGAGAAAAATTCCTTTTTACAACGGCCCCATCGAATGCAGGTTATTAGAGTATGATTTGTATGAGGGAAGCAGAAGGAGGGAAAACACCAATCTGGCGCATTGAGGTATAATCCGCTATCATGGTGAAGGAAAACTTGATGTCAAAAATAAACTCACAAATCTATCCTGTCTATTTTCTTTACGGTCCCGAGGATTACCTCATTGAAGAGCAAATTCAGGGAATTTTGACCCAAACACTTTCTCAAAAAGAGAGGGGGTTTAATTTTCACCACTTCAATGGTGAGGAGCATAGCGTCCGGGAAATCGTCCAGACGGCTCAAACCCTTCCAATGTTCTCTAAGTATCGGTTTGTTCTCATCAGTGAAGCGGATCACATGGATGAGGAGAAGGTGGAAGCGTTGATGGAATATATTAAAAAACCCTCTGTCACGACGTGCCTCGTCCTGCACGGCCAAACGATAGGTCCATGGAAGGGACATCGGAAAGAGATGGAAAAGGTAGGGAAAGTGACTGAATACCCACGATTGAAAAGCAGGGCGTTGGTTTCCTGGATGAAGAATAGGATGGGGGAGAAGGGGAAAACGCTTTCGGATGAGGCCGCAGACTTTTTGGTTGAGGTCGTAGGAGATCGTTTGTGCGACCTCGAAAGCGCCCTGGAGAAGGTTTTCTTGAGTGTGGGCGAGAAGCAGACCGTCGAAGTTTCCGATACGGAAGAGATTACCTCGGAGGTCAAGATCAGCACGGTCTTCGACTTAACGGATGCCATCGGTCATCAAAACCTGGAAAAGGCCCTCGGAATTTTAGAAAGGTCCATGGAGTCAAAGGCCGTATTTTTCAGAAAAGAGGAGGAAGGATCAAGGCTTGGCGACCCCATCCCTGTTCTCTTAAGCATGATGGCAAAGCAATATTGGAGTATGCTAGTGATCAAACAAAAGAGTTCTTATCAAGGGGATATAGGAGCACTAGCCAAAGAATTGGGAACATCTCCGTGGAATATAAGAAAACTGCTGGACCAGGGGAAAAATTTCTCCGGGGCCTCACTCCGGGAAGGGATCCTGAAGTGTCATCAGGCTGACTTAGCGATTAAGGGGAGCCGGGGGCCGAAAGATCTCTTGATGGAAAAATTGATGATCGACCTCTGCCGACCTGTTCATCCCTCCTCTCCGCCTCTTAGAAAAGTCGATGCCACCCCGAACCGAAGTCGGTAGAAGGGGGGTTGATTTCCTATCTATTAAGCGGCCTTAGGTTTAAGAGCGTTGACCTCACGGGTCAGCCGGGAGATTTTTCTGGCACAGGTATTCTTATGGAAGACACCCTTGGAGCGAGCCTTCTGGATGAGAGGGATTGCCTTCAGCAAGGCTTTTTGTGCCCCGTCAAAATCCTCCTTCTCGACGGATGCTCTCACGTTTTTCACAGAGGACTTCACTGTGGTTTTGATGTGGAGGTTTCGAAGCCTTCTCTTTTCGTTTTGTCTTGCCCGTTTAATCGCCGATAAATGGATTGCCAAGATTCAGCCTCCTTTCTGTCGTTCCTAAGCGGCTTCCCCTTCACCTGAAGGCTGTGTCATGATCCCCTCTTTGTCATTGCGAGCGACCGGAGGGAGCGTGGCAATCCCATGACTTCCCTCGCTTTGCTTCGGACAAGGCTTCGGTCGTTTCCTGTCTGCCGGCAGGCACTCCCTCGCAATGACATTGCGACACAGTTTCCTGAGGAGAGGGAAACATTTCAAGATTATTGATTTTTTTAACACTTTGGGGTAGCGTGTGTCAAGTTAGAATCTGATTACAATGATTACAAAATGCGATGACACAGATAAGGGATTTCTTTATGTCAGAAAATCATAAAATTACCAAAGCCGCAACTCTCATCGGAACCGGAACGCTCCTCAGCCGCATTTCTGGCTTCCTCAGGGATATGGTTATTGCGTATTTTTTTGGGGCCCGGGTGGCAACCGACGCCTTTTTTGTCGCCTTCCGCATTCCTAATCTTTGGAGACGGCTGGTAGGAGAGGGGTCGATGACCGTCTCATTTATTCCGGTTTATACGGAATACCTGACGCAGCGAACCACAACAGAATCGGAAGAAGTCACGCATATTGCCTTTACTGTTGCGGGAGCCCTGCTATTCGTCTTGACAGCCCTTGGAATCATCTTCTCTCCAATTTTGATCAAGATCTTTGCATACACATGGTCTCCGACCTCAGAGAAATTTCAACTCGCTGTTACACTTAACCGAATCATGTTCCCCTATCTATTTTTCGTTGGATTATTTGCTCTCTCCATGGGAATTTTGAACTCCCTCAGACATTTCTTTGCACCCTCGTTTGCCACCGTCTTCCTCAATCTCTCGATCATCGTCTCGGTCCTTTTATTGTACTATCACCTTCGAAGACCCGTGGTGGCATTGGCAGTCGGTGTTCTTGCGGGAGGAATGCTTCAATTTTTCTTCCAGCTTCCTTTTTTAATCAGAAAGAAGATTCGTTTCCGGTTCAATTTCAATTTCCAGCACCCAGCCATTAGGCAGATCGGACTTCTGATGATTCCGGGACTTATCGGAACCGCCGTCTACCAGATCAATGAAGTCATCGATACGATATTTGCCACTTCTCTCCCTGACGGAAGCGTCTCTTATCTCTTCTATGCGGGCCGGCTCATGGAGTTTCCCTTGGGAATTTTTGTGATTGCCATCGGAACGGCCGCACTCCCGAGTTTTTCGTCACTGGTGGCTCAAGGGAGGATGGAACAATTCAAAGAGACCGTCTCCTTTGCCTTTCGTCTGGGCTCATTTATATGCATTCCTGCCATGGTGGGCCTGATCTCATTAAGGATTCCCATTCTTAACTTGCTTTTGCAAAGGGGAGAGTTCGATTATTTTGCAACCGAGATGACGGCGAAAGCACTTCTGTGCTACGCGATCGGCCTATGGGCAATTGGAGGGGTCAGAATCCTTGCCCCTGCTTTTTATTCCCTCCAGGATACCAAGACCCCTCTAAAGATCGGCCTCATCTGCCTGGGAGCCAATGTCATCCTGATTCTTATCTTCATACATCCGTTGAAACATGCGGGTTTGGCATTGGCTACTGGTCTCTCCTCGATATTGAACCTCTGTCTTCTCTACCGGAAGTTGAATCATAGATTGGGTGGGTTAGATGTAGCAAGAAATATCAAATCACTCCTTGAAACTTTTTTCTGCAGTCTTCTGATGGGAGGGGTGGCTTATTTGATCTGTTCCTTAGGAGACTGGACGGGGTCGGCAAACGCAATCGAGAAGGTTTTTCTTTTGGGGGCAGGGGTGATTGCCGGCATAGGAGTCTATTTGACAAGCTCCTATTGGATGAGGAATGAGGAGATGCTCTTCTTGCTGAATATCGTTAAAAGAAAGATGAAACTTTAAGAGGAAAAAAGGGGATAGGCTACTTTTTCGCTCAATCGGTAATCAACAGGCCCAATTGCAGGGATAGGCACTTGGGCTTTGAAAAAGTAGCCTGTCCCCTTTGGCTTAGATATGGAAAAAACGGCGGATGTCGTCATTATTGGAGGCGGCATTATTGGATTGAGCATCGCCTACTATCTTGCGCGGAAGAGGGCGGGAAGGATTGTCCTCTTGGAGAAGGGACAATTGGGAGAAGGTTCCACCGGCCGTTGTGTGGGAGGGATACGAACGCAATTTTCCACAGAGTTGAATATTCGTTTTTCGCTCGAGTCGCTGAAGACCTTCGAGCGGTTCGAAGAGGAATTTGGAGTGAACCCAGAATTTAAGAAAATCGGGTATCTTTTTTTAGCAACCACTGAAAATGAGATCGGAGTCTTCGGGGAGAATATAACACTCCAAAGAAAATTTAACATTCCTGTTGAATTTTTGAGCCCTGAAGAGATTAGGTCCCGCTGGCCTTACTTGAGAACAGAGGACATCCTCGGAGGAACATTCTGTTCTTGGGATGGGTATGCGGGCCCCAATGAAGTCCTCTCCGGGTTTGTCAGTGGTGCAAAAAGGGCGGGGGTGAAAATTTACGAAGGAACGGAGGTCGTCGGGATCTCTTTGGTAAAAGGGAGGGTTCAGAGTGTCAAGACAGAAAGTGAAGAGATTCTTACTCCTGCGGCTGTCAATGCCGGAGGGCCTTATGCTGCATCCATAGGAGAAATGGCGGGTATCCGAATTCCCGTCAAGCCTCTGAGAAGACAGATTTTTGTTACGGCTCCTTTCCATCTGACCACCCATCCTATTCCGCTGACGATTGACTTCCACAGAGGGTGGTATTTCCGCCAAGAAGGGAACGGGTTACTCCTGTCTGGTCCATTAGACCCGGAGCCGAGCTTTAACCTTAACACAGAGTATGAAGCCATGGCCGAGACTTCAGAGAATGCAATATCCCGTGTTCCGGCTCTCGAAAAAGCTCAGATCGCAAGGGGATGGGCGGGTCTCTACGAGATCTCGCCGGATCATCATGCCATTCTTGGGAAAGTTCCGGGGGCTGAGGGACTTATCCTCGCCAATGGTTTCAGCGGACACGGATTTCAACACAGCCCCGCTGTTGGAAAAGTGATTTCGGAGTTGATCACAGATGGGGTGGCCAGCACGATCGACATCTCCCCCCTTTCCATAGAACGTTTCGAAAAAGGGGAATTGGTGTTAGAGCCTATGACCGCCTTTAAAGAGTAAACCCGTTAGAAATTTCAGCCGTTGCGACCCCTCGACATACCCTTTCGACAAGTTCAAGGCCCTGAGCCCTTCGATAGACTCAGGGCCGCGAGCACTGTCGAACGACTCGAAACCGAGCAGGACATTAAATGCTGCAGGAATCGTTGTTGAGTTGGTGGCCAAGTCCGTATATAATGATAGTAGGTTAGAGGATTCAGTTGGGTTCTGCTGGAAAGGTTGTGATCAATATGGAACAAAATCATTTTTCTTCTTCATCCGAAGACCGGGCAAAATCTCTTAAGTCTAAATTAGATTTCTCGTCAAATGAGCAAAGCGCCCCCTTTTTGAGGTCCCTTTTCATTGATTTAGTCCAACGCATTAAAAGCAATCTTGTCTCCATCAAAAATTGTACGCAACTTTCTCGGGGAAAATTTAGCGATAGAGAATTCGGTGAATATTACTATCGGACCGTGAATCAGGATATTGAGAAGATAAGTATGGTATTGAATAGCCTTCTCGATTATATCAGGGTTCATAGCCCGGTCAGAAAAACAAACACGGTTCACAATATCATGGAAGAGGTGTTCAAGAGGCACCAGGCTAAACTGGACGAGAAGGGAGTCAAGGTCCTTAAGAGATTGGAAAAGGATCTTCCGGAAACTGTCGTTCCGGATGAAGAGTTGAAGTATATTCTCAGTTCTCTCCTTCAATATGCCGTGGCCTTGACACCTTCCAATTGGAATCTTGGCCTTTCAACAAGGTCCTTGATCCTCGACAGCGGGGCCACTGGAGTTGAAAGCCTATTCAAGGGGGAAGGGAAGTATATCGAGATCTCGGTCGTTTTCCCGGGGCATCAAAGGCCGACCGAACCGGTATCGGGAGCGGCGCCAACGCTCAAAGAGGAGGCTCCAGACCTCATCCTTCGTTTTGTTAAGGAAGTGGTGCAGCACAACCATGGGATTATGAAGATTGAAACCGACGAAAAGAAAACAAAGACCGTGATCTCCGTCAGATTCCCTGTCGAGCGGAGAAAAGTGGTCTATTACCAGCAGTTAAATTGATAAAGAATCAGAAAATGCTCTTCAAAACGCTCCTTAACTCCTTCGCGGTTGCTACATCTAGCAACCCATGCCGAAAAACAATGCCCGCCTTTTAAAATTTTCCAAGGTCTTTTCATTTTTTCTGGCATCGTCTGCTCGACGTACAATTTTGGCCACAGTGCACATTTTTATCCATTTCTGTTCGCTCTTTTTTGTTTGACAAGACAAAGTCGCTTGAAATTAAAAGATTAAACTCTCTCTGGCATGGCACATAAAATGCAATCTGAAATTCTGCGGGGATTCTTCTATTTCTTCTCTCAGACTATTTTTAGTTTATAAAAGGAGAATAAATGCTCAAACCGAATCTCCGAATCTACAGCTTCTTTTTATCAGCATTATGGATATTTGCTTGTTCCCGGATAGGCGTTCAACCAAAAAAGGAGGGAATAATTCCTGCCCCCATCTCAGATTGTCAGAGAAATTATACGGGGGAAGGAGGCCTGATCTCCCATCCGGTATACAAGACGTGGGTCAGGTACGATCATCTCGACTTCAAGAACGGATTCGATTTGGCGGTCAAGACCCTTCAGTCTCAAAGACATTGAATTCTTTCAACTGACCCGGGTTCCGGGACGATCAGCACCCAGATGTTTCTCGAAGCAGAACAAGAGGAGGGCTATCCGGCTACGATAAAAATTGTGAAGGAAGAATCTTCCTTGGTCGTTCATATTAGTCTGAAGGCAACATGGGGAAGGCTGACCTCACCAAATTTGTGCGGCTTTTATGATGAACTTGAAAAGAACGTAAGGCAGGCCTGGTCCAGAGCACAAATAAAAGAGCCGATGCTCTCCTCCAAAAAACTATCTGACGGAGTGAAGGAATCCTCTCTTCCACCGCCGTCTCCACCTCTGCCAATGTCACCGCCTCCAGCTGCGACGTCAAAAACGTCCCCGCCTCTTCTCTCTCAAGGAAAGGTCGTGTGGGTTTACGTAAACCTTCGCGTGGGACCGGGCATCCAGTACACGATTATCGGTAGGGCTTATATGAAGAACAGTTTCGGAATTCTTGCTCAAAACCACGGATGGTTGCGGGTTCGGCTTGAAAACGGAGTAGAGGGATGGATGAGTAAAAAGGCGACCGCATCAGACTCCTCTACGACTTCTTTCCCTCAGAGCCCTCCAGCTTCCTCTCTTTATTCTTCAAAAACAAGATCTTCACCAAGACGACTCATTCCCAGTCCTATGTAGCGTTGAAGATTCATTCCTATTACCAATCACCCATTGAATTATTTGCCGTGATGACTTTCTTGTGCGAAGTTTTCAATTTTGTCATTCTCCGATGAAAATTTCACCAGTCAAAAATTTCGAAAGAAACTGAAAATCCTTTTAATTAGACTAATTACAATTATATGATTTTTTGGCATAGACCTTGCAGGGTTTTTAAAGACTCGATGTGTGTCTGTCCATTGCGGTATGAAAAAGGACCGGATCCGTTACTTATTCAGAAAATCACTCATCCCGATCACGATTATGGTGATTCGCCATGAAAACCTGAAACCCCATGTACATTAGAGGTATCGGAAAATGGGAAGGGGAACAACCCGAGCAAGCTTTTTCAAGGGAGGTTGTAATGTTCTCCAAGGAGACGGACAAGCTGGAATCCTTTTTAGGGAGGAACTCCAGTTTCAAGGGGAAATTGAACGTCAGAGGAACTTTGAGGGTCGAGGGTGTGGTTGAGGGGCAACTGGATGTGGACCACGTGATCCTGAGTCAAAGTGCTGAGGTGAAAGGGGAGATCAACGCCAAGAAGATTACCATCGGGGGGAAGATGGATGGAAAGGTTTGTGCCCAGGAACTAGTGGAGATCAACTCGAAAGGGAAGGTTTTGGGGGATATTTTTACCTCAAAATTAAGCATAATCGAAGGGGCAGAATTTAACGGAATGGTCGAGATGAAAAAGGAGGAAAGCAAAATAATCGAGTTAGGGGTCAAGGGCCGGGAAATGGCAAAGCTATGAAAATACATAACTCGAATTAAGCATTAAGCGTCATATTAGGTTATGTGAAAAGCTGCTCGGGGATTCTTCGGGCTATATTTATTGCGACTAACAAAAGAAAGATGATTTGTTGGTAAAACCCGATGTCAATGATGGAAAATGATCCAGTTTTAACAACTGATCAGGCAATCGAATACTTAAAGATCTCCAAGCCTACCTTATTGAAATATATCCGTGTCGGGAGGATAAGGGCCATCAAGGCAGGAAAGGGTTGGAGGATCCTCCAGTCAGAATTATTTAGATTTTTAAGAGGAAAAACAGACTTTGGCGACGTGTAATTAAAACTTGCCAAATGAATGAGATTTTGACACCCATTGAGGCCAGTTTGTATTTAAATGTTCACGTTCGGACCATCTATCGCTTAGCGAAAAGGGTATAATCCGGGCCCGGAAGGTGGGCGGGCGCTGGAGATTTATTAAGGCTGTTCTTGAGGAATGGTTTTCAGACGGCAGTGCTCAATTTTCTTTCCCAGTTGCGACATCCAGCAAATGACGGAAAAAAAACAATCCCCCCATTTGAAATTTTCCGAGGTCTTTTCATTCCAATCTCATTCTTTTTTCGCATCGGACAGAAATTTTTCTCAACGGAGTCGACATGCAAAAACCATGCGAAGAGCATACAAAGAGTCTTGATAAAAAGTTAGGGAAGAAGTATAGAATCGTTCCACTCGTTTAAAGATAATTTTATTTATGTAAAGCTTAATGGCGTGGCTCAAAACAAAAAAGTCCAACCGACGTTTCTTACTTAGCGGCATTCGTATGGTTGAAAAGAATATGCCACTAATATATCAAACGACTTAAGCCATTTTTCGCTAAATTCCCTCTGGCATAGTACTTGCTTTTGTAAAGACTGCCTGCTTGGAGAAGGGTGTACTGATACGAAGACAGTATTATGGACAAGCATTCTAAAACCTGAGAGGTCAATTTGGTATGAAGGTGCCCTAACATTTATCAATTGAAGAGTGTGTGGCTAAAGAGTTATGGCCGGTTTACAGCTGAATGCTTTTAGGGGTAAGAGGCCTGGTCTTGGATAACGCAATTATGTTAAATGACCGGGAATATAGGCGGAAAAAGGATCTTCTTCTGCTACTCACTAAGAAGGAGATAACCCTCAAGTACAAGAGAACAGTCCTCGGCATTTTCTGGTCCCTGCTGAATCCTATTCTTCTTGCCGTCGTCCTTTTCATTGCCTTCAAGGTATTTATGAGAATTAAGATGGAGAATTACACTTTCTTCTTCCTCTCCGCCCTTTTCCCTTGGAACTGGTTTTCTGCTTCTGTCACAATGTCTACGGAAACGCTTATTGGAAACGTAAACCTTATAAAAAAAATCCGGTTCCCAAGACACTTTCTTGTTATCGCCACAATTTTAGCTCAGCTTGTAAATCTTCTTTTTGCTCTGCCCATAATTGTTGGCATTTCGTATTTCTCTGGGAAAGGGCCCGGAGTAAACTGGTTGATTATCATTCCCATTTTGATTGTTGCCCAATTTATTGCAACGGTAGGAATTTGTCTTGCGATTTCAATGGCAAATGCCTACTTTAGGGACATGGAATATATCGTAGGTGTCGTCATCAGTTTGCTTTTCTGGATGACCCCTATCGTTTATCCATTAGGTATGGTCCCAGAAGCTTATCGCTTCCTTCTCGCTATCAATCCACTTACTTACCTTATAACAGCCTGGAGAGATTTATTTATGTCAAACTCTATAGATTGGGGTAGTATTGAAATCTCTTTCGGAAGCTCTCTTATATTTGTTCTTTTTGGCATCCTTGTTTTTCAGAGGCTTGGAAAAAAGTTGGATGAAGTTATATGAATCGCGTGGTTGAAATAAAAGATGTATGGAAAAAATTTTCTATGAGAAGAGATAAGCCCGGTTTTAAGGAATTTTTGGTGAACCTGCCTAAGTTCATCAGTGGACACTCTAACTCCGACTTCTGGGCCTTAAAAGGGATCGATTTTGACATTGAGCAAGGTGAGTCCGTTGGCATAATTGGAAAGAATGGGGCAGGGAAAAGTACACTCCTCTCTTTAATTCTTGGAACGATTTACCCCACCCAAGGGGAAATAAAGGTCTTCCGAAAGATGACCCCCTTGCTTGACATTGGCGCGGGATTTCACCCTGACCTTACTGGTAGAGAGAATATCGTTATCAATGGTGTGCTTCTTGGCCTTACGAAGGATGAAGTTATGGGAAGGATGGAGGATATCGTTGCATTTTCTGAGATAAAGGAATTTATTGGTATGCCCGTAAGAACATACTCAAGTGGCATGTATCTAAGGCTCGCTTTTTCCATAGCTATTAATACAGATCCAAAATTACTCCTGATCGACGAGATCCTTGCAGTAGGGGATGAGGCATTTCAGAAGAAATCCAGGGAAGCCTTATTCCGGTTAATAAAGGGAGGAGTGACCACTATCTATGTTTCTCATAATTTATCCGCCGTAAAGGAGATATGTAATAGGGCGATTTGGCTCGATGCAGGGGAGGTAAGGGCAGAAGGGAACCCTGAAAAAGTAATTAATGAGTATTTAGCCCCTTTGGGGTAATTTGAGACATTATCTTTTAGGCCGGAGTAGAAAGAGAGGCGCATGTTTAGGGAATTGGATGATCCAGGAAAGCTTTTAGCATGATTCTTCCATATACTGGATTTTTTGGGGCAGATGGCTATTGTGCAATGGCGACGAGGTGGATCATCTCTAAGCCATGAAACAAGCAGAGGCAGTTGCACTGGGTGTGAACTCGAACGAACCTCAGGTAACAAGCATGACCGTAGAGCCGGAAGAAACGGTTGAATTCTACAAGACCCTTCCTGTTACGCCTGTCGGGATTCCTAAAGATAAGGTCCCTCAACGAGCAAATGTAAATATGAGCGATGCCGAGCTTGCGGCTTTCTACTCGGAGCAATATGTCGATATAGATGTTGCCGAGTTCCTGACCAAAGAACGCAGAGAAAGATTGTACGGCCTGTGTAATCTGTTAAGACCGGGTGAATTTTATTTGGATGTCGGATGTGCCAATGCAGCGCACATGCAGATACTCTACCAAAGAGGCATCAACGGCATCGGGCTGGACCTATCCGTACCTAATATCCTTAGAGGACGCCAGAAGTATCCGCACCTGAAATTCATTCATGGCTTTGCCGAAGCAATACCGTTTAAGGATAACCACTTCGACATAGTAATATTGGGAGATGTTGTCGAGCATTTCAAAGATCCCAAAGTTAGTCTGGCAGAATGTTTGAGAGTCTCCAGAAAGGGGCTTGCATTGTGTATTCCAAAAAAGACCGAAGTTACGGCGGAGCATATGAATCCGTTTAGCTGTGATGAAATTGTGAGCCTGCTCGAATTCTATAAACTAAAGGTTCATTTTTATGATTTTGACGGGAGAAAAATTGGCCGGGCGGAAGCGGAGTCAAAGCTGGAAGTATTTCCTTGGCTTTTGATCAGGGTTGACAGAACCGAGCAAACCAACGCAGTAGTAAGGAGAACGACCAACGTTGAAGGGATGAAAGGACACAGACGCGCAATGAATGAAATTCTCAGTAATGACGAATGGTCTCACAACACCAAACACCAAAGAGATGAAACACACCTCATTCGCTTTAAACTTCTGTCTCATCTCATAGAAGGACAGAAGGTTTTAGAAGTCGGGTGTGGAAACGGGGACCTTTCTGTCGGAATAGCGAAGCTCGGCTTTGATGTAGTTGGTGTCGATATAAGTAAATCGGGAATACAACAGGCAGTTGATTTGACCAAAAAGGAAAACTTGAATGCAAAAGCTCATTTTAGGGTTATGGATGCGACAAGCTTGGACTTTGCTGACAACTCCTTTGATACCGTCCTTATAACGGAAGTCCTAGAACATATAAGAGACTCAAGGAGGTTGATCAAAGAAGCTATACGCATAACAAGAAACGGTGGAAGGATACTCATTTCAGTTCCAAACGGCTTGCTTGTTCCCTTCCAAGGTCACCTCAGAGTGTTCTTCAAAGATACCCTAACGAATGAACTAAGCCAGTATACCTCCGGAATCGATTGGCATGAACTGCCATTTAAAAAATGGCTTGTTTGCAGCTTCTTTGTCAAGAAGAAGGGGCCAAATATCGCAGAGGGGCCCGCGGTTGATATATTGATGCCCACTTACAATGGTAGAAAATATATCGGGAGAGCAATTAAAAGCGTTTTAGATCAAACATACAAGAACTGGACCTTGGTAGTCGTTAATGACGGCGGAGAAGACCTGAAGGACATTCTTAATGAATTTCACGACCATAGAATCAAATATATTGTGACCAACCATAACGGGAAGGCGCATGCGCTGAATGTGGGCATTTCGAACAGCAATGAAGAGTTTATTGGCTATCTGGACGATGACGATATTTTATATCCAATTCACTTAGAGCTTCTGATAAAAGCAGCTTTGGAAGGAAAGAAGGATTTTGTTTACTCCGATTGGTACGAAGTATCGCTTGATGAGAACGGAAAAGAAATTGGGAGGGAATTTGAATTTAGACAAGACGTTACCCCCTGGATGCTTATTCGACAGAACTACATAAATCACAAATGTATTCTTCATAGAAGGTCTCTTCTTCGGAAAGCGGGAATGTACGATGAAGAGCTTGATGTGATTATAGACTGGGACATGATAAGAAGATTGGCCTTCATTAGTAAGCCGTGTCATGTCTGGGGTGTAACCAGCGAACGGCTGCGCTATTATAACAAGACTGGTATAGAAAACAGGATAACCGGCATGTGGACAAGAAACCCTGATAAAGCTCGGGGGTCAATGGAAAGAATAATTAATAAAACAATGAACCTATCTGCTACGACCAAGGAACTTAAAAGGGCTGTTGTAGATGCAATGCTGCATCAAAGTTATATTCATTCAATAGAGCTAAACAATGCTTTTCAAGCCAAAGATATACAGATCAGCAACCTCGAGTCGGCTATTACGGAGAGGGATACCCGGATATCCCATCTTCAGAATGTAGTAAATGAGAAAGATGTCCACCTGTCGAACCTTGAAAGTATAGTGCTAGGAAAAGAAGTCGATATACAACGACTCAAGAACCTTTGGACTGAGAAGGAAAAGGAGATTGTCAATCTCAATGAGGCAGTAAAAGGCCTTGAGGCTAACACAAAGAAAAGAGATCTTTATATCTCGGACCTCGAGACAGCCGTAAAGCACAAGGATGCCCACCTCCAAAGTATCAAAACAGCTTTTGGAGAAGCGGAAGGTGTGATCTCAAACCTTCAGCGAGAGAGAGAAACTCAAAATACCCATATTGTCAATTTGCAGTCGGTCATCAGGGCGAAGGATCAATTTATATCCGGCATTTCTAGCACGATCGGATTAGTGAAACAAAAAGACTTACAACTGAAAGAAAAAGACCATTATATTCGCCGTTTAGAATCTAACTTAGAACATATCCACAATTCTCATGGATGGAAGTTCCTGCTTCTTTATTACCGTTTTCGGGATAGGCTCCTCCCTGTCGCCTCCGGTCGAAGGGATACGGTGAGGAAGATCTTTAAAGCCATTGTTTCTTCCTCTAAGTATCTAAAAAGAAAGCCCATAGGGCTCGTTGATCCGAAATTAATCTATCACATAGAAACTGACATGACCAAACCGTTGGTCATTGGTAAAGGAAATGCGCTCTATTTACATGGCTGGTGCTACCATACACAAAAAAAGATAAAAAGGCTGACCATTCTTGTGGATGGTATACCTTATTTAGTCTCCAAGTTTTCCCTTCTGAGAGAAGACGTCTTTCAAGCCCATTTTGGAACACTCGACGTGAAAGGAAATAGCTTGCATAGCGGTTTTTGGGTAATCCTCCCGTTTCATAAAATAGATTGTAAGCGTCAGGTACGCCTTGATGTCCGGGCAGAGATATCCGGTGGAGATAGGTGTGAGTCACTTATAGGTTGGCTCACCCTTGAGCTAGGAGAGCCTCTCGCCGGGCGGGGAACCTGTACTGACCCTGTCTTAGAACACACCCCTCTTGTGGCCATATGCATGGCGGCCTACAACCCTCCTCTCGAATATTTCAGACGGGAGATTGATTCAATTCTACACCAAAATTATACGAATTGGATCTGCATCATTAACGATGATTGTTCCCGGCCCGAAATATTTGGACAGATGCAAGCGATCGTGGGAGTAGACAGACGTTTTAAGATTTTCCGAAATATGTCAAATGAAGGATTTTATCACAATTTTGAACGATGTTTATCGTATGTTCCGGCGCAGGCTTCTTTCATTGCATTGTCTGATCAGGACGATATTTGGCATGAGGACAAGCTGTCAAGGCTCCTCAGCCAGTTCGATGATAAAACCCTTCTTGTCTACTCCGATATGAACATTGTGAATGAGAAAGAAGAGAAAATTCATTCGACCTATTGGACGACTCGGAGAAATAACTACACTGGCCTTGATCTTCTAATCCTTGCGAATACAGTCACAGGGGCGGCTTCCATGTTTCGTAAAGAATTACTCGAACTTCTGTTACCTTTTCCAGAGAAGATCGGAGATGCCTATCATGACAACTTTATTGCCTGTGTTGCCTTATCATTGGGGAAGATAAAATATGTCGACTTCCCTCTGTATGATTATCGCCAACACTCACAGAATATCTTCGGACATAAGATTCACGGCAAAAGGTCTCTCATTCATTTCTTTCGAGAGTTCAAACTCAGGAATTTTATGATAACCTTCAAACAGACGCTTCTGAACTATCGGGGTGTATATTACCACGACTACATTAGAAGGGTCCTTCTCGCTCATGTCCTCCAATTAAGATGCTCATGTCTTTCTAATAAGAACAAACGGGTAATCAGCAGGTTTGTCGGGCTACAGGTCGGGATCTCGGGCATCGCCTTCGAGGTGTTGAAGATTAAGATGTTTCGAAGAAGCCGAGTCACCGTGGGGAATGATGTTCAACTCTTGAAGAGCGGGTTATCAATCCATCTCTTAAATTTCTTGGGAAAGATGGGAAGATATCCCAAGAAATAGAGACAGTCCGAGGTTCCCTGAGTAGACTTGGCCTATGTGCAGTTTAAACGAGTTGAAACGGGATACCAGTGCGAAGGGGAAACAATGATCATGGCTGATCAATCTTTCGTAGAAGAGCATCCGTCGGTGGAGGTCATCAATCATATTCGTCATATGATTGCGCCTTTGAATCTTGAGGTTTCTGGGGAAGCCGGGGCGAGGGTCAACATCTTGGTTTCGGTTATTGATT
>JAPVTA010000150.1:0-15935 GCA_047519465.1 Thermodesulfobacteriota bacterium | reverse complement strand
CTGATATGAAGAGCTCTGTCTTTTTTTCGGATCTGAGGGTTGAATCCGGAAAAACCCTCTTCGATAAATTGGACATCCTTATGGATCGAGCTGATCTGAAAGGAAAGATCAAGGAAAAGGACTTGGTGGCGATCAAACTTCATTTTGGGGAGAAAGGAAATACAGCCTATGTCCGGCCCATCTTTTTGAGAAAGGTGGTGGATCGAGTCAAACAATATAAAGGAAAGCCCTTCTTAACCGATACCAACACCCTCTATGTTGGAACTCGCGGTGAAGCGGTCTCCCATCTGGCTACGGCTTTTGAAAATGGGTTTACCGAGTCTGCTGTGAGCGCACCTATTCTGATTGCTGATGGGTTAAGAGGCAATAGCGCTGTTAAAGTTCGAGTTGACAAACCTATTTTCAAGACAGTTTCCATCGCTCGAGAGATTCACATGGCGGATGGACTGATCGCCGTCACCCACTTCAAAGGTCATGAGCTGTCTGGGTTCGGAGGAGCATTGAAAAATCTGGGGATGGGATGCGCCAGCCGCGAAGGAAAGCTAAGTCAACATTCAAATATTTCCCCGCAGGTCAATGGGAAAACCTGCAAAGGTTGTAAAGCCTGCCTCAGTCGGTGCGCCCAGGAAGCCATTTTGATGCAGGCGCCTCAATCGGGAGTCGAAGCCAGGCACAGCATCGCCTTTATCGATCCAAAGAAATGCGTTGGGTGCGGAGAGTGCATCCTCACCTGTTCTTCAGGGGCTATTCAAATCCAATGGAACGAGAGCGTCCCTATTTTCCAGAAGAAAATGGTGGAATATGCCTATGGTGTTATCCAAAAGAAAAACGGGAAGACTCTTTGTCTCAACTTTCTCACTCAGATCTCTCCTGCCTGTGACTGTTATGGGTATTCCGATACCCCGATTGTCAATGATATTGGGATTCTCTCTTCTGAGGATCCGGTTGCGATCGACCAGGCATCTGTTGATTTGGTGAACGGGCAAGAAGGAAACCGATCTTCCAAGCTCGCTGGCGCCTGGAAACCCGGAGAAAATAAGTTTCGGGCCGTCTACCCAGAAGTGGACTGGAACATTCAGCTTGCCTATGCCGAACAGATCGGCCTGGGCTCAAGAGACTACCAGTTGATTAAAATATAGGTCCTACATCCCTGTAGGGCAACCCTTTAGGGTTGCTCTCAAACAATACGCGCCAAATCTGTAGCGTGAATAAATCAAATTCAAAAGAGCCAAACCCCTCAACCGGACGGGCTTTTTGTGAATAATTTCCATACATTACGTGGTAAAGTTTTTGAGCAAGGCTAAAGCCTTGCCCTGCAGATCTATTAGCTATCTACCATCAGCCCAGCATCGCATTTAATATTTCACTTCTTTCAAAAACAATCCTTGGGCTGGGGCGGTAGGACCTGCTTCTCTTCTATCTTTAGAGTTTAGGACTTTTCGAAGATCCGACGCCTTCCTCTTTCCTTTTCCGATCTCGACCAACGTCCCGATAATTGACCTTACCATCTGTTTTAGAAAACCATTGGCTTCGATCTCAAAAAGGATAAGGCCATTCCGCCTCCTCTTCCATTCCGCTCGGATCACCCTTCGAACAGGTGTACGAGTGGGAGACCCTACCGTGCGGAATGCAGAGAAGTCATGTTCTCCTATCAAACTCTGAGTCGCTTTCTTCATCTCTGCCAAATTCAATTTTTGACGAATATGCCATGCATATCCGCGCTGAAAGACTGATTGAAGATCCCGATTGAGAATTCGGTACTCGTAGACTTTGCTTTTCGCATGCTTCCGTGCGTGAAAGCCTTCATGAGCCTCTTCTACCTTTTGAATGACAATATCATGGGGGAGGAGACTGTTGAGTGCCTTCTGGATTGTACGGGTATCCATGGGGCTCTGGGTCTTGAAGTGGGCAACTTGACCTAAAGCATGAACGCCCGAATCCGTCCTCCCGGATCCAATTAAATGGACTTTTTCACCCGTGAGACGTGACAGTTTCTCTTCAAGCAACCCCTGGATGGTTGGACCCCTCGGCTGGACCTGCCATCCCTTATAATTCGTTCCGTCGTATTCAATCAGAAGTTTTATGTTACGCATCGACGTTACTGAGAAAGTTCAAAAGGCAAATGCCAAAGGAACGACAAACGATCCAATGTCAAATATTTATCAATAAAACTTTAGAATTTGAAATTTATTTGAACTTTGACCTTTGACATTCATTTGATATTTGGATTTTGGAATTTGGATTTAAGTCTTAGAGCCCATCCTGGTTTGATCGAGATGGCTCCTGACGAGCAGACTTCCTGGCAGCAGAAACAACGAATACACTTCTCATAATCGAAGGCAAGGCCTTCCCCTCTCCTCTTCAGAGCCTTTGCGGGGCAGATCTCGACGCACCGCTCGCAATCTTCGCATAGCTGATCGTCAATCCATGGCTTGGAAGTCAATGCATTCTTCAGCGCCCTCCTCGCAAATCCAGGGAGATTCCAGGAGACCCCAAAGGGTGGAGGAAGTTTGAAGCTGGAAATTTTGGATGCCGCGATCGATTCTCCCACAATTTCGATCGAATCGCCTCCCATCCCATTTTCAAGGGCCACCTGATTTGTGGGGATCGACTTCCTTGGGATTCCTAAGAGATCGGACACGACGAGATCAATACTTAGCGCATCTTTGCTCGCTAAAATCAATCCCAGTGGGATCGGATCTCCGCTTCCAGGCCCATTTCCTTCTATGCCCACGATGCCATCGAGAATTGTCAACGAAGGTCGTATGATCCCGTATACATCCAAGAGAATCTGGGCGAAAGCCTTCCGGTCTTCTCCCGCCTTGAGATGCCACAAAGGTTTCCTCGGGCCAGGAACACATCCGAAAAGATTCTTCACACCCAAGGTGAGAACCATCTGACTATGGGTCTTCCATTTCGGAAGATTGATAATGACGTCCGCATCCAGAACCGCCTGGTCAATTTCCAACTGTTTAAATATTTTCCCTTCCCTCTCCGGAGCGAGGACGGGTCTGTTAAATTCCACGAGAGGGCATTTCATCTCATCGGCCACTATCTTGATGCCAGCTTTCTCGGCAGTCCTCATCAGGCCTCCCACCGAGGGACTATCCCCGACAAAAGGAACGCCTCCTGCCTCTCGAACGATCCGGATCATTCCTCTAACGACAGAGGGGTGAGTCGTTACAGCTTTTTCTGGAGATTTTCCGTAAAGGAGATTGGGTTTAAGGAGAACCCGTGGCTTCCCTCGGCTTCCCTCGGCTTCGCCGAGAGGCGAGCGCCGAGAGGCGAGCGCCCCGAGGCGAGCAGAGCTGTCTTTATGTACAAAAGCCCGAATCCCGCCAATCAGGTCGATCGCCTGCTGAAGTGCATTCAAGACTTTTTCTTCATCATAATTCTTGCACTTGACAATAGAGACAGAAGATCCCATCTAACCCAAGTGTTCCTTTCCGGTCATTTCACGAATAGAGATCTCAATTACTGCTGTCCTCTTGAGAATCTCCTCGGTCACTCCTTTATAACCGCCCTCCGGTTGGTATTTCTCCATCAGCCTCTCGAGAATTTCCAATTTCTTGCTAAGCTGGCGCACAATCACAGCATTTCCCTTAATAATGACGCTTCGATAGTAGTAGGTGCTTCTACAGGCGGGTTCTGCGGCCGCCATATACGCAATCGGCTCATCCACCTCAAAACAGACGGGACTTCCTCGACGTATATCGCTGATCTTCTCCCCCTTCGTTGAGGAGTGGAAATAGATCTTTCCGCTCCAATAAATAAAGTTGATAGGTTTGACAATCGGAAAGCCCTTACGATTGACGGTGGCCATCCTCCCTACCTCAGACCGCTCTAAAAGGGCTAAGATCGTCTCTTCATTCCTTAATTCCCGATCCCGACGTCGCATTATTCGTCCTCCAAAACTCGCATAGGGCATAGTACAGAGGGCATGGCGTTAAAATCCCTCATGTTCTATTCCTTTGCGCCATTCTCGCCCGCAATATTCCGGTCTTTATTCCGCGTTCCATAATCTAATATTCTAATACAAGCGCATTAAACAAATTGTCTTTGCGAGGAATGAAATGACGAAGCAATCTCGTAGCTTATGATGTGAGATTGCCACGCTCCCTTTGGTCGCTCGCAATGACGAGGCAAAAGGAATTAGTGCGGGATTTCTATAAATATACCCTGATCACTCCCTCTCGGAAAATGGGGACGAGGGAGGTAATATCAATTTGGGCGCAATAGGCGAGGTCATCCTCAAAACCACGGTCGATCAGCTCTGCTCCATGATGGGAGAGGCGAAAACCCTCTAATAAATTATCTTTGAATTTTTGATAAAGGATTTGAGCACTGTAGGAGGCATCCGTCAAAGAAATCGATTTTCTCTCCTCTTGCTTGATCAGCTCAATTAACATTCCTCCGCAGATCGTGTCCTCCAAAGAAAAATTTCCCTCATCCCCCGAAGTGAAAATAAGGAGGTCTCCATCCAATTCAAGACATCTCCGTGCTACGGCTCCGATGTTAAAAAAACTTCCCACCAAAATTTCTTTCCCCGAGGAAACCAAGTAAAACGCCTTTGTTCCATTGGTCGTCGTCAGGATCAATTTCTTCTCTTTCACCTTTTCCGCCATATACTCACGAGGAGAATTCCCTAAATCAAAACCCGGGATCTTCTCGCTTTCCTTCTCCCCGCCCAAAAGTACAGAACCCCGTGGAAAAGCCTCGGCCGTTTGAAAAGCTTCCTCCACCGTGGCAACAGGAATAATCTCCGAGGCTCCCTCGCACACCGCATGGACAATAACAGAAGTTGCCCTGAGAACATCGACGACAACCACTGTTCGACTTAAAAGGACGTCTGAACAGGGTGGAGATGGAACCAGTTGAATATCGATCTCCATAAACAAAAATTAGCATACAGGCAGCCCTCGTTGCAACCCATGTTACAGTGGGAGGGAAAGATTCTAAACTATTTGCTTTTTGCGATTGAAGATGTTAACAAATTATATTAATGTTTTTTTGTTAAATTTATTGGGAAGGTTTTTAGTACCATCGATTTGTCGGATCAATAACTAAACTCCTTCTCCCCCGCCTATCTTTCTTTCAAGAATGGAGAAAGCAGTAAAGACCATCGTATTGGGAATACTTCTGTCATGGGTCTGTTTTGCGTCCTTCGCGAGCGGGGCAGGTGAAGAGTTCCCAGTCGCTCCTCCTCCAATGACAGAGGGAATGTTTCCCTGCAGCAACTGTCATGCCACCATGGAGGTGAATCGAAAGAAACGGGAGCTGAAGGAGGAACACTCGCAAATCAGGCTTCATCATGCCGAGACGATGCGATGGTGCCTCGACTGCCACGATGCAAAAAATCGAGATAAATTGAGGCTTTATAATGGTGACCTCATAAACTTTACTGAGAGCTATCGGCTCTGCGGCGAATGCCATGGCCCCCAATATAATGACTGGAAGGCGGGCATTCATGGAAAAAGGACTGGATACTTTATGGGGCCTGGCAAGAGAACCTATTATCTCTGTGCTCATTGCCATGATCCTCATCAGCCAAAATTTAAGCCGATAAAGCCCGAGCCTCCGCCAATAAAACCAAAGGATTCGTAATGGGAAATAAACGTCACACACGAAGAGAGTTTCTTCGTAACGCTTCATTGACTGCCCTGGGAGGTCTTGCCATCCCCCTCTTCTCCTCTTGCACAAAAGACGATGCCGAGGACTTTTTGCAGAAGCATTTTCGGGAAATGACGCCCGAAGAGAAGAAACGTGTGATTGCAAAGCTGGAACAGAGATACTTGGAGAGATACGGAAGAAAGTTTCAGATTAGCACCCGGGAGGCGGTCCCAGATACCCTTTGGGCATATGGCCTGGAGCTTTCCCGATGTATTGGCTGCCGAAGATGCGTCTATGCCTGTGTAAAAGAAAATAACCATTCGCGACATGACCCTCAGCTTCAGTGGATCAGGGTCCTCAGGCTCAAAAGAGGGAATCTGATTAACCTAGAAAATTCTGAACACTATTATGACCCTGATCTCGTTCCGGAGAAGGGATTCGTGTATCTTCCCGTTCAGTGTCAGCAATGTCAGAATCCTCCGTGTGTGAGGGTGTGCCCTGTCCATGCTACCTGGCAAGAGCCGGACGGGATCGTCGTCGTGGATTACAACTGGTGTATCGGCTGCAGATACTGCATCGCCGCCTGTCCGTATAAAGGAAGAGTCTTCAACTGGGCGGAGCCAAACATCCCAAGAGAAGAGATCAACCCTTCCGTCCACTACCTGGGAAACCGACCCAGAATGAAGTGCGCCGTGGAAAAATGCACCTTTTGTATCCAGCGGGTGAGGCAAGGAAGATATCCTGCGTGCGTGGAGGCTTGCCCTACAGGAACAAGGAAATTCGGCAATCTCCTCGATCCAAACAGTGAAATGCGTTACATCATCGATCGAAAGCGAGTCTTCCGGCTTAAGGAAGATTTAGGCACAGAGTCCAAATTTTATTATTTCTTTGAAGCATAGAGAGTCGCATGGAAAAGTGGCGGGACATAGTGAATGAAACATGGCATTTTTACAGGAGGACCTTGACCCTTGTAGTCACCGGGAGCAGGTCATACTATGCTTGGTGTTTCTCCCTCATTGCAATCATCGTAGCAGGCTTCCTCTTCTACATGAAACAGCATGAAACTGGGTTGATCGCAACAAACATGAATGACCAGGTCTCCTGGGGACTCTACATCGCCAATTTCACTTATCTCGTCGGGGCTGCCGCGGCTGCGGTTCTACTGGTCATTCCGTCTTACGTCTACCATTTTAAACCGATCAAAGAGATTGTCGTCCTCGGCGAGCTCTTCGCCGCCTCCTCCATCGTCATGGCCATTCTCTTTGTAATGGTTGACCTCGGCAGGCTTGACCGTTTCTGGCACATGCTTCCTTTCGTAGGACTGATGAACTTCCCCCAATCGCTTTTGGCGTGGGATGTGCTTGCTCTCAACGGCTACCTATTCCTGAATCTCCTTATCCCTATCTACCTTTTGGTCAAATTCTACTACCGGAAAGATCCCAACTGGAAATTCATCCTCCCTTTCATCTTGGTCTCCATCCCTATGGCAGTTGCCATTCACACGGTCACGGCCTTCTTATACAATGGGCTTCCTGCCCGGCCCTTCTGGAATGCGTCGATCCTTGCTCCAAGGTTTCTGGCCAGCGCCTTCTGTTCAGGTCCTGCCATCATCATCATCATTTTTCAGATCATCCGAAAAGTCTCCGCACACCATATAGAGATTGAGGACGAGGCCCTCTTCAAGATATCAGAACTGATTGCCTATGCCATGTTTCTCAACCTTTTCCTTCTTTCTGCCGAATTATATAAAGAGTATTATTCGCAAACGGTTCATATCGAATCCTTTAAGTACCTGCTCGAAGGGCTTCACGGCCACAATCAGTTAGTCCCCTGGATATGGGCAGCCATGACGATAAATGTCATCGCTTTCTTCATCTTTCTGATTCCTCAGACCCGAAAACGATTGACCACCCTAAATCTGGGTTGTTTGCTCATCATCATTGGCGTGTGGATTGAGAAAGGTCCTGGCTTTGTGATACCGGGCTTTGTCCCAGATCCTTTGGGGGAGATCTTCGAATACCTCCCCAACCTCTTAGAGCTCATGGTGTCCTCTGGTATCTGGGCAACAGGGCTCCTCATCTTCACCTTTTTGATGAAGGTGGCCATCCCCATCGAGGCTGGGGAATTCAGCCACGTGAGCTATATGGAACGCAGCTTCAAGCGCCAAGAAGAGGAGCAAGCTTGGAGACAAGGCTCTTTCAAGAAAATTTAGAATCCTTTTCAATATACGGTTTTTTTTCTTTTAAAATACGTAATTGATTGTATTGATTTGTCAGGGGGGTTCCCCTTAAGATTCATTGCAACAACGATCCTTGTTTATGACTCGATCTATCGGAACCGGGCGACCCTGGATAGCCCGGCAGTGACCAAATGGCTCACAGCATGAAGCTTTTTCTTATCGGTTTGGTGGCGGGGTTTCTCTTACTCATCCTCTTCATCCGTTTGGGTATTGGTTCTAGGACTGTACAACCGATCTCCTTCAACCATAAGAAACATGTCGAACAGGGGTTAGGGTGCGACTCCTGCCACCGTTATTTCAAAACCCAAAACTTTTCCGGAATGCCCGATCTAAGCACGTGCCTTGAATGCCATAAAGAGCCGGTTACGAAATCCTCGGAAGAAGAAAAAATCAGACAATTTCAAAAAAAGGGGCAAGAGATTCTTTGGAAACGGATTTACGGAGAACCCGATCACGTCTTCTTTTCCCATCGTCGGCATGTGGTCCTGGGCAAACTACCGTGTCAAACCTGCCACGGAAATGTGGGTGAAAGTGAGCGACCGCCCTCCAGGCCATGGGTGAACATGACGATGAATTGGTGCATGAACTGCCATACCAAAAACAAAGTGACCAATGATTGCCTGGCGTGCCATGTATAGAACAGATAAGCTCGAAGCACGAAATTCGAAGTCCGAAACAAATTCAAATGAATCAAATATAAAATTCAAAACTCCTTTGTCTTGGTAATTGGAATTTTGGATTTCGGAATTGTTTCGAATTGGTCCGAGACGGACGCTTCGCTCGATATTAGAATTTCGGATTTCCGCATTAAGGATTTTTCATGAAGATCAATCGTAGGGATTTCCTGAAGATGGGTGCAGGGGCCGGCACCGCTATTGCCTTAGGAGGTGGTTTTTGGAAATGGTCCCAGTTCCCGGCTGTCGAAAATCTAAATCCTCCTGGTGTAGAAAGATGGATTCCTACCATCTGTGGGCAATGTATGGGGGGCTGCGGAGTACTGGCCAGAATTATTGATGGATGGGCTGTCAACATCGTTGGAAACCCCCTCCATCCGGTTAACCGTGGGACCCTTTGCCCCAAAGGAATTGCAGGCCTTCAGGGCCTCTACGACCCCGACCGCATCCGCACTCCTCTCAAGAAGGCGGGCAAGAGAGGTGAAGGTCGATGGCAGCCTATCTCATGGGATGAGGCCCTCTCCACTGTTACCGAATCATTGAGAAAACTCCGAAAGAATGGAGAGCCCCATCGTCTTGCGGTCCTGGCAGGAGGATACCGAGGGTTGATGAGGTCCCTCTGGGAACGCTTCTTAGAGGCCTATGGGTCACCCAACTATATCGATAATCAATTTCAGTGGGAAGGACCCCTAAGCGAAGGCCTTTTCCTAACCCAGGGTATTTACGGGCCGCCGGCTTATGACTTCGAAAATGCCCGATACGTACTCTCTTTTGGTTCGGGCCTCCTCGAATCGTACTGGTCTCCCGTGCAGGCCCTGAGTGCCTATGGGCAATTTAGGAGGGGAAACCCGGAACGCCGTGGGAGATTGGTCCAGATTGAACCTCGTCTCTCCGTCACCGGTATCAAAGCTGATGAGTGGCTTCCAATCCATCCGGGAACTGAGGGGTTGCTGGCCCTTGGCATCGCAAATATGATGATTAAGGAGGGACTTTACCATAAAGAATTTGTGTCCAGTCTCAGTTTCGGGTTCGAAAATTGGACGGACCCGAGCGGAAAAGAACATCTCGGCTTCAAGGAATTTGTCCTTTCAGAATATGACTCTGATCTCGTATCTCGGCGGACAGGAGTCTCCGTCGATTCGATCATCCGAGTGGCCCGGGAGTTTGCAGCAAACCAGCCCTCTATCGCCGTGGGCTTCCGGGATCGTCCTTTCCAGCAGATGGCCGTATCCGTCCTGAATGGATTGGCGGGTAACGTCGATATCCAAGGGGGGATCCTCATACCGAGGGCGGTTCCATTCCAATCGCTTCCTCCGTTTGTAAAAGATGCTGTCGCCGAAAAAGGACTGCGGGTCGAAAGAATCGACGGCGTGAAAAAATCTTCGCCGATGCTCCAGCAGCCCTATCTCTTTGCCAGAAATGTGGCCTCTGGAAAACCTTATCGCCCAGAAGTCTTATTCATTTATTACAGCAATCCTCTCTTTTCGAACCCGACTCCAGATCTCTTCTCGAAGGCTTTTGCCGAAATCCCTTTGATTGTCAGTTTCACCCCCTACATGGACGACACGACCCTATTCGCAGACCTTATCCTACCCGACCATACGCCGCTTGAAAGATGGCAGGATGATCCTGTCTCTTTGAACAAAGGGTTTCCAGTTCTCGGAATCCGGCAACCCATCGTTGCGCCCCTCTATCAAACGAAAGCGACGGGTGATGTCCTCCTTCAAATTACTCACTCCTTGGGCGGAGAGGTCAAAAAGGCCTTTCCGTGGAGTGATTTTAAAGAAGTGTTGCTTTACGGGATCAAAGGTGTTTTTGACGCAAAACGGGGGGACATCTTTGGCCTCCAGTTCGAGCAAGCCTGGACCCGTCTACTTGAGAGAGGGGGTTGGGCAGCCCCTTCGTACAAGACCTTTGAGGAGTTTTGGAAGCAACTTCAAGAGAAAGGGGGATGGTGGGACCCCATCTACGATTTTAAAGAATGGGATCGGGTTTTCCGAACCCCCACAAAAAAATTCGAGTTCTATGCGCAGGGATTGAAGCAAATTTATGCTCCGTTGGCACACGATCTTAAAGATGCTTCTTTCTTCCCCCATTGGGAGGAATTGGAAAGGGCAACCGATAAAAAAGAGTACCCATTTCATCTCGATATATTTAAAACGATGACGCTGACAGGTAGCCGCAATGCCAACCAGCCCTGGCTCCAGGCGAGCGTCGGGTCCTACGTATTTGAGGGGTGGAAAACATGGGTAGAGATCAATCCTGAGACCGCGAAGCGGCTTGGGATCGAGGATAAAGACTGGGTATGGGTGGAGTCTCCGAAAGGGAGGATAAAAGCAAGGGCAGCCCTTTATAAGGGGGCCATGCCAGAGGTCGTGAGTATTCCCTTTGGAGAGGGGCACAAATCCGGAGGTCGATGGTCCGCAAACATGGGAGAAAATCCTTATCGGCTCATTGGAGGAGATTTGGATCCTTTGACTGGATACCCGGTCAGGGAATCCACGAGGGTGAAAATCTATAAAGCCTAACTGTAAAAATATGAAATTCGAAATCCAAATATCGAATTTCCAAACAAATTCCAAGCTCAAATTTTCAAAACAGTAATCGTTTGGACTTCTCATCCTGGTTATTTAGAATTGTTTCGAATTTCGGATTTCGTGCTTCGAATCTACGGGGTTTCAGATGCATCGTTGGGGAATGGTCATTGACTTAGATAAATGCACCGCCTGTCAGGCTTGCGTGGTCGCCTGTCAGGCGGAAAACAATGTGGCGATCATTGAGCCAGAAGAGGCCGCCAAGGGTCGTACCATTCACTGGATCGAATTGATCCCCTATATCGAAGGGGAGTACCCTCATATCAAGGCCAGGCTTCTTCCACGACCTTGCATGCATTGTGATAACCCTCCTTGCACCAAGGTCTGCCCGGTCTATGCCACATACATCGACGAAGAAGGACTTGTAGGACAGATCAACTACCGATGCATCGGTTGTCGGTACTGCACCACGGCCTGTCCCTACACTGTCAAATACTTTAACTGGTATCCACCCGAATGGCCGAAAGAGATGAAAGGTTCTCTTAATCGAGATGTCTCCATCAGAACTAAGGGAGTCGTGGAGAAATGCACCTTCTGCAGCCATCGGCTCCTCCGGGCAAGGGAAAAGGCAAAGATCGAGGGAAGAGACCTTCTCCCGGAAGATTATATCCCGGCCTGTGTCCAAGCATGCCCGAGTGGTGCCATGTACTTCGGCGATCTCAACGATCCGAACAGCACCGTATCCATGCTCTCACGGGAGAGAAGAGCCTTCAGGCTGATGGAAGAGCTGGGTACGGAGCCTAAGGTCATTTATCTGTCAGAGGGGATGTGATGGAAGAAAAAGAGTTAAGGTTAGAAGAAGATGCCGTTCTGTTTGAACCCATCCGAAGAACAGGCAAACCCTTCTATCTCACCCTCTCAATTCTCGTTATCGTCATCCTCTGGGCGGGTTGGGCTTACCTTCACCAATATCGCCACGGACTGGGCGTTACCGGATTGGCAAGGCCGATCTTTTGGGGCGTCTACATCACGAACTTCGTCTTCTTCATCGGAATCAGCCATGCGGGCACGCTCATCTCTGCAATTCTTCGTCTCGCAAAGGCAGAGTGGAGAAGATCGATCACCCGGTCTGCAGAAGTGATTACGGTTCTCGTCCTCTTTTTCGGTGTTGGGAATATCCTCATGGATCTTGGAAGGCCTGACCGGATGTTCAACATCATCCAGTTTGCTCAATTTCGATCTCCTCTCCTTTGGGATGTTTCGAGCATCACCGTCTACCTCACGGCCAGTTCGATCTACCTCTTTCTTCCCTTGATCCCTGATATCGCCCTTCTGAGAGATTACGGCGGAAAGCGAAAATGGTTTTACGGAATCTTTGCTTTGGGTTGGAAGGGAACAGAAAACCAACACCGTTTACTTGAAAAAGGAATCGCCTTTATGGCGATCCTCGTCATTCCAGTAGCAGTCTCTGTCCACACAGTGGTCTCCTTTGTCTTTGCAATGACCATTCAACCGATGTGGCACAGTGCGATCTTCGGCCCTTACTTCGTCGCCGGCGCCATCTTCTCAGGGATCGCCGGTCTCATCGTGGCAATGAATTTAATTCGAAAAGTTTACCACTTGGAGGATTACCTTAGACCCGTCCATTTCAACAATCTGGGCATCCTCCTTTTAGTCATGACCCTTCTGTGGTTCTATTTCACGTTTACGGAGTATATCACAGTCTATTACGGGGGTGAGCCCATTCACATGACCATTTTCTGGTCAAAGTTTACAGGAAGGTTTGCACTTTATTTTTGGGGGATGTTTCTCTTCTGCTTTGTCATCCCCCTTCCTCTCTTAAGCCTCAGAAAAACGCGCACCCCTTTTGGCACCTTAATCGCGTCCATCTCCGTTATTATCGGCATGTGGCTGGAAAGATTTGTGATTGTCGTACCTACACTGACCAACCCCAGACTTCCCAATGAAGCGGTCATCTATTCCCCGACATGGGTGGAGTGGTCCGTTTTGGCTGGCTGTGTTTCCTTTTTTGTCCTTCTCTACATGATTTTTACTAAAGTTTTTCCGATTGTCTCTATTTGGGAGGTGAGGGAAGGAAGAGAGAAATCGATGGCCGAGGTTCAAGAAAGGATCAAGACGTATCTGCCGGGAATCGGAGTGGAGTAAAGATTAATGCAAAAAACGGAACTGCGGTCGTCAAAAGCGATCGGTGCAGTGTGTCTAACACTTCTTCACATAAGTTCCGAAACTGTCATTCCTGCGAAAGCAGGAATCCAGACTGAAAACACTGGATTCCGGGTCAAGCCCGGAATGACATGCAAACTAAAGGCACTTCCGACGCAGTACACTAGAGAATGCAGATGCAGGACGCAAGGATATCGGACATCAATCAACATGGAGTCCTTATGAGGAAAGCGAATATCGCCGTTGGAATGGTCATCCTCGTGATCGTTTCATCCCTTTTTGCACAGCCTCCTCTTCCACATGATCCGACCCTAGGAGCTCGCCTCTTTGTCAGTAAAGGATGCGTGAAATGCCATGCGCTGAAAGGAGAAGGGGGCAAGGTGGGACCGGATCTGGGGAAGATCGATTTGGGAGATACCCAGCTGGATCTGGCCGGGAAGCTCTGGAACCATATCCCTTCCATGACCAGAGGGATGGAGCGGGCTAAAATCATAAAACCGAATCTAACTGGCGAAGAGATCACTGAAATCTCCGCTTATCTTTACTCCCTCAAATTTTTTGACGAGCCGGGAAACCCAACCCGGGGCAAATATCTCTTCAACGAAAAAGGATGCAATAACTGTCATCCTCTCACCGGCAAAGGGAAGGATGGGGAACCGGGGTTGGATCAATTTCCTCAGAACCTCTCCCCGGTCTTTTTGAGCCAGTCCATCTGGAACCATGGTCCGGTCATGATTGCCCAAATGGTCAGGATTGGAATGAAATGGCCGGCCTTTGAAGGAACGGAGATGATGGACCTTCTGGAATATATCAAGACCAATGCGAAAGGGCCAAAGGAAACAGCTTTTATCACACCGGGAAATCCTAGAGAAGGTAAGCAGGTTTTTGTTTCAAAGGGCTGTATCAAATGCCATGCCATCCGGGGCGAGGGAGGAAAGGTGGCAGACGATCTCGGGAGGAAGGCAAAGATTTTTTATAAGAGCCTCACTCAGATCGCCTCGATCATGTGGAATAAGGGCCCCACGGTCTTTGCTAAAATGGCCCAGACCGAAACGGGGATCCCGAAATTCACCCCGAAGGAGATGGCCGATCTGATGGCTTATCTCTATTTCCTGCATTTCATCGATGAGCCCGGAAGCTCGGTAAACGGCAGGAAGGTCTTTTCCGACCTGGGATGTTCTAAGTGTCATGGCCTAGATGGGAAACGAGGAGAATTGATGAACATCGATCTCTCGAAATATCAAAAGGTTGCGAATCCTATGGAGATCGTAGCAGGCACCTGGAATCACAGCATGGAGATCGAGAAGGCGCTGAGGGAGAAGGGAATTCCTTGGCCTCGATTCAAGAAGGGGGAGTTGGCCGACCTTCTTGAATATGTCCGGAGTCCCAAGAAGAAACCTTAAAGGAACACCCCCGCCCTCCCCCTTAAAGGAAGGGTCAGGCGGGGAAAGAGATAGAAAGGGAATAAGATGAGACGGATCGGTATCTGGCTCTTTGTCGGCCTCCTCTTTTGGAGTGGAAATTGGGTCATATTGACTCAGGCCGTAAGCGCAGAAAGAAGAGAAGTATATCTCCTTCCGGGGGACGTCAAAGAGGGATGGAAGGTGTTTTATCAAAAAGGATGCATCCGGTGCCATTCCATTTGGGGAGAAGGGGGTAAGGGAGGATCGGATCTCGGCACCCTTCCTCAAGCTTACGTGAGCCAAGCCCAGCTTGCGGCTCTGATGTGGAACCACAGCCCTGAGATGTGGGGAAGAATGATTGCAAGGAAAATCCCTCTGGAGAAAATAGGAAAGAAAGAAATGGCGGACCTCTTCGCCTTTCTCTATTTCATTCGTTACATGGATGAGCCAGGAGATCTCAAGAAGGGGAAAACCGTTGTAGATAGCACCTGTGCTAAATGCCATGCTACAAAAGAGGGGACAAAATCGGATCTGAGTCGCTGGGGGATGTACACGAACCCAATTCTTTGGGCTCAGATGATGTGGAATCATTCTTCCCAAATGGAGAAAGAGATAAAACGGACAGGCTTCCTTCGGTTTGAATTCAAGGGCAAAGAAATGGTTGATCTGATTGCCTATATTCGAAGCCTCAACCCGGGCGCCGACAAGGTCTACCTTTCCCCAGGAGATCCGAAAACAGGCGAGAGGCTTTTTGCCGAAAAGGGATGCATCAAGTGCCATGCCGTCGGAGGAGAATACGACCTGTCGCGAAAGAAGGAATTTCCTCGAACCTTAGCTCAGTTGGCCGGGGTGATGTGGAACCATTCTGAGGAGATGAGGAAAGGGATGGAAAAGAAGGGAATCACGTTTCCAGATCTTTCCTCTCAGGAAATGGCTCATCTCGTTGCCTATCTCTTCTCAACTCGATACTTCGATGAGCCGGGCAATGTTGAGAACGGTAAAAGCGTCTTCACCAAAAGGCAATGCACTCTCTGTCATAAAAAGGGAGCAAAAGAAGGGGATCTCTCCCAGCTTAAAGGCCAGATTTCACCCATCTTCATGGCTCAGGCAATGTGGAATCATGGACCGAGGATGTTAGAAAAGATGAGGGAAGCCAAAATCCCTTGGCAAAAGATCGATGGGAAAGAAATGGTTGACCTAATGGAGTATCTCAATCGGGGAATGCCTTAGCTCAAATTTCATTTGAGCTAAATGACAAATTTCAAACGGAATAATTTTGGCCATTTGAACT
>JAPVTA010000149.1:0-16906 GCA_047519465.1 Thermodesulfobacteriota bacterium | reverse complement strand
GATTTTTAATTCCATCGTCAGGAATACGATCTCCTTGACCATTCTCCGGGGAGGGAGCAAAATCAATGTGATCCCTTCAGAGTCAACCGCTTCGCTCGATTGCCGTCTCATCCCGGGCTCCTCCAAAGAAGATTTTTTAGCGGAGGTCAAGAGAAGATTAGGAGGTGACATCGAGGTGGAAGTCGTTTCAGAGAGCCGCTCTCTTCCTCCTTCTCCCTTGGATACCGATCTTTTTCAGGCGATCCAGAGGTTCGCTGCCCAGAATGACCCTAACTGTCTGGTGGTTCCTGTGCTTCTCTCTGGGGCTACGGACAGCCGTTTTTTCAGAGAAAAGGGGGTCATCACTTATGACTTTTGCCCCTTTCGACTGACTGAGACCGAATTAAAGACGGAACATGGAAACGACGAACGGATTGCCTTGGAGAATTTGAGGTTTGGCACGAAGATGTTGGTGGAAATCCTCACGGAGATTGCAACCTAACCTAAGATTTCCTGAAAATACGCGACAAGTTTGGAAAAGACCACGAGGCTTTTATTTTTTTCCCTTGACATATGTGGTTACATTGATTACATTTACGATGTAACCACTTAGACTCCATTAAGGGAGATGCTGATGAGGATGATTAACGTCGGTATCAGAGAGGCAAAAATCAATCTAAGCAAACTATTGAGAAGAGTGATGCAAGGCCAGGAAGTTATTATTACCGATCGGGGCAAACCGGTCGGGAAAATTGTGCCGGTGCCACAAGATCATCTCTCGCTAGCTGAGCGAATCAAGAAAATGGAAGAGCAGGGTTTGCTTGGACCAGCGCGAAAAGGAGGAGCAACACGCTTGCCGCCACCGCTGCCTGCACGCGAGGGCGTGGCCCAGGAATTCCTACAGGAGGACCGTGGCGCATGAATCATGAGAAGAATCAGGCAGTGATCTATTGGGATGCGTCGGCGATACTCTCCACACTAATAAGAGACACCCATAGCGAAGAAGCCCGGGAATGGGCACACAAAGAAGGAGCGCATTTGCTTTCCACGGTCGCATATGCGGAGGTGCTTGCGGTACTCTCCCGGATAAAGCGGGAAAGAGTAATGGCGGATCTGCTTGTAGAAGCAGCACTCCAAACCCTCGAAAGTGGTCCATGGAGGCGATTGAATTCCGGGCCAGAGTGGGCCCTTATGGCTGCGCTCTCGAAGAAATGGCCCCTCAGAGGAGCCGACCTCTGGCATCTTTCTACCGCCAAAAGTGTTTGCGAGCAGCTTCCGGAACTGAAGCTGCTGACTTATGACAGCAGGCTTAAGGCTGCTGCTCATGGAGAGGGAATAGGTCTTTAAGGCGCCGAACTGTTGCGGCCTGCCTCTCCGCGTCTTTTCATGAACAAAAGGATCATAGGTTATGGGCTTAAAGCTTTTTTTAAATTAATATATAGGATTTACATGTGTTTTGTTGAAGGAAAAAATTTTAGGCATATTAAATTGGACTGTCTTGTTGACACCGCAAATTATTTTCATGGAAAAAATAACCTTGAAAAAGCAATTAGGTATTACCAAAGGGCGTTGCAAATAGATCCCAACAACTATTATGCCAACATAGGTTCTGCAGGGACTTTCGTGGCAAATAGGTCATTTAGAGAATCGCTTGCTTTCTTGAAGAAAGCTGCTTCAATAAGAAAGGCAGGTTTATATGCTTTGATTTTGTTGTATATTGCGTGCGAGGGAGTTAAGGAAGAAGATTTGAAAAAGGAAGTAATGAAAAAAATATTAACATTTCTCAATAATAATGAAGCAGCCGCTTATGGTCGTATATCATATAGATATTATAAATTAAATATATGTTTAAAGAGGCGGAGCACTATATGAATAAAACTTTAATTTTATCTCCAAACGAAGCAAGTCTCCATTACATTTTGGGGAAAATATATTATGCAGAAGAAATGTTCGAGAAAGCTAAACATGAATTTCAGAAGGCTTTAGAACTTGTCTCTGGTAAGAATGAAAAACGTTCAAAGAAATATATAATTTCTAACCTTAAGAAAATGGAAGGGAAAGATTTAGGGGCAGACCTTGACCGGTGACGAATTATTATCAACTTGGGGCGGCATAGGGTGTCATCCTGATAAGGCCGGAAGGGCCAGGCCTCAACATTCAACAAGCCCTCCTTCTCTATGTTAGTGACAATTTAACCCTTGTCCCCGGTCCATACAAGGGGAATAGACGGAGGTCAGAAAAAGCCTATTTTCTAAACAGCATAAAAAATAATGTAAGGATGATGCTGATGAGGATGGAGGTAACGATGGGAAAGTAGAAAGTAAAATTCTTTCTCCTGATGATGATATCTCCGGGAAGTCTGCCTAACCACGGAATTTTTTCTCCGATGAGTAAAAAAAGACCGATCAAAATAATAAAAACGCCTAAGAGAATGAGCATCTTGCCTAAAAAACCTAGTCCCATCATTAAAACCCTCAACACAAGTTCAAATGTCAAAGACCAAAGTTCAAAGGAATGTCAAACTATTTAAACTTCAAAATCCTTAGCCGCTTTTGACAAAAAGATTGAAGAAAAAATCAGTGTCAGTTCGTGAGCCTCTTGCCAAAGTCTATGACATTCCGCTACCTTGTTAGGATTTCCCTTTCGAATCATCCTTAGCCAATGTTTCGTTTCTTTTGCTTCTTTTTTGCAAATTGCGATCTTATGCTTAAAATCTTTCTTGGACTCCGCGCCGTCTGCCTCCATGTAATTCGCACCAACACTTGTCCCCGCCTCTACCAGTTGACCAATCAGTGGACGGTTGATCTCATTCCTCTCAAGAGTCTTTGCAAACTCAATGATCATTTCACCAAACCTGCCGGTCCTCTCTTCTAAGTCAAATACTTTTCCACTTGGACTTTGGATTTCCTTTGAACTTTGAACTTTGTCATTTGACATTTTGTTCGGTTTCAAAAACCTTTCTTTTTCACTATAGATGCAGCCGCAGTATTGCTGGCGGTATAGTCCCATCGCCTTGGAGACCTCCACCCCTTTCCTCCATCCTTGTCGAAAATCTTCGTAATAGAATGGAATTCCAACCTTCTGAGCGATCCGCTCCCCTGTTTCTTTGATTAAGGCGTGGTTTTGATGGGAACTTTGCAAAAGGGTGGTTGAAAATCCGTCAAAGGCCCTTTTCTTTGCCTCGCGAGCCGTGGCTTCAAGGCGCATCTCATAACAATATCGACATCTCTCCTTTACCTGATGGGACACATTCCTTAAAAACTCTTCAAGGAGATATTCATCCCGATAGATCACATTCAATCCAACCTTCTCTGAGTATTGTTTCAAAGCATCGAGTCTTTTCTGATATTCCTGGTAAGGATGGATATTGGGGTTGAAGAAGTATCCTGTGACCTCATCCCCTTTTTCTTTCAATCGCTCAAGGGGAGTGATGGCGCAGTTGGCACAACAGATGTGGAGGAGAACTCTCACTTATCGTAAGTTCAAAGTTCAAATTCCAAAATCCAAATCAATGTCAAAATCAAAATGCCAAATTTCTAAAATTTGAGCTTTGACATTCCTTTGGTATTTGAACTTTGTCATTTGAACTTTAGAATTCAGAACTTAATTCGCCGCTAAGGCCTTTTTCCCAGGATCTTTTCTCCGGGGAATCCCCAGCTCTTTCTCCAATTGCAATATCTTATCCGTCGTCTTAATGACAGTATCGGGATTGAGGGAGATGCTGTCAATGCCGCAATGGACTAAAAACTCGGCGAATTCCGGGTAATCGCTCGGAGCCTGGCCGCAGATGCCAATCTTCTTTCCGTTCTTCTTCGCTCTTTCAATTACCAATTGAACCATCTTCTTCACAGCCGGATCCCGTTCGTCAAAGATATGGGAAACCTTTTCCGAATCACGATCTAAACCGAGCATCAACTGGGTCAGGTCGTTTGATCCGATAGAGAAGCCGTCAAAAACCTCGGCGAATTCGTCCGCCATGATCACATTGCTGGGGACCTCGCACATCATATAGAGTTCGAGACCGTTCTTCCCCTGGACGAGTCCGTGCTTTCTCATCTCGGCCACAACCAGTCTCCCCTCCTCTACGGTCCGACAGAAGGGGATCATCAATTTCACGTTGACAAGACCCATTTCATCCCGAACCTTTTTCATGGCCAGGCACTCAAGAGAAAACCCTTCCTGGTAAGCCTCGTCATAATACCTGGAAGCGCCCCGGAAACCAATCATGGGGTTGTCCTCAACAGGCTCAAATTCGCTTCCCCCGATGAGATTGGCATACTCATTACTTTTAAAATCACTCATTCTGACGATCACATCTTTTGGATAAAAAGCAGCGGCAATCTTGGCCACCCCTTGAGCCAATCTATCGACGAAGAAGGCCTTCTTATCTTCATACCCGATCGTCAGCTGTTCAATCTCCTTTTTAGCATGACTATCATTCAATGAATCGAATCGGACAAGCGCCATCGGGTGGATTCGTATAAAATTATTGATGATAAATTCCAGTCTGGCCAGACCGACCCCGTCGTTGGGGATAAAGGAAAGGTGAAAGGCATTGTCCGGGTTTCCTACGTTCATCATGATTTTTGTTTGAGGCTTCTCCAGGTGTACCATGTCGAAACGCCTCACCTCATAATCGAGGATCCCTTCGAAAACCAGGCCCGTCTCTCCTTGTGCGCAGCAAACCGTGGCGCTTCGATAGTCTTTCAAAATTTCGCTTCCGCCCCCTGTCCCCACCACGCAGGGAACCCCAAGCTCCCGGCTGATGATGGCCGCATGGCAAGTCCTTCCTCCCCGGTCGGTTACGATGCCCGAGGCAATCTTCATGATGGGCTCCCAGTCCGGGTCTGTCATCTGGGTAACCAATATCTCTCCCTTCTTAAATTTCTCTATTTCTCTCGCACTGGTGATGACATTGATGGGGCCGGCGCCGATCTTTTCACCGACACTCTTTCCCTGAACCAGAATTCTTCCCTTCTCTTTTAAAAAATAGGTCTCTAAAACGTTCACTGCTCCTTGTGATTTTACCGTCTCCGGCCTCGCTTGAAGGATATAAAGTTCCTGCGTAATACCATCCTTCGCCCACTCGATATCCATGGGCCTGTAGACGCCTGCTTTCTTCGAATAGTGCTCCTCGATCTTCATCCCCCATTGCGCAAGCTGAATAATCTCCTCATCGTTGAGGATAAAATCTGCCCTTTCCTGAGCGGAGACAGGGATATTCTTGGTTGAACCCTCCCCCTCGAGTGTGTAGATCATTTTGATCTCTTTGCTTCCGAGGGTTTTTTGAATGATGGGTCTATAACTTCCCTTGATGCAGGGCTTAAATACATAAAATTCATCAGGATTGATCACTCCCTGAACAATATTTTCCCCCAATCCATACGCGCCCGTGATGTACACAACGTCTGAAAAACCGGATTCCGTATCGATCGTGAACATCACGCCAGAACAGGCCTTATCCGACCGCACCATCTTCTGGACCCCGATCGAAAGAGCAACCTGAAAGTGGTCAAATCCTTTGTGGGTTCTGTATGAGATGGCGCGGTTGGTAAAGAGGGAGGCAAAACATCGTTTGCAGGCTTGAACCAGAGCGTACTCTCCGCGGATATTGAGGTAGGTCTCTTGCTGTCCGGCAAAACTTGCACCCGGAAGATCTTCGGCTGTGGCGCTGCTACGGACCGCCACGTCCGTATCCTCACCGTACTCCTTGCAGAGCTTCCGGTAGGCTTTCACAACCTCTTCAACGATCTCCCTGGGAAATTCCAGACTATGGATGAGCCTCCGGACCCGGCTTCCTCTCTCTGAAAGATTTTCCACGTCTTCAACATCGAGGCCAGAAAGTATCTCTTGAATACCTTCTTTAATCTTTGTTTTCCCCTTGACATCATGCCAGTCTTGGATAATCCCTTCATCCAGAAGGGAATGGTAGGCGTTGACGGTTATCGCAAACCCATTAGGGACGTTCACCCCCTGTCTCGTCAATTCCTTTCGCATCTCTCCCAGAGAAGCATTCTTACCGCCTACTACGGGAAGATCGTTGAGCCCGATTTCATCAAACCAAAGAATGTAAGGTTTTTTCCCCATAGCCTTCTCCTTGGGAGTTTTTACTATCTTATCGTTATCTATCAATATGGGTTTCCCGAAATACTATTATTATGATGTAAATTTATCCGATACCTTTTTGTCTTGTCAACCCCGTTAGAAAAGTAGAACAACGGCTATCCCTGATGGGGAAATCCTTCGATTACCATGGAATATAGAAACCGTTAGACCCTATCTAACGGGTAACCCTGCCGTTGAACGGCAAGGAGGGGTAACTTTTTGGGGGCGATATCAAATTGTCTTAAGATATCGTAATTATAATTTGCCATGACAATAGGGTCAAGGCCGACCCGAAAGAAGGAAGCCGCGGAAATGGTGATTGATTTTTCGATGGATTATTATTAATCTAGACTTAAACGGCACATCCACCTTCTCTGGTCCTCCGGGCGAAGGGAGAAAAGGAAGAATCATGAAAAGTCCGAAATATGTTTATCTCTTCGAAGAGGCAGCCGGAGCTGACAAGAAGCTCCTTGGAGGAAAGGGAGTGGGGTTGGCTGAAATGACCCATATGGGGCTTCCTGTACCTCCCGGATTTGTTGTCACCACGGAGGCCTGTCTCCAATATTACCAGAATAGAAAGAAACTCCCTAAGGGTCTGATGGATGAAGTCCAGATCGCCCTTAAGAAGGTTGAAGAAAAAACGGGCAAGAAATTTGGAAGTCCTCAAAATCCCCTCTTCTTCTCCGTCCGGTCGGGGGCCGCAATCTCCATGCCTGGAATGATGGACACCATTCTTAATCTGGGCTTAAACGATGAGACCCTTGAGGCGTTGATCGAGATTACCTCGGACGGGAGATTCGCCTACGATGCCTACCGGAGATTCATTCAGCTCTTCGGAAAGATTGCGCTAGGGGTGGACGAAGAGGAGTTCGACCTTGTCCTCAACGAGACAAAAGAGAGAGCGGGAATCAAGGACGATACGGATCTCGACGCGGATCATCTCAAGGATATCTGCAAGCAATATCTGAGGTTGATTAAGAAGAGGACGGGATCTCCTTTTCCGCAGGATCCGATCGTCCAGCTGGAACTGGCCATCGAAGCGGTCTTAAGATCCTGGATGGGAAAGAGGGCCGTCGACTACCGGAAGGAGTTCAACATCACCCCCGACATGGCAAACGGAACCGCCGCCAATGTGTGTGCCATGGTCTTTGGAAATATGGGGTTCGATTCGGCGACGGGGGTGGCGTTCACCCGAGACCCAGCCACAGGAGAAAACATCCTTTACGGCGAATACCTTGTGAACGCTCAGGGTGAGGATGTGGTTGCGGGAATCCGAACACCAAAACCCATCCAAGAGATGAAGAAGGAAATGCCGAAGATCTACCGGGAGCTGGAGCGGGTCAGAAGGGCACTCGAAGGACATTTTCACGAAGTTCAGGACTTTGAGTTTACCGTAGAGAAAGGAAACCTCTACATCCTCCAGACGCGAAACGGGAAGATGAATGCCCAGGCGATCGTTCGAACTTCCAGAGAGATGGTCGTCGAAAAACTCATAACAAAAGAACAAGCCGTCCTGAGATTGAAACCGCAAGAGTTGGAGCAACTCCTCCATAGGCGGATCGACCCCAATTTCAAGGGGAAACCAATTGCCGCCGGCCTTCCCGCCTCCCCCGGAGCAGCATCCGGAAAAGCAGTCTTCGATGCTGATGAGGCGGAACGAATGGGAAAGCTTGGTCACAAGGTGATCCTGGTTCGAGAAGAGACCAAACCCGAAGATATCCATGGGTTCTTCGCCTCGGAAGGAATTTTGACGAGTCGTGGGGGAAAGACTTCCCACGCGGCAGTGGTGGCCAGAGGCATGGGGAAACCTTGTGTCTCAGGGTGCGAAGAGCTCCGAATCGATCCCAAAGGGAGAGACGCCGCTATCGACAGCGTCCGCATCAAAGAAGGAGATGTCATCACGATCGATGGCTCCAAAGGCGAGGTCTACCTGGGAGAAGTCCCTACCGTAGATCCCGAAATCAGTAAAGATCTCCTCGGACTCCTGAGTTGGGCAGATGAGAAGCGAACCTTGGGCGTCCGAGCGAATGCCGATACCCCTGAGGCAGCGATCAGGGCGAGGCAGTTGAGTGCAGAAGGCATCGGTCTCTGTCGCACCGAGAGGATGTTCAACGCCCCGGACCGGCTTCCCATCGTTCGGGAAATGATCCTGGCAGGCTCGAAGGAGAAGAGGGCGGAGGCGATTGCAAAGCTTCTTCCCGTGCAAAGGGGCGACTTCAAGGAGATCTTCCGAGCCATGACAGGAATGCCGGTCACGATTCGCCTCCTCGACCCACCGCTCCATGAATTTCTCCCGTCCGCTGAGGAACTATCCGACGAATTGAGAAAGCTGGAGGAAGTAGAGGAAGCCTTCTCCACTATGGGAAATATCTCGGAGGCCATGAAGTTCTTAGATCCCACATTCCGGGAATCCCTCGGGCTCCTCGACCATGTGGTTACGGACATTGTCGAGATTAAAGAAAAGAGACTCGATAAAAAGCTCATCCGGAAGCAACAGGAAACGCTCAGGAAGGTAAAAGAGATGATGGAGGTCAACCCCATGTTGGGCCATCGGGGAGTCAGGTTGGGGATCACCTACCCCGAGATTTACAAGATGCAGATTCAAGCCATCCTGGAAGCAGCCGCTGAGCTGTTAAAAGCAGGCCTCGATGTTCAACCCGAGATCATGGTTCCTCAAGTCTGTACCGCTCAAGAGTTGAAGTGGGTTTATCAGCTCGTCAAAA
The DNA here is from genome assembly GCA_047519465.1 of Thermodesulfobacteriota bacterium. Taxonomy (GTDB): domain Bacteria; phylum Desulfobacterota; class BSN033; order BSN033; family UBA1163; genus UBA1163. The sequence continues at coordinate 8,099 of JAPVTA010000149.1, read as the reverse complement.
AGGTCCAGAAGGAAGTGGAGAAACAGTATAAAATTCAGATCCCCTTCAAGTTTGGGACGATGATTGAAGTGGTGAGGGCCTGTATGAGAGCCGGGAGGCTTGCCGAGGTCGCCGACTTCTTTTCTTTTGGAACGAACGACCTCACGCAGGCTACCTTCTCTTTCTCAAGAGAAGATGCAGAGAACAAATTCCTTCCCCTTTACAATCAGCGAAAGATTCTCCAAGACAATCCGTTCGAAGTATTGGATGTAAAAGGCGTAGGAAGGTTAATGATGATCGCCATTGAATGGGGAAGGAGAACCAAGCCAGACCTCAAGATTGGAATTTGCGGGGAACACGGCGGCCATCCCGAATCGGTCGAGTTCAGTCATTCCATCGGGCTCTCCTACGTCAGTTGCTCTGTTCCCCGACTCCCGATTGCGCGCCTGGCGGCTGCCCATGCCAAGCTAAAAGAGAAGGATAGAATACTGCCTGAAAAATATGACCCGGACACGAGTCTCAACATCTTTCTCTAAGTTGCCTAGAAAATAAACCGATTACCCACCTCTCTACTGGTAGACTGTGTCATATATCTGTTTACGCGAGGGATAGACACGATATTTCGCAGGGGCCCAATTAATTGAGCCCTATTAGTGGGCTTGGCCGGCGGGTGACGAGCAAGCCCCGCCTGGCGGGCGGGGTCGACGGGCACAATATATATGAGACTTCGTTTCCGGGAAACTCCTGCCCTGCTGGCGAGGAGATTCATAAATCAAGCCCCCACAATTACGACACAGTCTTTGGGGGCGGAGGGAGACGGAACGCGTATTGTTTACGAGGGAGGAAAGGACCCATGCCCTTTCGAGCGTCGATCAAGGTCTGCTTCAGTGACATTGATAATGCGGGAATCGTCTACTATCCTCGTTTCATGCACTACTTCCATTTAGCGATGGAGGAATTCTTCGTCGCTGAGATGGGGATCGAATATGCGGACGTCTTACATCAACGCAACCTCTCTCTTCCGACCGTCCACCTCGAAAGCGACTTTCGCCGGAGGTTGCGTTACGGCGATCAGATCAGCATTGAAGTCAGAGTGATCCATGTCGGCCACAGCTCCATTACCTGGGGGTACAGGGGTTACCGAGGAGACGATGAAGAGACGGTCGTCGAGGGGCAAAACGTTACGGTCTGCGTCAGGACAGACACCTTTGAGAAAATAGATGTCCCTGAATGGCTAAGACGCGGGTTGGCAAGCTACATGGAGAGATTCAACGCTTCTCACACATGAAGGGGAAGGATTTTCTGATCTCTTAATCGGACATATCCTTCGTGGCTAATTTTCAGGTGAGGAATGGCGGGGCTTCCAAGGGTATCCCACCCTTTGCTAAAGGATGAATTGTGAAATTTTTCTTTTTGACAATGGCCAAAATCTAAGTTATTTCAAACATCTAGGATTTCATCCGCTTAATGAAACGCGCCAAGATAAATCTATCAAAATCTTCTTTTGCTTCGGTAAGGGTCCTTTGCAGAGATCCACTTCTCAGTCGATTACCTTTCAGATGAATCATCGCCGATAAGACTTCAGAGGCACTGGATTTATTGAATTTTCCGGGGATGGTGGGAGAAGGGAGGTGAATGAATGGCGGCAGGGAACGCATGCCTGTCCGAAAGGCGGGGTTTGAAACCGTTGTGTACAGGGTATACGAGTTAAGAGTTATGAATTAGGGATTTAAATCGGAGTACCGCAACCTGCTGATTTTTGAACTAACCGTTTTATCTCGAAGGAGGTTTTTATGAAAAGAAAATTCTGTATTGCTTTGTTGTCATCAGTTCTATTACTCCTCTCCACCACCTTGGTGTGCGCCCAGGCTCCCAAGGAAATCCTTATCGGAGGAACGATTTCTGTAACGGGTCGGTTCTCAACAATTGTTGGGCCCTTTAAAAAGCTGGCGGAAGCCTGGGAAAAACAGGTGAACGACCGGGGAGGAATATTTGTTAAAGGGTACAATAAGAAACTTCCGATCCACTTCATTATTTACGACGATGCCAGCGATCAGGCCACCTCGCAGAAATTCTATGAAAAGCTGATTACCGATGATAAAGTCCATATTCTCATCGGCCCCTTTGGAAGCTTCCTCTCCTTTGCCGCCTCCACCGTCGCAGAAAAGTACAAAATGCCCATGGTCATGGTCTGCGCCAGTGACAAGAGGCTTTTTGAGAGGGGTTACAACTATTCGGTCTCCCAACTGGACTATGCCGACTATGAGGCTTATGCCTATCTTGAAATGTTGAAAAAAGAGGGGAAGATTAAGAAAATAGCCATGCTCTCCGAGGACACTCTTCACTCGACGGGGGTTTTAAAAGCATCTGTAGCAAAGGCAAAGGAGTATGGCTTTGACATTGTTCTCAATGAAACGCTTCCCGCCGATACAAAGGATTTTTCTGCTCTGATTACGAAAATTAAGGGTCTCGATCCTGATGTGGTCTTTTGTGAAGGATTCCCCTCCTTTGAAATTCCTTTCATGAAGCAAGCCATGGAGCTGGGGCTTCGGCCCAAGGAATTTTATAATGGCCATTTGACCAAACCTGTTATTGATGCCTTGGGACCGATGTCGAATGACATTGCGGGCGGGGCCTATTGGGTGCCCGGTTTCAAATTTCCTGGGAAAGAAGACTACCTCTCCGTTTTGAAAACCACGGGGATTACATGGGATGGTTACATGGAGTCAGCCATCCGGTTCTTCTCTTACCAGGCCCTCCAGAATGCCATTGAGACGGCAGGTGTCCTCAATCCCGAAAAGTTGATGGAGGCCCTTCGGAAGCAGAAATTTGTGAGTATTTCAGGACCGATTTCACACAAGCCGGATGGGTCAGGAACCATCATTCCACTTCCCATTCAAATCCATGATGGGAAATTCGTCTCTATCTATCCTGCCAGTGTAGCCAGCGGGAAACATATTTTTCCGACACCGTGGAAATGACCGAATGCCTCACCCCTCCTTTATTAAAAGGGGGGTGAGGCAATTATAGAGATTGGAATGACCGCCATCATCATTCAACTTCTCATCATCGGAACCCTCCAAGGGGGAATTTATGCCCTGGCTGCCTTCGGCCTCGCCCTGATCTTCGGGGTTTCCAACGTTCTGAACCTCGCCCACGGCCAATTTCTCATGCTCGGGGGCTTGTTCAGTTATATCCTCTTTATGGCGACAAAATGGAACCCGCTGCTTCTATCTTTGATTCTCATTCCTCTGTTCTTCGCGATCGGATTTCTCTTCGAGAGGGGTCTTGTGAGGCCCCTCTTGGAGAGAAAAGGGCACCAACTGGTCATCGCTTCGATCCTGGTCACTTTGGGCGCTTCCTTAGCCATTGAGGACATCACTTCATTCTTCTGGGGACCAGAGGAGAAAGGGATATCTTATATTATGCCTTCCATCAACCTGGGAGGCATGGTCATCTCTTCTATTCGTCTCCTGGGCCTCCTCTTCATCGTTCTCTTGACGGTGGCCGTCCATCTTTTTTTAAAAAGGACGTATACAGGAAGAGCCCTTCGGGCAACCACACAAAATCGACAGGGGGCTATGTTGATGGGTGTGAATACCTTTCGCATCAGCTCCATCACCTTTGGGATCGGCACCATCTTAGCCTCTGCTGCAGGAGTGTTCTATGTGATCCTTTTTACGATCACCCCCTTCATCGGCATTCCTCTGAGCATTAAGTATCTTTGCATCATCGTGATGGGAGGGTTGGGGAGCCTTTATGGTTCCCTTTTGGGGGGCTTGATTCTCGGGCTCACAGAAGCCTTCACCGGATTCTTTGCACCTCATTGGTCCGAGACAGCGGCTTTCTTTATCCTTGTGGCGATTCTCCTCATTCGGCCAAAGGGCCTTTTAGGTTGATCGAGTCATGAAAAAGACTCACATCGGAATCTTTATCGGTCTCTTATTTCTCATTCTATTTCCTTATATCACGCCTCGCTATATGACGGCATTTCTTCTTCTCCTCATGATGCACATCGTCATTGCAGAAAGTTATGATATCGTCGGAGGTTATCTGGGCTACATCAATATGGGGCATTCTGTTTTCTTCGGATTAGGGGCTTATACTTTTGCGATCCTGTTAAATGCGAAATTCGGTTTTTTTATCTCTTCGGTGGTCGCCATCCTTACAGGTGTGGTCTTTGCCGCTTTGATCAGCTTCCCTTTCTTTCGCCTCCGGGGAGCCTATTTCTCACTCGCAACCTTCGGCCTGATTCGTCTTCTCGAACTTCTTGCCTTCAACCTCAAGTCTCTGACGGGTGGTTCTTCCGGAATTATGATCAAAGCTGAATACCGACTGACTCTGGCGTATTATTTCACCCTAGGGCTCTGTGTCATTACCGTTGGAATTATTTTTCTGTTGACTCGATCCCGGCTCGGTCTCGCCTGGATGGCGATCCGTGGGGATGAGGAAGTTGCTCAAACCTTCGGAATTAACACCTTCAAACATAAATGTGCGGCCCTCATGATCAGTGCTTCCTTTGCCTCCCTTATGGGCGCTTTCTATACTTGGTATATCATTTTTATCAATCCCAAGGTCGTTTTCGGTCTCGAAATTGCGCTCGTGCCCATTTCCATGGCGATGCTGGGCGGATCCGGAGTGATCATCGGACCCATTGTGGGTGCTCTCTTCATCACCATCGTAGAAGAATTTCTTTGGACTAAAGTTCCTTATTTTCACCTGGCGGCCTATGGCATTGCCATTGTTTTGGTGGGCCTCTTCATGCCTGGAGGGATTGTCCGGTTGAAGTGGCTACGGAAACCACTGATGCGCCTCGGATGGTTGGAAGACTAACGCTGACGAGGTATAAATCCAAATTTCAAAATCCAAATGTCAAAGGAATGTCAAATTTCTGATTTTTTGACCATTTGAACCTCGGACCTGATTTGACGTCTGAACTTTGGCATTTGACATTACGAAGGTATGGTTATCTTAGAAGGAAAAGGACTCACAAAGTATTTTAGAGGTTTGTCAGCCCTCCAGCAGGTTGATTTCAGCGTGGAGGAGGGGTCCATTACGGGCCTGATCGGACCCAACGGAGCGGGCAAGACAACTCTGTTCAATGTCATCTCGGGGGTTCTTTCTCCAAATCACGGGACAACCACCTTTGAAGGCACCGACATCACGTACTTGAGAGCAGACCTTATCTGCCATCTAGGAATTTCCAGAACCTATCAGTTGATCAGACCCTTTCTGGGCCTTTCTGTTTTAAAAAATGTTCTGGTGGGCGTCTATTATGGAAGAAATGAAAACATTTCGAGCAAAAGGGCTGAAGAAGAAGCACACTCCATCCTCGAATTTATGGATCTCTCTTCAAAGGCAAAGTACCACGCAGATCAGCTGAACACTGGAGAAAGAAAGAGGCTTGAGATCGCAAGGGCCTTGGGAACCCGTCCCAAAGTCGTCCTTCTGGATGAAGTGATTTCTGGTCTCAATCCTGCTGAGACCTCCGTTATCATGAAAAAGATTGAGACCATTCGCGAACAGGGAGTAACGGTTCTGATGATTGAACACGTGATGAAGGCAGTGATGGGCCTTTCGGACAGAGTGATCGTATTGAACCATGGCGAGAAGATTGCCGAAGGGACACCCCAGGAAGTCTCCACGGATTCAAGGGTGATTAAGGCCTATATCGGTGAGAAGAGGATTTAGGTGCTCCAGATTCAAGACATTTCTGTATTCTACGGGGATCTTCAAGCCCTCTTCAGCCTAAGCCTTCAGGTTGAGCAGGGAGAGATCGTCACCCTCCTTGGCTCGAACGGAGCGGGGAAGACAACAACGATCAATGCCATCTCTGGCATTGTTCATCCACGTCAGGGCACCATCCAATTCGAGGGCCAAGCCATTCACCGGATGGCCCCATTTCGCATCGTAGAGTTTGGGCTGATTCAGATTCCGGAGGGGCGGATGCTCTTTCCTGATATGACCGTATTTGAGAACCTACAGATGGGGACTTATTCAAATCGGGCGAGACAGAGTCATCCAGAAACCCTTGATTGGGTCTTTCATCTTTTCCCTCGACTGAAGGAACGCTTCCCTCAACTCGCGGGAACCTTGAGTGGCGGCGAGCAGCAGATGTTGGCCATTGCCAGAGGTTTAATGTCCAAACCGAAACTATTGATGCTGGATGAACCTTCTCTTGGGTTGGCTCCTCTTCTTGTTGCGGAACTTTTTAGAATCGTGGTCGAAATCAATCAACACGGTGTCACCCTCTTATTGGTGGAACAGAACGCCATACAGGCTCTTGAGACGGCCCATCGTGGGTATGTCTTGGAGAATGGAAGGATTACCCTATACGGAGAGACTGGTGATCTGATTCAAAATGATCATATCAGAGTCTCCTATCTGGGAATCTAAGGAGTGCTTATGGTCCTCAGCGGCGCAACCCCTTTTCCACAAGAATCCGTTGACCAATATTGCCAGAAGCGATGGTGGTTAGGCATCACCCTGGGTGAGATGCTTGATCGGAGTTGTGACCTCTACCATCAAAAAGAAGCTCTTGTCGCGGGGAAAGTGCGTTCGACTTATGGACAGGTTCGAGAAATCGCAGATCGGGCAGCCATTGCCTTTCTTGAATTGGGAATTACAAAACTGGATCGAGTTCTTTTGCAAATCCCGAATTGGGCAGAGTTCTTTTACGCCTATTATGGCCTTCATAAGATCGGAGCCATCCCCGTGATGTGTATCCCTCGATTCTCACAGAGGGAGATGGAACATTTCGTCGAAATCACAGAAGCCAAAGCATGGATTGTCCCTCGACGATATGAGAAAGTAGACTATCTCCCGATGATCGAAGCGTTCCGGTCTCATCCTTTCTTTTTAAAACATATTCTCGTGATCGATTCGGCAAAAGGTGGGTCACTTCCCGAAGGAACTCTCTCCTTCAATGACCTCCTGGAAAAGATTGATCTGAAAGAATATCCAAAAGATTACCTTCGATCCTTTAGGCCCGATCCTAACGAGATCTGCCATCTCATGCCAACAGGAGGGTCGACGGGTCTCCCTAAGATTGTCCCGCGAACGCATAACGATTTCTTCTGCAATTTTGATTATCGGGCAAAGGCCTGGGAAAGAAGCCCTCATGATATCACTCTGATCGCTACTCCAATCACTCACAATATGGCGATTGAGGTCTCCATGAACCCCACTTTTCTCACCGGAGGGAAAGTGGTGTTGATCCCATCAACCCATCCCAAAGAGATCCTGGAGGCAATTGAAAAGGAGCGAGTGACGACGATGATTCTCGTAGTCGCACAACTCCAGCAAATCGTAGACTATCCCGATTTGAATCGGTACGATCTTTCCTCGCTGCAGGTCATTGCCGGCGCTGGGTCCCATGTGCCGGCAGAATTGATTAAAAAGATTTACGAAAAGCTAGGTTGCAAGTTTTATAATGTCTTTGGCATGTCAGAAGGACCCTGCACACAGACTCGTTATGGCGACTCGGAGGAGGTTATCTTTCAAACGGTGGGATGGCCGGTCTGTCCCTACGACGAATTCAAAGTGATTGACTCGAACAACATCGAGCTTCCTGCAGGAAGGGAAGGCGAGTTGGTCGCGAGGGGTCCTTGCATCTTTCGAGGATATTACAAGGCAGAGGCTGAAAATCAATCGGCCTTTACACCCGATGGGTTTTTTCGAACGGGGGATATTGCTAAATTTGATCCAGAGCGGCGCTTAATCATCACGGGTCGGAAGAAGGATATCATCATCCGTGGAGGAGAAAATATTAGCGCCAGAGAAGTTGAAGAGCTGATCAGTTTCCATCCTAAAGTGGCTCAAGTCGCGGCCGTGGGCATGCCAGATCCGATCCTGGGCGAACGTGTCTGTGCCTTTATCAAGCCGAAAGATGGCCAACGAATCTCCTTTGAAGAAATGATCTCTTTTCTTAAGGAGAAAAAGACTTCGGTTCTTTATCTTCCCGAAAGGATTGAGACCGTTGATGAGATACCCCTCACCAATGTTGGAAAGGTAGACAAGAAACGATTAAGAGAAGAGATTAAAGAGACGCTCAAGAGAGAAGGGAAGATTTAGAAGTTCAAAGTTCAAAGTTCAAAGTTCAAAGTTCAAAGTTCAAAGTT
>JAPVTA010000148.1:0-2921 GCA_047519465.1 Thermodesulfobacteriota bacterium | reverse complement strand
TTCCATAAAAAAGTGTCAATTTTCACCTACGTCCCCCTCGAACTGCCTCTGGTCGGACCCTTTTCCCTGACGATCTTGATTCGCGACGTGTGAACAATCTCCCCCCATGCTACCTTCCTCAATTGATCTATCTAACTAAATTCCGCCTGGAGGTATCTTTTTCCTCAGATGTTTTCAATTTGCAATCTGCAATTTGAAATTTGAAATTAAATGAGGGCCAACCTTTTTACGGATGACCTAAGTCCGTTTTAAGATTCTTATAATTTTATGCACGTCCCCCTTGACCCCTTCGGCTGAGGTGGCGGATTTTCCTTTGAGCCGGCGATTTCTTCCTGTAAGTGTGATTATTCAAAATCGTGTTTCCATACAAACTTTCATCCCGTAATCGATAATTCTTGTGTCGATAATTCTTGTTGAAGTTTTCCTCCAAAATTAGTAGACTCATATCAAACCATAGGAGTTTAAACCAACCTCCCAATTAACCTGTGGGGGATCCCATGACCACCCAAGAAGTTAAACGTAAACTCACTGCAATTCTCAATGCTGATGTGAAAGGCTACAGCCGTCTCATGGGAGAGGATGAGAAAGGGACCGTTCACACCCTGAATGCTTACAAAGAAGTGATGGCTGGCCTCATTCAGAATCATCATGGCCGAGTAGTGGATGCCCCAGGAGATAATGTTCTTGCTGAGTTTACAAGTGTGGTGGATGCGGTTGAGTGCGCTGTTGAGATTCAGAAAGAGCTTAAAACTCGAAATGCCGAACTTCCAGAGAATCGAAGGATGGAGTTTCGGATCGGTGTCAATCTTGGAGATGTGATTGAGGATGGCGAGCAGATTTTGGGGGATGGCGTTAATATCGCTGCAAGATTGGAGAGCCTATCTGAAGCGGGGGGCATCTGCATCTCTGGAACTGCTTTTGATCAAGTTAGGAATAAGCTGGAACTTGGGTATGATTATCTTGGTGAACAAAGCGTTAAGAATATCACAGTACCAGTCCGTGTGTATAAAGTCCTTATGGAGCCTGAGGCTGTTGGCAAAGTGATTGGCGAGAAAAAGACTAAACCAAGACAATGGCAGAGACCAACTCTCTATTTAGTTATTGCCCTGATTGTGTTGGTTGCTGCTGTTGCAATTTGGAAGCTTTACATCCATCCTACTCCTCCAGTTGAAGTTGCCTCAAAAGAAAAAATGGTTTTCCAATTGCCTGACAAACCTTCTGTTGCCGTCCTACCTTTCACGAACATGAGTGGTGATCCCAAGGAAGATTATTTTGGCGATGGGATCGCAGAGGAGATTATTGCAGCCCTTTCCAAAACTCCCAAGCTGTTTGTGATTGCCCGGAACTCCTCCTTTGTCTACAAGGGAAAGGCAGTCAATGTTCAACAGGTGAGCCGGGAGTTAGGAGTTAAATATGTTCTGGAAGGGAGTGTTCGAAGGAGTGGGAACCAATTGCGCATCACGGCTCAGCTCATTGATGCGACAACCGGGAATCACCTGTGGGCAGAGCGCTACGATCGAGAACTAAAAGACATATTTGCGACACAAGATGAAATCACGATGAAGATCCTGACCTCGCTCCGGGTGAGCCTGACAGAGGGGGAGATGGCTCGCATGCAAGCCAAAGGTACTAACAACCTTGATGCTTACCTTTTGTTCCTTCAAGGTTGGGGGGAGTTTGGGCGCGTCAATAAGGATGGCATTTTACGAGGTCGGCAGATAGCGGAGAAAGCGATTGCCCTTGACCCGAAGTATGCATTGGCCTACCATCTCTTAGCTGCTACATATGCGGATGAGGTGCCGGCCGGGCTCAGTGAGAACCCACGGCTGTCTCTCAAAAAGGCTATGGAACTGGAACAAAAAGCCATAGCCCTGGATAACTCCTTGGCTTTGCCACATGCTTTGCTGGGTTGGATATACACACTGATGCTACAACATGATAAGGGCATTGCAGAGTGTGAGCAAGCCGTCAATCTTGAACCAAATTCGGCGATTGCCCATTTCTATCTGAGTATGGCCCTTAGGTATGCGGGTAGACCCAAGGAAGCGATTACGGTGGCCAAGGAGGCGATACGTCTGGATCCTATCCCGGTAAGTTATTATTACCAGAGCTTAACAAATTCGTATTGCTTAATGGGGCAGTATGAAGAGGCGATCGCAGCAGGTAAGAAAGCCACAAGTCTCGAACCCAATAATCTTGTTGCCCATGCTTTCCTTGCCGCGGCTTACGCTCTACATGGTCGGGAAGAAGAAGCTCGTGTTGAAGCTGCAGAAGTCCTGAGGATAAATCCAAAGTTCACGGTAGACTACTGGGCAAAGACAATACCTTATAAAAACGAAGCAGACAGGGAACTGATTATCGGTGCTCTGCGGAAGGCATGGCCGAAATGAGGGCAGGTGACTTGTAAAAGTCCCTCTTCATCTCATCATGCACATTTCTACCAGTAATCGTTGGCCCTCAGCATCATTTCAGACTGTGGACTTGTAGGTGCAAGCTGCAAGAAAGATAATCTTGACAGTACCCGTCAACTCAAATGTTGGTCAGGACAAATAATACGTTTCTTGTAAAGAAATCCCTCAATCATGGCTCTTCGTGTCGGACCTTTTTCCCTTACGATTTTGACTCGCGACGTGAGCACCCAAAACACTTGTGCTTCCCGGAGAGGCGACTGTCTTCTTCTATTGTCCGCTCGCCAGCGCACGTTGTCGCCCACTCGGAGGAGTTGTACCGCGTGACTTAAAAATTAAGTCAGAAGTGACTGCCTTGCTTCGAGGTTTGTGACCCAATAACCCAATGGACCCAATAACTCCATGACAAAACAATCGGGCCAACTTTTTTATGGATGACACCGTAGCCCTCCATATAAGGATAAAGATTTGACCCCATTTTTCCCGGTGCTTCTTATTGAATACCGGTCGAAG
>JAPVTA010000147.1:0-5846 GCA_047519465.1 Thermodesulfobacteriota bacterium | reverse complement strand
GGTAGTGCCAGTGCAGCGAAAGTGCGATCACAGGCGCGGACATGGTCTTCAGACTATCCTGGAGCTGCCAGGACTTACGATCCATCTTTTCCACCCCTTGATGAAGGACGTGGCATTTCATCCCATTCCTGTTAAGGAAGTCAGCGATGCCGAGCAGTCCAAGAGGCATATAATTGACCCACATGAACTGGCCAACGGGTTTGTAGTAATTATTGAACTTCGGGGTGTGTATGATAAGACAGTCCAATTCCCGCATCTTTCCCTCCTTAGGGCGCATTTACCCTTGCAAGAGATTTTATTGTTGTGAACAGTTTTTTAGTCCCCACCACGAAGACGATTAATCATAAAATAACAATCAAGCTGCATCAACTACTCAAGCAAGTCTAAAATTTCCATTGACTATCTGGGCGGGTTGTATTAAAAGAAGACTTGAATCTCGATTCCTGGGTGGGAGGCATGAGAAAAAAAATACCCAAAATTTTCCTTGTCCTTGTCCTATGCTTACAGTCCATCAACGCTTTTGGCACAGATTGGGCTGATATTCAAGCCTTTCTAATCAAGAAAATCTCCCCCAGATCACCTTTTGCGATGACCGGATCAGAATTTGCCAGATCTCTGTCCGCAATGGACAAATCGGGCAGAGAGCAAGCTATCGTGAGCCAAGCTATCAAAGGCAACCTTCCAGATTTCTTGAGAAGGTTGAAACCTGTACAGATGGTTCAAACATTTGGGGAGAGAAAAACAGTGACCGCAACGATCTTTGTGATGCCCGACTACCTGGCCATCGGTTCAGATCGCGACTTCCTATTAGTGCCGATGAGCTGGTATGCGGCAACTGCCATAGCGGTCCGATTGGGTTTCATCCTGCCGACGAAAAAGATGGTGGATGCCATTTTCGAACAATCCGATGTCCACCTCTCACCGGACCCAATGCCTCCGGGCCCTAAAATGAGATCCTTGGCATACTTCTCGGAGCATAATAGAAGGGTGAAAGAACAGCGCCTTTCCTTAGGCTGTCCGTTAGGTGCTTTAGTCTCGGGCCACAAGAAAGATGTTGTGGTGACCAATCGGTTGGGTGAAATACTCGGAAGAGTCGCCATCTACGGCTGGCATCGCCTTTCAGGGGTTCCTATTCAACCCCTTACCATTGTCCATGGTGCCAATTATGCGGATTACAGCCATGGTATCCGTCTGGTCAGCAACGTGGTCTTGATCGATGGCGAACCCCGGTCTATTTATGAAGTCTTAGAAGATCCAAAGCTTGCGACAGTATTGAGCGATGAAGGACCGATCCGAAAAATTCCGCAGTTTATGGGCATTCATCATTCCTCTCCAACTCAACGCATCCCGATATCCTTTTGAAACTCACCGGTTTCCTCTAATCTTCGTTGATGGTTTTACAGCAGCGAAAGCCGAGATGATAGTTCTCATGACTGTGCAGATCCATGACCCGGCTGCCGTGCCAAAAGGGCGCTCGCCAACGGCACCAGTCCGGATGAGCATAGACCGTATCGAAAATGAACCAGCTGCCTTTCATCTCCGTATATCCCAGCTCCATGCTACCCCGACTGGCCATCTGGCTTTCGTTAAGAGGAAGGTTCATGTGTTCCGCTGCGTTTCCGTGAAGATCGTAGACTGCTAAAGCGCTGCGGCAGCCGGGAAAACTGCCTGAAGGATAGGTATTCGATCCGCATCCCCTCCAGCTTCCGCCGCTGCAACCGGGAGTCTTAAAGCTTGAACAGGCACATATCCCTTTCTCATAGTGATCCCCGTAAGCCCAGACCTTGTGGGTGCCATATTTTTCGTTGTGGGCCTCCGCCATTCTTGCGATCGCCACATTGGGAGGGACACCTTTGGCAAGATCGAATCGGTAATCGGGCGGTTCGAGGCCACCCGCGCAGGCTCCTTCCCATTCGTGAGCGTCACAGAGGCGTTTTCCCATGGCACGGCAGATGAGGGCAGCCTCGCGAGCACGCACCCAGACGACCGGGTATACACAGGGAATATCGGGAAACTCGAATTGATCGATACAGGCCCTGGCATCTCTTGCTTTTTCAGTGGCCGGATTATAAAGCGGCGCCATATACTTCCCCTTGCAAATCTTCTCAAATTCATGATTCTCATACCGGACGGCCAATCGGTCCAACTTTTCCTGGCACCCTTGCGGGGTCATCGGGTGTCGGGTGATGGCCGGATTTCCCTGACCGATGTAACCGGATTCGCGAAAGATGGTGCGAATGGAATCCATCTGCCCTTCGGACAGGCCGTGGATCCGCTGAAGCTGCTCGAATAAAACTTCGTTATTCTCTTTAAAGGACTGGGCGCCAGGGGAAGACAGAAGAAAAATGAGCAGAAATAAAAGTGCGAGCATGCTCGTTGCCCCAAATCGATACTTTCTCATGGTCTTTCCTTTCGTGTCAGATAGAAAAAATCTCTGTCATCTGAATATCCGAGAAAGCGCGGAATATATTTCCCCTTTACAGTCATATCGACTTCGCTCATTCCTCGGATCAGATGTTGGACATAAAGGTTTGAGCCCTGCTTTTTATAGACGGCCAGATAGGTGTGCTCCAGGGCGTTCATATCCAGAAGCATGGCGTAACGGCATCGGTATGCCTGAAAGACGCGGGCCATGGCTGACGGCGTCGCGCTCCAGAAGAAGGCGTAGAGGAGAAATCGTCTCCCCTTGGATTCTTGGAGGGCCAGACCCGCACGGATCGTGCGCAGCTTCTTGGCTGCGGAGCCAGACCAATTTCCATCTCCCCATCGGGCCACGAGCGGACCCGGAGCGGACATCTGGGTAGGTTGATCAAATTCGACGATGATCGGGACGCCGTTCTGGCGGGCATACCGAATTCTTGGGAGGAGAGGATCGTCTCTTTCAGTCCAGGTCTTCATGTCCACCCATCCGTCATCGAGCACATAAGCCGTGGCAAGTCCGGGTTGAAGCTTACTGAATACGACGCCATTTTCGAGGAAACCATAGTGGCTGCCGTGATTCTTCAGAGCAAGCGCTCCGTAGGTGAAAGCTCCGTGAACGCGCTTGAATCCTCCCGTGAAGGTGGCAACTGTTCTGCTTTCGTCCGTCGGATTGATGAGGCCCGTCGAAGCTAAAGGAGCAATGCTGCCGATGCCGTCGGGCCCGGGGAGAGACTTGTCCATCATTTGGCTGAGGATATGATCAGACCATTCGACTCTCGGATGGTCTGTCCCAAGAGCGTACTTCAGGTTGAACTGATCCAGATCAAAAGCCACAAGATACACAAGGCCGCCTGCTTCAACACTGTCCAGAGTGTTCACCACCTTCGTGAAGCTGTGTAAAATTTCCGGCGCGATCCCATCGGGCACGATCACGCTGACGTAGATGCCTGGATTTTCCTTAGCCGCATACCAGGACCCGAGGACCATTCCGTTTAAGATAGATTCTTGAATTTCGATGCCGAGGTCGTTCGGCCTGACGCTTCGATTGGTTTTTTTTGGGTCTAACAAGGCGGGCGCTGGCCCATTTTCGGTCTTCCGAGGGATGCCGTCTACGGGCTTCGACTCAACTTTCTCTCCGGCCTTTCGTTCGTAAAGATAGTTAAAAAATGTGTCGCGCACAAACCCCACAATTTTCTCCCCGCCAGGGATCTCGTCTCGCAAGACATCGGTCACTCTTTCTATTTCTGTTCGGTGCCCTCTCACCCGGTTGCGCAGGTAGAGCTTTCCCCCGCAAAGAGGTGCATAGGCGGCACCGGTCCTCTTGGCTCCTGTCAGGCTACGGGAGGAGTTTGCCCCCCAAAGATTGCAGGTAAATCTATTTTCCTTCTCAACGATGAGAAGACCGTCGGGATCGTTGCTGTCCAGCAAAAACCCTTGAGTCCGGGGATGAGCATTCTCTAAGTGATAATCTTCCCCCGGCACACCGGGCCAGTTAAGCCGGAGGAGGTACCAGGCGTTGATACCGGCGTTCAGATTAGTGAGGGTTGCAACACCCTCTTTACCCCCTGCACCTTTGATCTTGATTGAACTCGTCTCGCGAAAGGGCTGCAGGTCGACAATGGTTTTAGAAACATCAGGTACGTCCTGTTGGTTTTTCGACGGGGGTTCTCCCTTGTCCTGTGCCGCAGAGGAAGGTGTCCACTCGTTGCAGACGAGCAGAATTACAACGGACAAGAGGATAAGAAGAGACAGTCGTACCCGGTTCTTTCTTCGGTATTTATTCATTTTATTAATACGAACGTATTAATTTATTTTACCCCCCACCCTCCCCTCCCCCTCAAGGGGGGAGGGGAGGGTGGGGGGTGATGTAAGTTTATTTATTTCTCTTCGCTTATCAATTTCCTTGCATTGGAAACAACCTCCATCGATTACCACTGCGAGGTCCGCGTCCCAAGAGTCTTCTACTTTGCGAGCAGTAAAACGATGGCCGAAAGTAAAAGGACGATACGACTGACCCGATCCCGGATGGTAAATACCAATGGATCGTCGTGCATTCTGCCGCGGTGGGCCATCAACCACACATAGCTGATCCAGTACAACAGCAAAGGACATAAGAACCAGACAAGGTGGTGCCGGGTATAGTGGATTTCTGCAATGCCGCTGGAAATGTAGATAGCGAGGACGAGGACGGCCACGTACCCGCTGCCGGTTCCTAATGACGCCAGGAGTCCCTTGTCCACAATCTGGTAGCCTCGAACTTGCACTACCCCGCTTTCAGCCTCCATGATTACCAGCTCCGCATAGCGTTTCACAAGAGCAAGGCTCAAAAAAATGAAAGTCGAAAAGGCTAAGAGCCAGGAGGAAGGCCAGATGAAGATAGAGGCCGATCCGGCCATGACCCTAAGGGTGTATAGACCGGCAAGGACCATTACATCCAGGAGGACGACCCGCTTCAGGTAAAAAGAATAGGATAGGTTCAAAACATAGTAGATGACCAGCATTCCGAGGAAAGGCAAGGGCAACAGCAGGCTGACGAGAAGGCTGAGGCAGAACAGGAAAGGGGCCAATCCTAAGCCCCAGAAAAGTGAAAGCTCGCCCGTTGCAAAAGGGCGCTGCCGCTTCCGGGGATGATGGCGATCGGACTGGAGATCCAAAAGGTCATTGACAAGATAGACACTGGAGGCACACAACCCAAAGGCCAAAAAGGCCAGAAAAGTCTTTCCAAGGAGGTCGACCTCGAGGAACCGGTGGGCCATCACCAAAGGGACAAAGACCAGCAGATTCTTTAGCCACTGCTGGAGACGTAAGGCTTGCAGATAAGGCCTTCGTCTTCCTTTCCGACGAGGAAAGACCTGTTCGATCTCTGTTACCCTGGCCACGGCGCGAGATAAACTCTTTGTGGGGTTGACCAGGATGGCCTTTCGGGCAGATGACCAAACGGCGAGATCACGCCGGCTATTTCCAGCATAATCGAAATGTCTTTCGCCAAACTCGGCGACCAGGCGGCTCTGTTTGCATCGGCCGGAAAGGTTGGTGGTTCCGTTGCTGGCAAGTGACCGATCGAAGATTTGCAGGTAATCGGCTACCTGTTTGGCAAGTCGTTCGTCAGTCCCTGTTGCCAATGTCAGTTGACGTCCCTGAGCATGTTGAAGCTTCAGATGATCGAGAAGTTCGTGGTGGTAGGGCAGGAGGCTCACATCGAGGGTGACGCGCTGGCTGATTTGTCGTTTTAAAAAAGCCCTTCCCATAAGTAGCCAGAAAGGAAAAAGAAAAAGGTATAGAGGGTTTTGCCTCATCAGTGCGAAAGAGGATTCTACCAGCAAGTCTGTTTTGATCAGAGTCTCGTCGAGGTCGACAACCAGGGGAGGGGATGTTATCTGCTGGTTCGGCAATCCGCTTGTCTCCAAAGAACGGCCCCCTTGCAT
>JAPVTA010000146.1:0-8573 GCA_047519465.1 Thermodesulfobacteriota bacterium | reverse complement strand
TTCTCCACATCCGGGTAAAAATACCCGTAGGCCTTGAGCCGATCAAAATGAGTGGTAACCACTGCCGAAGCCCCTCTCTCCCGGAATCGATCCAAGAAACCCATGGCCAAGGCGCATCCCTCCTGGGCATGGGTTCCCACTCCCAGTTCATCCAGAAGGACGAGGGAATGGGGACCCGCCTTTTCCAAGATTTGATTCACTCGGAGGAGATGGCTGGAAAAAGTGCTCAGGTTCTCCTCAATATTCTGTTCGTCACCGATCACCGCAAAGATGTCTTCAAAGATTCCCACCTGGCTTCCTTCTGCGACAGGGATGGGGAGACCGGATTGAATCATTAAGGTCAGGAGCCCCAATGTTTTCAGGGCCACTGTTTTCCCGCCTGCGTTTGCTCCGCTCACAATGAGCACTTTTTTCCCGTCTCCCATCCGGAGGTGGATGGGAACCACCCGATCTTCGCGTTGAAGCACGAGGAGAGGGTTTCGAGCCTCTCTCATCTCAATCCTGCCCTCCACATTCAAGAGAGGGGAAACCCCCTTTAAGCGCGACGAAAGCTTTCCCATTGCATAGAGGAGGTCCAGTTCTCCTAAAATTTCAAAGTCGGCCCGTAGGTTTTGCCTTTCCTCTCGAACCTTGTTTGAAAGATCTGCCAGAATTCGATACTCCTCCTCCTTTTCCTCTCCCGTGAGGATGTTGATCTCATTGTTAAGAGCGACGGCTTGAAGGGGCTCTAAGAAAAAAGTCATCCGGCTTTGCGATTGATCATGGATAATCCCTTCCAATCGATTCTTGAAATCGGATTTGATGAGAAGAACATAACGCCCATTTCTTAGGGTGATAAACTGTTCCTGAAAGATGGGCTGAAGCGCTTCCCGACGGAGGAGGGATTCGAGGACTCCCTTCGCTTTTTCTCTGACCTCTCCCAGCCGGTGGCGGATATCCTGAAGGGTCGGGCTGGCTCGGTCGAGAATCTCACCCTTTGTATTGATCGTATGAAGGACCTCTTTCTCTAGGGCCTTTTGGTAAGAAAGCTTGGAGATTTTCTCCTGAAGACGAGGAGCCTTGAGGGGCTCCAACTTTTGGAAAAATCGCCGAAGCCCCTTGCAGAGCACCATCTGATGATAAAGATCCAAAAATTCCCGGATGTCGAGGACGGATCCGTCGACCTCCAATTGATTGAGAATTTCCTCAATATCTTTCACCCCTCCCAGGGGGATTTCCCCCTCTGTTTCCAAGATTTCCTTTAACTCCATCACCTCTGTCAGTCTGGACTGGATCAAAGAAATGTCTTTGGAGGGTCTTAAGGCTTCACAGCGCTTTCGACCTAAAGGGGAAATGGAATACTCTTTCAGGATATCCAGCAGATGATAAAACTCTAAAAACTTGAGGGAACGATCATCCATAAAGCGTGAAAAAGGAATCGGGTTACCTATCAACAGGAGGAATCTACGGGGAAAGCCTTTCTTTCACCAACTGATTGACCAGTCTTCCGTCTGCTTTTCCCCCAATTCTTGCCAGGACGGATTTCATCACTTTTCCTATATCCTTCGGGGACGAAGCCTGGGTCTCTTGAATCATTTCATCAATGATCTTTACGATCTCTTCTCGGCTGAGGAGTTGCGGTAGAAACGATTTCAATATTTCTATCTCCTTCTTCTCCTTCTCGACCAGGTCCATACGCGCGCCCGCTTGAAATTGTTCAACGGACTCCTCACCCCTTCTCACCATGCCCTGGATTGCCTTTACAACATCTTCGTCCTCCAACTTCCTTCTCAGCTCAATCTCCTTGTTCTTCAAGGCCGAACGAATCATTCGGATGGTGGAAAGTCGCAATTTATCGCCGGCTTTCATCGCTTGTTTCATTTCCTCGTTCACACGCTCTTCCAGGCTCATTCTTCAACCCCTCTCCATAATTTTCCTCATTCTCTTCATCGCCCTTTTCTTGGCGGCCAGCGCTTTCTTCTTTCGTTTGATGCTCGGCTTCTCGTAATGCTCCCTTTTTCGAATCTCCGAAAGTATCCCCGTTTTCTCTACCTGTTTCTTAAACCGTCGGAGCGCATTTTCAAAAGATTCGTTTTCCTTGATTCTAATCCCTGGCATCCATCTTTCCCCTCCTTCCGCGAATTGTTTTAAAATATTTATTATATTATTCTGGACTGTAAAGTCAAATAATTCTCGGCTTTTTTTGCAACCCACAGACTCCGCCCCAATAAACGAGGGGGCTACAGTTCTTATAAAAATACCCCCTCACCGAGGCGGCACTTTTTTCCGGCGTTACTTTTTCCCTTGACAAAAGACTTCTCCTCCATTAATGTTTCAGTTTGCATAACATTCTCGCCTCGTTCTTCCACCGAGCAAATAAAATGAAGGACATTGAAAGAGAAAGATCGATGATCAGGGCTGCTGCTCAAAAAACGGCCCAGAGGATCGTCCAGCCCCGGGCTGGCAAGATCGATGCCGCCGGAGAATTTCCCGAGGATTTAGTAGAGGCCCTTGGAAAACAAGGTTATCTCTCCCTTCTCCTTCCCGAATCCTACGGGGGAACCGATGGTGACCTGACCTCCTTCTGTATCGTCGTCGAAGAGATTGCAAAGGTCTGTGGATCATCCTCCCTTCTCATCCTGTCGCAGGGGCTCGGGTCGTTGCCCATTTTATTAGGAGGGAACCCGTCTCAAAAAGATATTTACTTCACAGAGATCTCCGAGAAGAACCGTCTCACTGCGTTTGCTCTGAGGGAACCGGAAGGAGAATTAGAACCTTCCTCTATCAAGACGATCGCTGAGCAGCAAGGAAAGGATTACCTGATCAACGGGCGCAAAAGTTTCATTACCCACGGGAGCCAGGCGAATTTTTACTCGGTCTTCGCAGCCACCCGGCCGGAACATGGAGCGGAAGGAATTTCTGCTTTCGTTGTGGAAGAGGGGATGGCCGGCCTGCTTTTCGGAAAGAAGAAGGAGAAGATCGGGATGAGGGGTTCGGTCACGATGGATGTGATCTTTGAAGACTGCCGCGTCTCTCAAGAAAAACGCCTGGGAGCCGAAGGACAGGGGTGGAAGATCGCGATGGATACCATCAACATGTCGAGACCGGTCATCGGGGCACAGGCCGTCGGCATCGCCCAAGGGGCCCTTGACTTCGCGGTCCGTTATGCCAATGAGCGCATCCAATTTGGCAAGCCCATCTCCTCCTTTCAAGCGATTCAATTCATGATCTCCGACATGGCTACCCGAGTGGAAGCCGCTCGAGCCCTGGTGTATAAGGCGGCCTCTCAGATTGACGGAAAACTCAAGAACACAGAAAAACTCTCGGCCATCTCGAAATACTTCGCCTCGGAAATCGCCATGGAAGTGACTACGGATGCCGTCCAGATCCTCGGAGGTTACGGGTACATGAAAGAGTATCCTGTGGAACGAATGATGCGGGATGCCAAGGTGACCCAGATTTACGGAGAAGCCAATCAGATCCAGCGGTGGAGGGTGGCTCAAGAATTATTAAAAGACTAATCCGCTTGCGCTCGAGGCCGAGATGAGCGGCCCCTTTCGTCTTCCTCTCATTCCCGTCTTTGTCGTCTACACCCTCGGGATCTATTTCGGCCATTTTGACCTTCCCCTCCTTCCCCAAGGGCAGGTTCTCCTCCTCATCCTCCTGTGTGTCTGGACGCTCCTCCTCCTTCTGAAAAGAATCCGAGGGGCCTCTTGGATGGCCTTCTCTATTTTCTTCCTTCTCGGAATCTTTTCGATCCAGCTTTATCTTCATCCAGAACTCTCCCCTTCTCACATCTCCCGTTTCGCCGGCCTGGAAAGAATCGCTTTGGAGGGAACTATCGAGGGCCCTCCTGAATACTCCCGGGGGAGAACCCAGCTGCATATTCGCTCGCAAAAGGTCATTCTGTCGAATCGCCACCTGCCTGCGGAGGGTCTTCTCCTCGTCTTCCTCAAAGAAGAAAACCACTCCCTTCGAGTAGGGGATCTCCTTCGCCTCTCTTGCAGACTTTATCCCCCTCGTGGATTTCGTAACCCCGGCGGATTCTCTTATGAACGCCATCTCGCCCTTGAGCGGATCCACACCATTGGATTCTTATCCGAGAAGAAAGGTTGGGTCAAGCTGGGGGAGGGGTTCAAAAATCCTGTGACGCTACGGGTAGAGCGCTGGCGGGATCGTATACGGGATTTTCTAAATCAAGAGGCCAGCCCTCCGGCCAGCGGCATTTTCAAGGCCCTTGTGTTAGGTGAACAGGGCGATATTCCGGAAGAGACAAAAGAATCTTTTATCGTCACCGGAACAGCTCACCTTCTTGCCATTTCCGGGGATCAATTCGGAATTGTAGCTTTCCTCTCCTTCTCCCTGCTGATCTGGATGTTAAAGCGTTCCGAGTTTCTCCTTCTTTCCGTTTCCATTAGAAAGTGGGCCGCCGGCCTGACGATCCCCTGCATCATCCTCTACGCCTTCATCGCAGGCGGAGGGATTTCGGTCATCCGATCGGCCATCATGGTGGTCGCCTTCCTCGTTTCCATCTTGCTCAACCGGGAGAGAAACCTGCTCCATACTCTCGCCGTGGCAGCCTTTCTCATCCTCATCTTCTCACCTCCCTCCCTTTTCGATGTCTCCTTCCAGCTCTCCTTTCTGGCTGTCCTTTCGATCCTTTATCTGGTGCCCCGTGTCCTTCAAGCGTTTAAACAAGAGGGAATATCCATCCTTCTAAAAGCTTCATGGAAGAAGAATATCATGAACTATATCATGCTCTCCCTTCTCGTCACAGGAGTGGCCATCATCGGGACCGCGCCTTTTGTTGCCCTTCACTTCAACCGCTTCGCCCCCGTTGGATTCTTCACGAACCTCTTCATCGTCCCTTGGGTGGGCTTCCTGATCGTTCCTCTGAGTCTCGCCGCTTCCATTTTCTCTTTCTTCTTCGCTCCCCTGGCCACGTTCCTGATCCACATCAACAGCTTCATCACCCTGATGCTTCTTAGAGTATTGGCCCTCTTTGCCTCTATTCCATTCGCCTCCCTCTTTGTTTCAACCCCAACGTTATTAGAAATCGTCCTTTTCTACCTTCTCCTTTTCCTATCCGTTCACGTTAAAAAACGAAGGTTGGCCCGATATCTTTTTTTAGGCATCTGCGTTGTATCCGCTCTTGACTTAGCATTCTGGAATTTAAAAGATCCCTTCGAGAAAGATCTCAGGCTGACTTTTATCGATGTCGGTCATGGAGATTCCATCCTGATTGAATTTCCGCAGGGGAAAAGGATGCTCATCGACGGAGGAGGCCTTTATGACGACCGTTTCGATACTGGGAAGAATGTCGTCGCCCCCTTTCTATGGAGCAAGAAGATACGAAGGATTGACACCCTTGTCCTTACCCATCCTGACCCAGACCATCTGAAAGGTCTGAATTTCATCGCCTCACATTTTTCAATCGGCCAATTCTGGGACAATGGTCTTCAGACAGAATCAGAATCCTATCTTCAGCTGAGAAAAACGCTAAACGAGAAAAAAATCAAGAGCCAGTCTCTTACCGAGGAGACTCCCCCTCAGGCCATCAACGGGGTTGAGATTTCTGTCCTAAACCCACCGACCTGGAAGGCCATCCAAAAAAGAACACAGGGTCTTCGAGATTTGAACAACGCCTCCCTGGTCATGAAGCTTCGATTCAAGGATGTATCTGTTCTTCTGACAGGAGATATCGGGAAAGAAGCAGAGGAGAGGATGTCGAGAAGAGATTGTTCCCTCAGATCGGATATCTTAAAGATCCCCCATCACGGGAGTTCCTCTTCGAGTTCCCCCCTTTTTCTGGAAAGGGTGAAGCCCACCTATGCCGTTCTCAGTGTGGGTGAGAGGAATATCGGAAGACTGCCTCACCCGGAAGTATTGAAGAGATATCAGCAATTGGGCACCACCCTGTATCGAACGGATTTACAGGGTGCCATCACCCTTGTTACGGATGGTCGAAATGTTCAAATCAAGACGTTTTCAAGCGTCGCCCCCCTCCCATCCCTCCCCGTGAAAAAGACTGTGTCGCAATAATGAAAACCGGTTCCAAACAAGACGGAAGAGACGGCTGGACGGAAAAGTCTTAGAGCGGCAACCTTTAACATGTGAGATTCAGACGCTTCATGTCCTTGAGATAATTCCATTTTATACAACCGCCGATTACCCATCCCTAAAAGACCGCATTCTAAGACTTTGGAACCCGGCTGTCTCTTCCGTCAACGCCCCAATTATGACGCAGTCTCCAAGGGGAGAGGGTAAGCGTGGGGGTCTGCTGTCATTGAATCTCAAGAACTTAGTTGGTAAATGCCATAACATCGATAACTCAATTTTAAATAAAAGCTGTGTCAATACATCGATAACCCGTATCATGAGTCAGGGGAAAGCCATTCTGGGAGTGGATAAGGTAAAGAGGTAACCAAATCGTCTCCAGAATAGGCTTGAATCTGATGCAAACTCGTGACAATTTTGGCTCGAATATAGGTGTAAACGAGGTCTTTGGAAAGCTCGAAATGTTCTCCAAAGATGTCCAACTTCCGATCACTTCGGATGAAGCGAATGAGCGAGATGGTTCCGTCCGGAATGTAATCGATCTTGGGGAGGCGAAGTTTAGGAGACGGCAGAATTGGGGTATACCCTCCCTCTTGAATGACTTGGAAAGGAGTCTTGCCTTTAAGATAGCTATACCGATGGTTCTTGTTATGAAAGAGCTTGAAGTTCTTGGATTGGGATCGGAGCTGGCGATAACTCCGAAACCATTGTCGTCTAAAGAACCTGCGGGTGTAGGTATCATTAAAGCTCTCCACAGCCCCATTACGCCAAGGCTCTCGTATGGGGATGAAAACGACCTCGATTCCCAACGAAAGGCAGAGCCTGAGGACGATGCCGAAGGAACGAGGGTGGCGGTTGCTTCCACGAAAACAGAGTTGGTTGTCGACCTGAAGGAAGTCTGGGATTCCCATGGTTCTCCAACAACGAACCAATCCCATGGCCACGGCCTGGTCGTCTTTTCTTCGTTGAGGGTTGATAAAGACGCGATGACTGTATAGATCCATGATGTGGAGTGAAAAGAAGCGGCCATCGTTTTTGATGTATCTTGGACCCAGGAGATCCGCCTGGTGGATGTTGTTGAATCCCAGGGGTTTGGAGAAGTAGGGGTATTCCACTCCCTTGGAGGCATAAGGAGTTTTTTTTGACCAATCCTGCTCGTTTTAGAATTCGATTAATGGTGCGATCTGAAGGAGGGACAACCCCCAGCTTTTTGAATTCCCATTTAATAGCTGAGGTGCCAACTTGAGCATAGGAATCTTCCAGTTGGATTCGGATGCTTTTGACAAGGTTCTGCATCTTCAGAGAACTTGTATGAGGATGGTGATGGGGTGTTTTAGGCTTATCCTTAAACCACTCTGTATCCCCGGACTGGTATCGATGGAGCCATTTGAAGAACCAATACTTGGACCTTCCCATCTCAAGATAGATAGAGATCGGGGATTTCCCTTGCAGGTGCTGCTCAATGGCCATCTTTCTCAACGTTTCTTCGTCCATTTGGTTACCTCCTTGGTTGGTCTTTTGAAAAATATCATATACCAACTCCAACCTCAGGGTTATCGATGTATTGGCACTTGTCACTTAGTAATTAAATTTATTCATAGAGGAAAGGAGTAATTATTGATGAATAGGAAGAAAGTCGCTCTATGGGGAATCGTACTGCTCGCAGGGCTGATGTTGTCAAATTGCGCGGTGTATGATAGCGGTTATTACGGTTATCCTTATTACTACGACTTCGATCATGGATATCCTTACTACGGTCATGATCATGAATTTCGCGAGCACCATGAGTTCCAGGAACGCCACGAGGGCGGTGGACACCACGAGTTCCGCGAACATCATGAAGAGGGTGAACATCACCGCGATCGGGACTAAGACTCCCGTGGTTAAATGAGGCGGTGATCTCTCCTTTGCAGATCTGGTCTGCGATTCACTTCAAAGGCCCGGAAAAGGCTAATACATAATATTGCGGGAGAGGCCGGTACACTACCGGTTGTTCATACGCCTCAGGATCCTCCATAGCCAACCGTAACTTTGCTTCCTTCAACGATAACGGGCACGTTTCGAACGCCCTTGGAATGCTTTAGCATCTCCTCTAATCTCTTGCTGTCTGCTTCCACATCGTAATATGTTGCATTCTTGCCGTAGGCCGACCTAGCCTTTTCTGTGTAAGGTCAACCTCCTTTGCCGTAAATAATAACCTTCTTGTCCATAGCCTCTCCTTTCTTTTTCGGATTTCCTACACCACTATCCAAACTCACCTGAGATCTCCCCACCCTTTCCCTCTCCCCACTGGGGAGAGGGCGGGGTGAGGGGGAGCCAGAGTTTATTCCGCTTGTACTAATATCGAATTAGAAATCTTTAGTCAAGTGTGGAAATTATAAATTTCTTTGATTTTTGTGGCCTTTTTTGATAGATTAAGGTCATCGTTTTGCGGTGGGGTGGGTGTATTCTATCGAAAACTTGAACCGGATACCGAGATTCTTTTACCTCACTTCTTAGACGAACTCTGACCCTGCGTCTCATCCAGCAACAGGCCG
>JAPVTA010000145.1:0-21877 GCA_047519465.1 Thermodesulfobacteriota bacterium | reverse complement strand
ATTGAATTCGATAAAATTCTGAAGGAAGCAGAGCAATTCGGCCTCAGCGTGATTGCCTATGCCATCCTGGGCATGGCCGGCCAAACCGTCGAGGAGATGGTGGATACGTTGATCTACTTGATGGGGAAAAAAGTTCTCATCGGCCCCAGCATCTACTACCCTACGCCGGGGACTCCTCTTTTCGAGAGATGCCAGAGAGAAGGAATTCTGCCTCCCCATCAATGCCAATGGCGCTCAACCGCCTTTCCCATCGAAACAAGCGAATTCAGCCGTGCCGACTTGGTCACTCTTTTCCGTCTGGCAAGAGTCATCAATTTTATCAAGGGAAAGATGGATGAAAAAGAATTCGAGGAGGGAATGACATGGAAGGAACTCTTCCAGGTCCTAAGTGAGAAGGTTAAGGTTAAGGAAAACGATATGACTTGGGTTGATTTGCTTTTGTTGCTTGACAGCGAAAGGTCTTTCTTCAGCCTAAGCAGAGATTCTGGAGGAAGAATATCGGTGAAAAAGGAAAAGAGTTCAAAAAAGGTCTTAGATTATTTTTTTGAAAAGGCTTGGCAGAGGCCTATCCTGAAAAGTCATCCCTCCATTATTTAACGGACCTTCAATTTGAGCACTTCGCCTAGCCTTGTTGGTCGGGATATTCGCCATAACTAATTGTTTCAATGTATTATACCACGGGTCTGGATGATCAGCGGTGAAGATAAAAAAAGGACCGCTTGCGTAGTCCTCTTTTCGGCAAATTTACCGTGGATTTAGCAGAAACTGTGCAGCCGATTTAGTCATTGACGCCCACTACCATGAAAGCCTCTACCACCACTGGAGAAACCGCCACTGAAGGAATGGCCACCTGAGAACCCACCGCGACCACTGAAGAAGCCACCAGACGAATGACCGGCCGAGGAACTTCCGAATGAACGACTACCGGAGGGTGGGCTGAATGACCCGCTCGGACGGCTGAACGACCTCGCAGAATTCCCAGAAGATCCAAAGGTCCGACTCATAGATGGCCTACCAGAGGATCCTCCATTGAATACATTAGGAGTGTTAACAGACCTTCCTCCACCTCCCGAAGATCTCTGATTTATAGCGGTGTTCGGGGTCCGACCCTGGTTTGTACCCATCGTCCGGCTACTTGTAGACGGGGCTAAGCTAGCTGTGCTAGACGGCACACCAGAGGATCTTCCATTGAATACATTAGGAGCGTTAACAGACCTTCCCCCGCCTCCCGAAGATCTCTGATTTATGATGGTGTTCGGGGTTTGACGCTGGTTTGGACCCATTGTGCGGCTAGTTGTAGACGGGGCTAAGCCAGCTGTTCTAAATTGGCTCGTTTGTCCTGTCATCCGCGTCACGCTCCCGGTTCCTAACCTTTGCTGACTTCGCTCAAGGATTGACGTAGCGGCCTTTCTTGTATTGGCAGAGGTAAAACCGGCCGTACCTGTTCTTTGCAAGGCAGACGTGGATGTTATGGTTTTTCCAGTAGCAGAACCAGAGGTTAAGGTCCTTCCCGTGGCCCTCGTCGGAGGGTCAATCACGACCACCGTCCTGTTAATAGGACTGATTACATGATTGCTAACGACTACCACTCTGTTAGCGAAGATGACAACTCTGTGGAAGTCATGAAGTGCGAAGAATCCCGAAAAGAAGAAACCGCGAAAGAAGAATGGACAAGGAACCCAGGAATAGAGGTACCAATAATCCCATGGAGGAGGATAGTAGGTGATCACTGGCGGACCTTCATCATAGTAGTAGTTATTGACTACCTCTGGGCTTGTATATTCATAGCTCTCTGGAGGTTGGCTTTCAGCGTATTTACCCGGAACCTCAGCAACGATGGGTATACCAGCCTCAACGGTAGCCGTCCGAAATACCTTCAAAGCCTCCTGCTTCCCCATCGGCAACTTTTTGGCATCCGCCGCTTCGCTCACAGCTTTCTCCAACTCGCCGACGACATCAGGTGTTACAGGATAATCAGCAATCCAACCATTTTTTGGTGCGATACCGAATGACCCCAGCATGGTCTCCGCTTCTGCCTCGTCCTTAGCCGTGCCGATTTTGAGTGCACCAACAAGCTTAACTGCGAGATCACCCTCGCGGACAAGAGGCTGTGCTACTGGGGGAGGCCCTGTCGACCTCTGGTCTGGTTGTGCGTAAATAATCGATGGCAGCAAGAGCAAACCAATTGTTATTATTGTTATAAGTACTTTTTTCATCAGTGCTCCTCCTTTCTACCTCCGGCAAGAACTCCCTTCTTAAATATAATAACTCAACTTACCAACTTCTACTCTCTTCCACTGCAACTCGTCACCTTTCCAATGAATTCACCGACCAATCTCCCATGTATTTTGATCCTTTTAGATAGACATTCCTTTAATCATAAGGTTTCTTGCCTTCCTTAGTTCATTTAAAGTTAGACGTTCTTACGGACTATTTTATTCACTCGCCCCGGGGCTGGAGAGATGAGGGCAAATCGGACTTTTGTGGAGAATGAAAATAGTAGGGATATGCATAGGAAGGATAATAAAATTGAAAAACTGTTCAACTTGAAATGATCACAAAAGTACTACCTGTCAATACCATAAAGGAGATTGTGAAACCTATCTTCTTTAGTATTCTAAGGGATATGTTGGTCTAGGTTAAGAGAAAGATTACTGATTCACGCGCTTGAATGTTATACTATGGACAAAAATGAACGACCAATGTTTCAGGAATTTATTCGTAGCCATTTGTTACCACCAATAAGGGCTATAGGGATAGTAGTAAGGATAGTAATAACGGTATGGATATGGGTAATAATATCGCGTAGGCCGACGGCATTGGGTAGTAGATACTCTGTCTTGAATAAAAGTAATCCAACAAATAGAATCAGAGGTAGCAAAATGATATTCCCAGGTTTCAACAGTTTTCCCATTGGCAGTCTTATACGTGATGAGGTCTGTTTTTCCCCATAAAGATATCACCCCTTCTTTCGTCATGTTAGGTTTAATGTCTGAAACATGACGAGGGTGACATGAAGAAAAAACGAGAATGAGAACGGCGAAAAGAAATATATAATGGGTTTTTTTTCTCTCCATCTCTTCCCATCTCCTTTCTCTCTGTTTGAATTTTTAAAAAAGAGAAGCTTCCTTTAACTGCATTTTAGATTTTTCTGGAAAAGGAACACTCCTTGAAATAATGCTACCGTCACCTCTTGTGTTCATTAGACGTGAAAATGGGAAAATTATTCACCCTCCCCCACTTTTTTTATTCCATCAGGCTGGTCAGAACAGGCACGGGAAGGAAAGAAGGGATATGTTAAACACCTAAAAAAATCGATTAGGACCTTGGATTTAGCCCGCTTATTACTGCTTGAAATCTTGCAGGGAGACAGAAAAATGTAAAAACAAGAGTACAGGAACTGCTCCTCGCTCATCCTTCTCTTACTGTAACGTCATGAAGAGTTTTGAGGCGAACTTTTCTTTGAGAATTTCTTCCGTATGGGTAATAATCCGGTCGTATGACTTCGATCTACCTTGTCCGTCACGGACAGACTGCGTGGAATAAGGAGGAAATCTTTCGTGGAAGAACGGATATCCCCCTCGATGAGACCGGCCTGAAGCAGGCAGAGCTGGTAGGGGAATATTTCAAAGGGATGGAGATCCATGGGATTTACTCAAGCACTCTCTCAAGGGCTTGGGAGACGGCCCAGAAAATTGCCAAATTTCACAATGTGGCGGTTCAGCCCCTCCCGGGAATCATCGATATGAGCTTTGGAACGTGGGAGGGGCGCCCGCATCAAGAGATTCGGGAAAAAGACAGCAAGACCTATCGGCAATGGGTGGAAGAGCCCCATCTTGTTAAGCTTCCGGGTGGAGAAAGTTTAGACGATGTCGGTGTGAGGGCCATGACCGCGCTGGAAGAGGTGATGCGAAACCATCCTGGGAAGACACTTGTCCTCGTTTCTCATCGGGTCATCTGCAAAGTCTTGATTTGTGCCATTCTCGGTCTGGACAATTCCCATTTCTGGCAGATCAGTCAGGATACGACGGCCATCAACCTGATTCACCACAGGAATGGAAAATACATTCTATCGCTGATGAACGAGACGTGTCATCTCAACCCGTTGAAAGAACAAAGGCCGAAAGTCGACTTTTAATTAACGTCTATCTATGAATTCAGTCCTTTCGTCATGCCGGACTCGATCCGGCATCTAGACGTCATCCCGACCCCGTATCAAGTGCGGGGTAAACTCCAGTCGGGAACCATTTTGAAGACTAGGTCCCGGTTTTCACCGGAGCCCTGGATTCCGGCCCAGGCTTCGCCGAGGCGAGCTTTCGCCGGGATGACACCTTTTATGAAAACCGTAGTTTATGGAGAGACACTGACTATGAAAAATCATTTCTGAGGCCCTGAAATCGATGACCCTGAACTTGATTCAGGGCATGGTTCAGGGTGACAGAAAGATAGCAGTACCCTCTGTTAATACGCTGAGATAAATCTTATAATTTGATTACGAATTGTTTTCCGAAATTTAGGTTATGGACACGGATCACGGTCATGCCTGCCTGCCGGTAGGCAGGGACACGTTGGTTATAGAGAATGATTGAGATTCGATTCCATGGAAGAGGCGGTCAGGGAGCTGTGGTGGCATCCAAGGTGCTTGCTGTCGCCTTTTTTCACGAAGCTCACTATGTCCAGTCTTTCCCCGCTTTCGGAGTGGAAAGGCGAGGCGCACCTGTCATGGCCTTCTTGAGGGTGGACCGGCAACGCATTCATTTGAGGGTCAATATCTACGAGCCGGACCATATTGTGGTCCTTGATCCAACGCTGATTGGAGCGATCGATGTCACCTCAGGCCTTAAACAGAGCGGATGGATCATCATCAATTCACACCAGCCCCCAGAGGCATTTCCTGATCTGAAGGGCTTTCGAACGGCCACGGTCGATGCCACCTCGATTGCCATTCGAAACGGTTTAGGCTCACGAACGAACCCGATTGTCAATACAGCCATCTTAGGAGCGTTTTCAAAGGTAACGGGTCTTGTAGGAATCGATTCTATCGCATTGGCCATTCGGGAAGAGCTTTCAGGAAAGAAGGACGAGAACGCGAAGGCTGCAAGAGAAGCTTATAATGAAGTCAAATTCTAAATTCGAAGCACGAAACTCGAAACCGTATGAGTTGTGAAAGGCGACATTAATCACAGTAAGGAAAGTCATTCCTGCGAAAAACACTGGATTCCCCCGTATCATGTACGGGGCAGGCTTAATCAAGTCCGGAATGACAAACAAAGTAGAGGGACTTTTGACGCAGTAGACTATCTGAAGTTAAGAGGAGAAAATGTCTGACCCAATTCAATTCAAAGGTGCTTCTGACATGCCTAATATCTCCGTTTCCTTCGGACATATGGACTGGAATAAGACGGGGGCATGGAGGGCACAGCGTCCTTTTTACGAAGACAAGACCCCCCCTTGCAGCGCGGCTTGTCCGGCGGGAAATGATATCGTGGGATTCATACAGAAGATAACGGAAGGGGATTTCGAAGGGGCCTGGAATTTGATCAGGGAGGAGAACCCTTTTCCGGGAATTTGCGGCAGAGTCTGTTTTCATCCCTGCGAGTCAAAATGCAATCGCGGGAGCTTTGACGAACCAATTGCCATCCATGCCTTGGAGAGATTCGTCTCGGATTTTGCTCCAAGTCTGGACAAGAAGGTACAAAAAGCACCGGGAGCAAGGAAGGGCAAGATTGCCGTGATAGGATCCGGACCTGCCGGGATGAGTTGTGCCTACCATCTGACAAAGCTTCGTTATGATGTCACTATCTTCGAGTCTTCTTCCTCAACGGGGGGTATGTTGCGGACTGGAATCCCATCCTATCGATTGCCAAAGAATGTCTTGGACGGGGAGATTTCAAATATTGAGGAATTAGGTGTGGAGATTCGAACCGGTATTCCGTTTGGCGCAGATTTAGAGTTAGACGGGTTAAAAGACTATCGGGCCATCTTCATCGCCACTGGAGCCCATCGGAGCAGAAGCCTTCATATTCCCGGCGAGAAAGGAAAGCGTGTCTTTAACGGTCTTGACTTCCTGAAGCAGATCAACCTCGGTAAGAGAGTGAAGTTAGGGGATAAGGTTGCGATCATCGGCGGCGGAAATACGGCCATCGATGTGGCGCGATCCGTCATCCGGTTGGGAAAGAAGGCAACCCTTCTTTACCGCCGTTCGAAGGAGGAGATGCCTGCCTTTGAAGAGGAAATCGTAGAAGCCCTTGAAGAGGGGATGAAGATAAGATATCTGGTCAATCCCATCCGCATTCAACAAGAAGACGGTATGAAACGTTTAGAGTGTTTGCGAATGGAGCTCGGAGAAAAGGATGAACGGGGTCGCAGAAGCCCTGTCCCTATTCCAAATTCCAATTTTTTCTTCGAAGCAGATAGTGTCATCATTGCAGCAGGAGAAGAGGCTGAGATTTCCTTTCTTCCAAAAGGAGTGGAGAAGGGAGAGGGGATAGTTCTCACACAGCGGGACGGAAGCACAGGCATCAAAGGGATTTTTGCAGGAGGAGATCTCACCTCAATCCAGCGAACCGTGGCGCATGCCATTGGTTCTGGCAAAAAGGCCGCTTTGGCTATTGATTGTCATTTGGACGGGAAAGATTCAGAGGAAGCGATACGGCGAATTCTCATAGGAGAGGGCCCATCGATTTCGATCCTTCGATATCTCCATCCTGAGGAAAGGCTGATGAATCCCCACGTGGTCACCTTTGACGAATTGAATACAGACTACTTCGAGCCTTCACAAAGGCGCAGGGAAACGAAGGGTGTCGTCAAGAAAAGAATAAAAGGATTTGGAGAGGTGACCTCCGGCTACACGGAAGGCAGCGCATTGGAAGAGGCGGAAAGATGCTTTAGCTGCGGGACCTGCAACCGATGTGAGAACTGTTATGTCTTCTGCCCCGATGCCTCTGTCATCAAAGCAGAAGGGATTCTCTCCCACCAGGTGGACTACGATTTTTGCAAAGGTTGTGGTATCTGTTTTTCCGAGTGTCCGCGAGGGGCCATCTCATTAAAAGAGGAGGCGAGATGAAAAAGGTCATCACAGGAAATCAAGCGGTGGCCTATGGCGTGATCCTGAGCCGAGTCGATGTCATCTCGGCCTATCCCATCACCCCGCAGACCACGATCGTTGAAGAGCTATCCGAGCTCACGGCAAGCGGCCGCATGAAAACAGTTTTCCTGAAAGTAGAGTCAGAGCATTCTGCCATGGCTGCTTTAATTGGAGCCTCCACCGGAGGCGTGAGATGCTTCACAGCAACATCCTCTCACGGATTAGCCTATATGCATGAAATGCTCCATTGGGCCTCCGGGGCTCGCCTTCCGATTGTTTTGGTAAACGTGAACCGAGCCATTGGCCCACCGTGGAATATCTGGAGTGATCAGAGCGACTCCCTTTCTCAGCGGGATACCGGCTGGATTCAACTCTATTGTGAACATAATCAAGAAGTCCTCGATACCGTCCTACAGGCGTATCGGATTGCAGAATCGGTCAAGCTCCCTATCATGGTTGTTCTGGATGCTTATGTCCTCTCCCATACCTCCGAGCCTGTGGAGATTCCCACCGTAGAGGAGGCGGATGCATTCTTGCCACCGTACTGTCCGGAGTATCCCATCGATACTCAGGAACCCGTGGCCTTTTCAACGATCGCCACCCCCGACCATTTCTTGGAGTTTCGATACAAAATTCAAAGGGCGATGGAACAGGTTCCGGAGGTCGCCAAAGAGATAGACGATGATTTCCGATCCCGGTTCGGTCGCGGTTACGGGGCGATTGAAAGGTACGGGAAGGAGGAAGCGGAAATTCTTCTAATGACCTCTGGCACGGTGACCGGAACTTCGAGGATCGTCGTCGAGAAACTGATCGGGAAAGGAGATGGCGTTGCCGGATTGAAGATTAAGAGATTTCGGCCTTTTCCCATCGAAGAAATTTATAAGGAAATCAAGGGAGTCAAGAAGCTGGCGGTCATCGACAGGAATCTCTCGGCGGGAGCGGGAGGTATCTTTGCACAAGAATTGAGGGCCGCCCTCTACTCGAGAGAGAAGAGACCTGAAATTTTTGGATTCGTTTCAGGATTGGGTGGGAGGGATATCACTCCGGACCTCATCGAGGAAGCGATCCAGTACACTGTGGACCATCCCCAGCCAGAAGAGGAGATTTTGTGGTTGGGGCTAAAAAGATAAACTCTAAGCACTAAACTCTAAATCCTAAACAAATCTAAAACTCAAAAGATTATACGGTTCTGAGTTTTGTGCTTTCGATATTTGAGTTTGTTTAGAGTTTCGAGTTTAGGGTTTAACATCTCTGTTTCGAGTTGGTCCTTGACGGACGCTTCCCCCGATACTCGGATTTCGAATTTTTAAGAACCAAAAAGAGGATGAGGCTTAGATGAATAAAATAAAGATCCCTTTATCAGAAAATTTGGGCCACGGCCATCTTGCCTGCGCTGGATGTGGAGCAGCGGTGAGTATGCGGCTTACCTTGAAGGCCCTCGGGGACAAGACTGTCATGGTCTTTCCTGCCTCTTGCTGGTCCATCATTCCTGGGTTCTGGCCTTATTCGAGTTTCCGAATTCCAGTGATTCATGCCGGTTTTGTCACAGGCGGAGCAACTGCCTCCGGTGTCAGAGCGGCTTTGGATGTTCGGGGTGATCGAGAGACGGTCGTTGCGGTTTGGGCAGGGGATGGAGCGACTTTCGATATCGGGCTTCAGGCCCTCTCGGGGGCTGCCGAGCGAAACGAAGACTTCGTTTATATCTGTAACGATAATGAAGGTTATATGAACACGGGCACGCAGCGAAGCTCGGCCACACCCATGTTCGCTTGGACAACGACCACTCCGGTCATGAGGCCCAAAGAAAACCCGAAGAAAGACATCATGGCCATCATGGCGGATCATCAGATCCCTTATGCGGCGACGGCTACGATTGCCTATCCGGAAGATCTATTAAGAAAGGTGGAGAAGGCAAGGAGCATTCGGGGAACGCGATTCATCCATCTCCTCTCTCCCTGTTCTCCGGGGTGGAGGATCCCTTCGGAGCTCACTGTTAAGATTTCAAGGCTGGCTGTTCGGTCAAGGGTCTTCCCTCTTTATGAAATCGAGAATGGAATATCCTACACCCTTCAAGAAGAACCTCATGTGGTCCCTGTAAAAGAGTATCTAAAACTTCAGGGCCGCTTCAGCCACTTGACCGACTCGGAAGTCGATGTGATTCAGGAAAACGTAGAAAGAGCTTGGGAGAGGTTGCTGAGAAAGGCTCAAGCCTAAAATTTGGATGAAGTAGAAAGTAGAAAACTTTCTAACGGGGTTAATCTTTTCCTCGTCCTCCTTTTGTAGGATAAGAGGCTTCGATCAGACTTTTCATCCCTCCCCGGACATTAAATTCACCCGCGACAACTGCTTGAACGGGTTTGGAGGCCTTAACGAAATCCCTGAGGATCCGGTTGACCGCATTTTCGTAGAAGATTCCCAAGTTCCTGTAGGCGAGGATGTACGTTTTTAGAGACTTTAATTCTACGCACCATTGATCAGGAGTGTATCGGATCGTAATCGTTCCGAAATCAGGGAGTCCCGTCCGAGGGCAGACAGAGGTAAACTCTGGGATGGAAATCGTGATCTCGTAGTTCTTGAACTGATTCTTAAAGCATTCGAGTTTTGGAAGCGCGGTATCAATTCCCGAACGGGCGTGTTTGTCTGTGTATTCTTTCATGTCTCTCCTCTTTATAAAAAACATCATAATTGAAAACGGCTACATAATCAATGACTTGTCCTGTCCGTGAATCGAAGGACCTGTTTGAAAAAATGGCTCCGGATGATTAGATTAACGGAGGAATTAGAAAGTTAAAATTTATCTAGAATTGTGGGAGTGCCAGAGAGGAGAGTAGAAATGGCCAAAAAAGTATTCCGACTATTATCGAATGGAGTCGCCGGGGGAGGAGAGGCGCGAACGGTTGATGCCGCTCGTCTCTCGGATGAGAGTCTTCTGGACGCCTATTCGCGGGCAGTTATCAACGCAGCGGAAAAGGTGAGCCCTTCGGTCGTGAACCTTGATGTCCGAACGAATCCGCGAGGGAAACAGGGAAATCGGTACCGCCTGCCCGAAGCGCTGCGAGGCACGGGCTCGGGTTTTATCTTCACGCCGGATGGGTTCGTGTTGACCAATAGTCACGTCGTGCATCACGCCGATAAGATTGTGGTGACCCTGCCGGACGGTCGCCGTTTTGAAGGAGACCTGGTAGGGGAGGATCCCGATACCGATCTGGCTGTGGTAAGGATCAACGGTTCAAATTTCGTGGCGGCACCCTTAGGGGACTCGCAAAAAATAAGAGTGGGGCAGTTAGTGATTGCGATTGGCAACCCTTACGGCTTCCAATGCACAGTAACCTCCGGAGTTGTCAGTGCACTGGGACGCTCCCTGAGGTCCATATCCGGCCGTCTGATAGACAACATCATCCAAACCGATGCAGCCCTGAACCCTGGAAATTCGGGAGGACCTCTCGTCACGTCTCAAGGAGAGGTTATCGGTGTCAATACCGCTATGATTCTTGCGGCGCAAGGAATCTGCTTTGCCATTGGGATTAATACGGCCAAATTTGTCACGGGTCAGCTCATCAAAGAGGGCAAGATAAGACGAAGCTATATCGGACTCGGAGGTCAGAATGTCCCACTGCTCCGTCGCGTTGTGCGATTTTATCGCCTGCCCGTTGAAAGTGGCATCCTGGTAGTATCCGTCGAGGAGAAGAGCCCGGCGCAGCGGGCCGGTCTTTCCGTAGGGGATATCATTGTCGGTTTCGATAGTCAGCCCGTAACTGGCATCGACGATTTGCACAGGACGTTAACGGAGGAAAGAGTAGGAGTGAAAACCACGCTGACGGTCATAAGGCAAACGGAGAAACTGAATCTCACGATCATTCCCGAAGAGTCGAAGCCCAGAGAAGATGAATAAAGTCGCCGTAGAAAAACTGCCCAACATAAAAGAGATCCCGGGAGCAAAAAGATGGGAGGAGGAAAGAGGCGAGTTCGTTCAAGTGGCCTATCAGGAAGCAATGCGCCATCTCGCTGCTTTTGAGATCAGAAAAGGATTCTTAAGGGGAAACCATTACCATAAGAAGAAGGAGGAAATCTTCTATGTCTTTCGAGGAAAGATCAAGGCCTTGTTTCTCGACATGGACACGCTTCAGAAGGAAGAAAAGATTCTTGCAAAAGGAGATAAGATAAGAGTCAGGCCCTATTGTGGTCACCTGTTCTATGGGTTGGAAGACGCCTTTGTTATCGAATACAGCCCTCAGGTCTACGATAAA
This sequence comes from Thermodesulfobacteriota bacterium, assembly GCA_047519465.1. Taxonomy (GTDB): domain Bacteria; phylum Desulfobacterota; class BSN033; order BSN033; family UBA1163; genus UBA1163. The sequence continues at coordinate 10,543 of JAPVTA010000145.1, read as the reverse complement.
GAGGATAGCTACAAAATCGACCTAAGGTAGACGTTGCTTCCCCTCTTCTCCCGAACCCCCCAACTCCCCATTCTTTTTTTCTATGGGAATCCTGATCCGGAAAGTGGACCCCCTTCCTACCTCGCTTTCCACTGCAATATCCCCGCCGTGGCTTTGAATAATTCCATAACTGATCGCCAAGCCTAACCCCGTTCCTTTGCCGGTTTCCTTCGTGGTAAAGAAAGGGTCGAAAAGTTTGGAAAGGTGTTCTTTCGCAACGCCGCACCCTGAATCAGTGAAAGAGACCTCGGCCATTCCGTTTTTGACGTTCGTCTTGATGGTAAGGGTCCCTCCGTCCCCGGCCATGGCGTCGGCAGCGTTAATGATGATGTTCATAAAGACCTGCTGAATTTGATCTCCGTCCACGAAAAGCATCCCAATGTCTTTCTTGAATTGTTTGACAATTTTGATATTTTGGAAACGAGCCTGATTTTCGACAAGGGTGACGGTTCGGTCGATCAGCGTATGAATATCCCACTCTTTCATGTCGGGCTTTCTTTGACGAGCGAAGTCCAGAAGTCCTTTTACAATGTTCCGGCATCGGGTGGTCTGTTGGACGATATTCTCCAAATCTTTCCTCCAAGGGTGGTTCTCATCGACCTTTTTAAGCATCAGGGAACTGAAGGTAAGGACTCCGGTCAGGGGATTATTGATCTCATGAGCGACCCCGGCTGCCAGCTCGCCAAGAGCAGCCATCTTACCCGCTCGAATCAGTTGATCCTGGACCTGTTGGAGCTCCTGAGTCCTCTCTTGAACTCGATGTTCAAGGGTCTGCGTCCATTCTTCGATGGCATCACGGGAGCGTTTCAACTCCGAAATCATGTTGTTAAAGGATCCGGAAAGTTCTCCAAGCTCATCGCGGGACCGGATGGATACGGCCTGATCCAAATTTCCATGGGCGGCTGTCTTGGTGGCAGCCAGGAGTCTGCGGACAGGCCGGTTCACAAACCGGGTGAGAAACAGACTCAACAGTAAACTCAGAAGAATGACGCTGATCACCCCCGAGATGAGCATCTGTTTGTAAATCTGGGCTTTCTCCTTTTGAAAATCTTCGAGGCTGATTGTGGTGTCTAAGACACCCAGAACATTCGTGGTGTTGGGATGGCAGGAGTAACAAGAAGATTCATTGTAGATTGGGTTGATCAGTCCCAGAAGACTTCCTTTTTCAGTGTGATAGACGCGCGTCTTACTGTCCGAGGGAAGAAGGACCTTTGCCTCTCCCTCTCGGTGACACCCGTAGCAGGCCTCGGCTTTCTTATCGACGACTGTCCCAACCTTGCTACGGTCGGAAGAAACCGTGATCTCACCCTGCTTGTTGAAAATTCTGACCTCGGTAATTCCCTTTCGCTGAGCGACATCATCGATGATTCTTTGGTACTCGTCTCTTCGATCCATGATCATCGCATTACGAATGCTCAAACGGATGGTTTCGCTCAGGTTGAAAGCCTCCTCCTCGGTCTTCTCGATCATCTGCTGAGAAAGAGAACGGATATTGAGATAGAGAAAGATACCCTCGATCACCACCACCGCGATGATGACACTCAGTAGAATCTTAGCCTTTAGACTTGTGAGATGCATCTCCCTTCCGATCCCGGCAAATTTTACCATTTAGAGGGAGAGGAGTAAAGCGGTCGATTCCATCCTCTCAATTCGTAATATTCCTTCAGCATGACCTCCAGGTCCTGAGGCCGGATGTTTTTCCCTGTTTCCCCGAGGACCTCTCGAAAGAACCGGCGAGGCAGTTTGTCCTCTTTCCGAGTCACTCCTTCTCTCTGATTGAACGTTCTGGCGAGATTGATAATTCCCGAGGCCACGGTCCTTAGTTCTTTCTTCTTAAGGGAAAGGTTGCAAGTCGCCTTTACAATCTCTTGGAGATCTTTCCATGTGATCAAGTCCCGATAAAAGCGGCAGAGGATGAGGGCATCAAAAAGGGTCATCTTGTCTTCATAATCGACGAAAAGCCGCGCTTTTCCCTTCACCCGGTCGGGATCGATCTGGCCGGAGAGTTCGGACTTATAAAAGGTCGCCCTGAGATGGCACGCCCCTCGATCCGAGGTGGCATAAGCGAGTCCCATTCCCTTCAGTACCCTGGGATCAAACCCCGCAGGCTCCAGGCCTTTCACATGGATGGCCTTCTCCGCCATCCCCCAAACCTTTGCCGCATGGCGGACTCCCCCTGACAAGACACGGCCCACGCCCTTTCTGTAAGCAATCTTGGTTAGGATCTCGGCAATGCTATCCACATCTCCGTAATGCAGATTTTCCTTGATCTTCTTTCTCTTCGAGGCCTCGATGGCAAAAGCTGCCAAATTCCCCGCCGTAATGGTATCCATTCCCAGACGGTCGCATAGATCGTTGAGATAGATAATCTCCTCAATGGAGGACACCATACAAAGTCCTCCGAAGGCATAGATGGTTTCGTATTCCGGTCCCATGATGCGAAGGCCTTTATGCCTGCCTTGTTTAACCTTGGAGATCTTTCCACAGGCCATGAAGCAATACGGGCAGGCGATCGAGCTGACCTCGCAACGCTCCATGAGGCTCTCCGCGCTGATCCCTTCCCACCCCTCCAATGACCCTTTGGACCAATATTGGGTCGGAAAGGCACCAATGGTGTTCATGATGGAGACCAGCATGGGGGTCCCATATTTCTTGTACATGTAAACAATCTCATTATTTTTGACTCGGTCTCTGAACTCCTGAGACAATCGTTTCAAACAAGAGGGATCCGCGATCTCCCGCCGCTTCTTTCCGTGGAAGGCGATTCCTTTCAACCTCTTTGATCCCATCACCGCCCCGATTCCCGCCCTTCCGAGGGAACGCCAGCGCTCGCTCTCGATTACCGCAAATTTGACCAAATTTTCACCCGCCGGGCCGATGACGAGAGCGCCAGCATCTTTCCCGATTCTCTTAAGAATAGCCTCTTCCGCCTCGTAGGTCGCTTTTCCCCAAAGGCTTGATGCGGAGTGGAAAAGGACCTCTTTATCGCTGATTTCGAGAAAGATGGGACGATTCGACCTCCCTTCAACGATGATGGCGTCATATCCCGTCCGGCTAAGGGAAAGGGTGATCTTTCCTCCGGAATAAGATTCGGAATAGATTCCTGTCTGAGGGGACTTGGTGAAGACAGCGTAGCGGCTGGAGCCATAGAAAGGAGTATCCGCCAAAGGGCCTAACGTGATGATGAGGCGATTTTGGGGCGAAAAGGGGTCGACATGGGCAGGATTTTCTTTGAGGAGAAGGTAGGAGCCTAAGCCTTTTCCGCCCAGATAGGTTCGAAGAATGGATTCAGGAATAGGCTCAACCGTAGACCTCTGCCTGGTGAGATCGACTCGAAGAAGTTGATTAAAAAATCCTTTCATTATTGATATCTTAAAAGAAATGGGAGCTTTAAATCAACCCTTCGACTTTCCCCGACATGAAGCCGAGGGTTTGCTCAGGGTTGATACTGAGCCCTTCAATTTCCCTCAGGGCCATGAGCCGTTCGATAAACCCATGGCCTTGAACTTGTCGAGAGGCAAGTCGAATGGCGGCGCTTTTCAGCGCATCCTAAAAGGAACAGGGTTCGGCGCCGTCGAAGTATCAAGGAACGATCCCCTTTCGCACTGTTTGCCGGAAGGGGGATACTTAGAGACCCGGCCACAATATAGGTTCCAATCTATTATGAAATACAAGATTCACCCTATTTATCTTTTCGATTCATTCAAATAGGTTGATGGTGTAAAGGTTTGTTTCCGTAAAAGGCTCAATAAGTAGAGGAAAGAAGATGTTTTACCAAAGGAGGGCCCTATGCAAAAGATTAGGAGAGGTGGCAGATATGTTCTGGCAACCGTGATCGTTCTTTCCTGGGTATCTTTCGCAGGCCTCTTATTCGGTAACGACGGAGATGAGGACTTGCTCAAGCAAGCTAAGGACGTTTTTGGCCCATTGCCACAAGCTATGACGTCTGAAAAAAATCCTATCACCCCCGAAAAAGTTAGATTGGGGAGAATACTTTTTTATGAAACGCGGATCTCCGTAGACGGAACGGTGAGCTGTTCTCGATGCCATCCGGTCGGTTTCTATGCAGCGGATGGGTTAAGAAAGTCGATAGGAAATAACTGCAAAGTTAATCCCCGAAATGCTCCCACCCTTTTCAATGCGGCAGGCCAAATTTCAGAGCATTGGATAGGGAACAGAATAGACGTTGAAGACCAGGCAAAGCAATCGGTGATCGGTCCTCCTTCCTTTGGGATGTCTTCTTACGAGGCAGTAGAAAAAAAACTCAAAGACATAAAGGGGTATGTGGACCTATTTAAAGCGGCATTCCCGGCGGACGACAACCCGGTAACCGTGGACAATTTCGCAAAAGCAGTTGGTGCTTTTGAAAGGACCCTCGTCACTCCGTCTCGCTTTGATTCGTTTTTGAAAGGCGATACCGTCGCCTTGAATGAACAAGAAAAAAGAGGATTAAAAACATATACGAAAGCAGGGTGCATCATGTGCCATTTTGGACCTTATCTGGGTGGACAGGTGTATCAGAAGTTTGGAGTGCTTGAACCCTACTGGAAATACACGAAGAGTGAGCCGATAGATGAAGGAAGGTATGTGGTCACGAAGAATGAGGCCGATAAATATGTCTTTAAGGTTCCAATCCACAGAAACGTTGCAAAGACCCCTCCTTTTTTTCACGATGGTTCCATCGACAGACTTGAGGATGCGGTCTGGATCATGGGTAAAGTTCAGCTGGGAAAAGACCTCAACAAGTCTCAGGTTGAAGAGATCGTTACATTTCTGAAATCCTTAACAGGGAGGATTCCTGAAGAGGCTTTGAAGGTTCCTTTGCTGCCCTCAATGGAATGAGCTGTTGGCTATCTTCTTAGACGATTCGGTCGCTTTGCTTCTTCAGACCTTTCCTCGCTAATTTCAGGTGTGATCCTCCTTTTTGCGCCAACAATCCTGGTTCAAAGTGTGAGGGAAAATGGGGGAAGTCCTCTGCAGAAGCTAAGCTTGACAACGTAAAAAGGGCTCAGTTAAATTTCGATTAGATGTGGGTGGGGAATTCGGATTGAATTGTATAACCTAAGCAGTGGAATACAAACTTGAACTAACCTCCCCGAATTGGTTTGTCCAAACAGAAAATTCTCATGGCTAAAAAAGAGATCAAGAACTTTAAAGAGGTAGACGTATTAGTTGTGGGCGGTGGCCTGGGCGGTTGTATGGCTGCCCTCCATGCCCGTCGCAAAGGGGTAAAGGTCCTGGTTGTGGAAAAAGCGAATGTCCGTCGAAGCGGTGGTGCTGGAACCGGCAATGATCACTTTGGAGGGATCGTTATCCCTGGCCTTTCCGAATGGTCGGCGGAAGACCTTGTTCGTGATCATACGGAACTCGCCTTTGGTTTTGTCAATCAGGATCTGGTCTATGCCATGGCAGTTGAGGGATCTGATCGAATCAAAGACCTCGAAGAGATGGGTGTTGAATTTTATAAGAAAGACGGAAAATATTACCTCTTTCCACAGCTCCACAAGGTGCGAAGCGCGTTATATATGGCAGGTCGTGACATCAAACCGAAACTGGCCAAAGAGCTCCGGAGGCAGAAAATACCGGTTTTGAATCGGACCATGGTGGTCGATCTATTGGTGCGGAACAATCAGGTGGTTGGTGCCATTGGCATGAATACGAGGGACGGCTCCTTAACTCTGTTTAAGACAAAAAGTATCGTGCTCACCACCGGGGCCTGTTTCCGGTTATTTATGAATGTCACAGGGGTCATGATGAATACTTATTATCCGCCGTCCTCCACCGGCGATGGATTGGCCATGGCCTTTCGCGCAGGAGCTTCGTTAACAAACATGGAAGGAACGAATGCCATTCGTGGTCCCAAGAATCTTCAACGAGCAGGTTCTGGGACCTATTGGCCGGCCAAGACTATAGATGCTCAGGGAATCTCTCTTGAATATCCTTTTCCGGGCGAGGCTTACTACCGGTGGCCTGCATTTACTGCGGGCTGGACGCGAGCCCAGTTCCAGGAGGGAAAAATCCGGTTGCCATTGTTTCGGGATACAACCAGTCTTTCGGCAGAGGAAATCGAATTTGTCGAGTGGGGGCTTCGCCAAGAAGGAGGTTGCTGGATACTCCTTGAGTGGATCAAGGAGCAAGGCAAAGATCTTAGAACTCATCTCATGGAGGATGATACCTATGAGCGTCGGGTGAGTGGGGGGAGTGGCCTGTTTGTGGATGGTCAATGTCAGAGCACTCTTCCAGGACTATTCGCCGCGGGAGAAATCATCGCCGGTTTGCCGTGGGGAGCAGGGCCGGGGGCGATCACACTGGGCTGGAAAGCAGGAGGGAATGCTGCAAATTATGCTAAAGAGACTTCAAGCCTTGAGCCTGTTTCGGATCAGATAGATCTGATATCAACACGGATTAAACGACATGAGCCGAGGGGACATGACCAGTGGTTTGACGCCAACTTAGCCTTACAAAGGCTTATGTCTTCCTATATGGGAGATATTCGCTCGGAAGAAGGCTTAAGAATTGGATTATATCGTTTGAAAGAATTGACCGGGGAATGGGATATTGCTTCACGTGATGCTCACGAGACGATGCGGGCCTTGGAGGTGGATAATCTGGCAACAATTGCAAAGGCCTGCCTTACGGCTGCCCTGGAGCGAAGGGCGAGCAGCCACTATCATCTCCACTTCCGGGTTGACTATCCCCAGTGGGATCCGCCGGAGTGGAGAAAATGGATCCTCGTACGACAGCTGGAGGACCGGATCAACGTTGAGCATCGGCCCATTGAATATAAATATGTTTAGTGAGGAGATGGGTTATGCCTGTCAAGATTGACCGCTCTGTTTGCACGGGTTGTAGACTTTGTATAGAATCCTGCCCCGAAGATGTTTTCAAACTTGTTTCCGGCTCAAAGATTCCTCGTGTCGCCCGCCCCGATGAATGCTTTCACTGCGGTGCCTGTGTGATGGACTGTCCCGAGCAATGTATTCACATGGCTTTGCCGCTTCCGCTGAAACCTAGGTTCATTGAAAAGGGGATTCTTGCACAGATCACAGGTCGCTCACCAACAAGAAGGTAGGGGGCACCGATGCTACGAAAGCGGTTGAAGTTAAGTCCCTATTCTGTGATTACCGTGGTCGGATTTGTCTCCCTCTGGCAGGCTATCGTTTCCCTTCGCCTGGTCAACCCCTTCTTCCTTCCTTCTCCTCTCTCTGTGGCAAAAGCTTTGATCGAAACCCTTGGCTCCGGAGAATTGGCCTTCCACGGAGGCATAACCTTGGTCAGAATTTTTCATGGTTTTTTCTGGGGTGCTTTAATAGGACTCTGCCTCGGAATTCCTGCGGGATGGTCGAATAAAATCTATGAGGCAATCAATCCTTTCATTGCGGCAACCTATCCTTTGCCCAAGGTGGCTCTCCTCCCACTCATCATCGTCTACCTGGGGATCGGTGAGATGTCGCGGTTGGTGATCATTGCCTTGGCTGTTTTTTATATCGTTTTGATCAATACGGTTGTCGGTGTGAGGAATGTGGACCCCATTTTAGTCATGGCTGCTCAAGATCTGGGTGCAAAGACATTTCAGATTTTTAAAAAGGTAATCTTTCCTGGAGCTCTGCCCATGATCTTTGCTGGTATCCGCTTGGGCATGGGAATTTCCTTTCTTTCCACTGTGGTTACAGAAATGATTTTCGGAGATAAAGGGTTAGGATATTTTCTCGGTGTTCGCGGAAATATGATGGACATGACAGGCATCTTTGCTGGTCTCACTCTTCTCGGAGGGCTGAGTATTCTGGTGACGATGTTTTTAGAATGGGTTTCAAGGAAAACCATGCCCTGGAGCAGAGACATCCAGGGGATTCGGTGAGAAAGGAGAGGAAAATGCGGAAGAAATTTTTCAGAACCATCGTCATCCTCTTTCTCTTCTTCGGGGGAGCCGTTTGCGGATCGGAGGCGGCTGAACTCAAAACGGTGAAGGTGGCCGGAGCAGTTGGCTTGGAAATCGCTCCATTGATGGTTGCCAAGGAGATGGGATTTTATAAAAAGATGGGTCTCGACATTCAAATCGTCGATCTTCCCAGCCCAAGGGACCAGCTCCCAGCTCTTGCCTCTGGACAGATCGATGTGCTCATGGCAGGAAATACAGCAGGATTTATCAACATGGCTGCCGCCGGTTTTGGGAGCCGTATTGTCTGCGGATACAGCCATTCGAGCCCAAAGTGGTATGGCTCTCATATCAATGGAATTCTGGTTCGGAAAGACCTTTATGACAGGGGGGAGGTGAGAACCCTCAAAGACCTCAAAGGTCGCCGGATTTCCTTCAATGCCATGGTCCGAACGCAGACCTTTGATGCCGCTTTAAGAATGGTGGGATTAGGGCTCGATGATGTTAAGATCGTGGAGATTGCGAAGTTCTCGGATTCCATGGCGGCTCTCAAATCGGGCGGTGTGGATGCCGCCTTCTTTATTCAGCCCTTCGGGGTAAAAGCGGTTAAGGAAGGGTTTGCCGAATATCTACTCGATTATTCTGCCCTTCCTTTCAAAATTCAATTCACCATGCTCTTTTTCTCCGAAAGACTCCTGAAAGAGGATCGTCAAAAAGGTGTTGATTTTCTTACGGCAACTTTCAAAGGGGTGCGCGAATACCTCATCGCTGCAAAGGGGAAGGGGGATCGAGCAAAGGTTCTCGATATTGCTTCAAAGTTTACAGAAATGCCAAGAGATCTTCTCGAAACGTTTACCTGGTCTTATGTGGACCCAAACGGGGTTTTGCTGATGGATTCGCTTAAGATGCAGCAAGACTGGTACCTCGAACGGAAGTACATTAAAGAGAAGATCGATTACAGAAAGGTGATGGATCTCACGCTCCTGGAGGAGGCGCTTAAGAAGATCGGCAAGGTAGATCCGGAAGCTCTCGTTTCGAAGTGAAAAATCTTAAGAGCATCAATGCCAATCTTTATAGAAAATCTTTTCATGATCTATCGGCATCCTCGAACTCGGCAGGAGGTTTGTGCCCTTCAGGGCGTCAACCTTGTGGTGGAGGATCGGGAATTTATTACTCTCGTCGGGCCAAGTGGGTGCGGGAAGACCACCCTTATCCGCTTGATCGCTGGCTTTGGTCAGCCTACAGAGGGCCGGATTCGTATCGAGCGCGGCGATGATGGTCGGCCGGCAACTTCAATGGTCTGGCAGGAAAACGCTCTGTTCCCGTGGAGGTCGGTGCGGAAGAATATTCTGTTTGGTCCCGAAATCAGAGGGGTTCCATCTTTGACTCAAAAGGAAACTTTGGATCGGTTGATTGACATGGTTCACCTCCATGGCTTTGAGGACCGCTACCCCCATGAATTATCAGGGGGCATGCGGCAGCGTGTCAATCTTGCTCGCGCCATTGCGAATGATCCCGAAATCCTTCTGATGGATGAACCCTTCGCTTCGCTCGACGCCCAAACGAAATATCTTCTTTCTGAGGAATTAATCGGAATCTGGGAAAAAACGAAGAAGACGGTGGTTTACATCACTCACAGTATTGAAGAGGCTATTCTGTTGAGCGACCGCATTGTCGTGATGACAGCAAGACCGGGTCGAATTAAGGAGATCATCAAGAACCCTTTGCGAAGACCTCGCTCCACCGATTTAATGTCCACTTCCATTTACGAAGCTCTGTTTAGAGATATCTGGTCGCTCTTGAAAGAAGAGGTAGTCAAGGCTCAATCCGCATCCATCTCATTCTAATTGACCACTCGTTCTTGCTTCAAAGTGGTGAGCCTACTGCAATGATCAGAAGCAGAAAATCCGCTTACCGGGGCCTGTGGCCCTTTAGCCGTGTTTGACCACGATATCTAATATCTTGGCTGGGGAGCCAATCGTCCTCCAGTTGTGCTTTATTCCTGCCGGAATGAAATAAGTTTCCATGGGTTTCAGTAGTTTCTTTTCCTCATCCACAAACATCTCGATCTCCCCTTCGATTACGATTCCACACTGATCGAACGGATGGTCATGGGCAGTTCCTTCCTTATTCGGAGAAATTTCCATAATGGCCATGGTCAAATCTGAGCCAGATTCTAATTTGCTCCGGATGCCGGGCCGAAATTCATCAAGCTTCAATGTCTGAAGGTTCCAGAATCCCATCTTTTCCTCCTGGATTTGTATGTCCTCACATTTTCCCTCTATTTTAAACTGGTTTTTATGCAGCGTCAAAAAGTGACTTGTTTTCTATCCCCCCTCTCCCTTGATGGGAGATGGCCGGGGTGAAGGTGATCTATTAGCTTTTTGGCCTCCCACGCGGGGCGCGACTTGTTTAGTTTGTCTGGTTAACTAAAGAAACCAAAGTTTCAATCCACGCGCCCACGCGGGGCGCGACTTCATTCATTTTCATTTTGTCTCCTTCTTTTTTAGTTTCAATCCACGCGCCCACGCGGGGCGCGACGTGGCGGTACTATTGGCTGAAACGCTACTTCCGGGTTTCAATCCACGCGCCCACGCGGGGCGCGTCCAATCCCTTCAGCAGAGACTT
>JAPVTA010000144.1:0-2769 GCA_047519465.1 Thermodesulfobacteriota bacterium | reverse complement strand
GAGGGAAATTGTACAAGCGAGCAATCTTTCATACTTTGTTAAAGCGCATTCAAGAGCCCAGGCGGTTCATCCAGGTTCTTGCTGGACCGAGACAGGTCGGGAAAACCACGATGGCACGCCAATTGATGGAGGCCGTCTCTATTCCCGTTCACTTCGTGACGGCCGATGAGCCCACCTTGCGGGATCGGTCCTGGTTGGCCCAGCAGTGGGAAATTGCCCGTCTAAAAATCAATGAAAAGAATAGGAGGAAAGGTGCCCTTCTGATCCTCGATGAAACTCAAAAAGTTTCAGAATGGTCCGAGATCATCAAACGCCTTTGGGATGAGGATACCCGTTCAGGTCTCCCCCTGAAGGTGGTCCTTCTCGGGTCCTCGCCCCTCGTCGTCCAGAGAGGATTAACGGAAAGTTTAGCCGGACGCTTTGAAATCATTCCTGTGACTCACTGGTCTTATGCCGAGATGAGGGAGGCTTTCGGCTGGAATTTAGAGCAATATATTTTGTATGGGGGCTATCCAGGTGCGGCCGGGCTCATCGATGAGCATGAACGCTGGGCCAGGTACATCATCGATTCACTCATCGAGACGACGATCTCGCGGGATATTCTCCTCCTAACCCGTGTCGATAAACCTGCTCTGCTTCGGCGGCTGTTTCAGTTATGCTGCGATTACTCAGGGCAGGTGCTCTCGTACCAAAAAATGCTTGGACAGTTGCACGACGCTGGAAATACGACCACCCTGGCGCACTACCTCGATCTGCTGAATGGGGCGGGTTTGATCTCAGGATTGTCAAAGTTTTCTGGAAAACGGGTGAAGCAACGATCATCGAGCCCCAAGATCCAGGTTTTAAACACCGCTTTGATGTCTGCATCCTCTCGTCTTTCCTTTGAGGCCGCTCAACAGGACCGCGATTATTGGGGGAGACTGGTTGAATCGGCAGTAGGAGCCCATCTTGTGAACAGCACAAGGGGAAAAAACATGGAAGTCTTTTACTGGCTTGAAAGAAATCAGGAAGTGGATTTTGTCCTGCGGGCCGGGAATGATGTTGCCGCCATTGAGGTAAAAAGCGGGCGAAGAAGAGACCGTCTTCTCGGGATGGAAGCCTTCTCGAAAGCCTTTCGGATAAAACGTCAACTCTTGGTCGGAGAGCAAGGAATTCCAGTGGGGGAATTCTTAAAAACGTCGATTGAGCGCTGGCTTCGTTGAACAAGGTTCGGAATTGTACTTTTTTAATTCTTTCCCTTCTGCGATTGACGCTTCGCGACTAACCTGCCTACCGCAGGCCCTGAACTTAGCATGGTACAGGGTAGGCAGACGTCTCACGGTTCAGAGAATTGCCTTTGTGTGGCGTTTCTGATATAGTGGGGCAACCTGGGTGGGGGTATCCGAATGACTGGTTAAAACCAAAGCCTATTCTTAAAACGAATGGGCTTTTTGTTTTTCGCCTAACGCCTCACGCTTTACGATTCACGGTGATAGGGGAACATTTGAACAATTGAAAGGTGAGGGGGGATGAGGTCTCTGAAAAGTAAAATAAGTGTAAGAAATTGACAATGTTCACCAGATGCCCAGCAGATTAGTATCCTCAATTTTTCTCTTGACAAAAGGTATCAATTGATACCACAATGTTTATGGGCCGGCCTTCTCACAAAGAAATCAACCGTAAGATAAAACAGGCCCCCAACCATTATGCGGGGCAATATCCACCGCAACGATCTTATGAGCATGATATAGAAGGTTACGAGCTCCTGGCGTTTCGGTGGTTAAGTAAGACATTGGGTTGCAGGGTCTATCTCAAGTTTACAATGAAAGGAAAGAGGATGTGGCTTGTGTCACTTCACGAAGACCGAAAAGGAGATGAGGGGAAATAAAATGAAAGAAGTAAGAATGGGTTGCCCGAGCGGGCATGGAAAAATGGTGCTGAGGAAAACAAAAAAGCGAATGACTTTTCGTGGCGTTATTATCACCGTCCCGATAGTACAATATCGATGTACAGTATGCGGTGTGGAAGCAGCAACGGTCACCCAGGCAGCACGCATTCAGAAAACGATGGCCGATGCTTACCGCAAAACAGTTAACCTGATGACAGGTGATGAAATCGTTGAGAAGAGGAAGAGATTAGGTTTAACTCAGGAGGCTCTCGCAAAGAGAATGAATGTCGGAATTGCCAGCATCAAGAGGTGGGAGGGAGGAACCCTCCAGAGCAAATCCATGGACCATGCCCTCCGGATTGCACTGGCAGGCCAAAGCGTTGGAGATAGCTGTACCGGAAATCGGACGTTTTCAATCCCCAGGATAAAATTAGTGCTAAAAGAATTTGAGTCCGTCCTTGGTAAACATATTCTCAAGAAAAATGATAAGATGTTGTTCGCAGCAAAGTACCTGTGGTATGCAGACATGGTGGCACACAGGGAAACAGGAGAAAGCTTGACGGGGTCCACCTATGCCGCTCTCCCCTACGGGCCTCAGCTCAATAACTATAAGGATCTCATCCAGGACATCATAGAAGCTGATGAATCAGAGGCTGAACCCCTTAGCCGGCAGGAAAAAAGAATTATCACTCGGATTGCCATGAAATTTCCTGAGGAACGTATGGCATATGATGCGGCCCATAAAGAAAAAATTTGGAAGAAACAACCCAATGGAGCAATTATTCCGTATACTGATTCAGCGGAATTAACAGGGCTTTAGCCGGCTCTCAAAAGGGAAGGGCTTTTTTGTTCTAACTCTCACGAATTTCACGAATCACGCTTGCCCGCCGAAGTTTAAACGT
>JAPVTA010000143.1:0-48335 GCA_047519465.1 Thermodesulfobacteriota bacterium | reverse complement strand
GAGCGAAGCGGTTGACTCTGAAGGGATCACATTGATTTTGCTCCCTCCCCGGAGAATGGTCAAGGAGATCGTATTCCTGACGATGGAATTAAAAATCGGGTTGGATGTTAACCGCTTTGAGAAGGCGGGGTCACTAAGCCCCTTCTCAATGTCCTCTAGGAATTTTCTGTCGGCAGGGGGCTGTTTGGGAGCTATCTTTCGAAAATATTCATTCACCGTGGGAAGGATGTTGTAAGGCGTTTCCCATTTTGTAACCCGCTCCAGAGCCTCAACAAGCTTCACATTGGGATTGTCGGAATGAGGCATTGAGCCATGTCCTGAGGTTCCTTTTGCCTTTACTTCGAGCTGGAAAAGAACCTTTTGGCCGTTTGAGATTCCGTAACGATCTGCGGTCCCGTCTTCATTGAGAATGATCGATCCTCCTTCGTTGAGGGCGTACTCCGCTTCTCCGAGGGAACGAACATTTTCTATGGCCCAGTCGACTCCCCAACCCCCTCCAGTCTCTTCGTCCGCCGCTGCAAAAAAGAGAATGTCTCTTTTCAGGGGAACCTTCTCCCGTTTCAGGATGAGCAGGGCCATCATCTCCACAATCCCCATGGATTTGTCGTCGAGAGCTCCACGACCATAGAGATATCCGTCTCGTACGATTCCCGCAAAAGGATCGACTGACCAGCGTTCCTTTTCAGCCGGGACCACGTCGATGTGGTTGAGAAGGAGAAGGGGTTTCTTCTTTCCATTCCCCTTCAGGGTGGCGAGGAGGCTTCCTCGGCCCGGAGAGGGCTCGAAGACCTTGCATGGAATTTTCTCCGCGTCGAAAATGCTTTTGAGAAATCTCACTCCCTCCATTTCATTTCCAGGCGGGTTGACCGTTTGAATACGGAGGTATTCCTGAAGATGCCGAGTCGCTTCGTGTAAGAGTTTATCCCAATCCATAGTGACTCCCATAAGTACGTGTTGGTGACTCGTGCTGGTCATTCGGAACGGTTCCCCTCACCTCGCCCTCTCCCCCAACGGGGGAGAGGAGAACGGGGAGGGGCCAAACAGCGGAACAAATTTAAACTGGTTGACGTCTACCAGGCCTTTATCAGTGATCTTTAATTCTGGAATCACCGGAAGAGATAAAAAGGAGAGTGTCATAAAAGGGTCCGGGATTTTGCACCCAAGGGTTTTTGCAGCCCGATGGATCGCATCTAACTGAAGATTGACTTGAGCAACCGATGCATCGGACATCAGACCCGCAATGGGCAAGGGGAGGGAAGCTATCACCTTTTTATCCGAAACAGCCACCAATCCCCCTTTCATCGCCTGAATGGCCTCCGCCGCTTTTAGAATATCCGGATCGTTGGTCCCCACGATAACAAGATTATGCGAATCGTGGGCCACCGATGAACCGAGTGCCCCCTTCTTTAGGCCAAAGCCTTGAACGAAGCCAATTCCGATATTCCCCGTGGCCTTATGCCTTTCAACGACTACAATCTTAAGGATATCCCCTTTGATATCGGGATGGGCTACTCCATCTTTCAAAGGGATTCTCTTTATTACTTTTTTTGTGACGATTTGACCCGGTATGAGCTGGATGATTTTGGAAAGGAACTGGTTGCTTCGAAGAACGAGAGCCTCACTGTGAATAGGCTTGATTCGGACGGATCCCATCCTTTTAGAACTCTTGATTCTTCGGATTGGAGCCATGCGCATTTTGCCGTCTTCCGCCACCAGGTTTCCGTCTTTGAAGACCTTTTTGATTTGAAATCGTCCCAAATGATCGAAACTGACAATATCTGCCCGATAACCCGGTGCAATGGCTCCGACATCGTCCAGCCTGAAATATTCCGCGCTATTCAGCGTGGCCATTTGAATCGCTAAAATGGGATCAAGCCCCCATCGTACGGCCTGTCTGACCATAGAATCGATATGGCCCTCTTCGAGGAGTTCCTTTGGGTGGCGATCATCGGTGACCAAAAGAAATCGTCTTGAATTCTTGGGGGTAACAAGAGGAATCAAGTCCCTAAGATTTCTCGCCGTCGTTCCTTCTCTGACCATGATCCACATACCATTCTTCAATTTCTCCTTTGCCTCTTTGAGAGAGGTACATTCATGGTCAGACCGAATCCCTGCAGTGAGGTAAGCATAAAGTCCCTTTCCCGACAGCATAGGCGCGTGGCCATCCGTTCGCTTTCCCTTTGCCAGCTCGATTTTCTTGAGGACTTCCGGATCCCTGAAGATGACGCCCGGAAAGTTCATCATCTCTGCCAATCCAGTGGCCCAGGGTTCTTTAAGCAGAGGCTTTAGATTGGCTGCCTTAAGGATCGCTCCGGAGGTTTCCATAGAAGTGGCCGGGACACAAGAAGGGAGCATAATAAACACATTGAGAGGAACTCCTTTCGCCGATTCTCCCATAAAGCGAATGCCGTCTTGACCGAGGACATTAGCAATCTCGTGAGGATCGATGACGACAGAGGTGGTTCCTTTAGGCACAACGGCACGAGCAAATTCCGGGATGGTCACCATGCTCGATTCAACGTGGACATGGCCGTCAATCAGCCCCGGGCAAAGGAAATCACCCTCGACATCGATGACCTTTTTGGCTCGATAATCTCCGAAGCCCACGATCATACCATCGAAAATGGCCACGTCCTTTTTCTCAATCTGCCCCGAGAAGACATCCACGACTCTTCCGTTCCTAATCAGAAGATCAGCCGTTCCATCACCCGAAGCGATCCGGATTCTCTCTCCCAATGAAACCATTTTGAGTCCTCCGATTAATGGACTGATATGAAGGGTAATGATTAATGAAAAAACTTAGAGCCAATCAATCTTGACCATCTTTTCAACAAATTTGAAATCAGGATCTCCGGTAATAATGACCGCCCTTTCACGAATGGCTGTGGCTACCGCAAAGCAATCCGCATAGGAGATGGGGTATTGAGCTTTGATTTTGGCTGCGTCGATCACTTCCGAAAGCGTGTTCCCGATTTTGGCTATCGGAAGGTTGGGGAGGACGGCATTGATGAAGTATTCGGCCTTGTCTAAACCTCGCTCTCTTGCGAGGACATAAAAGGTTTCACCAATGTTTATCTCGTTCATCAAAAGCTGGTTCTCCTTCGATGAGAGGAGATTCGCTACCTTTGTGTAGTTATTTTCCTGTTTTAGATACGCGAGAAGTGCGAAAGAATCGATTAAGCTTTTTCTCTTCACGCTTTTTGTCCTCCTCCCGTTCTTTCAGCAAGGCTCCGGTGAGTGAAGATCCTTTCTTGAAAATTCCGCAAAAATGTTTTACTGGATCGTCGGGCAGAGGGGCGATCTCGACAAGATGGTCCTTTACGATCTTAAGAAAAACCTTCTGCCTGGGTTTCACACCCAGGGCCTCCCTCATTTCTTTGGGGATGACCAGCTGTCCTTTCGACGATAAGGTGGCAATCGGCATGTTTTACCTCCGGATAATAGGTTTTTTCGCCTGAAATAAGTTTTACAAAATTTGCATGGTTTGTCAAGCATTTTCACGTCTTACTCTTTTTCACCTATGATGGGTGAAGTAAAGCTAGGGTAACTTGGGAGAAGGTTCGCCGAGAGCGCCATGGATGCTGTCGAGAAAAAGGGCACGTTTCGAAAGATTAAGGCCGTCATTTTCGATTTCGACGGCACCCTTGCTGTTCTCAATATCGATTTTTCTCTCATGCGAGACCGGGTATTCGATTTGATGAGGAAGTATGGGATTCGGCCTGAAACGATTCAAGAGAAGTATCTGCTTGAGATTACGGATGAGGTCTATCAAACTCTGTGGAAAAAGAACCCTTCAGGCGCAGAGGCATTTTATCAGGAATCCCATCATATTCTTCACGAAGTTGAAATGAAAGCGGCGGAAGAGGGAAGGCTGATTCCGGGGACGGAGGCAACTTTAAAAAGGTTAAGAAGAAAAGGAATTAAAATTGGGATCATTACACGAAACTGTGAGGATGCTGTTCGAAAGGTTTTTCCCGGCATTAACGATTTCTGCGATGTCTTCGTTTCGAGAAATTCAGTAAAGAAGGTCAAGCCCCACCCGGACCACTTGACCTATGTGATGAGTCGGTTAAAGATTTCGGGCGAAGAGGCGGTGATGGTTGGAGATCATATGATCGACGTTCAGGCAGGAAGGAATGTAGGTATGAAGACAATTGGCGTATTGACCGGAAGGACAAAAAGGGAAGAGTTTGAGAAGGCAGGGGCGGATTACATTTTGAGAGATGCTTCGGAAGTCTATCAGTTATTGGAGGGTTGAAGGCATGAAGAAAAAGGTGGTTCAAACAGAAAAAGCACCCAAGGCCATTGGGCCGTATTCTCAGGCGATCCGGGCAGGAAATTTTCTCTTTTTCTCCGGGCAGATACCCGTTGATCCGAAGACAGGGGAATTGGTGAAAGGGGACATTGGGCGACAGACCCAGCAGGTCCTGGAAAATATGAAGGGGGTATTAGAGTCTCAAAAGTTAGGAATGGAAGACGTAGTGAAGGTAACTATCTTCTTGAAAAATATCGGGGATTTTAATCGAGTAAACGAGGTTTATGCTACTTACTTTCCTTCTTCCCCACCTGCGAGGTCGACGGTTGAAGTGGCGAGACTCCCGAGAGATGCCGATATAGAGATAGATGCCATTGCTCTCCTCTAATTCCAGTGCCCTTCCGATTCATTTTCTTCTTTTCACCTAGGAATATCCCCTATCATCATCCGGTCTTTTTCCAGAGCTGAAATAGAAAGAACGCGATGACGATCACGACGAGGACAATGACGATGACAAGAATATTCTTCTCTATCAAGGTCTTAGCCTCTTTTCCCTTAAAAGGCTTATAGCCCACATTTTGTACGGTAGAAGAAACCGGGACGGACAAAGCAGGCTGGTTGACCCAGTTGTCAGCACGTATCATTCTTGTAATATCATAAGTCGCTTCTTCAACAATGGGGCTACCCCAGAAGAGCCGGTATTCCTGATGATCGTCAAGCCCTATGAAAAAGAGCTGTTTCTGGGGCCATCGCAGTGTGACCGATTCAATCTTAAGGGGTGGGTTCCCCTCGTCTTCTACGACCACCTTGTAGGACTGATATTCCCGCGGCAGCGGAATATCAATATATTTCTTCGTCTCTTTCTGGTTTGAAATGGGGAAGCTGTAAAGAGAATCCTGCTGGATCAGGACAAAGTCTTGTTTGCGGCTCGGGTCTTTGGCGTAAAGCTTTAGCGGTCTGTAATAGTAAGGATGATCGACGGCGAACTCAAGAATTGAAAAAGGAAGGACGGAATTGAAGGCAATCTCAGTGACCCGCTTCGTCGGGTCCGTCGAGACCTTGGGAAGTAACTTCCACTCATCATAAACCACCTTTTCGTGGCTCTGGGTATCGTCTAAGACAACAAAGCGTGTGATCTGAAGCTTTTTCTTCGTATAAGTTGAAGCGCTGAAGTCCATCCCATCATATTTCAGTCGGATGTTGTGGGAATCCCTCGCCTCTTTCCCTTCGTCGATGATGAGTTGGAAGTAAGGATAAATATTCTTTCCCAACGCAAGGCGCATTTTCCTCAGGTTTACCCGGGAGGAGAAGTCGTATATGGTCTCGTGCCCGAGCGTTTTCCAACTTCTCATATCAGTACTCCCCGATACGATTACCGCTTTATTGAAATCTCGGTCGAGGGAATCCATCTCCAACGCGGTTACAGGGTCGATGGGATTAGGGCGCTTCAATACGATTTTGGTTCTCGCTGCCCGGTCGTCATAAGAGACAACCTCGAGAGAATACCGTACGGTCTTCTTTGGCGGTACGCGGTTGTTCAGAATGACGAAAGGGATTTCACGGTTTTCTTTGTCGAAGATGCGCATGTCCCGGCAAGATCTTTCACACTGCTCGAGAATTCCTCCCGGGAGGATGATCCGGTAGAGCCCTCCTTTTTTTATTTCCCCGCCTAGGGTTGCAGAGTAGCGGAAATTCGACGGCTCCATCTTCCCTGCCCAGAGCACCGCCGGACGGTATATCAATGTGCAGAGTAGAAATAGGAGTAAAAAGGCGGTTTTGGTTTTCATTCATCTACTCCCTTTTCTCTTCTCCGATATTGAGGAGGCGACCTTTCGCCTGGTTGTAAAGATACGAGATTAATATGAGGATCAAGCCTAACACGATGAAGGAGAGGATCCTGTAGGGGGTGCTGATGTTCCTGATATCGAAGAGAAAGACTTTAAAGGTGGTAAGAAAGAGGAGTCCAAGGGCGATTTTTCGCATCCGGTCGCTGTTCTTTTGGAAACCCAAAATCATCAAGACAATGGAAAATATCGCCCAGACAACCGATATGGATGCAAAGCGTGCCTGAGGGAGGGTTTCGTGAAAAAAAGCGGATGTTTCGAGGGTGAGTATGACGAAGAGGAGGGTCCCGAATGTTCCTAACAACGCAGGTGGTAATTGTGCAACAGAGGTGAAGGAAAAAGCCGGAGCGGCATGCTCAATTTCCTTTACGGCAATGCGCCGCATGAAATAGGGTGCTGCAACAAGAAGGGCCATCGTTATCCACCGTTCGAAGATCAGATATCCGTATGGCTGCCGCATATGGAGGGCGATCGGTTCCATATCGTATTGGAACACAAAAGAAAGGTCGTAGAAAAGAAACTTTACGAGGACGACAAAGTAGAGACCGATGGCGCAGAAGACGAAATTCTTCTGGCCGAGCTTCTTCCCGCCGACAAGAAGAAGGGCTGAAAGTAGGGTCCAGAAAATGGTGATCCAATGCCGGGAGAAGAGCAAAGGGATAGTAAGAATCAAGAAGAGGGTGGATTTAAGCAGCATCACGACAAGCCCATTGCGGCCGATCTCCCCCTGCTGGGAGAGCCGGTATGCAAAGAGGAGAAAGATGATAGCATAGGAGACCGTCACGACGCTCATCCATTCGACTGGATATCTTCCCTTGATCATGGCGAAGTTGAATGCGAGAGCCACGAGCGAATTGAGGATCAGGATATAAAAACCAAATAATTGTTCTGCCTCTTTGCGAAGGAAATAATAGGCGAAGGGTGCGAGACTATAGATGATATAAAAGCCATTGAGAAAGAGAATGGCAGCCCAGAACTTTTGGGGTGCGTATCTCTCCACATACCACAAGGTGTAGAGGAGGTGGGTCACCACAAATCCAAGTCCTTGCAGAGCTGCCCAATGTTTGCGGAAAGATACGACAAGGATACCGACATTGAGGATGGTCATATATGTGAAGAGAACAACATAGTTATCTTGACCGGTGCTCATTAAAATCGGAGTTAGGAAACCTCCCATGAGCCCCAGAATCGCGAGGGCCTGTGTTTCATAGGCCATTGCTGTTGCACAGGCGAGGATCGTAATCAGCACCATGACGAAAAAGGACGGTGCCTGAGGTAAGAGGTGGTAGATTTGAAAGGCCGCATAAGTGGCGAAGTAGAGAATTGCGATGCCGCCACCGTAAATCGACAACCCGAACCAGGGGAGCTGCTTCTTCCTGATGAGATGGCCGGCCACTAAAAATACAAGACCCCAGAGATACGCAAGCGATACCCTGCCCGCAGGACCGATCCAGCCCCTCTCGAAGGAATACTTCAAGAAGAAGGCGACACCGAAGATGACTGTGATGATCCCGATAATGAGGAGCCATTTCTGGCCGAAACGAAATTCCGAATCGATGCCTTGGCGGGATGGTTTATGCGGAGGGACAGTGTCACGGGGTTTTTCGGACGCCTCGAGCGTTAATGCTAATCCCTCCGTAGAACGAGGTTCCTTGAGGGAGGTTTCTTCCCTTTCCTTCGTCTTCTCAGCCTCGAGGGCTGTCTTCATCTCCTCTTTTTTGGACTCCGGGGCCAATTTCTCGATTTCCGATTGGATCTCTTTCTGGTAGTCGGTAATTTTCCCTCTCAGGCTATGGATCTGGAGATCGAGCTGCTTACTGCCTGAGGCCAAATCTTCAAGCTCTTTTTTGAGGATAAAATAGAGGCGCAGCTTTTGCTGCACCTCGTTACTGAATAATAGGCCGCAGGTACGGCATCCGGACGTCGCCTCTGTAACCGTCCTTTTACATACAGGGCAGAACATAATAGGGGCCTCCTTTATGGGATAGGTTCTTCCAAGACGGAACGACACTTCCATAGGCGGTGTTGAAGGTTTGGCGGTCTTGGACAGGTTCTTGTCTAGTCAGGACCAATTCTTTTTCTATCAAAGGCATTGTTTTGACTCTATTTTGCCGCGGTTTTTTGGATTTAAATGCAAAATAGATACCAATCCTAAATATGAGGACGGGAACTAAGTAAGTATTTAATATCTAATCCTAATTTAGATTTTTAGGAGAGTTATAGATTGAAGAGTTCCAGACGAGAGGAACATCATTTTTGTCAAAAGCAGCAAGAAATTTGTCAAGAAACATGCTTATCGGCTTATGGAAAAACTCAGCCGGCCGAGACAATCCTGCGTGCAAGCACGGTCTCTATTCGCGACTCCACGCGACTGTCTTCTTTTCACCGTCCGGGGGGTTCACTTGCATCTCGAAGGTGATCGATTCAGGCTTTGTCTCCGGAAGTGAATAGCCGATAATCAAGAGACGGCTCGTATTGGGGGGCAAGGGAACGTTGAGGGTTGTTTCCTCTTGAGTTGGATTAAATCTGGGTATAGAAACTCCTCCTGGATACTTTATTTCTTTCGGAAGTGCGACCGCCTTTATGGAATTCGCTGGTGCGGTGGATGAGCGACTGCGGTTGAGGACTTCGATATGAATCTCCAGGATTCTCAGCGCGGACGGAGTGGATGGAAATTCCCTGACCGCAAAGGTTATCTCTCCCAGCCCGATATCCAAACCTTCTTCCTCTGCGACCTTAGGCTGGGATAAAACTACCCCTGTCGCCTGGAATAGCAAAAATAATGATAGAACTGATGAGTAAGTGAAGATTCTTGTTATCAATTTGGCCATTCATCCTCCTTAAAGCTTAGTTGAATGATTTGAACCGCAAGTGGACCGCAACCCCTACCCGGAGCTAATGCAACCGGAGTAAATACCTTTACATATATTGTAGGGTGCGTTCCCCGAACGCACCCCTGGTCGGCGCCATCGCCTGCCTGCCGGTAGGCAGGGGGATCACGCCCTACACAGTCGTAACAAGAAATGCGTCTCTATTACTTTATCACATCTGTGGTGGAATGAGAAGGTTCTTCGAAAATTGTATAGACTTCGCAAGCATTTTATAATAATTTCCTACAGGAAAGCCGGCAATGAAGCCCATTATCGCTATCGTCGGAAGACCTAACGTTGGAAAATCCACCCTCTTTAATCGAATCGCCGGTGGGAAGAAGGCGATTGTCTGGGATGAGCCGGGGGTGACGAGGGATCGGAATTATGCGGATGTGGAACGGGAAGAAGGAGCCTTCACGTTGATCGATACCGGCGGGTTTGAGCCTGTATCAAAGGATCGTCTCTTTATCCAGATGCGCGAGCAGTGCCAACTGGCCATGGAGGAGGCTGATGTGATCCTCTTTACGATGGATGGGAAGGAAGGTCTTACTCCTTCGGACAAAGAAATAGCTAACATGCTTAGAAAATTGAATAAACCGGTGTTTTATATCGTCAATAAAATTGATGGGCCTAAGCATGAGGAGAAGGTTCTTGAATTTTACGGCTTGGGTGTGGAAACGATTTATTCAATTTCCGCGGAACACGGATATGGTGTGAATGGATTGATGGAACAGGTATTCAAAGCTCTTCCGAGTTTGCCGGATGAAAAATGGGACAAAAAGGTAACGAAAGTAGCCGTGGTGGGGCGGCCAAATGTAGGGAAATCCTCCTTGATTAACCGGCTATTAGGGTATAAGAGGGTGCTTGTGGATGAAGCTCCCGGCACCACCCGGGATGCGGTCGATACCCTCTTGGAGAGGGACGGCAGGAGATACATCCTGGTTGATACGGCAGGTATCCGGAGGAAGAGCCGGATCAGCCTGCGGCTTGAAAAGTACAGTATTGTGGAGGCCCTTCGAACGATTGATCGATCCGATGTCGCCCTATTATTATTAGATTCGAGAGAAGGGGTGACCGATCAGGATACGCGCATCGGCGGGTTCGTCCACGAGAAGGGCAAGGGATGCATTCTTGTCGTGAACAAATGGGACCTCGTTGAAAAGGATTCTCAGACCATGGTTCGGTACGAAAGGGACGTGCGAAAAAGTCTGAAGTATCTCCCTTACGCTCCCATCCTTTTTATCTCCGCCCTGACAGGTCAAAGGGTGAGCAAAATCCTGGACGCGGTAGATCGTGTGTCAGACCAGGCCAGAAAGCGAATTCCTACCTCTCCGTTGAATAAGTATTTTAGGGAGTGGATTGAAAAGTTTTCTGCGCCAATTTATAAGAATCGAAGCGTGAAGCTGAATTATATCACTCAGGTCTCGACGACTCCTCCGACCTTTGTGATCTACACCAATAAGCCGGAAGGCATTCATTTTTCTTATGAGCGTTATTTACTTAACCAGATGAGGGAGACCTTCGGGTTCGAAGGGGTCCCGGTTCGTCTTTTGTTCAGAAAGAAAGGGAAGGAAAAGTGAGATGGGAAGCCAGGCGAAAAAATATCTGACAGCGATTGGGATCATCGTTGTGATCTTGGCGGGAGGATTTTTCCTGTACCAGCTGATCGGCCAGAACGGATCGAACCAGAAATTTCGTTTGGTCAAGGTCGAGAGGGGAGCGGTAGACCTGATTGTGACGGCCACTGGGAACATCAACCCCGTCATCAATGTTTTGGTCGGGAGCCAGGTTTCAGGGACGATCAAAGCCCTCTACGCTGATTATAATTCTCAGGTTAAAGAAGGGCAGGTGATCGCTCAAATCGACCCGGCGCTCTTTCAGGCCCAGGTGGATCAGGGAAGGGCCAACGTGCTGAACGCCCAGGCCAACCTTGAGAATGCGAGGGCCAGTCTTGTGAAGGCTGAAGTGGCTGTCGTGGATGCGAAGAGAAATCTCGACCGAAACAAGCCTCTTTTGGAAAGGCAGGTCATTGCTCAAGCGACGCTCGACACCGCACAGGTAAATTATGATACCGCCGTCGCTCAGAGAGAGGTGGCTAAAGCCCAGGTGGAATCTTCGAAGGCTCAGGTGGAGCAGGCTAAGGCCGCTTTGCAACTGGCAGAGACCAACCTGAGATACGCGACCATTCGGTCTCCGGTCAATGGGACGGTCATTTCGAGGAACGTCGATGTCGGTCAAACCGTGGCAGCCAGCCTCGCAGCGCCAACCCTTTTTACCATCGCCAAGGACCTGACCAAGATGCAGGTCGATACCAATGTGAGCGAGGCGGATGTAGGACGTATTACGGTGGGACAGGACGCTACCTTCACCGTTGATGCTTACGCCGGAAGAACTTTCCGCGGAAAAGTTTCAGAGGTTCGCAATGCCCCTATCATCGTTCAGAATGTGGTGACTTACGATGTTGTGATTCAGGTGGACAATAAAGACTTAAAGCTGAAGCCGGGTATGACCGCCAACGTCTCCGTTATGATTGCCCATAGAGAAGGAGTGTTGAAGATACCCAACGCCGCTCTCAGGTTTCGGCCACAATCTGCAAAGCCGGGGAGCCTTCCTGAAAAAGAGAGCGAAAGGTCTGCGTCGGCGGGGCGCCTCTTGATCGAGCGCTTGACAAGAGAAGTAAACCTGACGCCGGATCAGCAGTCAAAACTTGAAATGGTTTTGAAGTCATCGAGGCAGGAATTTCAGGAGATTAACCAAAAGATGAAGCCGGAGGAGGCGAAGGTCCGAATCCAAGGCCTCATCCGACAGAAGATCAGCGGGATTCTCACGGACGAACAGAAACAGAGGCTGAAGGATCTGTCTGACCCCTCTCGGTCGGATCAGGAAAAGCCCGGAAGGGTATGGATTTTATCTCCGGAGAGAAAGCCGACTTCAGTCTCCATTGTCCTTGGAATTACCGACGGGACTTTCAGTGAGGTGATATCCGGAGATCTCAAGGAAGGCGGGGAAGTGGTTGTTGAAGAGATTTCGAGCAAGAAAGCCTCTTCGCAAAGCAGCAGCCCTCAACCCTTCATGAGAGGAATGGGCAGATAGGCACCGTGGGGAAAATGTCAAATGTCAAAGCTCAAATATCAAATTAAGTCTGAAATCCAAACAATAGATATTTGAAATTTCCCCTCGCCCCTCCCTCTCTCCCCGGTGGGGAGAGGGAGGGATGAGGGGGGTGAATTTTGAGATTTGGTCTTGAAGTATGGATTCGTTAATTCGGGTTCAAGATTTGGTGAAGGTTTATAGTTTGGGTGAGGTGGAAGTCCAAGCTCTTCGGGGCATCTCGCTTACAATTGAACGGGGTGAATTCGTTGCGATCATGGGAGCTTCAGGTTCCGGGAAATCGACCTTCATGAATATCTTAGGCTTCCTGGATCAACCCACGAGCGGGAAATACCTTTTAGAGGGTATCCATGGCGAAAACCTTTCGAGGGATAAGCTGGCGGAGATAAGAAATCGAAAGATCGGTTTCGTCTTTCAGGGGTTTAATCTTTTATCCAGGACCTCAGCGTTAGAGAATGTGGAGCTACCACTGACCTACGCAGGAACTCAAACTTCGAAAAGGAAGGAGATGGCACAAAAAGCTCTTTCTGGAGTGGGCTTAAGTGGAAGAGAACATCATCACCCCAGCCAGCTTTCCGGAGGTGAACAGCAACGGGTTGCCATTGCCAGGGCCTTGGTCAACCAGCCTTCTATTCTTTTGGCCGATGAACCCACGGGTAACCTTGATTCCAAGACAAGTGAAGAGATCATGGGTATTTTTCAGCGTCTTAATCGAGGGTTGGGAATTACGATCATCATGATCACCCACGAGCCGGACATCGCCTCCTTTGCCAGGAGGAATATTGTCTTCAGGGACGGAAAGATCGTGGATGATCACAAGAATTTGGCCCGGACGATCGCAGGAGGCTGAAAATGACACGTCTTCTCGCAAGTCTCCGAATTGCCCTGGTTGCACTGACGGTTAACAAGATGCGCTCGGCCCTGACCATGCTGGGCATCATCATCGGCGTCGGTGCGGTGATTGCCATGGTTGCCGTAGGCTCAGGGGCAAAGAGGCGAATTGCAGAGCAGATTGCCAGTATGGGGTCGAACCTCCTGATCGTCCTCTCAGGGAGTTCGACAAGCGGTGGACTCCGGTTCGGATCGGGGACCGTCCCAACATTAACGGTAGATGATGGGAAAGCAATCTTAAACGAGATTCCAGCGGTCAAGTATGTCGCGCCTGTCCTCGGTGGGGGAGCACAGGTCGTCTTTGGGAACCAGAACTGGTCCACCATTGTGAATGGAACGACTCCGGAATTTCTTGAAATCAGGGACTGGTTTCTTTCTTCGGGCCGCTCATTCACACAACAGGATGTCGATGGAGCAACGAAAGTTTGTCTTTTGGGAAAAACCGTGGTGGATAATCTTTTTGGAGGGATCGATCCGATCGGCCAAATCATTCGTATTAAGATGGTCCCTTTTACGGTGATCGGAATGCTTGCTTCCAAGGGACAATCGACCATGGGGCAGGATCAGGATGATACAATCATCGTCCCCCTGACCACGGCCCAAAAAAAACTTTTTGGAATGCAATTCCCCGGGATGGTGAGAGTGATTATGGTGCAAGCAACAGCGCCGGAGGTGATGAAGGATGCGGAGAATCAGATTAACGACCTTCTTCGACAGAGGCATCGTATCCAACCGAAGCAGGATAATGACTTTTCGGTGAGGAATCTCACAGAGATTATGTCGACTCAGGAACAATCAGCCAACGTTATGACCCTTTTCCTGGGTGTCATCGCTTCCATCTCTTTGATCGTAGGGGGAATCGGAATTATGAACATCATGCTTGTTTCAGTGACTGAAAGAACCCGGGAGATCGGTATTCGAATGGCCGTTGGAGCCAAGAGTTGGGATATCCTTTTTCAGTTTCTAATCGAAGCGCTCATCCTAAGTATTTTGGGAGGCATATTGGGAATCGGTATCGGAATGATAGGAACTTTTATTGTATCCAGCTTTACACAGTGGCCGACGTTAATCTCACCTTTTGCAATTCTTTTAGCTTTTTCCTTTTCCGGGTTGGTAGGGGTATTTTTCGGATTCTATCCGGCTCGGAAAGCGTCTCTGCTCAACCCCATCGAAGCTCTGCGCTATGAATGAAAAACATCCCCGTTTCTTCGCTTCGCGTCTCGCCCACACCGAGACCGTCTTTCATTCGTTACCCTTAGTCTCTTAAGGACACGATAATCCGGTATGACGCAAAATGTCTTGACAAAATGGGAAGAATTATCCTACGATAAAATTGGTCTGATCTTTATACCAATTTTCCTGCCCTGGAGAAGCCTATTCCGTGGACGGTTTTGTCGAATTAAAGGTGGCTGAGGCCTTGGCCGAGGATGTGGGAAAGGGTTTGGCTCGACTCGATCCTGAGGATATCAAGGCCTTGAGCGCTGTTCTGGGAGATCTCATTGAGATCAGTGGAGTAAGGGAGACGGTTGCCAGAATTACAGGTACTTTCCCGGAGTCTTACAGTAAAAAAGCGATCCAGATTGACGGGATTACCCGGAGCAATGCCCAGGCAAACTTAGGCGAATGGGTTAAGGTCAAAAAAATTCCCCGGGTAACGGCTGTGACGGTTCTTATCACCCCTCTTGATTTTACGACGGTATTACCCGAAGAGCGCGAACTGGATCAATATGCGAGAGTCCTTCAGGGGTTAGCGGTCGTTGCAGGGGATAAGATTAATATTCCTTTTTTGGCAGGAAAGGATCGATTTTTCCAAGTGGAAGCAACCTCTCCCACAGGGGGAGTGATCATTAATCAAAAGACTAAGTTTGTACTGAAAAAGCCCGATTTTTCGATGGAAGCACCGTCCCACATCTCTTATGAGGATGTGGGTGGACTCGAACACGAATTAAGGCTCGTCCGTGAAATGGTGGAACTTCCCCTACGGTATGCCGAGGCTTTTGAAAAGTTAGGAATCGAAGCACCGAAAGGGGTCCTTCTTTACGGTCCTCCGGGGACAGGGAAGACGCTGATTGCCCGTGCGATCGCAAGTGAGACCAAACTCCATTTTATAAGGGTGAACGGGCCGGAGATCATCCATAAGTTTTATGGTGAGAGCGAAGCCAGGCTGCGGGAGATTTTTGAAGAGGCGTCTCACAAAGCACCGAGTGTCATCTTCATCGATGAGATCGATGCCATCGCCCCCAAGCGAGCCGAGGTCCTCGGAGATGTGGAGAAAAGGGTGGTAGCGCAACTCCTCGCTCTGATGGATGGCATGGTCTCCCGGGGAAATGTGATTGTCATCGGTGCCACCAATATTCCCGAACTGATCGATCCCGCCCTCAGAAGGCCAGGCCGTTTTGACCGTGAGATCGTCATCCCTGTCCCAAATACCGAAGGCCGTCGAGCTATACTCAGAATTCACAGCCGGCGTATGCCCCTCGCCCCGGATGTGGATATCGATCGACTTGCTCAAATTACCCATGCCTTTGTCGGAGCGGATTTAGAGGCTTTATGCAAAGAAGCGGGGATGGTTGCCTTAAGGAGATACCTTTCCTCTGAGGGGGAAAATCATCTCAACTCTGTCCTCGCGACTCCCGAACAGTTACAGATCACCATGGAAGACTTTTTGGCGGCCCTCCGCGGGATCGAGCCCACGGCCACCCGTGAATTTTATACAGAAAGGTCGGCCGTCAAATGGGAACATATCGGCGGGTTGCAAAAGATTAAAGAGGCTCTCATCTCCGTCGTCGATTGGCCTGCGAAGTATCCAGATCTTTTTACCGAGGGCAAGATATTACCCCCGAAAGGAATTCTTTTCTCAGGCCCGTCGGGCACTGGAAAGACACTGATGGCAAAGGCTTTGGCAGGCGAGACAGGCTTAAATTTCATATCGGTCAGTGCCCCCCTGATTTTCTCGAAATGGTTGGGAGAGTCCGAAAAGGCACTCCATAAACTGTTCAAAAAAGCCAAACAATCGGCGCCGTGCATCCTCTTCTTCGACGAAATCGATGGTCTGGGCGTGGCCCGCGGTTATATAAGCGAAAGCGGGGTCGTCGAGCGCATCGCCAGCCAGTTTTTTAACGAGTTGGATAACTTGAGTGATCTCTCCCAGGTGATCGTGCTTGGGGCCACCAATCGTGAGGACCTTCTTGATCCTGCCTTGACGCGAGCCGGAAGGCTTGATTACATCCTTAAATTTCCAGTTCCCGATGAAAAAGACCGGTTAAAGATATTTCAGGTGCACACAAGAGGGAAGCCTTTGGGGAGGGACGTGGATCTCGAGGAGTTGGCCCAATTGACAGAGGGGATGGTGGGGTCCCAAATCGCCTCCATCTGCCGAAGTGCAGCGATGAGGGCGATTGCGGAAACCATTCATAGGCCAGAAAAAAAGCCGTCGGCGAAACTATTAATTGTCTCGGCCCACTTTAAGGCGGCCATAGGGCAGATGCAGGGAAAGGAAGGATCTTCTGTATGCTGAAAGCAGTGAGAAAAAAGCGGGCCTACGAGGACATCGTCAAGCAGATCCGTCATCTTGTTGAAAAGGGAAGATTGAAGCGGGGAGACCAGCTTCCCACCGAACGAGAATTGTCGGAAACGTTTAAGGTATCCAGAGCGACCGTGAGGGAAGCGATATTTTCTCTTGAAACGATGAAACTTGTCGACCGGCGTCAGGGGGACGGGACCTATGTGATCGCCTCCAGCGAGGAGGCATTGGTACAGCCTTTGGCCGCCACGCTCTTCCATGAAAAGGATGATCTGATTGACATCTTTTTTCTCAGAAAAATTCTTGAACCGGAAGTTGCCCAGCTCGCCTCAGAAAATGCAACCCTCGAAGAAATCAACGAGTTGGAGGAAATTCTCAGGGAACAGGAAAAAGAGGTTGCCGGAGGGAAAGCCCCTATCCAAGCGGATTCCGGGTTTCATCATCAGTTGGCCCGGATGGCCCGAAACAGAGTTTTGGAGCGTCTTCTTCTTGCTCTTCTGGACCTCCTCAGCAAGACTCGCGAAAATTACCTTCAAACAGAGGAGAGAAAGGAAAAATCCCTTCAGGGCCATCGCGAGATCCTCATGGCTATTAAGAGTGGCAATAGCATAGGTGCCCGTCAGGCGATGCGTCGGCATCTAAAAAATGTGGAGGACGTATTGCTCAAGAAAAGGAAAGGAGGCATGCAAGCACATAAGCTTCAGGCGGAGAGATCTCATTCCTGATACGAATTGCTTAACTTCATGGATCGGTTCGATGGATCAATATCATTCTAAGGAGGTATGGGTTTATGGCTAAGGTGACTGAAGTAACCGTATGGACGCGAGGGGTGGTCATGGATAAGGAGGCCCGGGATGTTGCGAATGCCTTCGCCCGAGCGGCTCAGATGCAGGGCAAATTCGTTCAAGCCTTTGACAACTATGAGGACCTTCCTGACCGCGTGCTGGTGACGACTCGCAAATATGTTCGGATCAGCGATCAAGAGATTGAGATGAAATATCTCTACGTGAACGAACATCCGGACGTGGTTGTCATCGTGGAACCAACGATTGTTAAAGGCATCAATGTGTTGCGTGGCATGCCGGATGGGGGTCTCCTCATTATCAATACCAGCCGTCCCATCGACTACATGCTTAAGTTTCTTCCAAACGCCGACATCCTGGGAGCCATTGCCACGGTGGATGCCGATGGTATTTCTGGAATCCGAACCGTGGATTTTTCCGGATCAGAAGGAGGCGTCGATGCAGCCGGCATCGGTGCAGGCGTTGCTGCCCCGATCCTGGGCGCGATGGCCAAGGTGACGGGTATGGTCAAACCAGAACACCTTGCCAAGGTAGTGAGTGACGTCGCCGCCATGGAGCGAGGCTACCAGGAGGCAAAGGTTCAAAAATTTCGCAAACCCCGGTCTGTTTATTTCTGGGGAGGCTAAATCCGGATGGCGATGAATAAGGGTCCGACGACAGAACATTTCAACAGCGATATGGAAGGAGACGGAAAGTGAAAACAAAAAGACAAATAATAAAGAGAGCAAGAGTGAAAAGGGATAGGGCAACGAACCAGAAGACGGAAACGAAGCGCATCAATGTGAGGGGGGGAGGTCCGAAGACGACGGCCAAAGGGGCTGGAGCAGCGAAGAAGGGCGTCGCTGCTTTTGGTCATCTCTTTGGAACGATCAATGTTCCAAAAGATAGAGCTGTGCCATTCGGGGCCATCACGCCTGCTCCGGTGAAGCAGCAGGAGCTCTTTATGACTTCAAACTGGCGGGTCGTCCGGCCTGTGATCGATCACGAAAAGTGTACGCGTTGTTTCACCTGTTATATATCCTGTCCTGACTCCTGCTGGTCTTTCAACGAGCAGGAAGAGAAGATGGAATGGAACTGGAAGTTTTGTAAAGGCTGTCAAATCTGCATCAACGAATGTCCTGCAGACGCACTGACTGCCGCCCCCGAGCTCGATTTCGAGGATGGGGTGGTTCGTTTGGAAAAACCCTTTTAACAAGGAGGAAAGATTATGAGTCAAGAAAAGATGCTCAGCGGCTGCGCGGCGGCAGCTCAAGGAGCTAAATTTGCAGAAGTCGAAGTTATCTGTTCATACCCCATCCGTCCTTATACGGCCATCATGATGGAACTTTCCAGGATGGTTGCGAATGGGGAGCTTGATGCGGAGTTTATCCACGGCGAAGGTGAGCACGCTCAAGTTTCGGTGGTGTTGGGAGCTTCAGCCGCCGGCGCCCGCGCCTATACCGGAAGTTCCGGAGTGGGTGTCACCTACGCCTTCGAAGTCTACAGCCCGGCAGCGGGTGGCCGTTACCCCCTTCAGATGGCCATTGCGGACAGAACCCTTGATCCCCCGGGTGATTTCGGATCGGAGCATACTGATGCGATGTCGGCCCGGGATCAGGGCTGGCTAATGGGTTGGGCGGCAACCCCACAGGAGGTATTTGATAACACGCTGATCAATTACCGCGTTGGGGAGGATCCTCGTGTGATGCTCCCTCAGTTCGTCTGCCAGGATGGTTATTTCCTCTCCCATATTCCGGATAAGGTGGCTTTACCCGATATGGCACAGGTGAGGGAATTCTTGCCGCCCTATAAGGCTCCTCATCCTTTGAGTCCGATTTGTCCGGTCTCCCACGGCCCACAGATCCGGCCCGATCAAGGCGCGCCCATGGATGCCCAAAGGGCTGTCACTTTTCTGGAGATTCCCAAAGTGATCAGAGAGGCGACGCAGGATTTCAATCGTATTTTTGACCGGCACTACCATCCATTTGTGGAGAAATACAGAATGGAGGATGCACAGTACGCTTTCTTCATTCAAGGAGCGCATGCGAACACGTGTAAGTCGGCTATCAATCAACTCCGGAAACAGGGGTTGAAGATCGGTATGGTGAGACCGCGGTGGGTGCGGCCTTGGCCTACGGAAGAGATTGCCAATGCGTTTTCGAAAGTGAAGGCCGTGGCGTCGGTCGAGACAAGCACGTCTTATGGCGGGGCCATGAGAGGCGGTAATCTCATTCACGAACTTCGAGCGACCCTGTACGACCTTCCAAAAAGACCGATGGTGACGTCTTTCATGGCGGGTCTGGGCGGAGATGTCATTCTGCTCGAAGACTTCTACTACATGGCGAAGATTCTCCAGAAAATGGTCAAAGATCGGAAGACTCACAAAGTCGTTTACTGGGTTGGATTTGAAGAAGAATAAAAGGAGGAATGATATTATGACCCAAGCATTCGATTATAAGAAGCAGATTTTGGAACCGATCAAATCTCTACGGGGTGCACCGCGAGAAGAGATGTATGTGCCCGGACACAGGACCTGTGCGGGTTGTGGCCCGGCATTGAATTACCGTCTTGTTGCCAAGGCAGCGGGCAGGAACACGATCTTCATCGGGCCGACCGGCTGTATGTACGTAGCCAACTCCAGCTACCTCTGTACTCCTTATGCGGTCTCCTGGATCCACGCCCAGATTACCAACGGCGGCGCTGTGGGATCGGGCATTGAGGCCGCCTATAAAGTCATGATGCGCAGAGGCAAATATGACGGACCCTTCCCCAATGTCATCGTGATGGCGGGGGATGGCGGGTCGGTGGATATTGGGCTTCAAGCCATGTCTGCCCTGATGTATCGTGGCCACGATGTCCTTTTCATCTGTTACGATAATGAGGCATACGCAAACACGGGTATCCAGACTTCACCGACGACCCCTTACGGAGCGAATACAACCTTTACGCCTCCGGGGAAGGCCATCCCGGAAGGAAAGACCCTGTTTCCCAAAGACCCTCCTCAGCTCGTCATCGGCGGGCATCCGGCTGTAAAGTACGTGGCGACGACTTGTGTCTCATACCCCCTTGATTTGATGAACAAGGTGCGTAAAGCCCTGAATGTGGATGGTCCCACTTTCCTCCACATGCTGGCTCCCTGCCCAAAAGGCTGGAAGTTTGACGAAAAACTGACGTTGGAAATGGGCCGTCTGGCAGTGGAAACCGGGATGT
The DNA here is from genome assembly GCA_047519465.1 of Thermodesulfobacteriota bacterium. Lineage (GTDB taxonomy): Bacteria > Desulfobacterota > BSN033 > BSN033 > UBA1163 > UBA1163. The sequence continues at coordinate 27,849 of JAPVTA010000143.1, read as the reverse complement.
GGACCCTGTACGAATGGGAAAATGGCGTCTACAAATATTCCCGTTTACCCAAGAAGTATAAGCCGGTGGGCGAGTATATGAAATATCAGGGACGTTTCGCGCATTTGAAGCAGGAGCATATCGCTAAGATGCAGGCTTTTGTGGATGAGAAGATTTCGAAGATTCAGGCCATTGCTGTCGAAGCTCCTGTCCCCACGCCAAAAGCCTAAATAGGGATAGGCATCATCGCGGCGGACCGGCATCCGACGTGCAGGTACGTTGCAACGGCGTGCGCTACGTACTCAACATAACAACAACTGTACAACTTCCTGCTCAGTATGCGACGAGGAGGTGATGCCAACCCAGGCATACGCGATAACCTAGATTAGGGGCTATGCGTTAAAGCTCGATTCCATTTGTTGCATTGCGCTGACAACACAATTTTGAATCGTCATGCAAGGAGGAGAAAATGTCTGGTACAAGTCCGTCCACCACCAAAGTCTCTAGTACAAGTCCATCCGCCACCGGAGTCAACGATGCCACCCGGTGGTTCATGCTGTGCATCGGCATTCTAGGCATGATTGCCATCGCCAATCTCCAGTACGGGTGGACTCTGTTCGTCAGTCCGCTCGCCAAGCAACTCCATGCCGAGAGGACTGCAATCCAGATCGCCTTCACGCTGTTCATCCTTTTTGAGACGTGGCCCAATTTTCTTGAAGCCTATTTCGTCGACCGCTTTGGGCCCAAAGTCGTGGTAATCCTCGGGGGTATCCTTGTCGCCATCGCGTGGTACCTGAACTCGATCGCCGACTCGCTGACGACGCTTTACATCGGCGGTATTATTGGCGGTGTCGGCGCCGGCATTGTGTACGGCACGGCGAGTGGCAGCGCGCTGAAATGGTTTCCAGACAAACGTGGTTTAGCGGCGGGTCTAACGGCGATGGGATTTGGTGCGGGCTCGGCATTGACCGTCATTCCGATCACGAATCAAATCGCGAAAAGTGGGTATCAGTCTGCGTTCTTGACCTGGGGTCTCATCCAGGGGGTCGTCGTCGTGATATGCGGTATTCTGTTGCGCGCCCCCAAACCTGGCGAGACACCTGCCGCCGCGCCTGCAGCCCGAGTGCAACAGGCTGGGAAAGACTCAATCCCCAGTGAAATGGTTAGTACCCCCGCCTTTTGGTTATTGTACCTGATGTTCACGATGGCGGTTACCGGCGGACTGATGGCGGTTGCACAACTGGCGCCGATGGCGATCGACTTTAAGGTCGCCGATGTACCGGTCAGCATGTTCGGCCTCACCCTTGCGGCGTTGCCTTTCGCGCTCTCGCTCGACCGCATCCTCAACGGGATCACGCGACCTTTCTTCGGCTGGGTCTCCGATCACATTGGTCGCGAGAATACGATGACTATTGCCTTCGGTCTCGAAGGTTTCGCGATTCTCCTTCTGGTCACCTTCGCACACAACCCGTTCCTCTTCGTCGTCCTTTCCGGGCTAACCTTCTTCGGCTGGGGAGAAGTGTACAGTTTGTTCCCGGCAACCTGCGGCGATCTCTTTGGCAAAAAATTTGCCACCACGAACTATGGACTGCTCTACACGGCGAAGGGCACGGCGTCGGTGTTCGTGCCAATCGGCTCTGCACTCTCCGCGGGCAAAGCATTCGACTTTCGCGCGGACATCATGCTCCTGATCGGCCTTTTGCTCCTGTTCTTCACAACGTTCTTGGGTCCTACCGTCTTGGGCATTGTGCGCTCACGCAATGCGCGAACCGTCTTGTTCACCGTGGCGGCGATTTTTATCGTATACGGGCTCGTACTGACGGTGACTAACATCTGGACGCCGTTCGCCGCCAAGTTCAAGCTGCCGAATGTTGGCTGGTTTGGCGTTTTCGCGGTCGCGGTCGCGTTCGACTGGGCCTCGGCGCTCCTGGCGCAGCTTGTGCTCAAGCCATTGCGCATGCGCTATTTGGCGAAGCAACCAGCCGCCGTACAAGTACAAGCGGTGCTCGCAGCCAAGTAGCTGCGATCTGTTTTCCGGGGGCCGGACCTACTGACAAAGACTCCTTGGGGTCGGGTCGAGTAAGCGACGCCCCCGTCTATTCTTTTGATCAGACGGGAGAGGAATGAAGATTCTGATCGCTGGCGGCGCGGGTGAGATCGGGAAGTATCTGATTAATGATTTCTCCAAACACGGTCATGAAGTGGCGGTGCTCGATCCAGCCCCTAAGCCTCTGGAGATGGAGAAACTTCCGATCGCCTATTTCCGGGGTAATTTAGTTGATCAGGCTCTTGTCAAAAGAATTGTCCAAGGGATGGAGGTGGTTATCAATTTATCCTGGAGTTTTTCTGATGAACCGTATACTATCTTTGAAGAAGATATCAGAGGTCACCTTCACCTTTTGGAGGCAGCCTCCTCCTTCGGTGTAAAACACTTTATTTATACGAGTACGGCCACGGTCTACGGTCATGCCGTGCTGCATCCGGTCACAGAGTCCCACCCTTGCTTGATTGGCGATGCGCGTAAGCCTCTTTACGCTCTAGGCAAGTATACCGCGGAAGAACTGTGTCGATTCTATCATAAAGAGCGGAATCTTCCTGTCACCATTTTTCGCTTCTGGTGGGCATTCGGTGACAATATCGGCGGGCGCCATTTACGGGATTTGGTCAGAAAATCATTGAACCATCAACCTTTGGAAATGGTCCACGGTGCAGGGGGAGCATTTGTTACCATGGCCGATTTAGCAAGTGCCATGATGTCTGCCATCACGGAACCCGGGCCATCGAGCCAGATCTACAATGTGGGCAGTCTTTTCTTAACCTGGGAAGAGATAGGGGAGACGATTATTAATCTTACCCAATCGACCTCCACCCTTCAACTCATACCCTCCGATCAATGGAAAGGACCTGGATTTTTGAATGAGGTGTGGGATTTGAGCTGGGAAAAGGCAAGGGAGCATCTTGGTTATAATCCCGGTCATCCAAAAGAAGAGATGCGATCTCAGTTCACTCAAGCCCTTCAAAAATGTGTTAACGAGGTGAAAGAAGAGAGATCCACCTGAATAGCGACAGAAAAAATTCACAGGGAAAGAAGGGCTGAAAAAGTTTTATAATGGCACTTTATAACTTCTTACTTTTCATGGCAGTTGGATGCGTCGTCGGTTTTCTCGCAGGGATGTTCGGCATAGGCGGGGGTATCCTGATTGTGCCCGTGCTTATCATCAGCTATGAACAATCCGGCGTCCCCTGGTCTGTGTTGACCCACATCGCTATTGGCACCAGCCTCTTTGTGATTGTTTTTGCTTCACTCACGAGTGCTTATCAACATGGCAAACAGAGAAACGTGGACTGGCGTTCGGTTTTCGTGCTTGGATTTTCCAGTGCTGTGACCGCCCTCGCTACAACCAAATTGGCCGCGTGGTTGAGCGGAAGGCACCTGCGAATTGCTTTCGGCCTCATCGTGATGGCCCCAGCGATTAAAATGTTGACCGAAGGCGAAGCGGAGGCTCAAAAAAAACTCGAGCTTTTATCGAAGCCTGGCATTCCGGGACTCATGGGGGTAGGGCTCGCCGCCGGCATTGTGGCAGCCTTAGCCGGGGTAGGCGGTGCAATTGTCACCATTCCGATGATGTATTATTTTTTAAACATGCCTTTGAAATTAGCCATCGGGACGTCAAGCGCTACGATTGTGATAACCGCTTTGTTCTCAGTCGTGGGTTATATTTTAAACGGGATAGGTCGTGCCGGTCTGCCCGAATGGAGTTTCGGGTTCGTGGATCTTCAGCGCGGTGCCGCACTCGCCGTAGGAACAGTCTTGATGGCGAGAGTGGGAGCTTATGTCTCTTTTAAAACCCACCCCTTCCTACTAAAAAAAATATTTGCCCTTTTCGTCATCCTCGTCTCAATTTATATGCTGATAAAGTGAACGGAGTTGGCCGCGCCGTCACTCTCCCATTACCTGGACAAGAATATTTCTCTCCCTCCTTCGGTTATCAAAATCGATGAAAACAATTTGCTGCCATGTTCCCAAGGCCAATCTTGCCTTGACCAGTGGGATGGTGAGGGAGGGCTTCATCAGAGCTGCTCTCACATGAGAAAAGCCGTTGCCATCGCCCCAACGTCTATCGTGTTCATAAGGGATATTCGAGGGTACGATCTTCTCTATCGCCTTTTGCAAATCCTTGAGCACGCCCGATTCGTATTCGATTGTTGTCAAGGCGCCCGTCGACCCGGGACAGAACACGGTGACCAATCCGTTTTCTATTCTGGAGCGGCCGATCACTGTGTCGACGCGATCCGTGATATCAACGATGTCGCTAAAGCCTTTTGTACTTAATGAGATCGTTTCTGAATGGATCATTTATCCCCCCGCCCTGTCCTCTCCTTCCAGGAGAGGGGGCCTTCTTCTTAATGTATTTTGGTCATTGAGTAATTGGAATTACGTAGAAAATACCTCCTCTCCCCTGGTGGGAGAGGATTGAGGTGAGGGAGAAATGAGCTCAATTGTTCACCCCCACCCTCGCCCTCCCCCATCAGAGGGGGAGGGGACTGAGCCATATTTTCATCGTTCGCGCCTGCCTGCCGGTAGGCAGGGGTGACGAACGCGTCATGTAAAATTTATTCGGGACTTGTGATTTGCCTATTGGGATTTTTCTAGTTTTTGGATCCTCCGAAGGACCCTTTTCCAGCTTTCCGTCTGCAGGAAACTGCCCGAAACGTTTTCTAAAAGTTTTAGGAACACCCTATAGGGCATGGCAAAGGTGAGCGTGTCCTTCTCGACCATGGGTCTTGCAGAGACGTCGAACATTCCGAGAATGGCGTGGGGCTGTTCCTTCCCGGCTTCCTTCAAGGGATAGGTGAGGATCGTTCCACACCCGGAACCAAAGGGTGTTTGGACAGCGTCCGTGCGCTCCAGGGCATAGTTTGTTAGGGTGAAGAGTCCTGAGAGGATATCCGGCGGAGCAAAGAAGACGACAACTTCCGGGTCTGTACCCTTCTGAAATTGGTCAACCGGCTTGAAGACGCAATAGGTTGCCGGCGCTCGTCGGGGGATCATTTTGGCAAAATACTCGCGGGCCCGCTCTGGTGTCTTGATATATCGCTCTCCCTCCATTTCACCAGGAATGCCGCAGGAGAGAAAATATTCGATATTGGGCCTTGGAGATTCAAAAAATCCCATGTAGTAAGCCCCTCCGGGGCATCCGAAATGGCCTTTGTCGAAATAAACGGTCCTCCCTTTTCTGCTCGCATTCTGAAGCAGTCCGATCATGCACCCCGACGGTCCCTCCTTCGGCGTGACTCCTTCGGGTTTGTCGTTCGTATAATAGATTCCCAACGGCGATTCTCTTAGTCCCAGCGTCTCTCGGAACTGCTTCCACGATCCGTCAGAAAATAGACTCATTCTTATCTCCTCCTTTTTTCGTTTCAGAATCGGTCATAAGGATATTTTGCGTCTGGCGGCCTACTTTTAAGTCTACTAAAAGTTTTTGAGTTAAGTCAATAAGTTTTGACTCCCGTATAGAGTCTGATCAACTCATTTTGAGATTTTAGGACAGAATGCATTTTTTTCTTGACAAGTAACTATTACTATTGTATCGGGTTTTCCATACTATATTGTTCAACATTCGAACCTTACTCAATCTCAAACGATTCATTCGGTAAGAGAGACATAGAACAGGAGCATTGGATGGAAAGACAAGACGAATCATATCGGTTTCCAAGATATACCTTAGAAGGTAAAGGAGCAGTGGTCACTGGGTCTGGTCAGGGATTGGGCAGATGGATCGCTTTGGGTTTGGCTGAAGCAGGAGCCAATGTTTTAGTGGCCGATATCGTGCTAAAGAATGCAAAGCGAACATCTGAAGAGATCAAAGATATGGGAAGAAAAGCCATTTTCGTAGAATTGGACGTGGGAGATATTGACGCCGTGACAAAGATGATAAATGTGGCACGTAGTGAGTTAGGAAGTCTGGATATTTTAGTCAATAATGCTGGCGTCAATGTCCATAAAAAGGCACTCGATATCACTCCCGAGGATTTCGACTTCACCGTCCGTGTAAATTCGAAAGGCGTTTACTTTTGTTGTCAAGCCGCTGCTCGGATCATGATACCAGAAAAAAGGGGAAAGATTATCAATATCGCATCGGCGGCCGCTTTTCTCGTCAGAGCTGGAATACCTAACTCCGTATATGCAATGACCAAAGCTGGAATCGTCATGCTCACAAAAGCATTGGCAGAAGAGTGGGCACCCTATAACATTAATGTCAATGCGGTCGCGCCTGGATATTTCGCCACACCATTAGTAGCTGACAGGCTTAAAGACCCCGAGGCCTATAAAAGCATCATGGAGTCAACCCCTTTAAGAAAGGTAGGTGGGCCTGAAGACATCATAGGCACTGTGGTTTTTCTGGCCTCAGAAGCCTCTAATTACATTACCGGACAAACCATTTGCCTCGACGGAGGAAGAACAATCCTCTAAATGAGTAGTGAATTAGCAGAATTCCTAAAGATGAGAGCCGGAGGATGTGGCGACCGGCCACTTCTTTCTGGAGAAGATGCCCTGACCAGCTATCCAGACTTTAACAAAATGACAGAACGGTTGGCTATGGACTGGAGAAAATGGGTTTTGAGCCCTGGAGAAAAATTTTCTGAAATTGAAACGGTGGAGAAATTAAGTTCAATGTTTGATCGACTTTATAACAAATTCTTAAGGAGGTAGGACAATGAAAAAGCGTATTTTAATCGGCCTATTTTTGATCAGTTTTTTTGCCGCATGGGCGGTAGACCCTCCTTGTACGGAGGCAGCGGAGTTTCCCGCCAAAGCAATCGAACTCTGGGTGGGTTACGGTGCGGGTGGCTCTACCGACATACCCGCTCGGGCATTGGCAGACGCTGCTTCAAAGACTTTAGGACAACCGGTTGTGGTGATCAATAAACCCGGAGGAGGTTCCTCAGTGATGTTGGGGGAACTCAAAACAAAAAAGCCCGATGGGTATACCGTCGGCGTCCTTTCAAGCGGGGGAGTTCTAAGTGCCCATTTGCGAAAGGTCCCCTATCACCCAGTCAATGATTTTGATCCCATCCTTCAGTACAGCGTGTACCAGTACGGGTTAGTTGTGCGAGCAGATTCACCGTGGAAGACATTGAAAGATTTGATCGCCTATGCTCAAGCTAATCCTAACAAGGTTAAGTATAGCACTGCGGGAGCGGGTACCCCTCAACATCTAGTCACGATACAGTTAGGAGAGGCTGCCAAAGTCAAATGGACTCATATTCCCTTCGGTAGCGGGAATGAGGCTGTTACGGCGCTTTTGGGTGGACATGTAGACTTTTGTCCACAGACAACCGAATGGAAGCCACAAGTGGATGCGGGTCGACTTCGACTACTCGCCATTCTAATGGACAAACGGATGGAGAGTTATCCGGACGTTCCCACCCTCCTTGAACTGGGTTACAAATTTGTTGCACCCAGCGTCATTGGCATTGTTGGCCCAAAGGGTCTCGCCAAAGAACGGGTGAAAATCCTCCACGATGCCTTTTATAAAGGGTTACAGGATTCTGGGTTCAAGAATTCCCTCAAACAATTTGACCTCCCGTTGGTCTACAGAAATCCTGAAGACTTCAGGAAGTTCCTAACGGAACTTTACGAGAGCACCGGTAAACTTTGTGAGAAAGTTGAACAGAAGTAATCCTCGCGGGAAGGGGGGGTCTTTACCCTTCTTCCCTCCTCTCCAAAGATAATCCATGCGAAGACATGACCTCATAAGCAGTACCATATGGTTCTGTACGGGGTTATTCATCACCCTTTGTGCTCCGCAATTTGACCTTGGAACCCCAAGCATGCCTGGGTCCGGCTTTATGCCTTTCTTGGCCGGAATCTTCATCTGTATTTTTTCAGCCCTAACCTTCATGCAGGCATTTTTCAAGAAAGAAGGTGAGACTGAAAAGTTATGGGAGAACATTCAATTTCGAAAACTTATCTTCGTTGTCTTGGGTCTCCTTATTTATACTTTCTTTCTGGATATCGTTGGGTTTCTGATTTGCACTTTTCTCTTGATCCTTTTTCTCATTCGTTTCGTCGGTTCTGAAAACTGGCTTAGAAGCATTGTCGGGGCTGTACTGACTTCGATTTTATCCTATCTTCTTTTTGATACATGGCTTCAAGCTAATCTTCCTAAGGGTATTTTGGGATTTTAGGGGCATTTGGCATGGAATTAATCGGGAATGTCTTAAACGGGTTTGGCGTTGCTCTCCAGCCGATTAATCTCTTGTTTTGTTTTATTGGGTGTGTGATAGGCACATTAGTTGGCGTTCTACCCGGGGTGGGACCAACGGCTGCCATATCGCTCCTATTACCAATGACCTTCCGCCTGAACCCAATTTCAGGGATCATTATGTTGGCAGGAATCTATTACGGAGCTATGTATGGAGGGTCCACTACCTCCATTTTAGTGAATATCCCGGGGGAAGCTGCCTCCGTGGTAACCTGTCTCGATGGTTATCAAATGGCCAGACAGGGGCGAGCAGGTCCTGCATTAGGAATGAGTGCCATCGGGAGTTTTATTGCCGGTACCTTCAGCGTTCTCGCGTTAATGGTTGTGGCACCACCCCTTGCTGAGGCAGCCTTGAAATTTGGTCCACCAGAATACTTCTCGCTGATGATATTGGGTTTAACGCTGCTTGGTTTTCTTTCCTCTGGTTCGATGAGCAAAGCCCTTCTTATGGCAGGGGTCGGCATCTTCTTAGGAACCATTGGCCTTGATAATCTAACGGGAATTCCGCGATTTTCCTTCGGAAGCGAGACTCTTCTGGATGGCCCAGGCCTCGTGCCTGTCGTGATGGGGCTCTTCGGAATCGGGGAGATCTTATCCAATCTGGAGCGGCCAATTAAGACAGAAATCTTTAACACCAAGATCAGCAACTTGCTTCCAACGGTTCGGGACTGGATAGAGTCCAAATGGGCTCTTGTAAGGGGGTCTATCATCGGTTTTTTTCTTGGCATTCTGCCGGGTGGCGGGGCGGTGATTGCCTCCTTTGTTTCCTATGCCGTCGAGAAACGCTTCTCCAAGACGCCGGAGAAATTCGGCACCGGAATGATCGCGGGGGTGGCCGGTCCAGAGTCGGCAAACAACTCCGCCGCTGGCGGGGCCTTTATTCCTATGTTGACTCTGGGCATTCCAGCAAATCCGGTCATGGCGATCCTGTTAGGGGCTCTGATTATTCACGGAATTCAACCCGGACCTTTCCTGATCAAGGAGCACCCCGATCTATTCTGGGGTGTGGTGACGAGCATGTACATAGGAAATATTATGCTCTTAATTCTTAATCTACCCTTGATCGGTCTTTGGGTACGTGCCTTAAGGATTCCTTACAGCATTCTCTTTCCTTTGATTCTCCTTTTTTGCTTGATCGGCTCTTACAGTTTAAAGAACAGTTTGGGAGATGTATTTGTGATGATCATTTTTGGCATACTTGGTTTTTTAATGAGAAAATATAAATATGATACCCCTCCCCTTGTGTTGGCATTTGTTTTGGGACCCATCATGGAGGCATCCTTGCGGCGGTCATTGCTTCTTTCTAACGGAAGTCCCTTGGTCTTTTTCCAACGGCCGATATCTGCTGGACTTTTACTGATTACTTTTCTGATGTTGTTATCCTCCATCATTCCCGCCTTAAAAAAGCGAAGGGAAAAAATTGTGGTTGAAATTGGCGACTGAGGAGATTTACTTTTATTCCTGACCGCATTCGGAAGGGTCGCCCTTCAATTTGGATAAGGCGTGAGAAAGGGCAGGAAGGATCACGCCCAGATTTTCTCTCACGCTCTTAGGACTTCCCGGGAGATTCACAATAAGCGTCGAACCTCGAATTCCGGCGACGGCTCTCGAGATCATCGCATGGGGGGTCTTCTTTAAACTTTCAGCCCTCATGGCTTCTGAAAAACCAGGGACCTCTTTATCAATGACCTTCAATGTTGCATCAGGTGTTACATCCCGGGGGCTTAAGCCTGTGCCCCCTGTGGTGAGAATCAAGTCTGCTTTTAATTGGTCAGAACTCTTCTTTAAGGCTTCAACGATCCTGTCTTTCTCGTCCGGGATGATTTCGTAATGGATCACTTCGGCAGGCAGACTCTTCAGCATCTCACTGATGAGCGGTCCGCTCGAATCTTCCCGTTCGCCTTTCGAACCGCGATCACTGATGGTTAAAATAGCAACTTTGAACATCTCAACTCCAAAATTGAATGCCAAATGACAAAGTTCAAATGCCAAATTAATTTCAAAGCTCAAATGTCAAAATGTTTTAGATTTGGAACTGGACATTCGTTTAACATTTGGTTTTTGACATTTGGATTTAATAATTATTCCATCTCCTACCTTCACTTCTCCTTCGTTCACCACTTCGGCAAAGATTCCTTCCTTGGGCATCACGCAATCTCCTGCCTGGTAGTAAATGGCGCACCGGGTATGACATTCTTTTCCTATTTGAGTGACGCGCAGCAAAACAGAATCCCCGATTCGGATTTCTGTTCCTATGGGAAGATGGACAAGATCGACGCCTTCTGTCGTAATATTCTCCGCAAAATCGCCGTACCCGACCTTCAACCCTTTCGCCCTCATCTTCTCAATGGACTCGTCTGCCAAAAGACTGACCTGCCGGTGCCAGGGGCCCGCATGGGCATCCCCTTTTAAACCGGAATCCTTCAAGAGGGCGCATGAGTGGACATTGGTCTTCTTTGTCCCCTTACTTTCGCTGATATTGATAGCGAGGACCTTGCCTCGCTGTACTGCATTCATTCTTGCATACTCCAATGTAGCGCCCCCGTTTAACGGGGGCGGTGGTAAAACGTCGGCAATAAATGCCGACGCTACGGTTTATTGCCTCCGAACTCCTGTACGGAACGGTTTCAAACCGTTCCCTACCACATAGGTTCCGCTTTTCCCTCCCGATTTTTTGACAAGATGGATATTAGAAATAACGATTCCTCTATCAACGGCCTTGCACATGTCGTAAATAGTGAGGCCTGCGGCAGCAACGGCCAAGAACCCTTCCATCTCTATCCCTGTCCGGGCCTTAATCTTAACCTTGGCTTCAACATCGATTCGACTCTCTTTTTCAAAAGGAAAAAAGTTGACCTCTACGTGAGAGAGGTTGAGAGGGTGGCACATGGGAATGATTTCCGAGGTTTTTTTTGCCGCCATAATTCCAGCTACCTTGGCCACCGCCAAGACATCTCCCTTTGAAATCTTGCCGGACATCATCTGTTTGAAGGTCTTAGGATTCATAAAGACCGATCCTCGAACAACTGCTTCGCGTATGGTCTCAGCCTTCTTACTTACATCGACCATGTTGGCCCGGCCCGATTTGTCAAAATGCGTAAGCTTAGACATCTTTTGCCTCCACCGAAGCGCCTCCTCACCCCACCTTCTCCCCTTAGGGGAGAGGGAAAGGGTGAGGGGGAATTCCGCAATTCACATTCCGCAATCCGAAATTGACTTATCCTCCGATCGCTGACATATTCCTTTGGCATTTCTTAAACTGCGGGGTGCGGATTGGATGTCTCTCCGGCTTTTTCTCGAGGGCAACGAGAAGCAGTTCTTTCAAATCCTGATCGGATCCCCCATGTCTCAGAAGTTCCTTCACGTCAATCTCGTCATCGGAGAAGAGGCATGTCCGGATTTTGCCGTCAGGCGTGAGTCGAAGGCGGTTGCAATCATGACAGAAATGACTGCTCACCGGTCCGATCAACCCTATTTCTCCGACAGCTCCTTCTATTCGAAATCTCTTCGCAGGGCCATCCCACCGGTCCGAAGGAATTGGAATCAATTTACCTACATTCTCAAGACGAGCCTTGATTCGAGGAATGGTCAAGAGGTCGCTTTCCTTCCACTCTTCGCCATTGCCTGAAGGCATATATTCAATATACCGGATGACGAGAGGGAGACGAAGGGTTAAACGGGCAAAGGATTCGATTTCATCATCATTCAACCCCTGGATGGCAACCATATTAATTTTGATGGGGGAAAGCCCGACGCTCAACGCTTCTTCTATTCCCGCCCAAACCTTCTCGAAATCGTCCTTTCGAGTAATCTGACAGAATCTTTCTTTCTTGAGGGAGTCCAGACTGATATTGATCCTTTTCAAACCGGCCTCCTTAAGGTCATGCGCAAACTCCTTTAAAAGGATTCCGTTTGTGGTGAGGCTTAGGTCCTTTATCCCTTCGATTCGAGACAGGCGGGCAACGAAATCGACGATCCCCTTTCTGATCAACGGTTCGCCTCCGGTCAGTCGTATCTTGGAAATTCCCTCTGTGGCAAAAACAAGGACTGTCCTCAATATCTCTTCGTAAGTTAGAATTTCTTCGTGAGGGATCAAGGGGATTCCGTCCCCAGGCATACAGTAGAGACATCTCAAGTTGCATCGGTCCGTTATTGAGATCCGGAGGTAGTTTATTTTTCGTCTGAAAGGGTCGAGTAGCATATTATTGTCTCAGATCCCCCTCACCCCGCCCTCTCCCCAAGGGGAGAGGGGAAGGGTGAGGGGTGAATAAAAAGGCCAATATCCGTGTTTGAGATATTGGCCTCTTGGATTCCATTGCCCATCTCCTTTCCAAACACGGGAGGTATAGCCGTTTCCAGCTATGCCCTAATGGCCAATTTCCGTGTCCAGCTCCTTCCGCCCTGTCCCCTCAAGGAAAAGGACGGAGTGAGGGGCGAGAATTAGGAAATTGACTCGGAGACTAAATTAAACTAATTTTAAATTGATCTGCTGACAAAAGTCAAGAAATGAAAAGCCGGAAATGGATTGACAATGAGATTCCTGACCATCCTAAAGGAAGAGATCTTCTTGAACAGAACCTAGTCATCCTGTTAAATTGTTTCGGTAGCGGAGCCCGGCCCTTCAGGGTGGGGAGCTTTACTCCTATCTTATAATTGTGATTGAGTGGACAACTAAAGTCCTACCTATCTTTCTGCAACAATGGGTCGACTTTAATCCGAAATGAGCCAGGGAGGTTTGACATGAGAAAACTCTATCGATCAGGAGGAAATAACGAGGGAAATAGGAAATTCGAGAGAAGAGTGGATCCACTACCGGGGAGGAACTTGCCCAGCCGGGTAGCCATTACCTCAATTGTCTTGCTTTTCCTGTGGTTAAGCACCGCGTTCGCTGCTGACACTTCGCGGCCCATCCTCTTTGTCCATGGAAGTGGCGACTCTGCCGCTCTCTGGTATACGACCATCTGGCGATTCGAGTCGAATGGGTATCCCCCCTCGGTTCTTTTCGCGATTGACTTCACCCATCCAAGGGCGCGGAGCGATGATACAAAGCCTCAGGAGAACCGAAGCGGCACCGCCGATCAATTGAGAGAGCTTAAAGCCAAGATCGACGAGGTCCTTTCCAAGACCGGTCATAGGAAATTAATTCTTGTCGGAAGCTCTCGCGGTGGCTATGCCATCCGCAACTACATCAAGAATGCCGGAGGAGCAGCGAATGTTTCCTCCGCCATTCTCTGTAGCACGCCGAATCACGGTGTTCGGGCCACTCCCGTCAATCCGAATGACGAGTTTAATGGGATGGGGGCGTTCTTGTCCGGCCTTAATGCCGGCAATGAGGTAGACCCGGCCGTCAAATTCATGACGATTCGAAGTGACACCAATGACAAGTATGCTCAGCCCGATGGGAGATTCCTCGGCATGCCGGGTCAGCCGACAAACGTGTCCTTCGATTCACCAGAGCTGCGAGGGGCGAAGAACATAGTCCTCCCTGGTCTTGACCACCGGGAGGTTGCTTTCGATCGTCTCGCATTCAAGACGATGTACTCATTTATCACCGGCCGCGAACCTGCGACCCTTGACATCATCCCTGAAACCCGGCCTATTCTAAATGGGGTCGTCAGCGGATGGGCCAACGGGGCACCCACGAACCTCCCGCTTCAAGGCTCGACCGTCGAGATCTACGAAGTCGATCCTTCATCCGGTCAACGTTTGGGACAGGCTGTGCATCGGCGAGCCACCTTCGCAGACGGGGCGTGGGGCCCATTTGCGGCCAAACCAGAGGCTTATTACGAGTTCGTCATCTCGGCCAGCGGCTACCCTACCACTCACATCTACCGGACGCCTTTTCCGCGTTCGAGCGTCTATATCCACTTACGGCTGCGTCCTCTTGATGAGCGAGAAAAGGGAATGGGCAGCGTGGTTGTGCTCACAAGGCCAAGGGGCTATCTCGGGCGTGACAGGGATGTATTTCTAATCGATGGTAAAGTGCCAGACGGAGTCAACAAAGGGGTGCCAGGGACTTCTGAGGCGAGATGCCAATTTGAGCCTGGGTCGCCACGCTCGGTCCGCGTCACATTAAATAAGGAATCCATAACCGTGCTCACTTATCCGCTTGATTCCGGGCACATCGTGATTGCCGAGTTTCACTATTGACAGGAACGTGCCCTAAGAGCCGCGCCGTGCGAGCGGGAGCTTGCCATTATTTCCAAAAGAATTTTGGTCGGATGAAATGAGTTATGGAAGCACAGATAGAATTGCATGGCCCGGGGCCCATTTTGCCTTGACAACTTTTCTTGCCCTATATATTATCTCGGAAAATTCATGAGATTTCAAAACTGAAGAAGAGGAGGTATTAGCATGAAACGGATCATCATTGTTTTGACGGCATTATTGATGGGGTTTTTGTGCTTTGGAGGAATATCGTTTGGACAGGCGATTGAGAATGAGTTTTACCTCATTACTCCTGTATCCAAAGACGTCCACGACCCGGCATTAAAAGCGTTTGCTGACTATGCCAAGAAAAAATGGAATATTGATTTGAAGACCAGTGCCATGCCCCAAGGAACTCCGGTGGCTTATGGACAGATCTTGGAGTGGAGAGGCAAACCCAGGGCAGATGTCTTCTGGGGTGGCGAAGGAACGCTTTTTGATAATTTAGCAGCAGAAGGCCTCTTGGATCAAATAACCATCCCGAAAAAGATGTGGGACGAGATCCCGGCGACCATAGGAAAACCCATTGGCCTGCCTCTAAAAGATCCTAAGAAATTCTGGGTGGGAACGACCCTGGAGCCATACGGGCTCATCTATCAGCCGAAGTTGCTACAGCGCTTGGGAGTCACCATCAAAGACTGGGATGACCTGCTCAACCCAAAACTAAAGGGGCAAATTGCCCAATGCACACCCGATCGTTCGAGTTCAAGCCATGCAAGTTATGAGGTCATACTTGCTATGTATGGATGGGAGAAGGGATGGGACTGGTTGAAAAAATTGGCTGCCAATACAGGAATTTTTACAGCCCGCTCCCGTGACGTACCGAACGTTGTGGCTAAAGGGGAGTTCGCTGTTGGGTTTGCTGTGCCGAGTTACATGGCATTTGCTGAAGTTTTGTCGGGGTATGATGTCATGTTCGTCTATCCCAAGAATGCTTACGTGACGCCTGAACCGATGTCTGTTCTCAAGGGAGCACCTCATCCCAAGGCAGCCCATGCCTTTATCGAATTTCTACTCACAGAAGAAGGCCAGAAGATTTTTATGGAACGGGGGCTCTACGCTATTACACCCAAGTATAAAGTCCAAGGACCCCCAGGCTCCCCCGCTGAAAAGGCAGTTCAATTTACAGGAGGCATGAGGTCTTTCTTCGATATTCAGGTCGGGAATGTTTACAACGACAAGATCGCCGGACCAAAAAAGAGGATTGAAGAAGTGAATTCTTATTTCAGGAAGGAGATTGCTGAGAAACATAAAGAGATGATCAAAGAGAAGTAAGATTCGTGGATTTGAAACTGAATCCCCCCTTGCCTCCTGAAGTTGCGAGAAAATTCGGGGATGAGGGCGGGCAAGGATATCTCCAAAGTTTTACAAATGCGATCATTTGAGATGGTAAAGCTAACAAAAGTCTGTAAGTATTCAACATACCTTAAGGTTTTTCATCGTCAGTAGTTAGCGCAAAGAGGTACCGCTGTAAAACTTTTCCGACATCCCTGCCCGCCCTTTGAACTTGGGAAGGATCTTTTCACCTTCCTGTTCGTAAAGGGGGAGGGGATATTTAGTTCATTAGATCAGAGTTAGGCATGAACATCCAACTGAAGGATATCGTGAAAAGGTTCGGAACACTTGAAGCAGTGAGCCATGTCTCCCTGGAGATCCAGGATGGAGAACTTTTTACACTTCTTGGGCCTTCGGGTTGTGGGAAGACGACCATCCTTCGTCTCATCGGAGGCTTCCATAAGCCTGATCACGGAGAAATTTACTTTGCTGGGAGACCTGTTACCTCTATCCCCCCCTACGAGCGGAATATCGGCATGGTTTTTCAGAACTATGCCCTCTGGCCTCACATGACGATTTCTCACAATATCACTTATGGACTTAAACTTAAGAAAATTCCCAAACCTGAGATTGCCGAAAAGGTCTCTCATGTCTTGAAGCTTGTCAACCTATCGGGACTTGAGTATCGTTATCCCGGCCAACTATCAGGAGGACAACAACAACGTGTGGCTCTGGCACGAGCGCTTGTTCTAAACCCTGACGTACTTCTATTAGACGAACCATTAAGTAATCTGGATGCAAAGATTCGCATCCAGGTACGTGCTGAGATCCGCAAACTCCAAAAAGACCTCGGGATTACGACCATCTATGTTACCCATGACCAGGAAGAGGCTTTGACTCTTTCGGACCGGATCGCGGTGATCAATTTAGGCAAACTACTGCAGATCGGTTCTCCCAGAGATCTGTACGAAAGGCCCGAGAATCCCTTCGTCGCCGACTTCATTGGGATTAATAACCTCATTTCCGGTGATGTTCAAGAAATCAATACCGCTGAAAAATGGATGAAAGTCCAGACCGGGGTTGGCTCTCTGATATGTATCGGAAACGGACGCTCAAAACCGGGAGATCGTTGTATGGTTAGCGTTCGACCGGAGACCGCCTCCATCAGCCTGTCAGAAGAGGCCCAAGAGGGGTTTAATCGCATTAGGGGCACGGTGAGTTTTGCTTCTTATATCGGGAATACAATTCGCTACGATGTAGAGGTCGATCGCGAGATCATCTTTAAGGTGGACATTCAGAACCCATGGGGTTACCGTCCTTTCTCCATCGGAGAGCAGGTATATGTTAGTTTTCCAATAAAGACCACTTTAGGTATTCCCCTCACCCCGTCGTCTCCCCTGAAGAAAGAGGAAAAGGATGAGGGGTGAAGCACCTGCCATGAACACTCCGAACGAATCAGCCTTGGCTGTCAGTCCGCTCCGTGTTTGGCCGCGGGTGAAGATCGGAGGCTTGATCGGCTACGCCGGGATCTGGGCTTTCTTTGGCGTCTTCCTGATCTATCCTCTCATTCGCCTCTTCTACGATGCCTTCACAACCGATCAAGGTGCCTTCACACTGATGAACTTCTACGATTTTTTCACGGATTCTTTTTACTTGAAGTCCCTGGTCAATTCGCTTTTGCTCAGTACGGCGACAGTGGTCACCACTTCGATCATCGGGATCAGCATTGCATTTCTCCTGCTGCGCTTCGAATTTCCTGGGAGAAATCTTTTTTCTTACCTCACGATCATTCCCATGGTCATGCCTCCACTCGTCGGGGTGATGGGATTTGTGTTCATCATGGGCCGCGCCGGGACGGTGAATGTAATCTTAATGGACTATTTGGGGTTTTCCAAACCCATTAATTTCATGTACGGGATCCACGGTGTCCTCGTCGTAGAGACCCTTCACCTCTTTCCCCTGATGACCCTGAGCATCGTCGACGCCCTGGGAAAGATCTCTCCCTCTCTTGATGAAGCGGCGGAGAGCGTGGGGTCGCGCGGCCTGCGAAAATTCTGGGACATCACCTTTCCACTCGCCACGCCAGGCTATGTCTCGGGGGCGCTTCTGGTCTTTATCTGGACCTTTGCCGACTTCGCCACGCCGCTGGTGGTGGGCATTGATAACTTGCTCGCCTCGCAGGCTTATCTCAACATCGTCCAGTTTGTCGATCGGAGGCTCTTCAAAATGGGAATCGTCATTTCCGCCATCATGGTCATACTGGCCATCCTCTTCCTGGTCATCGCTAAACAGTACGTGGCCATCAAGGATTATAGTTCTCTTTCTTATTCGAAGATCGAAAGAAAGAAGATCTCCCCCTGGAGCCGGATGGGGGTGGTTATTTTTCTGTCGATTGTTTTGATCTTTGCCTTCACGCCTTACCTGGGTATTGCCCTTGATTCCTTCGGCAAGGGCTGGGCCCTCACCCCTTTTCCGGTGAAATATACCTTGAGGTATTTTGAGCGGGTCTCTATTGAAACGCCGAAGTTCATCGTCAACAGTTTACTGTATGCGGGCATCTCTGTGTTCATCTGTATCCTCGTCGGGGTCCCCGTGGCTTGGGTGATGGCCAGGACGAAAATCCCGGGAAGAGATCTTTTAGATTCACTAACCACACTGATCCTGGCTCTTCCGGGCACTGGAATCGGCATTGCCTACCTCAGGGCCTTCAGAGATCCTCTGCCATTCATGAACACCGCTTTGATCGGCCTATGGATGGTGATTCCTATTGTGCTTGGGGTGAGACGCCTTCCGTATACGGTGAGGGGAACGTTTGCTTCTCTCCTGATCGTCCACAGGTCTTTTGAAGAGGCGGCTGAAAGCGTGGGGGCTCCGAAAATGAAGACCTTCAAGGATGTGACTCTGCCGCTGATCTGGAAAGGCGTCTTGGTGGGATCTCTCTATTCTTTTATCCTTGCCCTTCAGGAAGCCTCGGCGACACTCCTCTTAGTGGTTCCGGGACATGAGATGATGACCGTTGGAATTTTTAACTTCTATATTGGAGGCTCCGTAAACGAAGCGGCCGCTTTGGGCCTCATTTTGATCATTCTGGGAGCCGTCTGTCTTTTTGCCATCAGCAAGCTTGCGGGGACCAAAATGGGAGGAGTGTTTGGATAATGGGGTTGGGCGTAGTTGTCATTTCGCTTGCACTCTTGTTCGCCTTTTCCAACGGCTTTCATGATGCTGCAAATGTCGTATCCACCATCATCATGACCCGGGCGATTTCTCCAAAAAAAGCGCTGCTTCTCGCTGGCCTCTGTGAATTTATCGCCCCCTTCTTTTTGGGAGCGGCCGTTGCCAGAACGATTGGTGAAGATATCATCCACATCTCCGTCCGCTCTCCGAACACGCTCATGATCTCTGCCTCTTTCCTCATCGCCGCTCTCTTGGGTGCCATTCTGTGGAACCTGATCACCTGGTTTTGGGGTTTCCCTTCGAGTTCTTCCCATGCACTGATTGGAGGGATGGTAGGTGCTGTCTTGGTCGCTTATGGGCCAAATAAAATTCTTTGGGGAGGACTCGTTTACGTTGTGGCCTCCCTTGTGATTTCACCTTTGTTAGGCCTAATTTTCGGTATGCTTTTTCTAAGGATCACCTTCCGTATTTTTCGAAATGCGGCCCCTAAGGTGAATTACTTCTTCAATCGAATGCAGATTCCTTCTTCTATTGCTCTTGCTCTCAGCCATGGTTCTAATGACGTCCAGAAATCGATTGGGCTGATTGCGATGGCATCTATCCTCCTCGGATTTTCAAACAGCTTTCATGCTCCCCTCTGGGTGATCGCCGGGTGCGGTGCTGCGACAGCCCTTGGAACGGCCAGCGGCGGATGGCGAATCATCAAGACCATGGGTTCAAGGATTTATCGTCTGAGGTCTGTTCACGCTTTCTGTGCTCAGACTTCTTCCGCGATGATCATTTTAGGAGCGGCCTTAGCCGGAGGTCCCGTATCCACAACGCACGTCGTTTCTTCCAGCATCATGGGTGTCGGAGCGGGCCAGAGAATTTCAGCGGTGCGCTGGGGAGTGGCAAAGAATATTATCCTGGCCTGGTTGATCACTATCCCGGCCTCAGCCTTGATGGCTGGGCTAAGCTTTCATTTAATTCGGAAGATTCTTTTCTACGTCCAGAGAGGATAGGAAGAAAGGCGGTGAAAGATGTTTAGAGGATTCATCCTCGACTTAGACGGGACCGTTTATCGAGGCGAGCAGCTCATCCCCGGGGCAGAGAGTGTCGTTAGGCTACTGCGAGAAAATAAGAGAAAGGTCGTTTTCCTTTCGAATAAACCTCTTCAGACGCGCGAGGATTACGCCGCGAAGCTGACGCGGCTTGGCATCCCCACCCAGTCTGAAGAAGTAATTAACTCCACCTTTGTGATGAGGCACTATCTTAAAAAGAATGCTCCCCGGTCAAGGCTCTTTGTCGTAGGAGAAACCCCATTCATCGAAGAGTTGAAAGAGGCTGGTTTCACGATCACTGAAGAACCAAAAGGGATCGATTACGTTGTGGTTGCTTTTGATCGAACCTTCGATTACCACAAGCTGAATATTGCCTTCCAGGCCATCAAACTTGGAGCCCATTTTGTTGCCACCAACCCTGACCGGACCTGCCCGGTGGAGGGAGGAGAGATTCCGGATTGCGCCGGGATGATTGCAGCCATCGAAGCCGTGACGGAGAAGAAGGTGGAGATCGTCGTGGGGAAACCCTCTCCCATCATGATTCAAAGTGTATTGGATGTGCTCGGATTAAGACCTGAAGATTGTATCCTCATTGGAGATCGTCTCGAGACGGACATCAAGATGGGGAAGGATTCTGGGATTGCGACGGGGATTGTTCTGACTGGCGTCACCGACGAAAAGACGCTCGAGGGATACAAACACACCTCCAGTCAACCCGACTTTGTCTTTCAAACCATCGCCGACGTTGAAAACCTATTGATAGGGTGATCACTCTCCTTAATTCTTTCCCTTGGAGGACCCCGGAAATTCTATAAGGTCCCTCATCGAGTTCTTCCTGTAACACGCAAGCTTGAACTCTGTCCCGGAATTGAAGATTTCAAATAGATATCTTCAATAGAGGTAAAGTGCACATCTTGGCAAGCTGTACGGCCATTGGAGACGGGAACTTCTCAACTCTATCGCTTGTAAGCTGAAATTGTTATTCCTGAAAATTACTCCCTTATACAAGCTTTCAAACGTCAATCGTTAAAAAGATAATTTTCACAAGCCCATTTTTGTATTGACAAAAAATGTATCCCCTGATAATGTAAGTCGTATTCATAATACGAAGATGGGATTGGCCTAGATAAGCCCTTCGTAGGGGGGGGCGGAAAAAAGCGGTCTTCTAAGCGAAGGAAGCCGGGCTGCCGAGGGACGAAACTTCGGCTGACGCGGCTTTTTTCTTTTCATACATCTTTTTTTGGTTATTTTGGATTAGGTTGGAGAGGATCTGAAAACACGCGGGCCACTAACTATATCTACATGGAAAGGAGGACGAAGCGAACTCATATCTTCCGTAGAAATTCGCCCGTCGTGGTTTGAGAAGCCCGAGAAAGGAGGAAATGCCAACGTAATTTTTGTGACTAAATGGAACCTCCGTCCAGACAAGGAAGAAACCTATGCAAAGTGGGCTAAATCCGCGGTCCAGCGCCAAATGGGGTGAAAGATGTGGTTGAGTTTCGTGGTTACCGTTCTACCGCTGGAGGTCAGCATGCTGTCATAATAACCAAAGAATTCGCGGACCTGGCCCCCGGGCTTTTTGGCAATCCAATGAGGAGACCCAAAAGATTAGGGATGAACTAAACGCATTCGTCACTGATGTGACTACCGAACTCTGGGGACCTTCACGGCTTATTCCCGCGCCGGTCCGCCCAGGAAAGTAGAGGTTTGGATTCGGCCCCCTTGGAAGCTGAGCATAAAGAAACAATTATCGTGGGCAGAGTATACGACTCATAACTGGCGGGCGAATCTTTAAAATTTTCCGTATCAAAATTTTAAGTCCTTGACATCAGGAATGACAGATGTCAACCCCATTCGAACCGACAAAAATCAGAAGTATGACCCTGCCCAATCGTTTTATTCGTTCAGCCACGCGGGAGGGGCTGGCCCGCGACGACGGCTCCCCTACACCAAGGCTTATCGACGTGGCAAACCAATTAGCACGGGGCGGCATAGGACTTATCATCACCGGCCATGCATACGTGAGCCGTGAGGGACAGGCAGGAGGAGGGCAACTTGGCATCTATTCCGATGATCTTATACCTGGACTGGTCGAAATGACCACATCCGTTCAATCACTGGGCGGCAAGATCGCGTTGCAAATTTCCCATGCTGGCATCAATGCACCTTACCCGCTGACTAAGCTTGAGCCGATAGGCCCATCCGTTTTGCAAACTGGGTCTGAGCCTGTCGGCAGAGAGATGACGCGCCATGACATCGAAGCGGTTATCCATGCCTTTGCTTCTGCAGCTGCACGGTCCAAGGCTGCCGGCTTTGATGCTGTCCAGATTCACGCGGCACATGGCTATCTGCTGAGCCAATTTCTTTCCCCTTATTTCAACAAGAGGGGAGACGAATACGGGGGTGGCATCGAGAATCGGGCGAAGCTGGTCGTTGAGGTGGTCAAGGCAGTTCGCAACGTTGTTGGGCCTGAATTTGCAGTCTTTATCAAGCTCAACTCTGAGGACTTCCTCCCTGGAGGTTTCACGGTAGAAGAGATGGTTCAGACTGCCATTATGCTTGAGGAAAATGATGTAGACGTTATAGAAATGAGCGGTGGAACCCTCATATCCGGGAAGAACGTGCCGTTTCGTCCGGGGAAGGCTGGACCTGCTGAGCCTGAGGTCTACTACGAGGGCGCGGCAAGGCAGTACAAGGAGAAAGTTCAAGCGCCACTTGTGTTAGTGGGCGGCATACGCACTTTTGAGACGGCAGAGAGGCTCGTTGCCGAAGGGCTTGCAGACTACATTGCGCTCTGCAGACCGCTTATCCGTGAGCCGGGGCTCATCAATCGCTGGAAATCGGCAGATAGAAGGCCGGCAACTTGCATCTCCGATAACAGCTGTATCAAAGCAGTGATGGAGGGTAGAGGATTCTACTGCGTCGTGGAGGCCCGTGAGAAGGGTTTGGAATAGGGGCATAAAGAGAAAGTAATGGGGTATTAAGGATGAAATGCCCGGAGTGTCAATTTGAAAATTGGGACGGAATAAAGTTTTGCGATAGATGTGGATTTAAAATGGAATTGATCTGTCCGGCTTGCGGAGCCAAGATCCCTCTAGACAGGCAATTCTGTGGTGAATGTGGAAGGGATTTAAAGAACCTCAAGGAAGTCCCTCCTATCGACTACTCGAAGCCCAGGTCCTACACTCCGAAATTCTTAGCTGATAAGATCCTCACTACTCGCAGCTCCATTGAAGGGGAGCGGAAGCTTGTGACGGTTCTTTTTGCCGATGTGGCGAATTACACCTCCATGTCTAAGAAGCTCGATCCCGAGGAGGTCCATCAGACTATGGATGGATGTTTCCGGATATTAATGGATGAGATTCACAAACATGAGGGGACCATCAATCAGTTTACAGGAGATGGGGGTGATGCCGACTTATGTTAGGTTATATATTGACAGACCAGGGGATCAAGGCTATCAACGATGCACCTGGGCGCATGGAAACAGCCATTAAAGGCGCCGAAAAAATAGGGGGCAAAGTGATCGGCGTCTACGCGGTGACGGGGGAATACGACTACGTTACCATCGGTGAATTTCCCAGTGATGAGATCGCAATGACCTTTGCCTTGGCGCTTGGCTCGCTTGGAAATGTCAGGACGACTACGCTCAGAGCGTATATAAAGGAAGAATTTGCAGCGATGGTAAAGAAGTTGCCTTAATGGTGATAGCAAGGAATGACCATCTACATTTCGTAGTATGATGAGATGCTAGTGCACCTCTCCGAACGAAAGTAAAAATCATTGCGGATTGTTTAGCACGGTTTATAATTTCCCCGTGGGTCTTTTTAAAAGGAGAGGGCAAAATTGAAATGCCCTAAATGTCAGACGGAGAATCCCGAAAATTTGAAGTTTTGTGGGGAGTGTGGTGCCCGATTAGAAAAGGTCTGCCCCCATTGCAATTCTTCAAATCCTCCTCAATTCAAATTTTGTGGTGAGTGCGGCCATGAATTAACTAGACCCAAAGAGGGCCCTCCCCATGCCTACCCTAAACCGGAATCTTATACTCCCAAATATTTAGCTGAGAAGATTCTCACCTCCAGGGCCGCCCTAGAAGGCGAACGTAAACAGGTTACGGTTTTGTTTGCAGACCTGAAGGGATCGATGGAATTGTTGGCCGACCGGGACCCAGAGGAGGCGCGGAAACTCCTCGACTCTGTGGTGGAGCGGATGATGGAGGCGGTCCACCGCTACGAGGGCACTGTCAATTCGATCATGGGCGACGGGATCATGGCGATCTTCGGTGCACCGCTCGCGCATGAGGATCATGCCGTCAGGGCGTGTTATGCCGCCCTCGACATGCAAGCCGCCATTCGCCGGTGGGCCGAAGAGGCACGTCGCTCCTACGGCATCTTGATTGAGATTCGGGTCGGGCTCAACTCTGGCGAAGTTGTGGTCCGCACAATCGGCAGTGATCTGCACATGGACTACACCGCCGTCGGCCAGACCACCCACCTGGCTGCCAGGATGGAACAGCTCGCAAGTGGGGGGAGAAGCCTCCTCACTGCCAGCACGCTGCGGCTCGCCGAGGGCTACATCGAGGTGAAGCCGCTGGGACCGGTGCCCGTGAAGGGCCTCGAGGCGGCGATCGAGGTCTATGAGCTGACGGGGAGTGGGCCCCTGCGCTCGCGGCTCCACGCGGCGGCAACGCGCGGCTTGACCCGCTTCGTGGGGCGCGAGGGCGAGCTGGAACAGCTCCGACAGGCATTGGGCCGCGTCAGTGGTGGCCATGGGCAGGTGGTGGCCATCGTGGGGGAACCCGGCGTGGGTAAGTCGCGCCTGGTTTGGGAAGTCACCCATTCGCACCGCGTCCATGGCTGGCTCGTCGTGCAGGGAGGGTCGGTTTCGTTCGGCAAGGCGACGTCATATCTGCCGGTGGTCGGTCTCCTCAAGAGCTACTTCGCGATCGAGGATCGCGACGGCCCGCGCGCGGCGCGCGAGAAGCTGACGGGGAAACTCCTGACCCTGGACCGCACGCTGGAAGGCAGTCTACCGGCGCTCCTGTCGCTGCTAGACGTGCCGACCGACGACCCGCACTGGCCAACGCTCGATCCGCTCCAGCGCCGTCGGCGCACCCTGGAGGCAGTGAAGCGGCTGCTCCTGCGGGAGAACCAGGTGCAACCGCTGCTGATTGTTTTCGAAGACCTCCACTGGATTGACACCGAAACCCAGGCGCTGCTCGATGGCCTCGTTGAGAGCCTGCCGACCGCCCGGCTGCTGCTCCTCGTGAACTACCGGCCGGAGTATCAACACCCCTGGGGCAACCGCACCTACTACACGCAGCTCCGGTTGGACCCCTTGCCGCCGGAGAGTGCCGAGCAGCTCCTCGGCGTGCTGCTTGGGGCCGACGCCGGCCTCGATTCGCTCAAGCGCCTCTTGATCGCGCGGACGGAGGGCAACCCGTTCTTCCTGGAGGAGAGCGTGCAGTCGCTCGCCGAAACCGGGTCCCTGCTCGGCGAACGTGGCGCCTATCGGCTGGCGCGGCCCCTGCCGACCGTCCAGATCCCGGCCACGGTGCAGGTGGTGCTCGCCGCCCGTATCGACCGGCTGCCGGTCGGGGACAAGGCAATCCTACAAATGGCGTCAGTGGTCGGGAAGGACGTCCCGTTTGCGCTGCTCCAGGCGATCGCCGGGTACAGCGAGGACGAGTTGCACGCCGCGATCGGCCGCCTGCAGGCCGCGGAGTTCCTGTACGAGGCCGGCGTCTTTCCGGACCTCGAGTACACGTTCAAGCACGCCCTGACCCACGACGTGATCTATGGCAGTCTGCTCCAGGACCGGCGCCGCACGCTCCATAGCCAGATCGTGGAGGCCACCGAGCGGCTCTATCCCGACCGCCTCGCCGAGCACATCGAACGGTTGGCCCACCACGCGTTTCGGGGCGAAGACTGGGGGAGGGCGGTCAATTACCTCCAGCAGGCTGGGGCCAAAGCTTCCGCTCGATCGTCCAACCGGGAGGCACTCGGTTACTTCGAGCAGGCGCTGACGGCACTGACCCATCTCCCCGAGACTCGTGAGACTCTGCAGCAGGCTATCGATGTCCGATTCGGCCTTCGAAACTCGCTCCATTCGCTTGCAGAATTCGCGAGGGTCGAGGGGTATCTCCGGGAAGCTGAACTTCTGGCCAGAACGCTCGACGATCAGCGACGACTCGGATGGGTGTTGGCTTATATGAGCGGCCATCAGGTTCACACTGGCGGTCCCGTAACCGACGTGCGCGCGTTCGCGCAGAGGGTCCAGGCCATCGCCGAGACGCTCAGCGATGTTCCCCTCAAGGTCGCGGCCCAGTACTACCTTCTCGTGGCTTGCCACCTCTCGGGCGACTATCGCGGGACGGAACACATCTGTCGGGAACTGATGCAGTTCCTACAGGGCGATCGGAGTTGTGAGCGGTTCGGCCTCGCGGTGCTTCCCGCTGTAATGTCCCGTGCTTACCTGGCGCGCGCCCTGGCCGAGCGTGGGTTGTTCGAGGAGGGAGAGGCCCACGGACAGGAAGCCATCCGGATCGCCGAAGCGCTCGATCTCCCGTTCAGTGTCGTCTGGGCATGTCTCGCGCTCGCGTATCTCAATAGCGCCAGGGGGGAACTGGGCCAGGCCGCCCACCTGCTCGAGCGCGCGATCGCTCAGGCCCACGATTGGAACATCATGTTTTACGCTCCGGTCGCCATGGCTTCTTTGGGGCACGTGCATGCGTGCTCGGGGCGCATCGCGGAGGGGGTCTCCTTGCTAGAGCAGGCCCTGAGACTCTATGAATCTACTGGGGTAGGATATTTCCATTCGCTCAGCGTCGTGCAGCTCGGCGGGGCGTACCTGCGAGCGGGCCAGGTCGTGGACGCCCGCGTCTGCGCCGACCGAGCCGTGATGCTCGCCCGCCAGCGCGGTGAACGCGGCCACGAGGCCTGGGCCCTCGGCCTCCTTGGCGAGGTAGCCTCCCATCCCGATTACCCCGACATCGAGACGGCCGAAGCCCACTATGGTGCGGCAATGGCCCTGGCCTCCGAAATCGGGATGCGCCCACTTCTCGCCCACTGCCACCTGGGTCTCAGCAGGTTGTATAAACGGACTGCAAAACGGGATAGGGTTCAGGAGCATCTAACCGTTGCTACGACGATGTTCCGTCAGATGGACATGAGGTTCTGGCTGGAGAAGGCCGAGGCGGAGATGAAAGAGCTTCCTGAATGCGGATAACACAGATTAACAAAATTTGTATTTATAGTGAATGGCAAAAGAGGATAGTCATTTCAATGAACAAAGTGACGCGGCAGTTAAAGGGTAGCAAATGAAGTGCCCAAAGTGCCAGGGTGAGAACCCTGAGGCAAGAAAGTTTTGTCGGGAATGTGGTACGAAACTCGTTGTGGTGTGCCACCGATGTCAATTTGAAAACCTCCCTGGAGACAAATTTTGTGGTGAGTGCGGTCACAACTTAAGTATTCCCTCAGAAGAAAAGCTCAAAGAACTTTCCTTTGATGAGAAGTTTGCAAAGATTCAACGCTACCTGCCCAAAGACCTAACTCAGAAGATTCTGACACAAAGGGACAAGATCGAGGGGGAACGAAAGCAGGTCACGGTGATGTTCTGCGACATGGAGGGGTATACCAGTCTTACTGAAAAGCTTGGCTCAGAACAAATGTATTCCATAATGGATGAGGTTTACGAGATTCTTATCCATAAGGTACATGATTATGAAGGAACAGTTAACGAACTTACTGGTGATGGGATTATGGCATTGTTTGGAGCTCCGATTGCTCTGGAGGACGCTCCTCAGAGAGCTATTCGATCCGCATTAGCTATCCACCGTGAGATAAATAAATTCAGCGATCAACTCAAGAGTGAAAAGAGGATGCCGCCCATTAAGATGCGAATCG
>JAPVTA010000142.1:0-30401 GCA_047519465.1 Thermodesulfobacteriota bacterium | reverse complement strand
TAACCGCTGAAAGCATCTAAGCGGGAAGCCCACCCCAAGATGAGGTATCCCTCCTGATAGCAATATCGGGATAAGACCCCTTGGAGACTACAAGGTTAATAGGTCAGATGTGTAAGTACCGTGAGGTATTGAGCAGACTGATACTAATCGGTCGATCGGCTTGACCATAATTGAATTTATACGAGAAAGTCCCTTCATCCATATTCTTTAATTTAACGCGTAAACTGTAAGGCGTGAAGAGTAGGATGTTAAACTTCTTACGATTTATAATTTACGCCCTCACGAATAAAGTTTCTTGGTGACCATGGCGAAGGGGAGACACCCGTTCCCATTCCGAACACGGAAGTTAAGCCCTTCAGCGCCGATGGTACTGCATGGGCAACTGTGTGGGAGAGTAGGACGTTGCCGAGATTAAAATTTGTCCTCGCGAAAGCGGGGCACGAAAGCCTGCCGGAGACGGCAGGCTTTTTTTTGACCTTACAGGGCGGTGTTGTGATCGCTTACTGGCGGGTGTTTACCCCGTTAGAAAGTAGAAGACTTTCTTAATGGGGTAGACTTTTGGCGGGTTAGAGATTAAATTAAGTACAGGAAATTGGATCATCGAGGAAGGAGGGAGTCCCATGAGGGAAGAGGGCTTGTTTTATGACTGGCAACTAGGCGGATTCTTACATGTTTACAGCGACAACGGAAGGCTGATCATCGACCAGGAACCCTGTCAGCACGATCATGCTGAAATGGTGGTTTTCGCTGCCTGAATCTTGGGAACGACCCAAGTCTCCTTTGTTAGAATAGTCAAGAGCCATCAGGAGTTCCGATGTCGGCAGTTGAAGATTTTAATCAAGCACTGACCCAGTCCGAGAGACGAGTTATAGCTACATTGGCCACTCCAAGGAAGATCCAGGATTTCCTGGACGGACTTGCTTACAGTACCGAAATAACCTATCGTTGTCCGTTGCGCGTACTTCGAGAGCGCATTGCTCACTGCTTTGACGGTGCGGTGTTCGGGGCTGCGGCACTGCGCCGCCTGGGGTACCCACCTTTGATTTTGAATACGCCTGCTATTCTGCAAGACGACGACCATCTGCTGGCCCTGTATAAACGCGACGGACGTTGGGGAGCCGTGGCCAAATCCAATTTTGTGGGCTTGCGATTCCGGGAGCCTGTCTATGCCACGTTGCATGAATTGGTGATGTCTTATTTCGAGCAATTTTATAATGTGAAGCGAAAAAAGACGTTGCGGAGCTATACGGTGCCTTTGAACTTAAAATCCTTCGACAGATTAAACTGGATGACGAGTGACGAAGCACTCGAACGAATTGGAGAGCGGTTAGACGAGATCCGCAAAGTCCGTCTGCTGACTCGGCGCATGATCGCTAATCTCTCGCTCGTCGATGAGCGTTCATATCAAGCGGGGTTGTTGGGTGCGAATAAAGCAGGTCTATATAAACCGCCGGCCAGGCGTCACAAGAAAGCCTGAAGAATTTTGGCAAGCCTTCGCCCCTCCTTACTCCTTACGCCTGACGCCTTACGGCCTTAGAATCACGCCATGCTCTTCGCTCTTTGGTTTCTTAAGGTCGGACCCATACAACGCATGCTTGCCGGTAGGCAGGGGTATCGAAGAAATCATCCCAATAGGCCTCCTGCCTTGGCCTCCTTAAAAGTGACTATGAATTGGAAAGAAGATCCACGGTGGGCTTATGTCTTCGTCAATTTGTCTTGCCTGATGTGGGCCAGTAATTTTGTGCTGGGAAGGACCCTGCGGGAGGAAATTGGACCCCTGATGCTGACGGTCTCCCGTTTTGTGGTGGCCTCTCTATTCTATGCAGTGATCCTGGGCCGCTCTGCCGTCAAAGAGCGACTGCTTCCGAGGGATTGGGCTTTGCTGACAGCCATGGCACTGACAGGGGTGCTGGGATTTCCCGTCCTTCTGTATCGGGGTCTTCAACTTACGACGGCAACAGATGCCGTGCTGATTAACGCCACGGGTCCGCTCATGACGGCGGTCCTGGCTTCGATGCTGCTAAGGGAGCAATTATTCCCCCGGCATGTTCTTGGCGGATTGATATCGTTTTTCGGCGTGACGCTGATCGTCAGTGGAGGCTCGTTCGAAAGGCTCCGACAGTGGCATGTGAATGTGGGTGATCTATACGTCCTTCTTGCTGTTGTGCTCTGGGGGCTTTACTCGGTGATCAGCCGTAAGGCGACGCGATCGCGGGATGTTTTTTCAGTAACGGCCATCTCCACGTGGATGGCTCTCCCCCTTTTCCTCGGGGCAGCAGGCGTGGGGTGGCAGCCTGCAGCAACCAGGTGGAGCTGGCACCTCCTGCTGGCAGTCGTCTACATCGGTATTTTTCCTTCAGGGGCTGCGTTCCTATCGTGGAACGAAGGGGTGCGTCGGGTCGGGCCAAACCGTGCAATGGTATTCTATAATATGCTCCCCGTTTACGGATCGATATTAGGGGTGATTCTGCTCGGAGAATCACTCGGGGTGCAGCACTTTATCGGCGGCGGCCTGATTCTGGCGGGCAGCCTCAGCGCTATCTGGCCAGAATTGAGAACCGCAGCAGGCAAGAGGTGAAGCATGGGGTAACGGAGAACCCTGCCGTCTGTGGAAGTATGAAGTGGCGATCATCCATACGCCAATAGTTAATAGGACTAATGGGCCGAAAATTTCTAAAGGGAACCATCCAGCCCTCTGGCCAATCCACAGCAGTCCGATTACAATAAGCAGGATACCGAACCTCCGACGGTGCCATCTTTTTCTGCTCCAACACATACAATCACCCCCCATCGATTCATATTGACTCATACCATTTCCCTCCTGTTCTGGCACTGAAAAAGACCGACTAAATTTGAATATTTCGATAACAAGTCTGAATTACTTTACTGGCATCGTGTGTCAGAAATTCCTTTCCTTTGTCTGTCATTCCGGGCTTGACCCGGAATCCAGTGTTTTTGGGCTGGATTCCCGCTGGAGTTTACCCCGTACTTGATACGGGGCGGGAATGACGGCCCGGACTAATGTTAAGAAATGTTCGAGCGACTACACTAAGGTTACTCATCCGAGGGGCATCTCATTCTTTCTATAAGTTTCTACTCTATAAGACGGGGAATGCCCAAGAAAGGTTACAGTTGATAGCGCTGTGCTCTACGCTCTCTGGGGGCCTGCGGATCGGGAATAATTCGTGGGTATTCCCACTTGACAAATTTCCCACTTTTGATTATGATTAATTACGAATTTGAAAGGAGGAAAGATGGGAACGATAAAGCTAACCGTAGATTCAAGAAGGAGGATTTCCTTAACAAAGCTCCTTCCTACAGGAAAGATCAGTTCGGTAAAGGCCTACAAAGAGGATGATAGGATTATTCTGGAGCCCATGGTGGAAATTCCAGCCCGAGAGGTCTGGCTTTTTGAAAATAAACAGGCTTTAGAAAAAGTGAAGAAAGGCCTGTCACAGAAGGGGACAATCAAACGAGGGTCATTTGCAAAATACGCCAAATGAAATCGTATGTTCGAATTAATTTTTACCCCACAAGCTGATTCAGACCTTCGTGAGATCGAAAATGATCCGAGCAAAAAGGATATTTTGAAGGTCGTAAGAAAGACGCTTGGATTCATGGAGACCAACCTAAGGCATCCTTCCTTAAATACCCATGAATTTACTTCCCTCAAGGGGCCGAGTGGAGAAAAGGTATTCGAAGCTTATCCCCAACAAAAAACGCCTACTGCTTATCGAATATTTTGGTATTACGGCCCTGATCGAAAACAGATTACGATTGTCGCTATTACCCCTCACCCATAAAATTGGAATATTTATCCTCCCTTTGGAAAAGGGAGGTGGGGAGGGATTTTTTTATAATTGTTTACTCCTAACGCCTGATGCCTTTAGATTTTAGAATCACGACATGCTCTATGCTCTCTGCGCTCTGCGGTTTTATGAAGTGCCGGACACGGATCACCGACACGGACACGTTTTAAGTGGTTGACATAACTCCACCCGTGGTTTATTCTGAGCACAAAATAGAAAATATCGGCGAATTTGGTCTGTAGAGAGGATAAAGATGGTTTTTTAGATTAAACGGTTTCTTAAAAGTGGAATATGGCATCTTGCCGTTTTTAAACAAGAAGTTTCTTTTCGGAGGTAAAAATGAACTTTTCTTTAAAACCTCATCCTTTGATTGCGCACTGGGTGCCAGGCTTTATGGTAATCTTTATTGTTTCATTTTCGGTATCAAATTGGGATTATACGTGTCTGTTTAATAAGATAATCTCTAGCGAAGCAACTGGATCCAGGGGAGCTTTAATTATTCTGACGTTAGCAGTTGCCGCTTTTGTGATAGGGGAATTTCTCGATTCGGTTCGAGATCTCGTCATTGAACGATGCTTGGATTGCCAGGGTCCGATACAATGGGATTTTTTCTTTAAAGCAGATAAAAATAGTTTGAGAAATCTAATGGACAATTATTTTACTTATTACGTGCTCAATTGGAATTTGGCTCTTGGAATAATTGTAAGCTCGATATCAATTATCCTCCTTAGATTGCTGGGCTTGGTAACGCTTCCTTCCTGCCGTTGGATCTTAATAGGATTGCTTGTGATAGCAGCTTTATTATTCTTCTTCATCTGGGATGCGATGGAATTAAGGCGGGACATAAAAAAACACACCGGTGCCACAGATGCATAAGGGTGCAGAGATAAGAAGGAAATTACCTCATTATAAAGTGTTTGCGAGAATTTGCCGTTCAAAAATCCACGGGGTGGGAGTACGTGCCATTTTTGATATTAAAAAGGGCACCTATATTTTTTATGGGGATGATGAGCCAATATTTTGGGTAGAAAAAAAGAAGGTGAAACGGTTACCGAATGAAATTAAGAAATTGTATGAAGATTTTTGTATTATTAGAGGTGATCTATATGGATGCCCCAAAAATTTTAATCAATTGACACCTGCATGGTATCTCAATCATTCAAAAAATCCGAATGTTGCCTGTGACAAAGGTTATAGCTTTTACGCCTTAAGAGATATCAAAAAGGGTGAGGAATTAACAGTAGACTACAAAACTTACTCAACCATGAATGATTAAATGAGATTAATAACGTGGAATCGGAAAAGGAAGACAGAGACTGTCTCAAAGTTCAAAATTCTCCATGCTGAAATCAAATCGTTAAAGGCACATCTGAGGCAAAAGACAAGAGGGTCAGTCCTGAAACTTGGGGACGAAACTTGAGGAGGGGTCTCAATTATTTAAATATTTGCAGTAAGATACAAAATAATTAATTCAAGTCTTAGAGGGTTAAAGAGCCAAAAACTTCTCAAGCTAAACGACCTGAGGCATATTTGTGGAGAACACTTGAAATGAGCGTCTGGTAAGGAATCCCTTCTTCCAATGCCTTTTTCTGAATTTCCTCTAAATCTTTGGCCGCAATTCGAATATTAATCCTCTTATCTTTTCTTATGGTTGCTTGGGCAATTTTCTGATAACGATTGATCTCTGTTTTCAAATTCTTGACCGACTTCCACTCTCCTTTTTCATAGGAGTTAAATAGCTTCTTTTCTTCTTTCGTCATTCCTGGCATCTCAATCATCTCCTCTCAAATAATGTTTCGTCGCCTTCCGGCTTGGCATAATGGTTTTTAAGATGATTTCGTTCTCTACTTCAACAAAAGGGACCAGATATACATAATCTTCGACTGGAATTACAAATATGAACTGGTTTGGATATTTCTTCTTATTTGGATGTTCCAGAATGTCAAGAACTTGGCCCCTTTCAATATAAAATACGATCTCCTCAAAGGATATATTCCGCTCCGCCTCGAGCTTTTCATTCTTCTCAGGGTCCCATGAGAAGTATTTCATATATGGAAATTATCACATTGTGTGCCTATTGTCAACACTAAAACATAGAAAAAACTATATTGAAGTGGGAAAGAATTTGGATATAGAATGGGATAATGGGTTTTGTGGGCTGGAGTGTCACGAATGTGGGCCATTGTTAGGGTAATAGGTTTGGGGTCATCCATAAACCCAAAGAAAGGAGTTAAATATGGCGGCGAAGAAGATTTTGATGATTGTTGGGGATTTTGTGGAGGATTATGAGGTAATGGTTCCTTTTCAGGCATTACTAATGGTCGGTCACACCGTCCATGCCGTTTGCGCTGGAAAGAAGGCCGGCGACAGGATTAAGACAGCGATCCACGATTTTGAGGGAGACCAGACTTACAGCGAGAAGCCAGGCCACAACTTCACGCTGAACGCAACCTTTGATGAAGCCAAGCCAGAAACTTATGATGCTCTGGTGATCCCTGGTGGACGAGCGCCTGAATACATTCGCTTGAACGAAAAGGTGCTGAAGATAGTTCAGCATTTCTCCAAAGCGAATAAACCTATTGCCTCCATTTGTCATGGCGCTCAAGTGCTGGCAGCAGCAGGAGTGGTTGCGGGCAAATCATGTTCGGCTTATCCAGCAGTGGGACCCGATGTAAAAACTGCGGGTGGTAAGTTCGTTGACATACCAGTGGATAAGGCTCATGTGGACGGCAACCTCGTCAGTGCACCTGCCTGGCCGGCTCATCCTGAGTGGCTGGCGAAGTTCTTGAAAGTGTTAGGGACAAAGATTGAGCCGTAGAAAGAGTGAAAGCGGTCATACCCAAATTGTACACCTGATTGAGAGGAGGTAAAGTATGATTAAGAGCAAAAAACTTGTCAGCCTTATTCTGTTGATTGCTGTGTCCATGAGTGTCGCTGGGTGCTTCACAATTAGAGTAGGGGGTAAAGCCGAATTAGCTCCCAGTACAGAAGAGGGTACGAAGATTGCTCACAAAAGATGCTGGTATGCCCTTTGGGGATTGGTTCCTATAAGTGATAACTCCACAGATCCCATCATTCCTGCCACTGCAAAAAAAGTGAGAGTGGAAACGAAGTATACTGTTCCGGATTTTTTGATCAATATTTTCACAGGTATTGTGACAATTGAGACTTTTACTATCCAGATTTATGAAGTAAAATAGAAAGGTGAGGTTCTGTGAAGTTAGGGATACTTCCCATTTTTCTAATACTCACCATCGTTCTCGGATGTTCGTCCGGCAAAGCATTCAAATCAGGAATTACCTACGCATGCGATGATGGAAAAAGTTTGGTGTTAGAACTTTACGAGAACGTTGATGTTGCATTTCTTACGGTCCCGGGAAAGAGGCTCTACCTCCATCGGATGCCTTGTGCGTCAGGGGCAAAATATAGTGACGGAAACACGACGCTTTGGATTAAAGGACAAAACGCCTCCGTCGAGATTGAGGGTCAAACCGAATTGAAGAACTGTTCAGTAATACCTAAATAACTCTTGGAATTTGAAAATTGATTTGTGGAGAAAGTGGCTGGCGAAGTTCTTAAGAATGTTAGGGACGAAGATTGAGCCGCAGCGAGATTTCTTGTTGAAATCGAATTGTGAAGTGATTAGATTTTTTGTAGGAGGCTTTCAAATGATCTCGAAAAGAGTTTTGTCTGTTCTATTTTCTGTCTTGCTCTTGGTATTCGGATGTGCTACCACCCAGCCGAAGATTCCGATGGATATGGCATCTGCTCAGCCAGGGGATCGAATCATGTTCCAGGGCAAACCTGTGAAGCTCCTTGGTACCCCAATCTCAATTGGGAAGCCACTTCCGTCCGTTGATTTGGTCGATGCGATGACGATGAGTAGTGTGGATCTGTCCAAAGAAAGGGGCTCTGTTCTTCTCCTCAGCATTGTCCCATCTCTCGATACCCCGGTTTGCGATGCACAGACTCATTATTTAGAAGAAAAAGGAAATGATTTAGCTCCGAATGTTAAAAGAATTGTTATCAGTCGCGATACTCCCTTTGCTCAGAAACGATTCGCGAAAGGAGCTAAGTTGATGAATCTCCAATATCTGTCAGACTACAAGCAGGGAGATTTTGCGCGTGCCACTGGTCTTTTATCAGAGGGGATGATGCTTTTTGCACGTTCTGTGATCGTTGTGGACCGAACAGGAATCGTCCGATATATTCAAGTGGTACCGGAAATGACCCATCTCCCCCACATGGATAAGGCTTTTGAAAAGGCTGCTGAGTTGGCAAAATCGGGATCGCGATAAATTATTCAAGCAGAAGATAGATACGTAGTCGGTAAAAATTGTACCTTGTCTCGATTGAGGTGAAACAAGCCCTAACGGCAGTGTTCTTCGGCGAATTCAAAACAGGCTTCGTAACACCCGATGCACTCCTCCGAGATCACCTCTTTGATATCTAATAGTTGCAATATTTCCCCCGAATAGCCAATTATGCAGGTCCATAAAAGCCCTATGAAAATCCATTGATTCGCCTCATTCCCAAAAGAACAAACCCGACACTCAAAGTAGTGATGGCCCGCACAGATTCTGGTGCCCCCTTATTCACAAACTAGAATTGCCTCAAATTACTCGAAATACCTTGCCAAAATTTGGCATCAATCTTGCTTTCTCTAATCTTGGATAAGAAGGTCTAAGGTGTTTTATGCCTGAAACAATTCTTGGTGACCTCGCAGAAGTCAAACTCTTTGACATTCTCAAGCCCCTTTTTACCGATAGAAAGACAGGAAAGATCATTTTGAAGGGGAAAGATGGTGGAGAACTGTATTTAGAACTCGGAAATATTACCCATGCTAAAACCGGTAATTCTGCCGGAGAATTCGCATTCTTTACCCTGATGGGACTAAAAGCTGGAAAAGCTTCGTTCGAGCCGGATGAAGTCCCGCCAGAAAGAACGATCTCTATTTCGACGGAACAACTCATCTTGAATTGGTCTTCCCAAAAACAATGGGACAAGATCAAAGAAATCGTTCCCTCTGGTAATGCGATTTTTCGGGTCCTCCCCCAGAAAAATCCGGAAAGCGTTAGTCTTACCGGTGAACAATGGAATGTATCAGCTCTGTGCAACGGGACGAAAACCGTTTCAGAGATTTGCGAAGCTCTCCAGTGGGATGAATTCAAAACATCCAAGACAATCTATCAACTTGTCCAACTGGGCTTGTTGGAGAGAGCAGAAGACCGGAAGCCCATCAAAAAAAAGTTCATTTCGAACGGTTTTTTCCACGCGGTTGAAACCGAATTGAAAAAGGTGATTGGCCCTATGGCTCCGTTTGTCATTAGCGACAAACTCTCTGATATGGGTGCGACCAAAGATTCTTTTGCGCAAGACCAGGTCTCAACTTTTGTTCAGACACTCAGTGAAGAGATTTCTGATGACTTTATGAGAAAAGAGTTCCTCCGGGCCATGACGGATTATCTGTTAACTGACAAAAGGGTGAACTGAAGCTTAACGAGGCATATTTGAAATGTCTCTCTGCCTACCCGCAGGCAGGGGAGAGGGGAAGGGTGAATGGTTCTTGGTGTACCAAAAAATGGCAGTATTGTGACTTTGTGTCACCTGCGGATAGGTCTAAATCTTGGTTTTCTGCTTCAATTTTGAGTTTAAAAAGACAAATTCTAAAGGATCATTTCATGGCATAGAAGTTGCTGAAATAAATTTCCGGTATAAATTGCCGGTACAAAACTTAAAGTCTAATACAAAGGCACCGAGAATATCCGATCAAGGAAAGATACAGAAAAGAGGAGGTTTCCACGATGAGGAAAGCTTGCTTCGTGTTCACGGCGGTATGTATGGGGTTGCTCCTTTTTCCATTGGTTGCCTTCGAGGCCCAGGCCGCATCCATAAAACTTACCTACAGTAATTTTTTCCCAGCCACCCACATCCAGAGTCAGTTGGTCGACTCCTGGTGTAAAGAAGTAGAAACCCGGACCAAAGGCAGGGTCAGCATAAAACACTACCCCGGCCAGACCTTGACGAAGGCCGCGGAATGTTATGAGGGTGTTGTGAAGGGGCGTTCTGATCTCGGGTTTTCAGTCCTGTCTTATACCCCTGATAGATTCCCGGTGATGGGAACAGTGGATCTTCCCCTGGGCTATACGAGCGGAAAGGTGGCCACAGCTGTCGCCAACGAGGTCTATCGAAAATTCAGGCCGAAGGAACTGAGCGATACCAGGGTGATGTATCTCCATGCTCACGGTCCGGCCCTTATAAACACGAGGGGGAAAGCAGTGAGGAGGTTGGAGGACATGAGGGGAATCAAGTTGAGGACCACTGGAATCGCTGCACAGGTTGTAGCAGCACTGAGTGGAATACCCATCTCCGTACCTATGCCGGAATGCTACTCACTGATCAAAAGCGGCAAGGCGGATGGTGCCACGCATCCCATAGAGGCCCATAAAGGATGGAAGCTTGCGGAGGTGGAAAATTATGCTACGGCAGCCTATTCCATTGCCTATAGCCTCACCTTTTTCGTGGTCATGAACAAAGAGAAGTGGGATGCGCTACCGCAGGATATTAAGGTAATCTTTGAAGAGATCAACAACGAATGGTTGCTACAGCATGGCGAGGCCTGGGATACCAGCGACACGGAGGGCATGCAATTTTTCCTGGCCCACGGGGGTCAGCTGATCGGTCTTGAGAGCAACGAGGCCGAACGTTGGAAGGCTGCGATTGCTCCCATCATTGATGGTTATGCGAAATCTCTGGACGACAAAGGACTGAAGGGCCAGGAGATCGTCAATTTCACGAAAAACGCCCTGAATAGCATGCAATAAACTACAGGAGATGCACCCATGAGAGTGACCGGTAAAACTGAAAAATCGGCAGCACCATCGGACCTCCCTCAAAGGAAAGGGTTTGGCCTGAGGGGTAAGATGTTCATCCTTTTCTTTTTTATTCCAATCGTTCTGATCCTCGCCGCAAGCCTGCTCTATATGCGGCAGCTGAACACCCTCTCCTCTCACCTGGCCCAGCGAAGTTCAGATACAGTTACCAAGGTGACCGAAGAGGTTGTGGCCCAGAGGGGGAGAGAGGTCGCTTCACAGTGTAAAGTTTATCTTTTGACTCACCCGGAGTTGAAAAAGGCGTTTTTTAACTATGACCTGAAGTTCAAAAGGATAGCGGTGCAGAAGATAGGCGTGACGGGTTATACCGCCATCTATGAGATGCCGGGATCGGACGGAGTCTGGCGTTTATGGACAGACGTCAACCCTAATATTGTTGGTATCGACACCAGCACGCTCAAAGATTCCCTCGGGGAATCTTTCTCGGGATTCTGGAAGATATATACCGGCGTTAAAGGAGGGAGAGAATCCCAAGGTTACTACAAATGGCGGGACGCCGATGGGGTTCTGCGTGACAAGTTCATGGTCTCCGTTCCCATTGAGGGAACAAACTATGTTCTTGCTGCCACGGCTTACCTCGAGGAATTTACCGGAGCAGCGAAATCTATGCAAGAAGGTGCGGCCCAGTTTGCTCTGAAAACAAGAAATATTGTTATCGGCATCCTGGCCGGCACACTGATCCTCATCGGCTTTATAGTCGCTCTGTACGGGTATAGGCTAACGGGGAGGATCAAATCCCTGACGCATGTTGCTGACCGAATCAGTGTTGGCGATTTGAATGCTAAGGTGACAGGACTCGGAACAAAGGATGAAATCGGAGACCTTGCCCTATCGATCATGCGGATGCAGGAAAGCATCCGCCTTGCCATAAAGCGAATGAGAGAAAGAGGGTAAGAAACGACAAATATCATGACAAGATCAACGTATTAGACCCGCCGAATTAACAAAATATCTTTTTCTGTAGCTCTCATCCTAATGCGAATCCATTAGGTCTTATTACTACACCCAAGGGAAGCCCCTCACCCCTCTCCACGGCGGAGAAAGGGGGTGAGGAGATCCCTGGTCAAAACCTTCTCAAAGACCGATACGTGGTTATTAGGGGGCCATTAGAAATATCAATGGATCTAATAGGTTATAGGGTTTGACTACTTGGCATATGGGTTGCTAAATTCACTGGGACAAGGGTGGTTATAACGTCCTCCCAGGATCAACCCGTCTTCACGATCTCCTGAGAAAGGGGGGAGGTAATGCACAAGAAGATTATTGCGGGTGTTGTTATATGGTTAATACTCGTAGCGATCTCTGTATCTTTCCATCGGCTCGGTGCTATTAACTCTAAAAGGCAAGGATTAGAGGATGAGTGGATAACGTATTATTACAGGCATCCGCAGCCAGGAAATTTGATTCCTCGATTAGAGTTTCTATTACAGAAGAGGAGACAAATAGGTCATCCAGCTTATTTCGGACCGTTGGCCCACTTTGTCTCAACAATTATCCAAGAGGATAGGAATAGACTTGAAGGGTTGAAACTTCTTAGGGACAGGTCGTCTGGGAAAGTCAAAGAGGCTGTGGCAAGAATCATTGTGGAGTCGGAGAATTATAAACCCGTTGATCTAAGATATCCCGCGGATCTGGAATTGTTGTGGTCTGAATTTAAGGCTACGGGAAAAGAAGAGATCGTAGAGAAAATCGTTAAGATAATGAATCCTACGGACGTGTCGGGAGAGACCGAGCTTTGTCACGCTGCAAAAGACTTTCTGGTGTTGAAGGCAACACTGCATTATGAAGTCTATAATCTTCTGAATAAGAAGGACAGTTCTTCAGATGGAAGGATGAAGGAGGAACTCAAAGAGGTTTTGGATAGGATAAAATTTTCGGCGGCGGACCCTGCAGAGAAACATGTAGTGAGAGGGGTGAACCTTACCTACATGGGAAAGTATGACGCTGCCCTTAAACAATTTAAGAAGGCTTTAAATTATTTTCCAGACTATGCGCTAGCCTATGGAAACATGGCAAATGCCTATGAACTGAAAGGAATGCAGGAAGAAGCATTCCGTTTAATGAAACAAGCTGTCGAAATGGAACCTGAGAATGCTACGGCATGCTTCGGGATAGGCCGGCACTATTTTAGGTTAAACAAATACGATGAGGCACTTCAGTATTTTCTCAAAGCCTTGAAAGATAACCCCAAGAATCATACCTATAACCATGCAGTGGCTCGATGCTATCAATGTAAAGGGGATACGGAGAATGCAGTGTTCTATTTCAAGAAATACCTGGAATATGCGTCTAACGGTGAGCATGTGCATTTAGTGAGACAATATCTAGCTTCGGTCGGTAGGCCGGTTGAGGAAGATCCAGCGGACATTGTCGTTATGTTAAAAAGGAAGAAGTATGATTCTCTGGAGAAACATCTCTCTTCTCTCCTAAGAGAGAAGAGTAAGGATGAGGAGGGGCGTAGCCTATTATCGAATGCTTATCATAAGCTTTGTTTTAATCCGGATGCAAAGCACTCCTTTGAAACATGGTTGACTTATTTTAAAGACCTACAAAAGCAGGATGAGTCTTCTCATTTTGCCAATGCCTGCCTCGGTCTGTTTTATATTCAATATGCCTGGCATGCGCGTGGGACAGGATGGGCGAATACCATTGTTGAGGAAGGGAGACGTCTCTTTAAGGAGCGACTCTTGATTGCGAGAGACTATTTAGAAAAAACGTACGAGTCTGATCATTCAGATCCCATTGTGCCTGCTCGACTCATTGACGTTGCGCTGGGGTTGGGGTTAGCAAAAGAGGAAATGGAAAAGCAGTTCCAAAGGGCGATCTTAGCCGATCCGGCTGATATTCAGGCATATCGTGAAAAACTCATTTACCTGATGCCTAAATGGTATGGTTCGGAAGAACAAATGTTTGATTTTGCCAAGGAAGCTGCAAAGACCGCTCCTCCTAATTCTATCGTTCCTTTGGTTTTAGCAGAAGCGCACTGGGAAATGTATTACAGATCGGATGATCGAGCGTCCTACTTTAAGAACCCTATGGTTTGGTATGAGGTCAAAAATGTTTACTTTACATTAATTAAGAGATATCCAGATTCAAGAGAAGTCCATAATCGGCTGGCAGTAGCTGCTTATTTGGCTGGTGATTATGAAATTACAAGAAACGAATTGAGGGTGATAAAAGATGATTGGTTAGAAGACGTTTGGGGAAACAAGAAGTTTTTTGAAAAGATAAAAAAAGAAGTCTCCAGTACGTCGGGATAATATTCGTGAATTTGTAGAACCCTTTTAACAACACTCGTCGCCGCAGTCAAAGCAAGCCTCGTAACAGGCGCTGCAATCTTCGGAAATCATATCCTGGGCATCTCCATAGTCGCAGTAACCCTCGCGAATGACGGACCGTGCCTTATTGTAGAAATCCTTTGAAAATCCTTCGATGCCGTGGGTGGCTAACACGTGTTCGCCCAGCTTGCTAAGCGCCTCCTCCTCGGTCTTACCACAGGCCAAAAAATCACATTGCAAACCAATATCGTTGCAGTAGAGTTCTTTGTCCATCGTATGCCTCCCTGAAAAGCGGATACTTAAATCCTCTCGCTTCCATCTTCAACCTAAATATAGTCACGCTCTCTACCGAAAACAAATGCCCAGCTCAGATATAGGAAGGGCGTTTTGATCCTGGGCAGTGTTGAAGATTGCCAGGGTATCTCTTATTTGGGTGCGGTTCACAGTTTTACTAATCCGGATGCCGATGAATTGGGAAAGAAATACAATATGCCGATTGCTTACAATGCTGACGCAGACAAAAAGTCCTGGGGTGAGCTGAAAGAGTTCTTAAAGAAGATTTTCAAGGAATAAGAAGTGAGAAATAAATGAAGAAGCGAACGGTTCATTGCTTTCGTAGGAGAACAGAAGCTTGCCCCGAGACAGAATGAATACGGAGTATTGACAGGTTTTTGTAAAAGGTGTAAATTCCCTTCTGGAACAAAAAGGGTAGGCTTTCCGGAATTCGAGAGGGACCCCTTATCGCTGAAAATTCGGCTCCAATCAGAAGCGGGACATCGATGAGGGATCTATAAGACGAGGGACGGTGGCCTATCTAAATTCAGACGAGGAGCAACTTATGCCACTTTCAAGGGATGAGATTAAGCACGTTTTGAAGGAATGGAATCTTGCCTGGGACAATCATGATCTCGAAGGAGTGATCGGACTCTTTCATGACGAGATACTTTTTGAGAACTGGACGGGCGGAAAAGCCGAGGGGAAAGAAGCACTCAGGAAGGCGTGGGCACCGTGGTTCGCAAATCACGGAGGGTTTCGATTTACAGAAGAAGAAACGTTTATTGACGAGAAGGAACAAAAAGTCCTTTACCGATGGCAGCTTGAATGGCCTTCGCCCGAAAAAGGGTATGAAGGAAAACGCGAAAAACGACGGGGCGTCGATGTTCTTCATTTTCAAGATGGAAAGATCATAAGAAAACTGACCTATTCAAAAACAACCATCGAAATAGATGGAAAGAGGATTCCGCTGCACGTTCCGAACAAGTAACAATTACCCCATCGAGCTGAAAAAGTCCTACAACGCTCCACCTGTTATTGAGGAAGAACGAGATGAACCGAGATGAATTACTTCAATTAGCCGACCTAAACCTGGCTGAATCCCATCGTGAGATCTCCAGGTGGAACCCGAATACGGATATGGCTGAGCAAGGGGATATGCTTTTTGTTTGCGGGGCCAAGACATTTCCGGCAGTTAACTTCCTCATCAGGGTTGGCAGACAACCGAGATCGTCCTCCGACAAGCTTATTTCCCAGGCGAAGGAATTTTTCGCAAAGCGAAAGCGGTCCTTTACCATCATTGTCCGAGCGCATATCGATAAGGATTTACTCGGTCAATGTAAAGAGCTTAACCTCTTCCAAGTGTCAAACTCCCCCGGTATGTTCATTGAAGGGATGCTTGAAAACAAACCTTTGCCAAGTGGTGTCACGTTGGAGCACGTGACGACTGAGGCGATGGTAAATGACTTCGCTGAGGTGGTAGCGCTCAGTTACACCACGCTCGGATTACCTGAGGAGGTAGGTAGAAGCATATTTAGCGACCCGACCGCTTTTCTCGTCCCCCATCTTTATGCTGTTGTGGCATATCGAGATGAAAGACCCGCTTCCTGTGCTTTGGCTCTAATGAGTCATGGCATCGCAGGGATCTACTATGTAGGTACTGTTGAAGCTGCACGCGGAATGGGTTTAGCCGGGCACTGCACCCGTGCGGTTGGTAACGCTGCCTTTAGGCTCGGTGCTCGGTGTGTTATTTTGCAAGCAAGTCCATATGGCGAGCCCGTCTATAAAAGAATGGGATATAAGGAATTTACCCGCTACCCATGGTTTGTTTGTCCCAGCCGTTGATTTAGCCTCTTTTCATAAATGTGGAGTCTGCCTTTCTTCTGTGTTACACTCAATTCCGTAAAGATCGGTTGAACTTAACAGTGAGGAGAATTGGATGTGAAGATTCTAAGGGGAGATATGGAGAGTGGAAAGCTTTCACTCGA
This sequence comes from Thermodesulfobacteriota bacterium, assembly GCA_047519465.1. Lineage (GTDB taxonomy): Bacteria > Desulfobacterota > BSN033 > BSN033 > UBA1163 > UBA1163. Next base: position 14,160 of record JAPVTA010000142.1, on the reverse strand, counting down.
AAATCTAAGGGAGGAGTGGAAGACTATCGGAGGCAGTGCATTGATTGCCAAGATCATGAATGGAGAGGTTCCTCCGACCGCTGATCCTCTCGGCCCTGATAATCGCTTCATTGTTGCCGTAGGTCCTCTGGCAGGCACTGGAGCCCCACAACTTGGGCGCATATCTGTCGGCGCAAAGAGCCCCCTCACGCTGGGAATAAAGGAGGCCAACTCGGGAGGTCCGGCCGCACAAATCCTTGACCGACTTGGAATTCGGGCTATCGTTGTTCAAGGCAAGCCCCGGGAGCATCGATTATACTGCCTATTTATCTCCAAAGAGAAAACAGCATTCATTCCTGCGGATGAATACCGCTACATGAAGAATTATGAATTGGTGGGCAAGCTGCGGGAAAAATATGGTGAAAAAGTGGCTGTAATATGTACTGGAATTGCTGGGGAGCGGAAATACAAAGGGGCGTCGGTATCCTTTACGGACATCTTTGGCGATCCGTCCCGGAACGCCGCGAGGGGGGGACTTGGCGCAGTGATGGGATCGAAAGGGCTCAAGGCAATTATTATCGATCCTGCTCGTACAGAGCAGGTTGAGATGGTACATCCCGGGGAATTTCAGAAGGTCGTAAAATCATGGATTCATACTCTTAAGCACGATGTGAGCTGCAGCTTGTATTCCCGTTTCGGCACCCCATTTGCTATCAACAATTCCGCCAACCAAGGGACCCTGGTATCGAATAACTATCGTTCGGGCACACCTCAAAATTTCATAGCCGTGAGTGGCAATAGAATACAGGAGATTCTCTTTGAACGCGGTGGCAAGATGCACGGCTGCATGCCCGGCTGCGTTGTAAAGTGTTCCATCATCTATCCCGACCAAGACGGGAAAAGACTCTGCTCCGCCTACGAATACGAAACGATAGCATTACTGGGAACCAACCTGGGCATTATCGATAATGATGCGATCGCGCGGCTCAAATTCATGTGTGACGATCTTGGGGTCGATGCCATAGAGACAGGAGCAAGTCTTGGTGTCGCTGCGGATGCCGGAAAAATGTCGTTCGGAGATTGGGAATCCGCTGCCCGACTTTTGGGTGAGATCGAAGAGGAAACGCCGCTTGGCGTGGCTTTGGGCAACGGTGTGGTAGCCACTGCGAAATATTTGAACGTAAGTCGTGTGCCGGCTTATAAGGGGCAAGCCATACCCGGCCATGATCCGAGGTCGGTAAAGGGGACAGGTGTCACCTATTTCACGAGCCCCATGGGAGCGGATCACACGGCAGGACTGACATACCGGATTCCCAAGAGCAAAGACAAGCAGGCTGAAAATTCGCTTCGATCTCAGATTCAGGCTGCCGCCTGCGACGCATTTGGCTACTGTTTAAATTCCGTTCCCGGCGGCCGTGCATCCGTTTATCAATTTTTCTCAGATCTGATGAATGCGAGATATGGGCTCCAGTTGACTCCCAAGGATATCATGGAAGTTGGTAAGCAGACCCTGCGAGATCAGATTGCTTTTAACGAGAAGGCCGAATTCGCCAAAATGGACGCGAAAGCCGTTGTTTTTGTTCGGGAGGAAACCATTGTTCCGACGGATCAGGTTTTTGATGTGGATGATGCAGAGATAAGAAACATCTGGAAGGGACTGGATTCGTATCAGGAAAAGGAAAAGGCTTGGGAAGTCCGCATCCCCCCTCTGCCCGATATGATGTTCGGCGCGGGGGTTGCGGAGAATATGGGCCAGCGGGTCCGTCATCTGAAGGTCAAAAAAGTATTCCTGACAACCGATCCTGTCATGTTCTCATTGGGAAGAGCTGATGAAGTTCGCAAGATCTTGGAGGCGAGTGGCATATCTACGGTCATTTTTTCGGAGGTGGAGCCTGATCCTTCCATCGAACTCATCGAGCGTGCCGGGAAGATATACTCAGATAATGGGTGCGATGGAATCGTGGGCCTCGGAGGCGGGAGTTCGATGGATACCGCAAAAACAGTCGGCCTTAGGGTATCCCACTCCGGTGAGATGAGAGAGTTTGAAGGTATTGTGGGCGGAGGGGGCAAGATCAAGCCTGTGCTTCCGCCGATCATCTGCATTCCTACCACTTCAGGGACAGGAAGCGAGGTGAATCCTTGCGCTGTGGTAACAGATAAGGAAAGAGACCTAAAAATTGTATTAGTGAATAATCACTTGATTCCCAAGCTGGCGGTGATTGATCCGCTCTACTGTAAGACGATGCCAGCCAGCCTAACCGTCGAGTCGGGAATCGACGCACTGGCTCACTGCATCGAAGGGTACGTCTCACTGGCAACCCCCTATCACCCCTATTTTGAGTCCTACGCCGTTTACGGAATCAAGTTGATCGGACGAAGTCTCTCTCGGGCATATCAGGACGGGAATGATATCGCTGCACGGACCGATATGTGCATGTCGGCAATGTGCGGCGGCCTCGCCTTCCTCAAGGGGTTAGGCATGGGACATGCCCTCACACATGTTCTTGGCGCTCATTACCATATGCCTCACGGACGGGCAGCCACCTACGGGCTTCTCTGCTTTGTGAGGGCCAATAAAGAGACGTGCAAAGAGCAGTTTATGGACATGGGGCAACTTCTGAGTCGCTCAAATGATCTGGAGGCGAGCTTGCTTGATCTCTATAAAAAACTTGAGATGCCTATCAGCCTAAAGGCTCACGGCATCCCAAGAGACGACTTGAAGAAGATCGCCTTTTATACCTCCCGGGATGCGGTGAATATGGCCACGGATCCCACCACTCCGAGCCAGCAGAAGATCTTGGAGCTTCTTCAAGAGATCTATGAGTAGTCTATAATGGATTCAAAATTCCAAACAAGTTCTGGAGCAAATTATTCTGGAGGTGCAGATCATGAGTACCAATAAAAAGGGTCGTTTGGGAGGAAAAGTTGCCGTCATCACGGGCGCTGCCAGCGGCATTGGCCTGGCCTCAGCAGTCCTTTTTGCAAGAGAAGGAGCTAAGCTTGTTTTGGCAGATACGGACGAAAAAGGGCTGAGCGAAACCTTAGGACTTGTGAAGAGAGAAGGCGGGGAAGCGATTACGAAGCGGACGAATGTGGCGATCGAAGAGGAAGTTAAGGAGCTAATTGACTCAGCCCTCCGGACCTACTCCCGGATCGATATTCTTTGCAACAACGCAGGGATCACGGGACAGCTCTCCGGCTTGGAGGAACAGACCGGAGACGACTGGTGCAAAGTCTATGCGGTCAATGTCTTGGGCGCAGTCTTCGCCACGAAACACGTGGCCAAACATATGCAGGATCGCAAATCGGGGGCAATTGTCAATACGGCTTCAGTGGCCGGGATCCGGTCGGGGGCCGGGGGCAATGCATACAGCGCAAGCAAAGCTGCCCTTATTAACTTTACGCAGACCGCAGCTTGCGATCTCGGAGGCTTCAATGTCAGGGTGAACGCGGTCTGCCCCGGATTGATTGAGACGGGCATGACCAAGCCGGTATTTGCCCTGGCTCGGGAAAAAGGGAAGTTTGACAAGTTGGGCAGCCGCTGTGAGTTGAGGCGCTATGGCCGGCCCGAGGAGGTGGCTCACGCCATTCTTTTTCTGGCCAGTGACGAGTCGAGCTATATCACGGGCCAGGCTCTTCCCGTTGATGGAGGCAACACAGCCTCCCTCAACCTCCCGGGGATGAAGGTTTGAAAACATTGGAGAAGCATCTATAGCTAAAGAGGGATGACCTATGAAAAAGCTCATAAAGGTAGCCGGGATCGTAGTGGGCATTCTGGTTCTTCTGATCGTGGGATTGAGTATTGTTGTTAAGAGCTATCTCTCCAGCGATCGACTTAAACCACTCATTCTTCCAAAAGCCGAGGCCTTGACAGGACGGAAAGTCTTCCTAGACGATATCAGTGTTTCTCTCTTTAGAGGAATTGTGGCAAAAGGGTTGAGTGTCAAGGAAAGGGACGGAGAGAAAGATTTTTTGAAGGTAGGGAGGTTTGTGCTTTCATACCGCCTCTTGCCACTTCTGAAGAAGCAACTCGTCATCAGTAAGATCGAAATTGGGTCTCCCTCCGTCTCTATCAAGAGGGAGAGAGGAGAACGGTATAACTTCAGCGACATGATGGAAAAGCGCTCTCAGGAACCGCAGAAGCCGGAGAGGCCGCAGAAGCCCCAGAAGCCCTCCGGGCCCGAACATCAAGCGCTTCCGGTCTCTATCGTCGCAGATCGGTTATTTATTCAAAATGCTCATTTGACATTTGTTGACGAGACAAAAGAGTTACCCGATGTCTCTATGGCATTAGATGCCGAGTTTAAGGGAGGTTTGGAGAAAGACGGTACTCCCCGGTTGGATTTCGGACGCATCTCTTTGAAGGAGATCAAAGCTAAAGTGAAAGATGCGGAAGTTAAGGTTTCAGGAAAGATTGACATGGATGCAAAGACGATCCAAGCCAATCTCCTAACCATGATCGGAAAGGATACGATTGAACTCTCGGCCACGGCCAAAGACTATCGTTCAACACCCGATGTGCGCGCCAATATCCACGCCAAGACGCTCGACCTTCAGCGTTTGATGGGCTTGAGTGGCGGAAAGAAGGTGCAAGAAGAACGTCCTCAGCGGAAGGAGAAGAAAGCGGAGCCCTCCGGAGGAGCAGCAGGGGGAGGAGGAGGGGAGAGAGAGGGGATGGCGCAAAAACTTAAGGCCTCGGGAGAGATTGCGATTGATAGGGCAACGTACCAGGATTACGCTATCAAAGATCTTCGGATTCACTACCAGTACGTAAAAGGTGTGATGAGGATCGATCCTATTGTGCTGCAATTTTCAGGAGAAGGATCCTTCACGGCGGAGGGGTCTCTCAATGGAAAGCTTCAGTGCGCCGGGGAGGGCGTCTCCGCAATTCAAAAGACTTTGAGAGGGACGGCGGTGGCGAAACTTGGCAAGGGGGCCATTAAACAATCTCAGATTTTTGATGCGATTGCATTCCTCACCAGCATTCCCTCCCTAAAGAACCCGGGCTTTGATGAAGGCCTGTTCAATTTTGACGTGAAGGATCAAAAGGTATTCCTCGACGGCTGGATCCGTTCTCCTGTTTTCAAGGTGAGTCCGAAGGGCGTGGTTGACTTCGAGAATAGGCTGGATATACCGACCGAGCTCAAGCTTGCTCCGACTCTTACAGGAAACCTAAAAGGAAAACTCGCTGCATTGAAGCTCCTCGAGGATGAGCAGGGTTGGAAAGTCATTCATCTCAAGATCAAAGGCACGACAGAAAAACCCAGCGTCAATCTGGACGAGGAGGCCTTAAGGAAGCAATTAGGCCATGGTTTGGCGAATGAGCTCGAAAAGCGTCTCCTCGAACGGAAGCGCAAGGACTCAGGAAAGCCTTCCGGGGAGACCAAGCCCAAAGACATCTTGAAAAACCTCCTTGGAGAATAACTGACAGCTAAGAGTTCCTCCTCGTATCTATAGTGAAGGTCATAAGTATGCAGAGATCCTCAATACGTCATTGCGAACGGAGCCCTGTACCTACCATGGTATACAGAGCGAAGTAGAATTCTATCTCGCCAATTTGGTAAACTTCGCACCTTCAATGGTTGCGTTTGCCATCAAGCCCCTCTGACCGAACATGAATGCGACAATCGGGTCCTTGATACTAACCGTGTCGAGGGATTTTCCTGCACCGACATCGATAAAAGCCGCTGAACCGTCTACCCCTGCCTTCCAGCCGGAACTCTTCCGAAATTTATTAAGGGCATCGGCTTGCTTAAATACAAGGATCAAGTTTTTCTTCTGGGCCCCGATCTGAAGTCCAACCGAGCCAGCAGCAATGCTATAGTAATCGACTGTCTTTCCTCCGATTCTCTAGGCTCCCTCGCCATACTCGCCTCCTACACCTACCCCTGCCTTTACAATATTGGGAATGATGAGCACACCCTTGGCGGTATTGAGGAATTCCTTCCCACCTTTTACTTGCTTGATAAAAAGCTCCAGAGCCGCATTGGCCTCTGAATTAATCTCCTGCGCTGTTTTGGCAGAGGAAGTGGCGACAGAGATCATTCCTACGACGAGCGCCAGACTGGTAAGGAGAACCAGACTCTTGAAAACCGGTTTCGTCCTGTCCATGGATGTTTTCTTCATAGGATTATCCTCCTTCTTAAGAGATCCGTCTTATGGGAAAAAGATCACCATGGTTGCCATTACACCCCATCCTGAAAAATGGAAAATACCCGTACTGTCCTTTCTTATCTTTTCAAGTATATGCCCATATCATCATGCGTTCGCCGCCCAACGGGTCTATTTTCCCATCCTTAAAGCATGTAGCCGAAAACAATCCCCACCACTAAGCTACAAACAATTCCAATAATAAACTCTATGGTCATGCGCTTTTTGGGGTATGTCGTGAGCAAAAGCCTGTCAGTATCACGAGGAATTATCTTTGTTAAAACTAAGATAAAACCAAATAATAAACCCTTGGTCAATTTACCTCCACTGAAGGCGGGACTGATCAGAGTGTAAACATAAGCCCAAAGGGCACTTTGAATTATAACGGCAATAAGAATCATACCGATTGTTTTTGGTGACTGGGGTAGGGCCCGTACCGCAGCGTGGCGTTCCTCAGTTCTATAAATTTTGTCAACAACCGGGTTAAAAAAGAGAATCGCTGCGATGACAAACCAGAGTATTGTTGCTACGACTATCGCGAATACAAACATTTTAGCCTCCTTTCGAGTTGCACCATTGTTGACTCCTAAACGCTTTCATCGCATTCGGACGCCCAGCATTGTTTTCTATGTTGCTGGTATGTTTGTAAGGGAATAGGCTTTCTTTTGTTTCTGAAAGCTCTCATTTGGTTGAAAATACACCCCAAAAGATCTATTCCGACAATAACCCCCCCTCTATTCCCCCCTTAGGCTAAGGGGGGGATGAAGGGGGGGGTTATAAAAAAAGGATGCTACCCACACGAAAGCTGAAAGAGCCGCAAAAAAGTTATTCGGTTAACGAAACAGATACTTTCTTCGCCCCCTCACCCTTCCCCTAGTGGAGAGAGGGGAAGGGTGAGGGGGAATTTCAAATATCTTTGGATAAACTTATGTGTTTGGTTGTTTTCGATCGTAATATACACCGATTTCGAAAAATATGGAAGAGAAAGTTAGGGAGAAACAAAGCCGGTTTTGGTTATTGTGATGTTTTCTGAGAAGAGAAGTTTTTATCCTTAAATGACAGGGAGCCGACAGGGCAGACCTTAACGCATTCAGCGCATTGGCTGCACATTGATTCACCGATGGGTTTGTCTTGGAAGGTGGAGACCATTCTCTTAAAACCTCTTCGGGTAAAACCAATGGCTCCAACACCCAACTTCTCCTGACATACCCATACACATTTGCCGCAGAGAACACATTTGTTTGGGTCATAGATAAAGAGTGGACTGCTTTCATCGATGGGAAGGTTTCTTTCGAGTTTTCTAAATCGCTTCGTCTTAAGCTTTATTCCAAGATGTTTGACAATTTTTTGGAGCTCGCAGGATCGATTTTTTAAACAGCGCGGGCAATCAATAGGGTGGCTTGCTATGAGCAGTTCGGCGGATGTCCGTGCAAGCCTTAGTGCATTCTTACCGCGTGTGTTGACCACCATGCCTTCCTTCACTGGTTCCGTGCAGGCCACGACAGGCTCATTCTCACCTTCAACTTCCACAAAGCAGAGACGGCACGAAGCAGAGGGTTGGATTCTTTCTTGGATAGCGCAGAGGTTGGGTATATAGATGCCATTGTCCAACGCCGCCCAGAGGATTGTTTCGCCACCATGAGCTCTGGTTTTTTTGCCGTCAATAGTTAGGGATATATTCTTCATAATTTCACGTTAAAGGTTAAGGTTGAGATTTCGCTTAATCTTAGCCTTGACTTCAGCCTTTGGGCACCTGGTTGGGTGGCGATAATTTTACAACCGCATCGTATTGAGGAGGACACGCGGCCAGGCATGTGTTGCACTTGACGCATTTTTCCTGGTCGATGACCTTAATTCTTCTCTTCTTGTCAGTAGTGATCGCTTCAACCGTACAGGTACCGACGCAAGCGTCGCACCCGCGTGCGCATTTATCATGAAGGATGTAGTATGCGATAAGGCTCTGGCACATCAACGCCGGGCAACGTCCTTCTTTGATATGAGCTTCATATTCCTCCCGAAAATATCGCAGGGTAGTGAGCACAGGATTGGGTGCGGTTCTTCCCAGGCCGCAGAGTGATCCTTCCTTGATGTCCTCAGCCAGTTGCTCGAGTGTCTCAAGATCTTCTATTTTCCCGCGGCCCTTGGTGATATCCTCCAGAATGTCGAGCATCTGCTTTGTTCCAAGACGACAGAGGGTACACTTTCCACAGGACTCTTTCTGGGTAAAGTCAAGAAAATAGCGGGCGACTTCAACCATGCAATCATCCTCATCGAGAACGACCATTCCACCGGAGCCCATCATTGCTCCGCTCTCCTGTAATGAATCAAAATCAATCGGGAGATTGAGTGCTGACTGAGGAAGGCATCCGCCGGACGGACCGCCAATTTGAACTGCCTTGAAGCGCTTGCCTTTGGTAATGCCACCGCCCACCTGGAAGATGAGCTGGCGAAGTGTGGTCCCCATAGGCACTTCCACCAAACCTGTATTGATGACTTTACCTGCAAGGGCGAACACGGCCGTCCCCTTGCTTCTCTCAGTGCCCGTTTGTAAGAACCAATCTGCGCCGTTTTTGATGATATGGGGGACATAGGCAAGGGTTTTCACGTTGTTGAGGATTGTCGGTTTTCCAAAAAGACCTTGGACAGCCACTCGGGGCGGCCGATGGCGGGGCATTCCGGGTTTTCCCTCAATGGAGGCAATCAGCGCTGTTGCCTCGCCGCAGACAAAAGCGCCTGAACCCTGAAAGAGTTTAATGTCAAAGCTGAAGCTACTCTCAAGAATATTTTCTCCAAGAAATTTGAGCTTTTCTGCCTGGAGCAGGGCATTCCGAACCCTTTGTACTGCCAGAGGATATTCAGCTCGGACATAGAGATAACCATGACGGGCGCCGATGGCATAACCTGCAATGACCATTCCCTCGATCACCGAGTGAGGGTCACTTTCCAAGATCGCGCGATCCATGAAAGCCCCGGGGTCGCCTTCGTCGCCATTACAGATCAGATATTTTGGCTCTCCTTCTGAACGGCGGCAGACATCCCACTTCTCTCCGGCTGGGAAACCTGCACCTCCCAGGCCCCGCAACTTAGACCTTTTGACCTCAGATACAATCTCTTCTGGTTTCATCTGAAGAGCTTTTGAGAGACTTTCATATCCTCCGTTCGCAATATAGTGCTCTATCTCCTCCAGAGTGATATGCCCGCAATTTCTTAACAGGATTCGCTTTTCATATTTTGATCGCGGAAAATCGGAAAAACTCGGAATGAGATCGTTCTCCTCCAGGGCTCCGAGGACAAATTCAAGGGATGGGTCATCCTTCAAAATGAGGTTGGTAACCAAGTTCTCGGCTAATACCGGACTGACATGACCGTAGCAGATGGAAGGGAACCCGGGTTTTCGAAGTGTGACCAGAGGTTCAGCATAACAGTGTCCCATGCAGCCCACTTCATAGATGAGGCAGTTGAGATTCTGTTTTTTCACGGTGTCCTTGATAGCCTGAAGGACTTCGAGTGCGCCAGCTGCTTTGCCGCAGGTGGCGGTTCCGACCAGAATCACCGGTGCCTGGCCATTCCAAATCGCCTGCCAGCGTGATTGCGCCTGCTTCCTTATTTCCTCGAATCTCAATTGTTTTCCTTTTCTTCTTGTTCTTTTTTGAGCTGATAGGAGAGGAGGATCCCGTCGACCCTCGTTGGATCCGCTTTGGCTTCCACTTTTTTGTCCACAACCGTCACGGGTGCCATGGCACAGCAGCCTACACAGGCTACTGTATCAAGGTCAAACTCACGGTCAGGAGAAGTTTCGCCCGGTCCTATCTTCAATCTTCTCTGCCAAGCTGCCAAGCTGATGTGACCTCCCTTTACATGGCAGGCAGTTCCCATGCAGACCCTTATGGAGTGTCTACCAGGAGGGGTGAGACGGAACTGGTTGTAGAAGGTCGCTACGCTGTAAACATCGATCTCCGGGATGTTAAGAAACCGCGCTACGTCAATCATGGCATAGGAAGGGAGGTATCCCAGCTCTTCCTGGATTTTTTGGAGGATGGGTATAAGATTTTCTCTTTTACTCCCCACACCTCTTAGGAGAGCTCTCATTTTTTCTCTGTTCTCTGCTTCTTCGTTGCTCATCTTTGCCTATGCATTTGAATAACGAATTCAAGCTCCAAAAACAAGAGTCCTGTCCATCTTTTCCATCGAAAGTGAAGGGGACAGGCTCTTACAAAAGTTCGTGACGATTCCAGAGGCTTAAGAGTAGCCTGTCCCCTTTTGCAGTAAATTATTTTTACATGAGGCCAATGGATCCCAACACCTCGAGAGGGCTGGTGATCAATTTTTGGATGCCTACCTCTTTGGGGTAGGCGCCAAAGGCAAGGCCCATCAACTGGGTGAAATAGAGGACGGGAATTCCATAGCGGGTTTTATAGGTCTCCTCAATCTGCCTTTGACGGCCATCGAGGTTCGCTTGGCAAAGAGGACAGGCGACCACAATCGCATTGGCTCCTGCCTCCTTTGCCTCACGGAGGATCGTATTGGAAAGTTTGAGAACCATATCGGATCGGGTGAGGGTCATCGATACCCCGCAGCACTCTGTCTTAAAGGACCAACCGATCGCTTCTGCACCCAGGGCCCGGACAATGGAATCCATGCTTTGAGGGTTTTCCACATTATCGAACTGTGCTATTTTAGGAGGGCGTGTCAGGACGCATCCATAGTAACAGGCTGCCTTCAAACCCTTCAGTTTCGTTCGAACCCTTTCGCCGATTTTCTCGAGGCCCATTTCCAGGAAGACTTCTAAGGGATGATGAACCTTCACTTTGCCCTGATACTTATAATCAAAAACCTCGTGGATCTTTTTCCTTAAATGGGCATCGTGCTCCAACTCCACATTGGCTGCCTTGAATCTGGAAAGGCATGCCAGACACGGAGCCATCAATTGATTGAAGCCGTCCTTTTCTGCGTGAGAGAGGTTGAGAACGGGGAGGGCGATCGATAATAGATGGGAAGTCGCGTGGGCTGAGGAGGCCCCACAACAAACCCAGTCCTTTACTTCTACGAGGTCAATGCCTAGTGCCTTTGTGACATATTTCAAAGAAAGATGATAATCATATCCGGAAGAACTGAGAGAGCATCCCGGAAAATAGGCGTAGCGCATCATTTCGCTCCTTCCAACTTACGGATTCTTGCCATCACTTGCCGCAGCTCTTTTGCCCCGTGACTCCTATGCGGAAGAGGTTTAAGTTTTCCCTTGAGCAGCATGGGGGAGGCCATATCAATATCTTTAAAGGGTGTCAGCATCCTTAAATTAATGAGCAGGGCAAGGCCCAGTTCATAGACCTTTCCGAAACGTTTAACCAGTGCCATGAAGATTCGATGCAGGGCGGGGATGGCGGGGTAGGGGTTGTAGTATTCAAATTCCCTGGATATCTCCCTCAAACCATCAATAACCCGGAGGATATTGATGTCCTGAGGACAACGAGTATTACAGGTCTCGCAAGAGAGACAGATCCAGATAGTGCCCGACCAATAAATCTCCTCGGCTAGACCGAGTTGGACGGCTCGCATCAGTTCGTGAGGCTTCATCCTCATGGCGTAAGCAGACGGGCAACCCAATGTACATTTCTTGCACTGATAACAGAGCATGACATTCTCGCCTGTCAAGCCTTGAAGGTCACGGCTGAGTTTCAAATTTTCCTTTGAAAAGACGACACTCATCGTTTCTCCTATCTATCCTGTGGTAGAGCCAAGGTACACGAGGTCAATCTGCCTCGCCACAGGGTCTACAGACAGTGGGGCTGGACTCCTTTGGGAAAAAGACAGTAAAGGTCGTTCCTCCACCTTCTTCACTTTCGACGGAGATGGAGCCTAAGTGGGCATCCACAATGCTCTTTACAATTGAAAGTCCGAGGCCTGTCCCTACGATCTGACGCGTCTCAGCGGTCTTTACGCGATAGAATTTATCAAAGATCCGGGGCAGATTTTCTTTCTTAATGCCAATGCCTGTGTCAGAGATGGTGGCCTTCACAAATCCACCCTCTTCACCGAGATTAACCCGAACCTTTCCTCCCGCAGGGGTATATTTGATGGCATTGGAGATGAGATTAGTGAAGATTCCCTCCATGCTATTACGATCTGCATTGATTAGAGAAACATTGGAAGGGGTGGAGAAATCAAGGTCGATCTTTTTGTTCTCAGCCTCGACTCTCATCAAATCCACCACTCTCTGGATAACCTCTTGAAGGAGAAGGGGTTCTTTGTATTGGATCATCTTTCCCGCTTCGATTTTGGAAAGATCCAAGAGATCTTTGATCAGGTCGAGAAGACCATTCGTTCTCTGTTTGGCACGGGAAAGAAGTTGCTCCTGTTTTTCCGTTAACTCACCGGCCATTTTGTTCAGGATGACGGTCAATTGCTGTTCGACCGCAGCGATCGGGGCCCGAAGCTCGTGAGTGACCATGGCGATGAACTCTGATTTCATCTTATCGAGTTCTTTGAGATGGCTGATGTCCTGGAGTACGGTGACAGAACCCATAATCTCTCCCATATCGTTCCGTACAGGGGCCGTATGGGCACGGAGAAAAATTTCTCCGGATTCGCCGACGCTCAATTCCTGTGAAACAGAAGTATAGCTCATGTCCTTTGCCTGAAGACTTTCTCCCATAGTCTTGGACAATTCAGAGGGGAGGTTACACTCGTTGAGGTAGTTTCCAAGAAGGGAAGTCTCCGGAGCCTTCAGCATGCGACTCGCAGCTGGATTGGAGAGGACGATGCAACTGTCCCGATCACAGACTAAGACACCGTCTCCCATGCAATTGATAATGGTCTTGATCTTAGACTTCTCGGTCGCAATATCCTGAAGCGACTTCTCTCGTTCCCTTCGCAGATACTCGGCTTCTTTCTGGAGGGTCCTCCTCTCTAACGCTCTTCTTACGACGATGCGGAGCTGGTCCGGCGCGAAAGGCTTGGGGACAAAATCGTAGGCCCCCTTCTTCATTGCCTCCACGGCTGATTCTACTGTGGCATAACCGGTGATGACGATCACGAGAAGATTGGGGTCGAAAGCCCGAATGTGGTCCAACACTTCCATTCCGCTCATGCCAGGCATCATCAGATCGAGGAGAATCACATCCATCTTCTCCGGGCGGCGCTTAATCTCCTCCAACCCTTGGCTTCCATTCTCAGCGCAGACGATAGACCATCCATCTCTTGAGAGAATGCGTGAACAGCCATCCCTCATGATCTGTTCATCATCGATGACAAGGATATTTGCCTGCTCTGACATTTAAACCCCCAGAATGAATAAATCCGAAATTCGAATATTGAAATCCGAGACAAATCCCAAATCTAACTGTCAAAATTCAAAACAATTTTTTTCATTTGGATCATTTGTATTTATAACATTAGTGCTTGTTTCGAATGGATCCCTGTGGGATGCTTCGCCCGTGCTTCGGATTTAGGATTTCCTTTCCATTCATTTGGAAAGGAGGGCTTCGATCCGTTTCACTAATACCTCCGGCTCCACGGGTTTATCAATGTAATCGTCCGCTTCGGTTTCGAGTCCCATCTGCTGCGTGTAGCGGGTTGTAGAGATCTTGGAGGCCACTGCCGTGAGAAGAAGGATTGGGATTTTATTCAGCTTGGAATCAGATTTCAATTCCTTACATACCACGTACCCATCCTTGTCCGGCATCATGACATCGAGGACGATGAGATCCGGGTTTTCGCTCTTGGCCTTTTGAAGACCCTCAATCCCACCATAAGCGGCGGCTACCGCATAATTCTTTGACTCTAAGATCATGGTCACCGCTTCTACCAAATCTGGATCGTCATCAACAATCAAAATCTTCTTCGCCATCTTCCTCGCCCTCCTTATTTTATCGTGATACGTGGTTCGTGACTCGTTTTTAACGAATCACCAATCACTATTCTCGAGTCACGCGAGTTGCGGTCTAGGCAGCAGGCCTGCCGCCTTCGCAATCTCTGCCACCTTCTCCTCCCACTCGATCGCCATAATATGGATCCCCCGCACCCCAGGGATCT
>JAPVTA010000141.1:0-10019 GCA_047519465.1 Thermodesulfobacteriota bacterium | reverse complement strand
CACGAGCATTTCCACTTGACAATTACGTGATATAGATATATGATGACGATATCATGGCAGGAAGATATGGAGGTGTATTGAATGCCAAGCAACAGGACAATCATTACCATATCAGATACGGAAAAGCGTTGGCTGAAGAATTACACCAAAACACATGGTATTTCGATGGCTGAAGCTGTCCGCCGCGGAATCGCCTGCTTAAAAGAATCTCAAAGTCCGGCCTCGTATCAAAAGATAGTCAACCGCACTAAAGGCATCTGGACGAAGGGAGACGGTCTGAAATATCAAGAGCAGTCGCGGTCGGAGTGGGAATCCTAATCATGCTGGAACGACTCCTGGACTCTGTTGTTCTAATAGACCATTTCAACGGCATCGCTGAGGCTTCCACATTCGTCGCTGGCCTGGATCCTGGTAAAACGGCGATCTCAGTCATCACCTATACCGAAATTCTTGTCGGTTTTGAAGATGAGACCGCAGAAGAGGCAAAAGCTTTGCTCAACCATTATGAAATATTGAGCATTGATATACTTATTGCAGAAAAGGCCGCAGAGTTGAGGCGTCGTTATGGCTGGAAGCTCCCGGATGCATTTCAGGCAGCCCTCGCGCTTCACCATCGTCTGAAGTTGTGCACAAGAAACACGAAAGATTTCAACCCCAAGAAGCTTTCTTTTGTCGAAGTACCATACAAATTGAAATCTCCTTGATCGACCGGACACCATTGAATTTCGTCCGCGTTTGGGGATATGATTGCAAATAGTTCCTCAGTCTTCAGGAGGGGGGAACCTTTTTGAACGGGTAGGGACCGCTTTGCTAAGTAATCAGGGTCTTTGTATAGGTGAATCCTCCGAAGATGAAACTCACCATATTTTTGAGACTTCTCATAGGATACTTGATCGTCTTCGCTTTAGTCACGGGGATCAACGCATACGCCGTTGTCGAGATAGGCCATATCAACAGACTGACCCAGTCCATTCTAACGATCAATAATCAAATGATTGACCTCGCGCAAAAACTTTCGGATATTATCTTTTCGCAGGTACGGTACGAGAGGAAGTTTATTATCTCAAAAGACGAGGCATTCTTCAACGAGTTTCTGCGACTTAAGGGTGATTTTGACCGGTACCTGGGAGAGATGATGTCGATTGCAGACTCCTCTCAAACAAGGGGCACGTTGGACAAGATCAACAAGTCTTATCGAAAATACCAATCCTTGTTTCAAGAGGAAGCGAACCATCTGAAGACTGGCAGCAGGTATTCTCGCCAAACCTTTGACTCGGAAAAGAAAAAGGCGACAAGTTCAATCATAGAGGGACTCCGGGATTTGGAGGCGAATACCAAGCTGAATACGACGGACAAGATCAAGAGCCTGCACGGGATTGGAACCCAATTGCGCCGAACTGTGATGGTGATGACCGGAGCCTTTTTGATACTCGGCATCGTCATTTCTTTACTGATCAACAGGAGCATTACGCAACCCGTCTCCCTTCTGGAAAAAAAGACGAAGCAGATCGGTAAAAGAAATTTTAGGGGAGATCTGAACATTTCCTCTCCTCCGGAATTAGCAGGCCTGGCGGAGGCTTTCAACCTGATGTGTCACAAGCTAAACGAATTGGACAAGATCAAGTCCGATTTTTTCTCTTCCGTAGCACACGAATTCCGTACTCCCCTGGCAACGATGAAAATGGGGTCGGGCATCCTTCAGGCGGGCGTAGAAGGACCGCTGACGCAGGGACAGAAAAGTCTCCTGACAGTCCTTGAAAAAGAAATCAATCGGCTGACCGGGCTTGTTAATTCCATATTGGACCTCTCCAAAATGGAGGCGGGCATGATGCCGTTTAACCTGGAGCCAAAAAATATCGGCCCTTTGATTAATCAAGCGATTCAGGAGATAGGGATTCTCGTGGAGGGGAAAAAAATCAATCTCGAAGTAACAGTGACGAAAGGACTGCCCACCATAAAGGTTGACGGCGAGAAGATTCTTCAGGTCTTACGAAATATTATCGGAAATGCCGTCAAGTTCACTCCGGAGGCGGGTCGCGTGACTATCTTGGCCCGGTCTGTCAACCACGGGGTGGAAGTGTCGGTTGCGGATACCGGCCCGGGTATCCCCGCGGAGAACCTTGCCACCATTTTCGAAAAGTTTCGACAAGCCCCTGCCAGAGGATCATCTCCCCTTAAGGGGACGGGCCTGGGCTTGGCCATTTCCAAAGAGATCATAACCCGCCACGGCGGCAAGATATGGGCAGAGAGCCAACCGGGGCATGGAAGCAAAGTTATTTTCCAATTGCCGGCTTGACGTTCCTTCGGCTTTCTGAAGGGGAAAGAAGGCTTTCTTAAATGGGCCCGAAGCCAAAGAGCAGGAAGGATCATCCGTGAGAAGAGCTTTGGCCCAGCTTTTTCGCCTGACCATTGCCAAGAAATTGCTCCTCGGATTCCTATTTTACGGGATCTTGACGATCCTTATTGCCCTGATCGCCCTCTCCAACCTCAGACGATTGAACGAGATCAATAATCGGATTATAGAGCGTGACGTTCCCCTGGTAGAGATGACCGATAAAATGATCGAGGCCTTGCTGGCCCAGGAACTCTACGGGCGCCGCTTCTTCATCCTCAGGAGTCCCGAGATGGAGGCGCTCTTTTGGAAAAGAAGCGAGGAATTCAAAAAGCTCCTGGGGCAAATGGGGGATCTTCCGGACGTCTCCGGCCTTCCGCTTAATCGGCTGGCCACGCTTCACGAAGAGTATGACTATCTCTTCAAGCCAGCGGCGGAAAAGAAAGGAGATTTTTTTTCTCAGGCCTTCGAGGATCGTGACAGCCGAATCAGAAAAATGCAGGAAGAACTCATCCAATTGGTAGAAGGGATCTCTCGTGATGCCAGGAAGGACCAGAATGAAAAAAGTCTGAATACCCTGAATTTGGGCCATTCAGCGTTTTGGATAACTGCCGGATTGAGTATCGGCGCTCTCCTTCTTGGAATCGTTATTGCCCTAGTCATCACCCGTAATATCTCTCACTCCATCGATCAGCTGAAACGTTCTACCCGGCAGATATCGGGGGGCAAGTTCGACCATCTCCCCGAAGTTCGCAATCAGGACGAGTTGGGAGACCTATCCCAGGCGGTCCAGAGGATGGCCCAAAGGCTGAAACGCTTGGAAGAGATGAACCTCGACGCCAACCCCCTCACTCATCTCCCCGGCAGCATCGCCATCGAAAATGTCTTGAAAAAAAGGTTAGAGGATGAAACACCCCTGGCTTTTTGCCAGCTCGACTTGAGCCATTTCAAGGCCTTTAATGATCGGTACGGATATGCCAGAGGGAACGAGGTTATCCTGGCGACGGCCGAAATCGTGTCTGAGGCGGTCAACACGCAAGGGGGCGAAGGGGCCTTTGTCGGGCATATCGGGGGCGATGATTTTGTTGTGATCACCTCGCCCGAAAAGTATGAGAAGATTTGTCTTACCGTGATTGATTCCTTTGATAAAATGGTCCTCGATTTTTACGACCCGCAGGACCGGGAGCGCCGTTGCATACAAGGGGAGACGCGGCAGGGGCAGCGGGTGTCCTTCCCCATCATGACCCTGGCCATTGCAGTGGTCACCAACCAGCGCCACAGGCTGAAGAGTCACGTCCAGGTCGGGGAGATTGCTGCGGAGCTGAAAAACTATGCCAAATCTTTTTCCTACAGCATTTTCGTGGTCGATCGACGCAGGAATAGCACTTCCAGCCCGGGAGGGCTGGCCCTTTTGCCGTCTCCGGAAAAGGGGGAATGAACCTCGTTAGAAATTCCAGGGCTGCGATAGCGGGAATCGAAACCGAGCAGGGCGCCATTTTTAACGGGTAAAGGAGGAAATATGGATTCGCTCTTTCATCGCCTTCGATGGGGTTATGCTTTTCTGCTGCTTTTTCTCATCGTAAGCTGCAGTCTGACACTCGGGCAGAAAAAACCAGAAGGAGAGAAAGAATTTTTCCAGGAGACCTGTCGTTTGGAAAAACTTGCCCATGACCATCCCAAGGCATCGGTTCGGGCCCAATCTCACCTGAAGCTTGCCTTTCTCTACATGGACCACCGAAACCCCCAACTCAATTACAGTCGATCCCTTCAGGAAATGGAAAGTTATCTGTCCTCGGTGCCGACTCAAAAGCAGACAGATGACTTTAACAACTGGCTGATGGCCTTAAAGGAAATCGAGAAATTACAGACCAATCTGGAAAAGGCCCAAAAGGCGAATAAAAGCTTACGGGAGGAGGTGGCCGGTCTGAAGGAGACCATCGACAGACTAAAAAGTCTTGACCGTCAGATGGAAGAAAAAAGGAGGCTGACCAAATAAATCCCGGATAAGAGGCCAGCCGGACTGCAAATTCTCCACGTGATCGCTCCGGCCTCACTAAGGATCATCCTTTGAATTAGGCCTTTTCCGCTTGTAGAATTCGATGATCCTTAATAATTCTTCGAGACCTACATTTCCACATTTCGCACAAAGGTAAAAGAGATGAAACGTTCTTCTCCCGATCGTTAAAGCGACGCCCTGTAATCCTTCCTCGCTTCCGCATTTAAAACAACATTCGCGCTCTTCCGTCATATGGATCTAAAATAGAAATCCCCTCAACCTCCTTCCTTCCACGAAGTATTAACCCGGAGAAAAGGGGGGCTCCTTTATCTCACCTTTTTACTATCGATCCAGCCCTTTTGGCCATTTTCTAACCGGACATTAAGCCAGTCCCCGTGTTCTCCGATTACCGTTAGCCTGTCTCCTTGCTTCACAGTGGCCACGAGAGAAAAATCATCCCCTGCCCCTGAGCGAACGTTCGCAAAGGTCCAAGTGACCGTCACAACGTCGGTCTTGGAAGTTGTGGCCTGCTCAGGGGGAGGGGATTGCGATGGAGCAGCCGGCGGTCCGGGTGCAAAAGGCCTTCCTGCTTTCAGACGCGCTGCCAGCTCAAAATCATCATGGAAAACAGCCTCCGTAACTGGCGTCAAAACCTCCGTTGGGTTTTTTCTTTTTACGACAACCGTGACCTTTGTACTGTCGTTGTTGACAGGCTCGATCCATACCCCTATCATTGTTCCCCATGAAATGAGATTCTCTTCGGTGCTCATAAGCATGTATCCCTCTGAACGATGCTCTTCGACAGCGTCTGTCCGTTCCCACCTAAGAACTGTTTTTGCGATTTCCCAGGCCTGGTCAGCATTAATAGGATATACCTTACTCATTCCCCGGCCCCGTTCTTTTGACTGGATCACATCGTGCATTGTGGCACATCCTGCAATACAGATCCCTATCAGGGGGAGTCCCATGATTTTCTTTAGACGTGAATTCATTTGTCAAACCTCCCCGTGACACCAAGGGGCAAGTGGCCTAAAGAGCCCTAAGAGGAGTTCTTGCAGGATATGAGTTTAATGGTTTTATAGTGGAAGGTCAACAACAATCTGCCCCCGCTCGCGAGATCAAAGCTCAAAGTTAAGATTAATTAATCTTGAGCTAATCTCCCTCTAATATGGGTTTGGTATTACCTGGCGCCAGGATAGGCTGTAGAGGGACAAATCGGGCCTCGCGACAGGGACGGGTGGCTTCTTGAGTTCCTGAAGAATCGTAGGCCAGCGGGCAAAAAATTTGACAAATGACTCGTGGAATATTAAATACGACAAATTTGGATCGAAGAAGAACATTATTTTAGGAGTTTTGTATGAGATGTCGCCGCTGTGGTAGTGTGATGGTCTATGAAAGATTCTACGGGGCCGACGAGCAGTTTTTAGGCTGGAGATGCATCTCGTGTGGAGAGATCATTGATCAGGTGATTTTGTTGAACCGTCAGACAAAGGCCGACAGCCAAAACAGGGGAAGGAGGAGAGGGGCTTGCTAAGCCCTTTTTATCCCCGGAGAAAACCCCAGCATTTATGTTAGGGATGGTAGAAATCAGATCTTTATTTAGGCGGGCTCAAAAGCCCTGCCCTGTACTATATTAGGTTCAGGGTCTGCCCTTTCCAATCCCGCTTCAAAGGGCATTTTGCCGACTCGATTCACGACGATTATCTCTCCGTCCGCAATCCTCTCTTGTTCTCTGGATCCTTGAAAGCTTTTTCCAATTGTCTCCCAATAAAAAAGGGACCAGTCAGAGGGGGGGCCAATAACTGATCCCTACCAGTCCATCAAATAGAGGGAATACAAGTTTGATGGACTGGATTTCCTGGCTACCATTTTGGCACGAGAACATTAAAAGAAGATTAGAATTGAATTAAAATTTCTTAAGAATCAGGGGCGCCTGACGACTCAATTTTGAACTCGGATTCTGGGGCTTCGTCCACTTCCCTCGCCCGTTGGGTTACCCGTTTTAATCGTTGGAAAAATGAGTTGCCCCCGGACAAAGGTCCTCTTGAAGGGCCCTTTTTTACTGTTGGTGGAAGTAACTCAGGACTTTTGTGAAAATCCCTTCCTTGTCCGTCTTCACCAAAGATAATTAGAAGCTCGAGAAGTTTTTTCTGAATTGTCACGAGTGGTCAGCCATTTTCGGCAATTGACGCGATAGGAAGGCCCCGAAGTGTTTGGTATAAGTCTTGCCTCTTAGACAATAAATAAAGGGACTCCTCTTTGCACAAGATCAACCGTAGAAGTGAGACGGGAAATGAGCATTTGATGCTCGACGGAGAGACGGATGAGAAGTTTCCTAATTAATAAGAACCTATCCTTCTACTACTGGCTCAAGAAGAGAACGGGAAAGGCCATTGCCTTCTGGGTGGCCAATGCCATCGAAAAGGTTATCCTCATTTTTGGGAGAGAACAGATGCCCAGCCGAAGAGCCGCTATTCGAAACAGAGTTAAGCGATGGGAGCTCATCTTCCGTATCAAGAAGAGTATCCTGATATGGAAGCTCATAAACTACAAGCAGGGGATGAGATAAGAACAAAACGAAAGATCATCTGAAATTGAAACAGATCACCCGCAGATGATCCACGTCAGGAGAAGCCCACTCCTGTACTGACGACAGGGGATTAGCCGTTTGATCACCTTCGACAGACGAACTCTTAAAGACCGGCGCAAACAGCCTACCCTTGCGTTAAGCAGGTTTGCCGTCAAGGGCCAAAGAGGAAATTTCCGAAGAAAGGAAGATCGGCAAAGAGGTGGGTATGTAGACCGTTACGGTTCGGGATTACTCTTCGTGATTGTTTTGATTGTCGGACTGAATGTCATGGATGCTTTGTTCACCGTGATGATTTTGGAGAAGGGTGGATGGGAAATGAACCCAATTGTTCGCTCAGTCATCCAAATGTATGGGGATAAGTTTTGGATTTGGAAATTTGCGATCGTCTCCGTCCCTTTAGTTCTACTCTGCCTCCACAGTAAATTCAGATTGGCGACACCTATGATCCTGGGGGTAGGTGTCATCTATGTTGCCGCTATCTTATTCCAGATCTTCCTGATGATCTCTTGAGGATCGAGAAATCCCTGGGGATCAACGGCTCAGGCCTAAGGTTGTTGCCGACCTCCGGAGAACGCCCCAAGAAGGAGTGGAGATGAAACCATGATAGCCTATGAATTCTACTGGCTGGACGCAACGGGGGGATACCAAATCATCGGAGTCCTTCCCGAGAGGAGAAAGGATCCAGAGAGGATAACCCAAGAGTGCATCATGAACTGGGGGAAGAAATTTTTTTCCAAAGACTTAGCCACCAAAGATATTTTCTTCATTCGGATAACGATCGACGACCATACCGGTCAAATTTTTCGGCCGATTCCCTTTTCGGTTATCCGAAAGGAAATTCCAGACTGAATCTCCCATATCTCCGGCTCCCTTCAACGAATATCCAAAAGGCCCTTCACTCGACTGATTTTGCTTTCGAGGTCTGCTTGGCGGCCGATCATGATGCGTTGGGCCATAGGAGATCCGGCCCCGTGCACAGACTCGATCAGGTAGGCGACCGCCCCTGCACCGGCCACGATGTTCTCAATCAAGCGCAAGACCTTTACCCGATCCATCACATCGACGCCCTTAACGGCAGCTAAGTATTTCTTGATATAAGGCCCCGCTACCGGGTCCTCCATATCCTGGGAGGAGGGCATCGTTCCGAGTAACCCTCCCGCAATGCCCGTAGCCAGACGGGCCAGCTCAAACGGAAAACGGGTCACGTTAAGCTTGCAAACATTGGCCAGGAGCATGTCAACCTCATAGTTTCCCGCTTTCGTCTGGTGTCCTAAGGCCGAGCAGGCAATGCCGCATGCAAACATCGTCTCGTTGAGGTGAATCATTTCGACAATCTTGTCTCGAATGTGGAAAGCACTTTCCACCCCGTTCACTCGAGCGATCAAGGCCGTCGCCCCGATGAGAACGTCGCCGACTCCAACCTTACAGCCTCCGTAACTCTGGCGGTGATAAGCTGCAAAACGTTCCACCAGCCTCCCGGATAGTCCTACTTCTCCGTTTAAAAATAGGCGCTCCTCAGGAACAAACACGTCCTCAAAGACGGTCGTCACCTCCTGACCGCCGAAGGAGGGATTACCTACGTCCAGGCGGCCGGTCCCCTCCAGCTTTCGCGTGTCA
The DNA here is from genome assembly GCA_047519465.1 of Thermodesulfobacteriota bacterium. Classification (GTDB taxonomy): domain Bacteria; phylum Desulfobacterota; class BSN033; order BSN033; family UBA1163; genus UBA1163. The sequence goes on along the minus strand of JAPVTA010000141.1, from coordinate 1,484 downwards.
CTCGCCTGTCGGCCGTAAATATATTTGATTCCGGGTGTACTTGTCGGAATAGCAAAGCAGATGGCCCAGTCCTCCTCCCCCCGCACTAAGTTCGTCGTAGGCATGACAATCATTTCATGGGAGTTTATCATGCCCGTTTGATGGAGCTTCGCACCGCAGACCACTACTCCATTGCGTGTACGCTCTACGACTCGCAAAAAGAGATCCGGGTCGGATTGGTCTTTCGGTCGCTTGCCCCGGTCACCTTTTGGATCGGTCATGGCCCCGTCGACAACAAGATCCTCGAGTTGAATTCTACTCCAATACTCCCGAAAACGCTTATGATAGTTCGTGCGGTGCTCCTGATCGCATTCATAGGTAACACTGAAGACCGCATTGGCCGCATCCAGACCCACACATCGTTGGAAGCAGCATGCCGTAATATTTCCGCAATGCCTCTGCATCATTACCTTGTTGATCAGGTCTTCAGGGCTTTGGTGCAGGTGGGTAAAACGATTGATTTCCTCCCCCGATAGGGAGGACCGTGCCCGAAAAAGGTTTCGAGTCTCATCGCTATAGGCACAGTCGAAAGTCGCTGCCACAGCGCGAACAGAGGGGGTAACCAAGGGATGGTCTGGCAAATCCCGAACTTTCTTACCCATCACATTCGCCTCCAGCCCAAGAGACTTGAGGGAAGCGACATATTCATCCCCTTTCCTGAGCGCCATCTTTATCTCCTTTCTTTTTCCGGTCTCATCCCGACAGGCAATCCGTCGGTCTCCTGCTAAACCATCTCGGCTACTCATCGACATCAGCAAAGGAACATTGAGGCAAGACCGGTCAACAGCTTAAATTTCATTTTAACCTTTTATAGAAGGAATTTCTATCCGAGCAAGGGGTCCGTTTTGGTGGATTTACACAAAGGGACAGGCCCACAGGATTCTTAAATCGCATGGGAGTCACAGGAGTGAGGGACGCCCGATTCCTTCCCCGTACTCACTCCGAGGGTTCGCCGTAGGGACTCCGAAGATAAGAGTGGCTGTTATCAAATCCTTTCTGCTTAGCGCTGTACATGGCTTCATCAGCACGGTTTACCAGGGTATCCACCTCGTTACCGTCGTCGGGATAGAAAGCAATTCCGATGCTGGCCGTAACGAAGATTTGGTGGCCGTTTACGACAAAGGGATCTTGGATGCTTTCCAGAACCTTCCGACCCAGGATGGTTGCATCCTCCACCCGATCTATTGCAGCCAGCAACAACAAAAACTCATCACCCCCGATCCGTGCGACCGTATCGGTTTTTCGGACATACTCTGTCAGCCGATTGCCAACCGCACACAGGAGCCTATCTCCGACATTGTGTCCCAGCGTGTCGTTGACTTCTTTAAACCGATCCAGGTCGAGGAATATCACGGCCAGCTTTCTGTGGAAGCGCTGGGCTTGAGCCACTGCGACACTGAAGCGGTCTTTGAACAGCATCCGATTGGGCAGGCCGGTCAAAAGGT
>JAPVTA010000140.1:0-34537 GCA_047519465.1 Thermodesulfobacteriota bacterium | reverse complement strand
CTCGGCAAGAAAGCCTTGAAGCTCGAACATCAATTTCAGAATTCCCTGAGAAAGTTCTTCGGGAGTGTAGGGATGGGTTTTCGAAAATCCGCTCATCCTCGCAATCTCTTCGTTCACCTTCGGGTTATACTTCATCGTGCAGGAACCCAACGGATATAGCCCGCCGTCCACCCCATAGTTCCATTGAGAAAGTCGCGTGAAGTGACGCACCACATCGACCTCGCTGAGTTGCGGAAATCCTTCGATCTCGTTGCGCAAGAGACCAGGGGGAATAACCTGCTGGATTTCCACTTCCCCCACATCCCACCGGGGCAAAGAATACCCCTTTCTTCCTCCCCCCCCTTGCTCAAAGATCAGGGGTTCATCGTGAATTAGACCAGTGTCTTTCCTTTTCATTATAATCTCTCTTGAACAAACTGCCTCTTGCGAATATTCCAAAAGTTCAAATGTCAAAATTCAAATGACAAACGAATGACAAATGACCCAATGTCTATATATTTAACATTTGAAATTTGAACTTCATTTGAACTTTGAGCTTTGACATTTGACATTGTTTCTTATCTCAATGCTTTCTCCAATACCTCTCCCCAATGATCGATCTCTTCCTTTTTGTTCATCTCGGTCACGGTGACGAGGAGATGATGATCCAGTTCAGGGTAAAATTTTCGTAGAGCGAGACCGCCTAGTATTTTCTCTCCCCTTAGCTTCTCCAAAATCTCCTCAGGTTCTTTTTCAATTCGCAGGACGAATTCGTTAAACGTGGGGGCAGTAAAATTTAGTTTGCAGCCGCGAATTCGAGAAATCACCTTCTTTGCATATTCCGTTTTGCTCAGGTTCATCATGGCCAATTCTTTCAGGCCTTCTTTTCCAAGGCAGGATAGAAAAACCGTTGCCGTCAGGGCACAGAGCCCCTCATTCGTACAGATATTAGAAGTCGCTCGCTCTCTCCGAATGTGTTGCTCCCGGGTGGCCAGTGTGAGGACAAAACCTCTCTTCCCTTCCAGGTCCATGGTCTCGCCAACCAGCCGGCCGGGCATCGTCCTGACAAAAGTTTCAAGAGTGGCGAAGATTCCAAGATAAGGACCACCGTAAGAAATAGGAATACCCAGGCTCTGGCCTTCCCCTGCCACGATATCGGCTCCCATTGCGCCGGGAGGCTGCAAAATTCCGTAGGCGATTGCTTCACTGAACCCTACGATCATCAACCCCCCGCGCGCGTGGATTCTTTCCTCAAGCAGTTGGAGATCTTCAACGATGCCAAAAAAGTTAGGGCTCTGAATCACGACCGCGCTCACATCCTCCTTGAGGAGATCAAATAAAACCCTCTCATCCGTTCGGCCTCCCTTTTTCTGATAAGGAACGAGAATAACTTCCTGCTGATCGGGATCGACGTAAGTCTGAATCACCCTTCGATATTCAGGATGGACCGCCTCCGAGAGAAGGACTTTCTTCCTCTTCGTGATCCGGTGTGCCATCAGAACTGCTTCTGCCAGACTCGAAGCCCCATCATACATAGACGCATTTGAAACTTCCATTCCTGTCAATTGGCACATCAATGTCTGGTATTCGAAGATCGCCTGAAGCGTCCCCTGGCTGATCTCGGGCTGATAGGGGGTATAAGCGGTGGAAAACTCGGAACGGGAGACCAGATGGGAAACCACAGCAGGGATGAAGTGATGATAAGCCCCTGCTCCGAGAAAACTGCTCATCGTAGGAGTTTGGAGCCCCTGAAAGTAGCGAAGAAGATCCGGCTCAGAAAGAGGTTCCGGAAGGTTCAATGGTTTGGAGAGCCTGTATTCTTTCGGAATGGTCTGGAAAAGATCCTCGAGCCTTTTGAGGCCAAGGGTGTCGAGCATTTTTCGGATATCTTCTTCGGTATGGGGGATGTAACGAACAAAATCCTTCATCTATTCTTCTTTTGGGATAAGACCTTGATACGCTTTGTATGACAGGAGCCCTTTTAACTCTTCTCTGTCTTGAATCTCCATTTTAACCAACCATCCCTTTCCGTAAGGATCCTCATTGACGAATTCGGGATGATCCTTGAGAATGAAATTTCTATCTGTCACTTTACCCGTAACCGGAGTGTAAACATCCGCAACGGTCTTCACGGACTCGACCACTCCAATGCTATCCCCTTTCTTAAACTGAGAGCCGACTTCAGGAAGATCCACATAGACAACATCCTTCAACTGACTCTGAGCATAGTCCGTCAGCCCTATCGTCACTCGGCTTCCTTCCTTTCCCGAAGCGGAATCTTCGACCTTCACCCATTCATGGCTCTCCGCATAAAGCAGATCTTCCGGAAATTTCATGATGTACCCCCCTTATCAAGCAACTGGCGACTTTTTATATGAAAGCTTATGAATATCATAACACGCCGCAGCCGTATTGAAACATAACTCTTTACCCCCCTCATCCCCCTTGTAACCCCTCTCTATTCCCCCCTTAAATTAAGGGGTGTGATGAAGGGGGTTAAGCCGGAGCATAATGCGAAGGGGAATCGAAGGGTTCACTCTCCCAGGTAGGCCTTCTTGACTTCCTCGTTCTTCGCCAGTTCCTTCGCACTTCCTTGCAAAAGGATGTTTCCCGTCTCCAAGACATAACCTCGGTGCGCATATTTGAGAGCGATCCTTGCATTCTGCTCCACGAGCAAAATCGTCGTCCCTTGCTGATTGATCTCTTTCAAAACGCGAAAGAGCTCATACATCAAAAAGGGAGCAAGTCCCATGGAGGGCTCGTCCAGAAGCATCATTCTGCCTCCGGTCATCATGGCCCGGGCGACGGAAAGCATCTGTTGTTCTCCGCCGCTCAGCGTATCCGCCGTCTGATGGCGGCGCTCCTCCAACCTCGGGAAAAGGCCAAAGATCCGCCCGGCTTTCTGCTGGATCTGCCGATGATCCTCAAGGGAATAGGCGGCAATCTTCAAATTCTCCCATACCGTCAGATTCCCGAAGATCCGTCTCCCTTCCGGCACGAGAGAGATCCCCAGCCGGCTCACGATGTGATGGGGGGAAAAGTGTGTGAGATCTCTCCCTTCAAAAATCATCTTTCCTGAGTGATAGACCGGGGCTTCAGGAGGAGGGAGACGCATAAGGCTCATCAGGGTGGTAGACTTTCCAGCACCGTTGGCGCCGATCAAGGTAACAATCTCCCCTTGTCCTACATCGAAGGTGATCCCGTGGAGGGCCTCAATAGGGCCGTAGCCGACGCGCAGGTCTTCAACGGAGAGAAACATCAATCGATCTCTTTCCCCAGGTAGGCCTCGACCACCCGAGGGTTGCCCTGGATTTCCTCAGGGGTTCCGTGAGCGATCGTCTCTCCGAAATCCAAGACCTGAATCCTCTCACAGAGGTTCATCACCACTCTCATCTCGTGTTCGATCAGCCAGATCGTCAGGTTGAACTCCTTACGGATCCATCGGATGAGCCCGATGAGCGCATCCTTCTCACCCAGGTTCATGCCTGCAGAAGGTTCGTCCAGAAGCAGCAGTTTGGGACGTAGGATCAGAGCCCGAGCAATTTCCACCTTGCGCTGGAGGCCGTACGGAAGATTCTTAGCCTGCTCTTCAGCATGATCCCGGAGCCCCATAATTTCGAGGACCTCTCTCGCCCTTCGCCCGATCCCTTTTTCGGCTGTACGGTATCGAGAGGTCTGAAAGATCGTATCGAGAAATCCGTAGCCCAACGTATAATTATGGCAGACCCGGATGTTGTCCAGGACCGTCATTTCAGGCCAGAGACGGATGTTTTGGAACGTCCTGGCTATCCCCATGGCTGTCACCTGGTGGGGGTAGAGCCTCCCCAGGTTTCGCCCCTCAATTCTTACTTCTCCGTGGGTAGGATGGTAAACCCCGCACACCAGGTTGAAAACCGTCGTCTTGCCAGCCCCGTTGGGTCCGATCAAGCCCATTAGCTCTCCACCGTCAAACGCGAGGTTAAAGTCGGAAACGGCTTTCAGCCCGCCAAAAAAATGCGTGAGCCCGCGTACCTCAAAAAGCGGCATGGACCTCCTCCCTTGACCCAAGAATGCGTTTCAGACTTGGGAAAATGTCCGTAAGCTCTCGGTGACCCAACAACCCTTCCGTCCGAAAGAGCATGAGGAGGATGAGGATGAACGGGACAACCACCCATTTATAAAGTTGTAAAGGCCTTAGAATCTCGAGGAGAAACGTGAAAAGGACTGCACTGAGCACGGAGCCGCTCAACGAACCCATCCCTCCCAAATAAACCATCACGAGGGCTTCGGTAGATTTCATAATCCCGAAGCTGCCGGGGTTGATGTAGCCCAGGATGTGTGCAAACAGTCCCCCTGCCAGACCTGCAAGCCCAGAAGAGAGCATAAAGGCCACCATCTTTGCCCTTCGAGTATTGACGCCCATGATCTCGGCGGCGATCTCGTCCTCACGAATAGCAATGATTCCCTTGCCGTAGGTGGAGGAGACAAACCGCTTGATGAGGAAAACGGTCAAAAAAACAAAGATCCACGTCCAGATCATCATCCACGGGACATCCACCACTTCTTTCATCCCGTTGACGACCCGGGCCATCCCCATGAAACCCCGGGCTCCGCCGATGGGCTGGATGTTCTCAATGGCCGACTTAACGATATAGTTCACCGCAAGGGTGATGATGGCCAGGTAATCCCCACGGGTGCGAAAGGAGGGGATGGCCACCAGGAGCCCCGCGAGCGCCGCGAAAAGACTTCCGAAAACGAGAATGAAAGGGAAAAGCACGACAGCCCAGGCAGGAGGCAGAAGGTTAGGACCAAAGACAGACCCGGCCGTGAAACACCAGACGCTAACGAGCGAAGCCGTGTAGGCCCCCACAGCCATAAAGCCCGCGTGTCCGCAAGAAAACTCGCCCATATACCCATTGACAAGGTTCAAGCTCGACGACATCACGATGTTGACGCCGATGAACATGAGGACCAACTGAACATAAAAGCTTAACATTCCGGCCCAGGATAGCCCCACCACCAAAACAAAGAAAAGGAATGCGAGAATAGTGAGCCCGTACTGTTTCATCATTGAACCTTTAACTGGGCAAAAAGTTCAAATGTCAAAATCCAAATGCCAAACCAATGTCAAACAATTCAATATCAAAGATTCTTCCTTTTCATGATTTGCCATTTGAGCTTTGGATTTCATTTGAACTTCGAGCTTTGACATTTGACATTGTTTTATTCAAACCTTTGTTCTCCTCGCAACGCCGAAGATTCCATTAGGGCGGAGGGTCAGAATCAACAAGAGGACGCCGAAGGCAATGAGATCTCGAAAGGTGGAAGGGAACAGGGTCGCAACAAAAATCTCCGTGAATCCCAGAATGAATCCTCCCACAATGGCTCCCCGGATCTCACCGATTCCGCCCACCACAGCTGAGATGAACGCCTTCCATCCCACCAGGGCTCCCATGTAAGGCTCCAAGACCGGGTAAGAGACGGCGAAGAGGATTCCGGCCACAGCGGCCATTGAAGATCCCAGCACAAAGGTCATGACGATGATCGTGTCTACCGGAACTCCCATCAGGGGAACAGCCACCCGATCATAGGAGATGGCCCGCATGGCCATACCCCATTTAGTCTTGAGCACAACGGTCTGAAGGAAGACAAAGACCAGGAGCGTCACAACAATGACAATAATCTTTGTATTGGAGAAGTTCACCCCTCCTACGCTGTAAAGCACCTTTGGAATCAGCTCAGGAAAGTTCCTGCGACTGGCCCCGAGCAGGGCAAGGTTTCCATTCTCAAGCAATAACCCTACCATCAGAGCTGTGATCACCAGATAAAGCCGGCTGACTCCCTTTCGCCTGAGGGGACGGTAGGCGACTCTTTCAATGGTCACTCCCACTCCGGACGTGATGGCTATGGTCAGAAGAAAGGTCAGGAAAATGACCAGGCCACTGGACAATTTCCAAGGAAGCTGGAAACCATACGCTCCCAGCAGAAAGGTTGAGATGAAAAAACCGATGTAGGCCCCCACCATGAAGATATCGCCGTGGGCAAAATTGATGAGAAGCAAAACCCCATAGACCATTGAATAACCCAGGGCGATGAGGGCATAAAAGCTTCCCCATTGGAGGGCGTTCATGACATTCTGAAGGAACATGGAGAGAGTCAATTCTCTTATCTCCTAGACTAAAGGAAAAGCGGAGGAAGCCTTTAACTCGCCCGCCTCCGCTCTTCTGAGAAGAACTAACCGACGACTCTGTTGTAGTGCGTCAAACGCCTCTTTACACTACTTCTCAAGCCGTCATTCCCGCCCCGTATAAAGTACGGGGTAAACTCCAGCGGGAATCCAACTCAGAAACACTGGATTCCGGGTCAAGCCCGGAATGACGAACAAAGTATAGGGACTTTTGACGCATTACATTACGGACAAACGGACTTATAGAACTCGAACTTTCCTTCCTGGCTGATCTTCACAATCACTGCACACTTGATGGGATCCCCTGTCTTTCCGTCGAAGGACATCTTACCAGTGATTCCATCGAACGCCCTGATCTTCGCCATCTGATCGCGAATGGCCTTCCGGTCTTTCTTCAGATCTCCTGTCAGGCCCTGAGTATTCTGAATCGCCTGAAGCAGCAAGCGTGTGGCATCCCAGGTCAAAGCCGACACGTCATCCGGCTCGTACCCATACTTGGCCTTATATTGATCGATGAATCGTTTGGTCGCGCCCTTGGCGCCGGCCGCTGCATAGTGGGTGCTGAAGAAGAGGCCTTTACAATCATTGCCGCAGAGGTTCATGAGCTCAGCCGAGCCCCAGGAATCACTCCCCAGGATGGGCTTCTTCCAACCCAGTTCGTGGGCTTGTTTCACGATCAGAGGGACTTCATCGTAGTACTGGGGGGTGAACAGGATGTCCGCCTTTGATGCCACAATCTTTGTGAGCTGGGCGCTGAAGTCCCGGTCTTTGGTAGTAAAAGTTTCAAAGGCCACGACAGAACCCTTCCCGTGAATCTTCTCGAAGGCCTCCTTAAAGAATTCTGCCAGACCTTTGGGATAATCGCTGGCAATGTCGTAGAGAATGGCCGCCTTCTTGGCTTTTAATTCATCTGTGGCGAACCTGGCGAGCACAGGCCCCTGAAAGGGATCTAAGAAGCAGGCGCGGAAGACCCAGGGACGATTCAGAGTTGTTTTCGGATTGGTCGACCACCCGGTAACCATGACCGTTTGATTCGTATCGGCAACCTCTCCTGCTGGAATGGCTTGTTTGCTTGCTTGAGGACCGATGAATCCCAGGACCTGATGTTGAGTGACGAGCTTGAGAGCCGCGGCCGCAGCAGATTCGGCCTTGGCCTCATTGTCCTCATAGATGAAATTCAACTGGTAGGATTTGTTTCCTACCTTCAACCCGCCAGCGCGATTGATCTGATCTTTGAGCATCTCGGCGGCATACTTCGATGCTTCCCCTACCTTCGGAATGTCCCCTGTCAATTCAATATTAAACCCAATTTTGATCATGTCTGCTGCCCTAACATTGCCGGACAGACTGAACCCCAGTACCAAAGCCAGCAGTATACAGAGAAAACTTCTCTTCATAGATTCATCCCCCTTTCTTCCCCAGCCACCCCTCTCCCTCAATGGGGGAGGGCGAGGGTGGGGGTGATGCGTTAAGCGAGTGATAATATATTGTAATAGTACGGGGTTGTCAAGGTAAGCGAGTGTACAAAATTGTTGACAAAATTCAGAATTATCTATCATAATATTGAATCCTTTGGACTATTTAAAAACACTGAATCCATTCTATCCCTGTAGTGAGCAGGAGTGGCACTTGGAAAAAAGAAGAGTTGTCATAACCGGAATGGGCGTAGTTGCTCCCAATGGTATTGGAATTGAGCCTTTTTGGGATTCCTTAGTTCATGGCCGATCAGCAGTCAGAAGAATCACCCATTTCGATGCTTCTTCTTACCCCTGCCAAGTTGCAGCCGAAGTTCCAGATTTCGACCCCACCGATTATATGGACCCAAAAACTGCAAAAAGATTGGCCAGGTTTGCTCAATTCGCATTAGCAGCGTCAAAAATGGCAACGGACGATTCAAAACTAGACCTCAATTCAATCGATCCTTACAGAGTTGGAGTAGTTATTGGTACCGGAAGCGGGGGAGCCGGTTACTCTGAAGGTCAGCATATAGCTTTTGTAGAAAAAGGGATTAAAAGGATAAGTCCATTTGCGGCTGTAATGAGCTGTACCCATTCGGCCGTCGGCGCCATAAGTTACGAACTTGGACTGAAAGGAACAAATACCACTATATCTACCGCCTGTAATTCTGGTCTCGATGCAATATGCTTTGCATATAACGCTATAAGATTAGGAGATGCTGACATCATGCTTGCTGGAGCTGGCGAAGCTCCGATAACTCCTTATATTGTTGCTTTTCTTTGTGCTGGTGACATCCTTACAAGGTATAGTGGAATTAGGCCAGAAGATGCAGTGAGGCCGTTTAATAGGGATGGTGATGGCATAGTACTGGGCGAAGGAGGATCTTCATTGGTCCTTGAAGACCTCCAAGGAGCTCTCAAAAGGAAAGCAAGAATATATGGCGAAATTTTAGGATACGCTTCAGGAAATGAAACTTATGATTTATTTAAGATAGATCCGAGTGGAAATACAGCATCGATGGTCATGAAAAAATCGGTCATGAATGCAAGTCTTAATTTTTCTGATATTAATTATATTAATGCCCACGGCAATGGGCTGCTAGAATATGATTTGAATGAAACTTCCGCCATAAAAAAAACGTTTGGAGGATTGGCCTACCAGATTCCTGTTACTTCAATTAAACCGATAACAGGACAATCCTTTTCGGTTACGGGAATTCTCCAAATGATTACATGTTTATTAGTTACCAATCATAATATCATCCCCCCCACGATTAATCAATTTGATCGACATCCAGATTGCGACCTTGATTATGTGCCAAATTACTTTAGAAAATGTGAAGTTAAAACTGCGCTTATGAATGCTCATGGCTTTGGGGGAAGTCACACGGCAGTCATTGTTGGCAGGTTAAAATAAACTCAATTAAAGAGGTTGGGCCTAAATTTGCTTATCCCTAGAACTTTTTTATTGTGTGCATTTTTGGTGAATTTGGGATTTGGTTTTTTGGTTTATTTTAAAGCCGGCGCCCATATTCGGCGACTACGTTCGATTTTCGCGATTCTCGCCTGGTCTGGAGCCGGATGGGGACTAAGTATATTTTTTGTCTATTTTTTCGAAGATAAACCTTCGATGCTTTTAGCGGGAAGACTTACTTTTGCAACATCGGGAATTATACCTGCCGCATTTGTCTTGTTTTCTTTCCTCTTTCCCCGAGAACAAAGGAGTATTAGTACTACTAAATTGATCTTGCTAAGTTTCCCTGCGTTACTATTTTTCGGTTTGTCATTCACCGATCAAATCGTAACATCTGTTTCGGGTTCCAAGGTCCTTAGTTATGGGCCATTGTATCCGCTCTTTTCTCTTTACTTAACATGCTATATTGTTGTGGGACTTTTTCTTTTGATTCAAACTTATAGAAAGTCTCTCGGTATTGAGAGGCTTCAGGTGAAGTATTGCTTCTTAGGGTTGTCTCTTACTGCGTGTTTTTCACTTATCTGCAATCTATTTCTTCCCATGGCTGGGCTTTCAAAATATAACTGGCTTGGCCCTCCTTTTACCATACTCATGCTTGGGTTTACAGCCTATTCCATAGTCAAGCATCGCTTAATGGATATAAATATTGTCTTTAAAAAAGGAACAACCTACGCTCTCCTAATATCGCTCCTGTTTGTTCCTTCTTTTCTCTTAGCCCTCCTATTCCAAAAGATTGTTTATGGAGATATCCAGTACCTTTTCTTAGGCTTTGTTCTGCTCCTCCTTTTGTTAGTGACGATCGTGTTTAATAGAATTAAGCCTCGCGCCGAAAGGGCAGTCGAGCAATTTCTTTTCAAAGATCGATATGATTACCGCCAAATTCTGGCCAGATTTAGCAGAGCCATGGTCGCCATCCTCGATCTACAATCCCTTGTCAAAAGCGTCTTCGAAGCGATCACACACACCATGGGGGTTGAGAAGGCATCCTTATTTTTATGGGATGAGGAAAAAGGAGTCTACTCCTTATTTGAATCAAAAAATATTAATTCTACCACATCAAACCCTCAGCTTCCTAAAGACGCCCCGCTGCCGCGTTATTTGCAAAGAATCGGAGAAATTATCATTCGAGAGGAATTGGCCAAGGGGGATAGGATTCCAGAATTGAAATATATTGTTCATATGATGTCTCTGATAGGGGCGGAAGTGAGTATCCCTCTCATTTCAAAAGGACAGCTTATTGGGATGCTGAACCTGGGTTATAAGTTCAATAGAGACATTTATTCGCATGAAGATATCGAATTACTCAGCACCCTGGCAAACCAGACGGCGATCGCCATTGAGAATGCAAAGCTCTATGAAGATTTGAAAAGATCAAAATCCTATATCCGAAGGGCAGACCGCCTTGCCTCTCTGGGAACGCTTACGGCCGGGCTGGCCCATGAAATTCGTAACCCTCTGGTCGCTATCAAGACTTTCACTCAACTATTGCCGGAGCGACTTGAGGATGACGAATTTCGGGGTCAATTCCTCCAGATTGCCGCCGGGGAGGTCGATCGGATTTCTTCGTTAGTCGAGGAGCTCCTCGATTTTACCAGGCCGTCGGAGCCAAAGCTGGATTTCGAGAATATCAACACGATCCTGGATGGGATGATTCTCCTGGTTTCAACGGAAACGAAAAAGAAACAAATCGACATTCTTAGAAGCTATGCCCCCGATTTACCCCCTGTCCAGATTGATAGGGAACAGATCAAACAAGTCTTCTTGAATATCTTATTAAATGCGATTCAGGCCACTTCCGAGAATGGAAAGATTACGGTTAAGACCCGCTCCTTTATAAAACCGGGAGGTGAACCGTACATTCAGATCGAGTGCACGGACACTGGATGTGGAATTTCGCCAGAGCATATGGAAGAAATCTTCAACCCCTTCTTTACCACAAAAAGTACAGGAAGCGGCTTAGGGCTCTCCATCTCGCATCAGATCATTCAAGACCACCGAGGCTATATTGATGTGGAGAGCCAGTGGGGCAAGGGGTCCTCCTTTTTTATCAATTTACCGGTCAAGCAGGATCATCCGAAAAGAAGAAAGAGCGATTCAGAAAATAATCAATATACCGGCGAGACCTTTGAGAAGTGATGAATGACCAGCGGAGTCCTGACGGATTGCCGACACCATCCTTTCTTCTTGACATCAAATCCCCTTTCTCATATATTTAACTCACCCGAAAGCAAATTCTCTTGTGTCCGGTCATAAATTACTCCCTCAATCAGAATCGTCATCTCTGAAAGCGGGGATGCAATACTTTGAAGACCTTCTGGATGCCGGATCAAGTCCGGCATGACGGAATACAGTGTTTAAGGACAGGCACTATTTGTAAGAGTTCTCGGACACTCCGTGGCGAGCGTAAAGGGAGCAAGGGAAATATCAGTTTAACTGTGCCCCGTCCTGGCCACCTACCATAGGCAGGGCCGCCCCCCACAAGCATCCCTGCCGCGGCGGGACGGGGCGTTCACCTACAAGAAATGGAGGACTCTCTTATCCATACTCTATCGAAAGGAGCGATAAATTTATGAAAACAGAAGACATCAAGAAAATTGCAGTCGTCGGCGCAGGTGACATGGGCCATGGCATCGGGGAAATCGCTGCCATGGCAGGTCTCAAGGTAAATCTCTACGACATCAAGCAGGAATTTGTGGACAGGGGAAAGAGCAAAATAAAGGAAAGCCTCGAAAAACAGCTGTCGAAACAGAAGCTGACCGCAGAGGATATGAATAAGGCGATGGGCAATATCCAGGGGTTCATCGTTCTAAAGGACGCGGTGAAGGATATCGACTACATGATCGAAGCCGCTCCTGAGATCCTCGACCTTAAAACAAAGTTATTCAAGGAAATTGACGAGTACGCGCCGAAGCATGCCATCCTTGCCTCAAACACATCTAATATGAGCATTACCAAGATGGGCGCCGCAACGAAAAGAGCGGACAAGGTCGTCGGCCTTCATTTCTTTAACCCTCCGGTTATGATGCTTCTGGTTGAGGTCATCCGTGGCCAGAAGACCTCTGAGGAGACCATGACGGTGAGCCATGACCTCGTTCTCAAATTTAAAAACTTTAGGGGTGTGATGGTTCCGGTCCGTGTGGAGAAAGACACCCCGGGATTTATTTACAACAGGCTTGGGGCCCCCGTGGGGCTTTATATCTCTGTGTTGTATGACAGAGGCCTTGTGGATCCTGAGGCCGTTGACGCCAAGATCAGGTCCATTGGCGCGCCGATGGGTCCTTACGAGATCATGGATTACACCGGGCTGGACGTAAATCTGCATGGTATGGAATATTTTTCCGAAACGCTGTCACCCGAATTCAAGGTGCCGAACTGGCTCAAGAAGATGAACGAGGCCGGAACCCTTGGCAAGAAGACCGGCAAGGGTATTTTCACTTGGCCGGGGGGTGCCAGGCCGACGATCGATGTGAGCAAGGCTGATCCCAACTTTGACCCGGTGGATATTATCTGTATTCAGGTAAACGAGGGGACCAAACTCTTGGAAGAGGGCGTCACCAAGAGTGCTGCGGAGATTGATAAAGCGGTTGTGAATGGCGGCGGGTCCGTTATCGGTCCCTTTACCCTTGGTAAGGGAATGGGCTGGGCGAAAGTAGCTGAACGATGCGAGGCCATCTCGAAGAAGCTTGGCATTAAATGGTTTATGCCCACCGGGACCTTGAAGAAAGGGAATATCCAGATGTAAGTGAGGCTCTCCTGCCCCCCCTCTGGTTTCAGTTGTAGGGGCTCAATTCATTGAGCCCTATTGCTGGGCTTGATAAATGAATCTTCTCTCCCACAAGGTGAGGGCTTCCCGGAGATGACATATCATTATTATATCGTGCTCCTTGCCCCGCCTATCACGCCTTGGCTGGGCGGGGCACTTGCCGGCCAAGCCCCTACAATTGTGACCCCTTCTCTTTAGGGGCGGCGCAATAACACTATATTTTCCTTAACACCAAATCGATCCTCAGTCCATCAGCCAGACGGTGAAGGTTCTCCCTTAGCCCCTGCTCGGAAATTGATCTCGGAATAGCAACATCCATGTCCATCTCAAAGAGAGGAGTCCCGCTCTCTGCGGAAAGGACGCGACGGGTTTCCATGTCGATGATGTTGACTTTGCGATCAGCCAGGAGGCGGCAGATCTTGAAGACGATCCCGGCGTGATCCACCCCCGAAGTAGTAATTTTAAAACGGTCGGTTGGCTCCTCCCATTTGGGATAAGCTTCTTCAAAGGTGATCGGTGAATAGAAGACGGCCAATTTCTTTTCCCATTCGAGCCGCTTCAGGGTAGAAGAGAGTTTCTGATTCACCTCCTCCCTTTCTGTAGAAAAAAGGAGGAGAAGGGCGAAGTGGTTTCGAAGAAGACTCATGCTTGAATCCTCGATGTTTCCCCCACACTCATAAATCACTTCCGAAACATCCGCGACAATGCCCGGTCGATCCTTCCCCATTGCCGATAAGATAAAATAGGTCTTCATAGTTTCCTCCAAGGAATTGACGCGGTGAGAGCAAGACGCGGTGACGCGGCGAAAAACCCGAGGTTCTCTGTTAGTCGCCGTATCTCCGCGTCTTAGCGTCTCCGTGTCTCGTTATGACTCAAGGATCTCCAAGTGAGCAGAACAAACTTTCAGACGTTTGCTGCCCACGGTTCCAAAAACGACGGTGGCCTTTTGATTCTCGTCCATCCCTTCTACGGATTTGACCCTTCCCTCGCCGAATTTTGGATGTCTCACTCGCATCCCAATTTTCAGCGGAAAGAACCCCTCAGGGCTCAGGACGACTTCGCTTGCTTCCGAGAAAGGAATCTCCTGGCGCATGTCCTCCGGCATGACGGTCTGATGAGCATCTTCTCTCCAAGAGGCTTCTTGTGAAAACAGGCTTTCCATTCTCCTCTTTTTTTCCTCGAATTGCATCAGTTCGACCGGGAGTTCGTCAAGAAAGCGGGAGGGAAGATTGGCGCGGCCTACACCAAAAGTGGACCGCTCTTCCGCCCGTGAAAGAAAGAGCCTCTCCTTCGCACGCGTCATCCCTACGTAGAAAAGCCTCCGTTCCTCCTCCATATCTTCGATCTCCTCGCCTCTCCGATAATGGGGGAGAAGTCCTTCTTCTATTCCAACGATAAGGACCACCGGAAACTCCAGTCCCTTTGCGCAATGAAGGGTCATCAGGGAAACGCGATTTCCCTTGTCCTCGTAGAGGTCGACGTCCGTCACCAAAGAGACCTTATCCAAAAAGCTTTCCAGCGAAACCTTCTCTTCTCCTTGCTCAAGGCCCATCATCACGTTGACGAGTTCATTGACGTTTTCCATCTTTGAAATGGCTTCCTCTGTCCCTTCTTCCTTCAATCGCTGAAGGTACCCTGTCTTGGCAAGAAGTGCTAAGGTGAGCTGGCTGAGGGTGAGGGATCCTGCATCCTTTCGGAACATTTCTATTAATTGGATAAACTCTTTCATCTTCGTCTTGACGGCCGGCGGCAGCAATTCCTCCTCGATCCCTCGTTTCAATCCTTCATAGAGGGGAAACCCTTTTTCTCTGGAGAACCCCTCTAACTTCTCAACTGTTTTATCCCCGATCCCCCTCGAAGGGACGTTGATGATCCTTTTCAGACTAAGACCGTCGGAGGGGTTATCGATCAACTTCAGGTAAGCCAGGACATCCTTGATTTCTTTTCGGTCATAGAATTTCATCCCTCCCACCACCGTATAGGGAATCCGGTTTTTGACCAGTTCATCTTCCAGGGCACGAGACTGGGCATTGATCCGGTAGAAAACAGCCACGTCATGGTAAGACCTGCCGGATTTCCCGTCGGAGACATGCTCCATGATCTTCTGTGTGACAAAACGTGCCTCGTCCTCCTCATCCTCGGCCACGTAAAAAGTGAGGGGCTCCCCTTCTGGGTTCTCCGTCCAGAGTTTCTTCTCTTTCCTGTAGCGGTTTTTCCGTACGACATGGCTGGCCGCCTTGAGGATGTTCTCCGTGGAGCGATAATTCTGTTCCAGAGTGATAACGGTCGCCTCGGGAAAGTCCTTCTCAAAGTTCAAAATATTTCCAACTTCCGCTCCCCTCCAGCGGTAGATGGACTGATCATCATCTCCGACCACACAGATGTTGTGATGCGTCTCTGCCATCTGTCTGACGAGTTGATATTGGATCAGGTTGGTATCTTGAAATTCATCCACCATGACATACCGGCAGCGTTCCTGATAAGACCTGCGAACCTCCGGAAAGCGTCTGAAAAGAATCGTCACGAAGGTAAGGAGATCTCCAAAGTCGAGAGCATTGTTCCTGTGGAGGTCCTCTTGATAGCGTTCATAGACCACTGCCAGCCTCTTTTGGAAGATATTATAAGGATTGGGAGAATATTGGTCCGGAGTGACGCCTGCGTTCTTCAGTTGGTCAAGGCCCGATTGGATCGCCCGTGGAGGAAACATCTTGAAGTCGAGGTTTAATTCCTTCATGATGGTTTTGAGGTGGCGCTCCTGGTCCTCGTCGTCATAGATCACAAAATTTCTGTTAAAGCCGAGATGCTCAATATGCTGTCTCAGGATACGGGCGCAGGCGGAATGAAATGTCGAGATCCAGGTTCCCTTCACCGACCCTCCGAGAAGCCTTCCCACCCTTTCCCGCATCTCATCGGCTGCCTTATTGGTAAAGGTCACGGCAAAGATGTTCCACGGGGCCACCCCCCTCTCTTGAATGAGGTAGGCGATCCGGTAGGTCAGAACTCTGGTCTTCCCACTTCCGGCGCCCGCAAAAACAAGGAGCGGCCCTTCGGTTTCCAGAACCGCTTTCTGTTGGACGGGGTTGAGATCGCTGAGAAGAGACATCGGCAAAAAGAAATGTCAAATTTCAAAATCCAAATGTCAAATGAATCTCAAAACCCAAAATCAGAGACCTTTGACATTTGAACTTTGGATTTAATTTGAAATTCGAACTTTGGCATTTAGCATTAAAGAATAAGCGACTTTCACCTTCCAGTGCCTCCCACTTATTCCTCTAATTTTACATCGGGAAGACTTGGAATGTCTATTCAACGGTCACACTTTTGGCCAGGTTTCTCGGCTGATCCACATCTGTCCCTTTGAAGTCAGCCATATAGTAGGCCAGGAGTTGAAGGGGAATGGTGAGGAGAATGGGAGTGAGACAGGGAAGCGTCTCGGGGATGTAAATCACATCGCTCGCCTTTTTGACGATCTCTCGATCGGACGGAGAAGCAAGAGCAATGATCTTCCCTTCCCTTGCCCTGACCTCTTCGATATTCGAGATCACCTTCTCGTAGACATCGTTCTTGGTGGCCAGGACGACGACCGGCATCTCCCGGTCGATCAAGGCGATGGGTCCATGCTTCATCTCACCAGCCGGATAACCCTCTGCATGGACATAGGAGATCTCCTTCAATTTCAACGCTCCTTCCAGGGCAATGGGGTAGTTGATCCCTCTCCCGAGATAGAGAAAATCTCTGGCATGGAGGTACTTTCTGGCGACCTTGGCTACTTGATCAGACGCCTTCAGCGTTTCTTCCATGAGATGCGGAACCCTGACCAGCTCTTCAATCAAGCTCTTACCTTTCTCATGGGTGAGAAAACCCAGCCCTCTGCCGATTCGAAGGCCTATCAGGAAAAGGATGACCAATTGGGTGACAAAGGTCTTGGTGGAGGCGACACCTATCTCGGGGCCCGCATGGGTATAGATCACATAGTCCGCCTCTCTCGCCAAACTCGACTCCACCACGTTGCAAATGGCTAAGGTCGCCGCTCCCTTTCGCTTTCCCTCCCTCAACGCCGCCAGGGTATCCGCCGTCTCCCCCGATTGGGAGATGGCTACGAGGAGATTATCCTCTCCGATAATTGGATCCCGATATCGAAACTCGGATCCGATATCTGCCTCGACGGGAATTCGGCAAAATTCTTCGATGAGAAACTTTCCCACGAGAGCCGCATGGTAAGACGTGCCACAGGCAATGAGGTGAACCCTCCGAATCGTCTTCAGGAATTGCGGATCTAAGTGAACATCTTCGAGGACAACATCTCCCTTCTCCTTTGAAAGCCGGCCCCGGATCGTATCGGTCACCGCCCTCGGCTGTTCAAAAATCTCCTTGAGCATAAAATGCTTATACCCACCCTTTTCGGCCATAAGGGGATCCCAGTTCACACGTTTTGGCTCTTTCGAAACCTCGCCTCCCTTGGAATCGAATACTTTCACTCCCGAGGGGGAAAGAAGCGCGACTTCCCCATCCTCCATGAAGATAAAGTCTCGGGTATAGGGAAGAATGGGAGGAACATCCGAGGCAATGAAATACTCTCCCTTTCCCAGGCCGATGACCAGAGGACTCTCCTTGCGGGCGGCGATCAAGGACTGTTCATTTTCTTCAAGAAGAATTCCCAGGGCATAAGAACCCTTGATTTTTTCTAACGCTCTTCTCACCGCCTCCAGGGAGGAATGTCCTTCCTGAATGAGCTCATCGATCAGATGAGAGACGATCTCCGTATCCGTTTCGGAGGTGAAAACGTGACCTTTGCTCTTGAGCGTTTCCTTGAGAGGAAGATAGTTTTCGATGATGCCATTGTGGACCACCGCGACCCTGCCTGCCTTATGGGGGTGGGCATTCTCGTCCGATGGCCTTCCATGAGTCGCCCATCGGGTATGACCGATCCCTACCTTTCCATCAAAGGTCTCCTCTCCGATTAATTCCTCCAATCGTGTGAGCTTTCCTTCTTTCCTTCGGATCTCAACTTTGCCTCGATGAAAAACCGCGATGCCTGCAGAGTCGTATCCTCGATACTCGAGTCGTTTGAGTCCGTCGATAAGAATCTTTGCCGTCTCCCTGGGACCAATATATCCGACGATGCCACACATCTCTCAATCCTTCCTGGTTCCCGTTTTTTTGCTGCGATGCTCCATCTTCTTACCCCACCCCCTGATGTTCTTCTGCTTGGTCCGGCTGATCGCCAACGCCCCTCTCGGAACATCTTTTGTGATGGTAGACCCTGCGCCAATCGTGGAGCCATCCCCCACCTTGACGGGAGCGACAAGTTCGACGTTCGACCCCACAAAAACCCGGTCACCGATGATCGTCTGCTGCTTTTCGAACCCGTCATAATTACAGAAGATTGTCCCCGCACCGATGTTTACACCCTCTCCGACCAGGGAATTTCCGATATAGGTAAGATGATTGGCCTTGGAACCTTTCCCTACGACCGATTTCTTCACCTCCACAAAGTTCCCAATCTTTGCTTTTGTCTTGATCTCGCATAAAGGCCTCAGGTGGGCAAAAGGTCCGATGATGGCCCCATCCTCAATCTTGCTCCCGGTGATCACCACGTTCGAGCGAATCGTCACCTCATTGCCAAGGACGGAGTCTGTGATCTTTGAGTTCGATTCGATTGTGCAGCGCTCGCCGATTTTGGTCGTTCCATGGAGGTAGCAATTCGGGTAGAGAACGGTTTCGCTTCCCACCTCAACCGTGCTCTCCACGTAGGTCGTTTTGGGGTCGAGAACAGTCACTCCAGAAAGCATGAGCTCCTTCAGTTTCTCGAGCTTAAGGACTTCATTGGCGACGGCGAGATCAACCCTGGTGTTGATTCCCATCACCTCCACCGGATTCCGCAAACAATAGGCAGAACACCTCAACCCTCTCTTTTTTGCAATCCCAACCAGGTCGGTGAGGTAGTACTCCTTCTGCGCGTTGTCCTTTCCAATCTTCGTTAACCCTTCGATCAAGAAGGACGTCTTCACGCAATAGATCCCCGTATTGATCTCTCGGATCGATTTTTCCTCCGTCGAGGCATCCTTTTCTTCCACGATCTTCTCTATCCAACCCTCGGGACTCCGGATGATGCGGCCATACCCAAACGGATCCTCCGCCTCAGTCGTTAACACGGAGAGGGTCGCGTCACTTTTGCCGTGAGCATCGATAAAGGAACGAAGGGTGTCCGCTTTCACTAAGGGAACGTCACCGCAGAGGATGAGAACCGTCCCAGCGGCTCCTTTTAGAAATGGAACACCCTGCAACACCGCATGACCTGTCCCCAGCTGTTCTTCCTGGAGGACGAACTGAACTTGAGAGTCTTTGAACCTCTCCTTGATCTGGTCCGCCTGATAGCCAACCACCACAATCGTCTTTCCGGATTTGATTCCTTTCACGGAGAGCTCGATGGGGTAGGAAAGCATGGGAAGTCCCAGTATGGGATGAAGCACTTTAACAAGGTCTGACTTCATCCGGGTCCCTTTCCCTGCTGCAAGAATGATCGTTGCAATATTTTCCAAAACCTTACCCTTCCGCAATCAATTGACTTCATTTATACTATGGATGGGTTTTTTCGTCAACCTCAAGTACCTTCTAAGGAAGCTCTCCGGCCGTCCCGCTTTGGTGGGATGGAGGTTGCCGGTCAAATGGTTGACAAGACCGTTTTAGAGGTGTAAATTAGTTTGCGAAATAGAAGGCTTACAGGCCTTCTGCCCATAAGTGGAGTTCCGCGGCCAGCCCGTCAGGACGGGGCACTTGTTGGCGGCGGAAAGTTGTTTTTGCGGGTTACTGTTGGCTGCAGCGCAACTAAAGATAGCGGTTGGTATGGAAAATGCATTATAATAACGCGGTTCTGTTCCTTCTGGTACAAAGGGAACGGAAACACGATGCGACCGTTTTATTGAACTTGTCCGTGTTAAGATCTTTCCTGGTTGCACAGTCATAACATAGGGTTTGATGATGACCAGTCTAAATCAATATAGTTCGGACTTTATGCCTCATATCTGGCCCATCGGTGGAGGGAAGGGAGGAACGGGCAAGAGTTTTCTCACCAGCAATATGGGGATTCTGTTGGCCAGGCATGGGTTCAAAACCCTTCTGATCGATGCCGACCTCGGCGCACCCAATCTTCATACGATCGTCGGCATGCCCAATCCGAGCATAAGCCTCTCCGATTTCCTCAACAAGAGGGTGGCAACCCTTGAAGAAACCGTCCTGGGAATGCCGATCCATAATCTCTTTTTGATCAGCGGGGCCAGGAATAAACTCGACATCGCCAATCTCGCCCATGAGCAGAAAATGAAAGTATTGCGGGCGATATCGAGGCTCGACTATGAGTATATTCTGCTCGACCTTGGCACTGGCACCTCTTTTAATACCATCGATTTTTTCACCGTATGGGACTCCGGAATTTTTGTTTGTAATCCAGAACCGACATCGATCGAAAATATTTATAGGCTGATTCGCTCCGTTTACCTTCGCAAGATCCGTCAGGTGCTTAAGATTGATCGTTTCAGGAGCCTGGCCGAGGAGGCAGAACGGCAGAACCGGGATGCCATCGTCCATCATCCCGAATACGTTCTCGAATTGCTAAAGACGATCGATCCGGAGCAAGGAAGTAAGATAGAAAGGATTTTGAAGTCCTTCCAATTCAAGCTGGTTCTTAATCAGGTGAGAAGGCAGGACAACCCCAAGACCGGAGCGCTTATTTGTAAGATCGTAGAGAAACACCTCGGCATGAAAATTCAGTTTATAGGCAATGTGAGTTTTGATGAACGGGTCCATGAGGCCGTGTGCAGAAAAGAATCTTTTGTGGATCAATATTCCTACTCCCAAGCAACCCTGGATCTTAAAGTTGTCATCAAAGCCATAACGGGTGTGAAAGAGGAGCAGGCGGTGGCTTCGTAAACCCAGGCAGACGCATCAGCGGATATTAACAATTAGGTCATGATGGCATGAAGAGAGTTGAGGATCTCAACTTCTATGAGCTCCTGGAAGTCGCGTACGATGCCTCGCCTTTCGAGGTTCATCAGGCATACAAAGAAATGATGCAACTGTACCATGACGATTCTTTGGCAAGCTACTCTTTTTTTTCCAAAGAGGAAAGAGAAGGAATTCTGGCGAGACTGGAGGAGGCGTATTCCACGCTGATGGACGAGAAGAGAAGATCCCACTATGATCGATTACTGATGGAACGCGGTATTCTTGACATGGCGGCACCCTCTCAGAGGGATCGGATGAAGGTGAGTCTCGTGTATAATGCGAGGCGTTTTGCCGCGAATACGGCGTTGAGGATAAGAAACAGGTTGAAACCGATTGCATCCTCAAACCCGCTGATTCAAGAGATCCTCGCCAACGATGTCTTGTCAGGAAACGATTTGAAAAAGATCAGGGATGAATTGGGGATATCCCTTGAGGAGATCGCAGAAATGGTGAAGGTTCGGATCGTTTACTTGTATGCCATCGAGAACGACCAGTTTGAGAAAATCCCTTCCCGAATATTCCTGAAGGGTTTCTTGAGGGCCTACGCCCAATGCATCGGGTTGGATGCGGACGCCGTGGCAACTCGTTATCTAAAGAGAATCCATGACTAAAGAGACAAGGGGAAGGGGTCTTTTGGCACCCAAGAAAGAGACGGTAAAAAATGAAAGACAAACAGATATCCGAAGAAGAACTCCTCGACGAATTGGACACGATGTATCAGCGGGTGGCTGACATCGAAAAAGAGGAAGCGGAACAAGCCCCACCCGCCCTCCCATCCCCTAAAAAGATAAAGCCGATACAGAAGAAAAGGCGTCCGTACCGAACTATCATTATCATGGCATCCGTTTTCTTTATTGTATTAGCATCTATCTTGACGATCACGATCTTTGAACCCGTCACCTTCCTCCAGCGTTTGAAAACGGGCGGCACACAGCCGCCAACCGTCGCCCCTTCTCCATCACCCACCAAACGCCCTACGGTTGCCCCTTCTCCGGCAGCCCCTAAATCCCCTGTGGTTGCTACCTCGCTGGAACCTCCAAAACCCCCAGCCGTCGCTTCTTCTTCAGCAGCCTCATCCTCCCCTTCTGTCGCACCATCGCCCGCAGCTCCAAGACCCGCTCCTGAATCGTCTCCGGTCCAGGTCAAACAGGAAGCTGTGAAAAGGACCCAGGGAGAACCCGAAAAAGTAACATCAAAACCCCAGGAAGCAAGTTCAAAGCCTCAGGAAATTGTAAAACTCAATCAACCCGCCCCTCGGGGAAGATACTATGCCATACAGGTTGGGGCATTTCGCGATATGGAAAATGTTCGCGAGGTTGTAGAAGCCTTCAAGAAGGAAGGACTGGAGGCCTATTGGACGACTATGAAAAGCAGGGGGAGCGGGGCATTTTACAGAGTCTTGGTAGGACGATTCACGGATGAAAATGAAGCGGCTCAGTTTCTAAGAGACAAAAAGATTCTCAAAAATTATCCTGATAGCTTCGTCAAAGAAGTTTCCTCTACTAAGATGAGTCGTGAGTGACACAAGGAATATTTTATCTCTTCAAAAACAACAGAGACATCCGTGAATTGGCAAGTTTCTGTTCTTCAATAGCCATCTATAGTCATGCCTCGGAAATTCACTGCATAAGTTAGGGCCATAGAGGACCTACCGGCTTATTAACGCAAAGCGATGTCACTCCGGCGAAAGCTCGCCTCGGCGAAGCCTGGGCCGGAGCCCAGAAGCTCTTGAAAAAACTGGATTCCTGCTTTCGCAGGAATGAAGGGCCCAGGGGTAATATGAGAACAAGATATTGCCAAGAAGTTTCATCCAAATTAATCATAAGTATTTCTGAGACGCCATACTGTTTTCTCTTAGACCATCGAGCCCCATGCCACAAATCAGTTTGCCACAATCATCGTCGATCGCACCTCCGGAGAACGAACAATCCTCTGGAATCGGGATGAACGCTTGATGTATCGCAAGGGAGAACTTCAGAAAGAGGAGATCTGCTCCGGAAAACTCCTCCACCTCGATGGCCATGACATCCATGCCGCTATTCAAAGTGCAACGTGGGCAAAGGAAGAAGGGATTCCGACGGTCGTTGACCTCGATAAGGTAGAACCCCTCACTTCCGAGCTGATGAAGAAGATTGACTTTGTCATCACCTCATCAAGGTTCCCCACGCTCTTCACGGGAATTTTAGACCGGGAAAAGGCTCTCATCGAAATGCAGGGACAGACCCCTGGATTCCTCTGCGCCACGTTGGGCCGTGAGGGTACTATCGCCTTCGTCGACGGAGAAATCGTCTATGCTAAAGGGTTCGAAGTGAATGCCATCGATACGACCGGTGCAGGCGACGTCTTTCATGCAGGGTTCATTTACGGCCTTCTGCAGAATTGGGAGGTAGGAGAAATTTTGAGATTTGCCAACGGCGCGGCAGCCCTCAAATGCAGAGAGCTTGGCGGCAGAAAAGGAATTCTAACCCTGGAAGAAATTCAAAGCTTTGTGGAACCATCTTAATCCGCCCCAAAAAGTGGTACGGACAATAACGCTTGCCAAATCCTGCCGGATGAGTAATATTGTTTAACGAAGAAACTTTCCCTGGGCACACGAAAGCGAAGCTCCCCCGCCACAGACGGGGCTTCCCGGGAAGGTAGCATCATTTCATATTGTGCCCCTCGACCCCGCCTACAAGGCAGGGCTTACGGGGCACGTCCCGGTCAGCATGTCTAAAGGAGGAACGAGATGTTTGCAGGAAAAACAATCTGGGAAATCGTTCAGATCGGTGGTTTCACGATGTATATCTTGCTCTTCTGCTCTTTTTTGTCCGTCACCATTCTTTTGGAAAGGGTCGTCTATTACCGAAGACGATCCAGGACCAAAAGGTCGGAGTTTATGACGAGAATCAAGAGAGCGTTGAAGAGCGGGAGCCTTGAAAAAGCAATGGAGATCTGCAGGCACAGTCATGCCCCTTTCTCGAACGTCGTCTATTCCGGACTCATCCTCCATGACCACCATGAGAAAGAAATATCCAGCGCCATGGAACGGGAGATCACTGTCGAAACGACGAAATTGGAACGCCTGACAAGCGTTGTGGGAACCATTGGCAACACGGCCGTTTATATCGGACTCTTTGGGACGGTCTTGGGAATCATCAGGGCCTTTCATGACATTGCTGCGGCAGGAGCCGGCGGGATGAGCATTGTCATCGGGGGTGTGGCGGAGGCCCTCGTCTGTACAGCCATGGGCCTTTTCGTGGCCGTGCCTGCCGTGATCGCCTTCAATTATTTTATGAAAAGGGTTGAACGTTTTATTAACGATATGGAATTATGCGCTTCCGAATTAATGGACCTCATAGGCAAGGGATAGATCAGATGAAGAGAAAAAATAGAAGGTCAAAATTGATGGCAGAAATTAACATCACCCCGTTCACCGACGTGGTCTTAGTTCTGTTGATCATTTTCATGATCGCCACCCCTTTTATTTATCAATCCAGCCTGAAAGTCCAGCTCCCCAAGGCGACAAAATCCGAGGAGACATCGAAGGACATCATTATCAATATCAATGCTCAGGGCGAGGTTTTCTTCGAGGACACGAAGCTTGATTTAGAGACACTCAAATATAGGCTGAGAGCAATGATGAGGAGTAAACCGGACGCCTTTGTGATTGTGAACGGGGATAAGAATGTGAAATATGATTCTGTGATACAGGTGATGGATGTCTTGACGCAATCGGGCGTGAAAAATCCCGGTCTGGGAATAGAACTAAAAAAATGAACCATCCTCCCACCGAGGCATCCGGTTCATTTCTTTCCGCCTTCATTCTCTTTGTCCGCGGTCTATCCATCAACGCAACGGCGTTGGAAACACGATGGGTTCCCGAGGTAAGGGACGAAGGAGATAACGAAAGCGTTGCAGCCCGAAGAACACCCGCAGACAGATTTGCGCCGTCATGCATCACTCGTGGCAACGGGGATCCTGCTCAGTCGCATCGCGGGATTGGTCAGGGATCGCGTCTTCGCCCACTACTTTGGAAATTCCGCCGCCGCCGACGCCTTCAAGGCAGCTCTTCGCATTCCAAATTTCCTCCAGAATCTGTTCGGAGAAGGGGTGCTCTCGGCCTCATTCATTCCTGTTTACGCAGGCCTGTTGGCTAAAGAGGAACCGGAACAGGCAGACGATGTGGCCGCTGCCGTCTTCTGCCTGCTGGCTTTAGTTATTTCCCTTCTGGTTTTGATCGGAGTCCTGGTCACGCCCTTCCTGATCGATGCCATTGCACCCGGATTCAAGGGGGCCAAGCGCGAATTGACGATCGGCCTCGTACGCACTCTGTTTCCCGGAGCCGGCCTGTTGGCTCTCTCGGCATGGTGCCTCGGCATTCTCAACAGTCACCGCCGATTCTTCATTTCCTATACGGCACCGGTGGTTTGGAATCTGATGATGATCGTCTCCTTGGTCGTGTTTGGCGGTTCGTTCAACCAATTTCCCCTTGCTAAGATTTTGGCATGGGGCTCTGTCGTCGGCAGCCTCATGCAGTTTGGGGTGCAATTGCCCTCGGTGGCTCGCCTCCTGCATCGATTTCGACTTTCCCTGGGGCTTTCGATGGAAGCCGTAAGAACGGTGGTCCGAAATTTTGTACCGGTGTTTTTTAGCCGGGGTGTCGTCCAGATCAGCGCGTACGTTGACGCCTTCCTGGCAAGTCTCTTGCCGACGGGCGCCGTCGCGGCTCTGACCTACGCCCAGACTTTGTACATCCTACCGGTGAGTCTCTTCGGCATGTCAGTCTCCGCAGCGGAGCTCCCTGTTCTGTCGAGCGCCACGGGCGAAGCCGACGAAGTAAACGCTTATTTGCGGAGGCGGCTGAACGCCGGCCTCCGTCAGATCGCCTTTTTTGTCGTTCCTTCTGCCATGGCGTTTTTCGCCTTAGGCGATGTGATCGTGGCAGCCATCTACCAGACAGGCCAATTTACACGGCACGATTCCGTGTATGTGTGGGGAATTTTGGCTGGCTCCGGGATCGGCCTTTTGGCCAGCACGTTGGGAAGGCTGTATGCTTCGATGTACTACGCCCTCAAGGACACCGTCACGCCCCTGCGTTACGCCATGCTCCGAGTATTCCTCACCGCGGTTCTCGGATATGTTTGTGCTCTACCACTGCCGCCCGCCCTTGGCGTGGACCTGCGGTGGGGGGTGGCGGGGCTGACCGCCTCGGCGGGATTCTGCGGATGGCTGGAGTTGGCTCTGCTCAGAAACTCTATGAAAGGGCGGATTGGCGAGACCGGCCTCCCGGCCGGGTTTGTCCTGAAACTATGGGTCTCTGCGGGGGCTGCGGCTGTCGCTGGCTGGGCGGGCAAACTGATGATGAATCAGAGTCATCCGATCGTGCTGGCGATCGTGTCCTTGGGAATGTACGGTATTGCTTACTTCGGAGTGGCAATCGGTTTTCGCGTCCCGGAGACAAAAGGACTTCTCGATAGGGGCACCGGTTTTGTTCGATCTCTTCGGGGACCCCGCTAATAAGGCAAGAGGAGGCAAAGGAATCTGCGTAATCGACAGAGCGAAGGGTCGCGCTTCAGAGCTCTCAAAATTGATTCTTGCCAAATCCGGATGGATCAGCCATATTGAGACTGTGTTGTAGTGTGTTGGCGGATAGGCACACACAATATGGTGATGTAGGGGCTCAATTCATTGAGCCCTATTGGTGGGCTTCACAAATCAAGCCCCTACAATTGTGACACAGTCCTTCGGGGAGGACGGATAACCCGCCTGCTCTGTACCATGCTCGGTTCAGAGCCTGCCCCGCCCTCGGTCTATTATAATGGTGTGGGACGAGGGCAAGCAGGGGTGAAGGGCGTATTTGCCTGAGAATTGAATTGAGAGAATGAACCGATTACGAGGTGGAAGACCGCAACATTTCCGGTTCAACGATCCGGATATCGCCGCTAAGGGGCGATTGCTGAAGACAGGATTTTTCTCGCTCCTCCTTCACATTACTCTCGCGGTTATCCTGATTATCAGCGCCAGGTCCACGATGACAAAAATCGGGCCTTCGGTTTATCGAGTGACAATTCGGTCTTTTTCGCCTCAGGGAGACGGAACCCCGCTGGGTAGCCCCATTCCAGGCCCTCCGAGTCAAACGGTGGAACTCCCCGCATCTCCACCGGGTGAAAAGCCGAAGCCTTCCGTGAGTCAAAAAGAGACGGAAAAAGCCGAGGCCGCAAAATCGAAACAGAAAAAAGCGGAAAAGAAAGTGGAAAAAATGGAGAAGGGATGGAGTTTGGAAAAAAGAAAAAGTTCTCTGAAGTCCCTTGAAGAGGCCATCGAAGATATTGATAAAAAGGCAGCCCTTGAGGAGATTCAAAAAAAGATAGCCCGTCGTGAGCGATCCGAGAAGGGGGCGAAAGGGGAGTCTCCGGTGGCTCGTCTGTCTCGGGGGTCTACGGCCGCCGGATCCGGAACAGGAACGGGATCGGGAACCGGATCGGGGCCGCTGGGTTCCCCATCGGGCGGATCACCCTGGGGTTCTTCCTCGGCGGGTTCCTCCGCGTTGGAATCCAGACTAAACGATTACTACAGTACGATATGGGCAAAAATCAAAAAGGAATGGACTCTCCCCGGAGATCTGCCCAAAGGGAAAACTAACTTGGAGACGGTCATCGTCGTGATCATAGAGAGGGACGGCAAAGTCCAAAAGTCATGGTTTGAAAAAAGATCTGGCAATGCCCATTATGACCAGATGGCGATGCGGGCGATTAAGAAAGCAGAACCTTTACCGCCCATCCCTAAAGAATTCAGCGACGAAACCTTTGAGATTGGAATCCGTTTCCATCCGGAATAGGCGATCCGGAATAGGCGGCCCGCAAACCAATTTCTGGAGAGCTCCAAGGGCCAGGCAGGCTATAAACAAAAGAGAGGGCCGAAGAGGCTCTTCGGTTTCATGGGATATCATGGAAGATGATTGCCGAAAAGAAGTTATCCTGCGAACCCGTGGCTTGAGCAAGAAGTTCGGAAGGCGCTGGGCGGCCAAGGATTTAAACCTTGAGGTCCACCGAGGAGATGTTTTCTGTTTCCTCGGTCCAAACGGCGCAGGGAAAAGCACCACCATCCGCATGATCCTGACTCTGCTGATGCCGTCCGCCGGCTCGATTGAAATTTTCGGGATGAATCTTCGTAAACACCGCCGTGCGGTCCTCTCACGGGTCTGTGGAATCGTGGAGAAGCCGGATTTTTATCTCTACCTTTCGGCCTACAAGAACTTGGAGATCCTCGGCTCGCTGACCCGTCGTGTCCAAAAACAGGAGATTACGGAGGCTCTCGACGCGGTCGGGTTGACCTCCCGGGCCTTTGAAAAAGTCAAGACGTTTTCACACGGGATGAAGCAACGGCTCGGAATCGCCCAAGCCTTATTGACGAAGCCGGAGCTGATCATCCTCGACGAACCGACGACGGGACTCGACCCCCAGGGAATGAAGGAAGTCCGGGGGCTGATTAAGGAGCTCGCCAGCGAGAAGAAGATAACCATCTTCCTCTCTTCCCACCTTCTTTCAGAAGTGGAACTGGTTGCCACGAGGATGGGGGTCATCAATCGGGGTGAGCTGATTGCTCAAGGAACGGTCTCGGAGCTCCTGGACAAGGAACCGATGGAGTATTCCGTCCAGGTCTCGCCCCTTGGTTCGGCGCTCGAACTCCTCGGGAAGCTCCCCTGGGTAGAGGTCCTCGCCACCGAAGACAGTAAGATCGAGTTGCGTGTGGAGCCTGGCCATGCCTCCGGGCTGAACCGTTTTCTGGTGTCGAATCAAATTGAGGTCTTATCCTTTTATCCGCATCGAACCCTCGAAGATTTCTTTCTCAAGATCACCGAAGGGACCTCCGAGATATGAAGCTCTTCTGGTTTGAGACCTACAAGATATTCAGCCGATGGCGGACGTACATCAGTTTTGGGTTCATCGCTTTGATTGTCATCATGACGGAAGTGGTGATGAAATTGAGTGCCAATGAGATCCTGTATCGTATGATGAGATCGTTCCAGAAGGATTTTCTCATCTTCGGGAATGTCTTGAACGGCTGGTTCATCACAGCCTTTATCATGAACAGCCTCCATATCCACATCCCCTTTTTCATCACCCTTGTGGCCGGAGACATTGTCTCAAACGAGGCCACCTCGGGGACCGTGAGGCTTTTGTTGATTCGTCCCCCTTCGCGAAGCCAGATCATTACGGCCAAGTACCTGACCACCCTTTTTTACACGACGGGGCTGGTCATTTTTCTCGGAGTGATATGCATCTCCCTCGGTCTTCTGCTGTTTGGCAACGGCGATTTAATTATGAATTATCAAACCAAGTTCCGGATCGTCTTTATTCCCGAGGCGGAAGTCCCCTTGCGAATGCTCTTTGCCTTCACGGCAGCGGTCTGGTCCATGACGGTGGTGGCTTCTCTCGCCTTTCTCTTTTCGACGCTGGCGGAGAACTCCATCGGCCCTATCATCGGCACGATGGCTGTCGTCATTGTCTTTCTCGTTCTCGGAAACTTTCCCTTCGATTTCTTCCGGTTGCTGAGCCCGTATCTCTTCACAACCTATATGGTCTTCTGGCAGCGGTTTTTTGACCAGCCGATCCCGTGGCAGGAAGTCTCCAGGTCAGCCGTAATTCTCGGCCTCCACAGTATCGGCTTGTTCTTGATCGCTTTCATCGTCTTCAACAGAAAGGACATCAAGAGTTGAAAAAAATCTTATTACTGGCGGGACTTCTCCTACTGCTTTCGACGGAGTGGATTGAGGCCCAGGAAGACGCCTCCCGCTATCTCGATGCGATAGAAAAGAAATATTCCTGGCTGAAGGATTACGTCGTTGACGTGAACGTCCATTTCGACATCGAAGCACTAAAGGCGCCAGACCTGCAGGCCAGGCTTTACTACAAAGCTCCCGACAAAATGAAAGTGGAGTCCAAGAGAATCTTTTTTTTCCCCCAGGAAGGCGGATATTTCAACCCCTCTCTGTTCAAGAAAAAAGATTTCGACATCAGACTGGTAGAGCGCATGATCTATGATGGTAGAAAAGCCGTCAGGCTGAAACTCACTCCGGTGGATACGGAGACCTACAACAAGGGTTTTGTACTGACCGTAGACACGGACCGCAGCCTGATCAGAGAAATTAAAACGTCACCCTCCGAAGGAAGGGAGGTCAAGGCCACGATTGACTACGGAATGTTCAACAATTTTGAGCTCCCGACGCATATTGACCTCCGGCTTGATATGCCCTCTGATGAACCAAGTGGGATGAAAGAATTTACCCAGTTCGGGCAGAAGACCAAGAGGATCACTGGCAAGGTCGAGCTGACCTATTCGAATTACCGGGTCAATGTGGGACTGAACGATGACATCTTTAAGGAGAAAGGGCCCCAAAAGCCGGAGTAGGCAAATCGCCCGTTGATCCAGCCCTAGCCTCTCATGAGAGATTCTGTTGCAATATAGTCTAACGAACTGACACATATCGTGTAATGCGTCCAACACTTCCTTGCTTTTGGTCAGCGTGTCATGCCGCACTTGATGCGGCATCCAGTCCTCGTTTTTTCTGGATTCCTGCCCCGCTTCGCCGAGGCGAGCTTCCGCAGGAATGACAATCAAAAAAGAGATTTATAACGGATTGCACAGAAAACTTGACAGAGTCTTTAAGATTTTGTTAAAAGGAATAATACGAACGGCAATATCCGGGTAAAGGGAACCCCGTGACCCTGTTCTTATGGGGAAGTCGGGGACGGACCCGCCGCTGTAGTCCCGACCCCAGCTTTTTGGGGTACGTGCCTTAGCAAGAAAGCCACTGTCCGAAGCCCTGAGCTTGTCGAAGGGGCAGGATGGGAAGGCGAGTTAAGGTCGGGAGAGTCAGAAGACCTGCTCGGATATTCCTCACGCAAAGGTCTTCGAGGATAAGACTGTGAAGGGTGCATGCGGGTAAAATCCCCAGTCTTCAGCACGAAGGCTGGGGTTTTTTTTGGCCCTTCTCCCCGCCGTGAACCATGTAAGGTTCACGGCCAGCCCTGAATACAACATGCTTCGGGGTTGACAACATTTTTTTGACCCATTTCATGGGGGAGGGAGGTTTTTATGAAACGCCTGATTTCTGCCTTTTGTTCAGCCTGTTTTGTTCTGCTCCCACTCTATCTTTTGGCGCAGGAAAAAGAGGTGACACTCGAACCTGTCGTTGTCACTGCTACCCGGGATGTTGAGGAGATCAGGAAGATCCCTGCCAACGTGACGGTCATCACCAAAGAGGAGATCGAGCAATCCCCTGCCAAGACCGCAGTCGACGTACTGAGGGATAAGGTGGATGTCACGGTTACCGATTTCTACGGAAACGGAAAGTCCTCGGCCGTAGACATCAGGGGTTTTGGCGAAACAGGCCCCCTCAACACCCTCGTGTTAGTCGATGGAAGAAGGGTCAATGAAATCGATCTGAGCGGAGTGGATTGGAGCCAGATTCCGCTCGATCAGGTGGAGCGAATCGAAATCGTCCGGGGGGCCGGGAGCGTCCTCTACGGTGATAATGCGGTTGGGGGAGTGATCAACATCATTACGAAAAAGCCCGAAAAACCCTTTTCCGCCACAGCAGAGGTGGCAGGAGGAAGCTACGGTTACAACAAAGAGAGTGGCTCCGTCAGCGGAAAATGGGGCCCCCTGTCGGCCATTCTCAACGCCGGGTACAACGCCACAGGAGGATATCGCGAGAACGGATTCTTCAGAGCAAAGGATGTGGGAGGAAAGATCCTTTACGATCTGAATGAAAATATCAGCTTCAACCTCAGCGGAGGCTTCCACGGGGATAACCAAGGACTGGCCGGAGCTCTCCCAGAGGACATTTATAGACTTCATCGGCGGGCCACCCTTGCTCCTGACGATCACGCCGAAACGGACGATGGGTACGGGGTCCTGGGGGTTCGGGCCAAGCTGTGGGATCTTGGCCGGATCGACGCGGAACTCTCCTACCGGCGTCGAGAGGTAGACGACTTCTTCGTTTCCTCCAATTTCACTGATAAGAGAAATTTGACCACATGGGGGGTCACCCCTAAATATATCCTTGAAAAGCGCTTGTGGAGCTTTCAAAATAAACTGACTCTGGGGCTGGATTTCTACCGATCGGACTCGGAGGTAGATTCGGAGTCGGCCTTCGGACCCAATCGATTGGAGGTCACAAAGGAGTCGATAGGCGTTTATATCTTGGATGAGTTTTCAATCCTTCAGAACCTGATCGTATCCTTAGGATTCCGCAATGAGTGGGTCATCTTCGACCTTTTTCAGGAGACACCGAGAGCGAAAGACAAGGCAAGGGATCGTGAGCCCGCTTACAATTTTTCCGTCGACTATCTGTTTGGAAACAGATCTTCTGCTTTTCTCAGCTTTAAACGAAGCTTTCGGTTCCCCGTTTCCGACGAACTGATCCAGTTCTTCCCTACGTTTCAAGTGAATCCTTTAATAAAACCCCAAACCGGAAACCACTACGAGGTAGGGGTCCGCCATGCCTTCACCGATCAGATCGAGGGGAACCTGACCCTCTTCTGGGTCGATCTTAAAAATGAGATCTTTTTTAATCCCCTCACCTTTACGAACGAGAACTTACCCAGCACCCGCCGCCAAGGAATCGAAGTAGGAGTAAAGACCAGACCCTTCCCATGGCTCGTTTTATCGGGAAACTATGGGTATACCAGACCCTTCATCCGATCCGTTCCATTTTCAGGGAATGATATCCCGGGGGTCGCCAGGCACAAAGGATCCGTCGGAACGGATCTCCAGCTCGGGAGAGGATTTCTGCTCAATGCCAAGGCCAATTTCGTCGGCTCCCGTCGTTTCATCAGCGATTTCGCCAACCAGGTGGAGAGAGTGGGTGGGTATTATACTTTCGACACGAAGCTTTCTTATGGCTGGAAAGGCTTGAAGGCATTTGTCGGCGTCAATAACGTCTTCAACCGAAAATATGCAGAATTTGCGGTGATCGACTCCCTTGGAAACCAGTTCTTTTACCCCTCGCCGGAGCGGAATTTTATCGGAGGGATTTCTTACACCTTTTAGATTCTGTATAATTTGTTCTGAGGATTTATCTCTAAAATTCGTGCAGATAAGGTTGCTAAAAAAGGGTTTATCACAACATAGTTTCCAACTTCGAATTCAGAACAAAAAATGTCATACGCTCCTCTTCCAAAAAGCTATAAAAAGATGTTTCCCTTCAAATTGTCCACGACCTCGTACATCTATCCGGATCGTATCCTTCCGAATGTGACGATGCTCGGCCCTTTCTTGGATGAAATTGAAATGGTCCTCTTTGAAAGTGAAGGTCAGGATAATTATCCTGACGATGCTGAAATCGAGGGTCTGATGGAACTCTCTCTTCTTCATCAGATAGGGTTCAACATCCATCTTCCCATCGATATCTCTCTTGGAGATGAAAGCGACAAGGTGAGGACAAAGGGAGTCTCCATTGTAAGAAGCGTGATTCTGAAGACCCTCTGCCTCAACCCTTCTCTCTATGTCCTCCATCTCGATTTCAAAAATCCCTCCTGCCCTTTGCCAAGAAACTGTGTCGCAATGCCATTGCGAGGGAGTGAAGCAACCGAAGCAATCTCACAAGGCGTTCGAAATAATGAGATTGCCACGCTCTCTTCGTTCGCTCGCAATGACAAAAAAGGGATTACGACTCGGTCTCCAAGAAGGGGAGAGGGGGACGGCATCCGGGAAAGGGATATCGAGGCATGGCGGAGCCGTCTTGAACGATCGCTTGAAGAGATTTTGGATGAAGGAATGGAGTCGGAACGCATGGCCATCGAGACCCTCGGATACCCTTTCGAATGGATTGAAGACATTATCGAAGCGTTCGGCTTCTCGATCTGCCTCGATATCGGCCATATCCTGAACTCCGGGCAGGATCTCAGACTCTATTTAGATAAGTATCTCCCCAAGGCTTCGATCATCCACCTTCATGGCTTTCAAAACGGGGTCGATCATCTCCCGATGGATCGACTCCCTGAGCCTGCTTTAAAATTAATTTTTTCGCGCCTTCGAGATTATCATGGTATTGTTTCAATAGAGGTCTTTTCGCTCGATGACCTTGAAAGATCCCTGTTGACGTTGGAGGAAAAATGGAGAGGAGAATGACCTTCATCACGGGGGGATGCCGAAGTGGCAAGAGTCGTTATGCCTTGGATTATGCGGACCGGCATTTTTCCAAGAAAATATACCTGGCGACTTGTGAGGCCCTCGACGAAGAGATGGCTCAGCGCATCGCGCATCATAGGAAAATGAGAGGGCCGGAATGGCGGACGATCGAGGAACCCATAGGGATTGTCGATCAAATCACACTTCATGCCGAAGGAACGGATGTTATCCTGTTAGACTGTCTCACCCTTTGGCTCTCCAACCTCTTGATAAAGTGGACGGACGATTTGAGGATCATCAAAGAAACGGAAAGATTGATTGATACGATGAAGCAGAGCCAAACGTCATTCCTTATCGTATCCAACGAGGCGGGGATGGGAATTGTCCCCGCCGACCCGCTCAGCCGTCGTTTCAGAGATCTATTAGGAATAGCCAATCAGAAGATTGCCGAGGCGGCCGATACGGTCATCTTTATGGTCTCGGGGATTCCAATATTTCTAAAGGGTGATTTGCGATGAGGGCTGAAGTCGCCCTCGAACAATTAAAGTAAGTATCCCCCGGCAGAGCCGGGGGTT
>JAPVTA010000139.1:0-6225 GCA_047519465.1 Thermodesulfobacteriota bacterium | reverse complement strand
ATTCTGTTTTTAGTGAGCCAGGTGAGTGCAGAGGAGAAACTGGTCCTGAAAAATCAGAAGGAAAAGGTTAGTTATATTATTGGCATGAACATCGGGAGCAACTTCAAGAGACAGCTGATCGATATTGACCCGAGTATTCTTGCAAAAGGGGTCCAGGAAGCCCTTAGGGGGGCGAAGCCTTTATTGACCGAGCAGGAAATTCAGGAAACGATGATTGCTTTTCAGAAGGAACTGATGGAGAAATATAAGAAGCAAGGAGAGGATTTTCTTGCTGAGAACAAGAAAAAAGAGGGGGTTAAAACCTTGCCGAGCGGTTTGCAGTATAAAGTGATTAAGGCGGGAACCGGTAAGAAACCCAAAGCAGATGATACGGTAACAGTGAATTACCGGGGTACTCTCATTGATGGCACGGAATTCGATAGTTCTTATAGGCGTGGCCAACCGGCAACCTTTCGAGTTTCTGGTGTTATTCCTGGCTGGAGCGAGGCCCTGCAGCTCATGGGAGAGGGTGCAAAATGGCAGCTCTTTATTCCATCGAATCTCGCCTACGGCGAGCGCGGAATGGGCGGTATCATCGGACCTAATGCGGCTCTCGTTTTTGATGTTGAACTGGTTTCAATTAACCCGAAAACGCAGGAGAAAAAGCCAGAAAATAAACAAGAGAAAAAGTGAGCCGATCCAGCTAATTGTAAACGGAAGATCTACAGAAAGGAGGCGAGCCCACCTACGCTGCCCTGGCGGAGCGGGGCACTTGCCGGCCAGTCCCACCCGACAATAAGGCTCAATGAATCGAGCCGTTCAACATAATGGATACACGTTAGAATTTAGCAGGTCAACAACAATCTTTTACGGCGAAGAGCCCTTGACGGATTCAATAAAAAACCTTCGAGCCGAGGCTCGAAGGTTTTACCTCCACCCGGTTTGCACAAAGAGTGGTTCAAACCCTCTCTTTGGCATGTTCCATTCCGCCTACGGTTTCCTTTTCGTATCTCTCCTTGTGGTAGACCTCGTAGAAAAAAGTCCCGACTCCGAGGATGACCACAACAGCTCCAAAGATCATGTTGTTCGTAGCAAAATGAGTTTCTCCATAACCGAAGACGAATGGCGAAATGAACATCCAGATGCCGACTAACATCTGAAATATCGTCCATGAATAGAACAAGCTTTTCACCGTGTTTCACCTCCTCAAAAACCAAAAGCGCTCTGGCAACCCCGGAGCGCTTTCCTGTTGGATTTGGTTAGCTTACCTACCTTAAAAGAGGCGCCAGTAAGCTAATATTAACATCTCTTTTTTTGAAATAACCGGAATAAACTCTCCTTGTCAAGCTCTGCAGCATCCGGTATTAGAATTTGAGACAAATTTTTAACTCCTTAATTTTCTTGAAAAAAATCAGGACTCGTGTTAGTTTTGTTTAAATTATGAATGAGCCCATGATCGAGATGCACCACGTATTCAAGACTTATCCAAGTCAGATCTCCGCTCTTTCGGATGTCACGATGGAAATCTTGTCAGGGGAATTCGCTTTCGTTGCTGGTCCCAGCGGTTCCGGGAAAAGCACCCTTCTTCGGATCCTGTGTTGTGCGGAGAGGCCGACGAATGGCGAGGTGGTCGTTGATGGAATGCAGATCACCCAGCCCGGATTCAAAAAAATCCACCAATTGAGAAGGAGGATGGGAATCGTTTCCCAAGATTTTAAATTTTTACGAGACCGGACTGTAAACGAGAATGTCGCTTTCGCTCTGGAAGTAACAGGCCATACCCAAAGGGAGGCAAAAAGCAAAGCCTGGGATATGTTGACGCGAATCGGTCTTGAAGGAAGGGAGGAAGACCCGATCCTTGCCCTTTCTGCCGGCGAACAACAGCGAGTGGCCATCGCCCGGGCTCTGGTCAATTCGCCATCCTTAATTCTCGCCGACGAGCCCACAGGGAACTTAGATGCCAGGATGACCCTTGATGTCATGAGGATCTTCAGCGATCTCAACCATCAAGGAACTACCATCCTGTTTGCGACTCAATTTACAGGACTCATTAAACGTTTTCCTTTCCGTGTTATTCAGATTCTAAACGGGCAGATCTTGAACGGAAAAAAAGGGGCGGTCAACGAGGTTCGAGAGGGGAAAGCAGGCGAATGACTTCTTTCCTTCAATATGTGATGAGCCGAGCCTTTCAAAATATGACAGGAAACCTATTTTCGAATCTCATCACCATCGGCATCATTGCCGTCTCGATGTTGATCTTTTCGACCTTCACACTGCTTGCCTTCAACCTGACCCATTTCCTCAAGATTTGGGAAGACAAAATCCAGGTCATTGCCTACCTGAAGCGGGGGACGCCCGCGAGCGAAGTGGAACCTCTCTTAAACAAGACTCGACTCGTCGGAGGGGTTGAGATCGTAAGGTATTTCTCCCCCTATGATGCAATGACCTTTATGGAAACGAAATTGGGCGGGCAGAAGAACCTCCTCCAAGGGATTCAGCCAGGACTCCTTCCACCTTCTTTTGAGATCCAGTTGAAGAAGGATTATCGGAATTCTGCAAAGATTAACGACGTGGTCAGACATCTGAGAGAAATGGCGCAGTTTGAGGAGATTCAATACGGGCAGGAGTGGGTGGAGACATTTTCTGCGCTGGTCCATATCCTGCGTCTCACCCAGTGGATACTGGGAGGGCTTCTCCTCATCGGAATCGTATTCATCACGTCCAACACCCTCCAATTGACCATCTCCTCCCGGCGGGAGGAGATCGAAGTCATGCGCTGGGTCGGGGCAGGCCCCGGCTTTGTCCGCGTTCCCTTCTACGTAGAAGGACTCATTCAAGGTCTCCTGGGAGGAGGATTGGCCATTTTTTTTCTCTTTCTATTGTATCAAGGACTGTTTCTGTATATCCCCCCGTCGATGCAGGCGTGGCTGGCAAAGGGTCCCGTTCTTTTTTTACCCCCCGAGACCATCGTCTGGATATTGTTGGGGGGGATGGTTCTCGGCTTTTTTGGGAGTTTCGTCGCTTCGATGAGGGTTCTGAGGTATAAATGACAAAGTTTCTGAGTAAGAAATGGATAGGGGTCGGAGG
Organism: Thermodesulfobacteriota bacterium; assembly: GCA_047519465.1. GTDB lineage: Bacteria > Desulfobacterota > BSN033 > BSN033 > UBA1163 > UBA1163. The sequence goes on along the minus strand of JAPVTA010000139.1, from coordinate 3,159 downwards.
TTTTCTGATAGGATGTACAATCTCCTTCGGGGCCCTTTGGGGAGCCCCCGCCGACCAGATTGATAAGGACATCACTCAAAAAAAGAAGGACCTTAAAGACATTAAGTATGAAATTAACTTAACCAAGGAGAAGGAAAAAAGAGCTCGGGGAAAAGAATCCTCCGTCCTGGAGGCCCTTCATCTCCTGGAAGTAGAACTCTACCGGAAGGAAAAAGAATTGAAACAGATGGAGATGCAATTGACCGAAACCCAAGAAAACCTTCGCCAGACAAGGCACCAGACGGTCGTGCTCAGTAAGGCAATGGAGTCGACCAAAGAAGAGCTGCTCTCCAGGCTGATTGCCCTCTATAAGATGGGAAGGGTTCCCGCAGAGGGTTTCCTTCTCACTTCAGGATCCTACTCCGACTTACTGAGGCTTGACAAATATCTAAGGGTGATTGTGGATTATGATGCCCGCTTGGTCGAGACCTATCGGAACCAGGTGGTTTTGAAAGAGCGATATCAGGAGGAGTTGGTCCAGGATCAATCCCAATGGCAGCGAAATATTTCGGAGATAGAGAGAAAGAGAAGGGAGATCACAAAAGTCAGTGAAGAGAAACGGGTACTGCTTAGGTCCATCCAGGATCAAAAGGTGGTTTACCAGAAGGTCCTCTTGGAATTAGAAGAGAGAGCGAAGGAGCTTCAGAGCCTCGTTGCGAAACTGGAACGGGAGAAAAATCTTCTGGCATACGGGAAATCGAAATATGAGACGCTCAAGGGAAAGCTGACCCCGCCTGTTCAGGGGAAAGTGATTAGCTTGTTTAAGGAAAAAGGACAGAACGGGATAGAGATCAAAGCCCCGATGGGAGCCGAGATTCGAGCGGTCCTCTCCGGGAAAGTTCTCTATGCCGATTGGTTCAAAGGGTTCGGGAATATCCTGATCATCGATCATAGCGATCAGACCGTCACCGTTTCCGGCTACTGTTCAGAGTTATTGAAGAAACCCGGCGACCGCGTCTCCCAAGGGGAAACGATCGCCTTGATCGGAAGCGCGGGATCGTTGAAAGGTCCTTGTCTCTATTTCGAAATTCGCCGTCACGGGAAGCCCCAGGATCCGATGGAATGGCTTTCCCTGTCAGACCGAATCGTTTCCCTGCCGGTAGAGGATAAGAAAGGGAAGAAGGGATTATAAAGGAGGTCTCTCGAAAACCGCCAAATCTTGAGAGTCCCCTGATGACACAGATTTCAAAAGAGGATTAAACAGATTTTCTCTATTCCCAGTATATCTGTAATCTGCGTAATCCTTTCTTAATTCGCGTAATCAGAGATTTCTGGAGATTTTCAGAAATCTCATAAAGGAGGAAGATATGTCTCAATGGAAAAGGATAGGAAATGTTAGGATTGCTTTGGTGGTCTTCGCCGTCTTCCTCGTCGGAGTCCTCATCGGGTCGGGTCAATCCCAGAAGGTATCGGCCCTTTCCAACAGCACGTATGAAGACCTGAAGGTCTTCACGGACGTCCTCGGTCTGATTCAGAAGGACTATGTCGAAGAGACGAAATCAAAGGACCTGATCTATGGGGCGATCAAAGGGATGCTGGAAACCTTGGACCCCCATTCCGCCTTCATGCCGCCTAATATGTACAAGGAGATGCAGGAGGAGACGAAAGGTCGGTTTGAGGGATTGGGAATCGAGATCACCATTAAAGACTCCATTCTCACCGTGGTCTCTCCCATCGAGGGGACGCCCGCTTACAAGGCGGGGATCCTGGCCGGAGATCAGATTATTAAGATCGACGGAGAATCGACAAAAAACTTCACCCTCATGGATAGCGTGAAACGATTACGGGGCCCGAGGGGAACCAAAGTGACGATTAGCATCCTGCGGGAGGGTTTCACCAAACCTAAAGATTTCACGTTGATCCGGGAGGTCATCCCCGTCCGAAGTGTTCGCCATGAATTGTTGGAAAAAAATTACGGGTATATTCGCCTCTCGCAATTTCAAGAAAAGACGGATGACGAATTTGAGAAGGCAATGAAGGCATTGGAGGAGGAGAGCAAGGGAACCCTGAAAGGCTTGATCCTCGACCTTCGGAACAACCCTGGTGGCCTCTTAGATCAGGCTGTCAAAGTGACAGATCGGTTCATCGAATCCGGTTTGATTGTTTCCGTGGAGGGGAGAAAAGAGGATCAGAAGATGAAATTTTATGCTCACCCCGACGGGAATCTTGCCCATTACCCACTCGTCGTCTTGGTCAACGGCGGGAGCGCCAGCGGTGCAGAGATCGTGGCAGGTGCCATTCAGGATCAGGGTCGTGGCATCATCGTTGGAACGCAGACCTTTGGAAAAGGATCGGTTCAAACGATCATTCCGTTAAAGGATGGATCGGGGTTGAGGCTGACCACGGCGAGATACTATACACCGAATGGTCGTTCCATCCAGGCCAAAGGAATTGTGCCGGATATCATCGTCAAACCTTTGAGGCCCGAGGAAGAGAAGGAAGCCCTTATCCCCAAACTCCCTACAGAAAGGGATTTGGAGAGACATTTGATCGATGTGGAAAAGGGGGTGTCCAAGGAGAAAGAAAAGTCAAAGAAGGAAGAGGTCAAGGAAAAGAAACCAGCCGATCATCAACTGGAGCGAGCGCTTGAGCTCCTCAAGAGTTGGGAAATTTTTAGTAATATAGTCAAGGGGAATAAATAGTCCCGAGTTCGGAGTCAGGGGTTCGGAGAAAAAAGAAGTCGATAACAAGAACGCAAAGCTCGCACAAGGGTTTAACGGGGTTCAATGGCGAAACAATCGCACCGGCGAGGAGGATTGGGGAGACGGGTGGGTTATGTCTTCTCTTTCTTTCTCGGTGTCCTACTGGGCCTCGGCGGATACGTATACCTGACACGAGAAAAAGCTCTCTCCCCGGCGGATTTTTCTCAGAAAGTTTTTTTGGTCGACCAAATTATTCAAAGCCAGCTCTTTGAGTTTGGCATTCAGAAAGAAAGTATCCTTCTTCATCAGACATCCTCAAAGAAAGAGGGAAACCTGGTCTGGAAACAGTCTTCCTTGAAGGTTCGGGTTCTCCCCTCTCTTCCCTTTTCCCTGGTCGAAAAAAATTTGAGGCGAAGCCTTTCTGCACTCGGGAAACCCGTTTCGATCCAGTCCTCCCAAACATCCGAATCCCTCCGTT
>JAPVTA010000138.1:0-3941 GCA_047519465.1 Thermodesulfobacteriota bacterium | reverse complement strand
GACGCCTTTCTTAGAAGCATTCCCTTTTCGATCTCTTTAAAAAATTCTTTAAGAACATCCCTGACCCCTTTCGCGCCGTCGCTCTGGTAAAGGTCATCGACAAATCCGAGGATACCGATGATGTTTCCGTTATCCCGATGGATCTCCGGAATCAGTCTTGTGTTGAAAGAGTCCAGGATCTGGTTTCGTTTATTCATCCAAAGAATGACGTCTGCTTCAACGAAGAGGTGCCTGACCTTTTTCAGGAAATCCTCCGTGACGGTGTTCAATCCAGGAGTGTTAATGAACTGGATCGACCGGAGCAGCGGGTTGCGGGAATAGATTTCGAAGAATGCGATGGAATCCCGGTAAACGGCATCTTTCTTAAGGTTGGCGTTGGTGCTCAGGTTGATGAGCCTGTAGAACTCATCGCGGCTGATGAGTTCTTCCGTGTAAACGCCCTCTTTTTCGGTGAAGTATTTGATGCTGGCCTTCTTCTCACGTTCGGCGTCTTCCGTGTGGATCAGTTTGATAATGCTTCCCTCTGTTTCATCATAACGGCTGAGCATAATCGGCTCGCCGAGCAGGAGGTTGATGATGGTGGATTTACCCGTTCCCTGTGCACCGACGACGGCTATCTTAAAGGGTTCTGTCAGAGATTCCTTGAGCGAGTTTATCTTCTTCAGCCCCTCACGGAAGATTTCAAGAAGGGCTTCTCGCCCGGCCGAAGATTTAACTGCGGCCATTAACTCATCCGACATGGCTGCAAGGGTATCGGCGATCCTCTCCCTTTCCCAGTCTCGTTCGTTAAAGCCGCCTTCCTGTCCCAAAAAATTCTCCTCTCTGCAAAGCTTAATGGAAGTTTTCAATTCTCTGTATGATTGAGAACCACCTCGATCTGCAAGGTTGTCGAATGGTACGACCATAGTAGTGATGATAGCATTTTTTGTGCCACCGGAAAAGCAGAGCGCCCGCCTACGTCAAGGCTTCGGCGGGTAAACATACCGTAAGTCATCGAAAACAAAACGTAAGAGGGCGTTCAGTTTTATGGCACAGAATTGATTCTGTTTATTGAAATCAACTGTCCTGGTCAGAAATTGGCCAAAAATGGACCTACCGATTGCGCCTGCCTGCCCTGTACCATGTTAGGTTCAGGGCCTGCCGGTAGCCCCCCTTTATCCTCCCTTAGCTTAAGGGAGGAATAGAGAGAGGGCTTAGCCTAAGGGGGGACGAGGAGGGGTTATGACACGGAAACGCAGGGACATTTCAGGTTTCGTGCATGTCGGCATCAGAGGTGAAGCTCAGGTGAAACTCCCGACCTCCTGTGGAAATAAGATAGAGCGTCTTGCTATACGGGAGGGAGGCGATCTTTAGCTGGGTTATCGGCTCTATGAGAACTGCGAGAACGAACCCTCGGTTTAATAGGGAAACGTCTCTCTGATTATCGACGAGAAAGCCATCTGCGGAAGAGATAAAGGGGAGTCCGGTGTCGTAGCGCCAATACCATACCGTTGCACCTTCAGGGAGCGCTCCTATGGGCTGAATCACGAAAAAGCCTGTGGCGAAATAGAAAAGCGAGCCCCACTCGACGAGGAGGAAAATAACAGCCAAAGCAATTAATCTCTTGGGTTTCTTACTCATAGATGCTTCTTCCTTCGTTGACTATATCTTCCTCCTGGTGATCGCTTTAGCAGGTAGACCCAGTTCCTTGGTATCAACCCCGTCGAGATATGTTTTCTCACCATTCATCCCACCCAGAGGTACAATACTACCAGGACGATTAATGAGTTGATTAGGTATCCCATTTATTTGCCCTCCTCTTTCCAGATTGCACCCTTTAAAACTTTAACGCATATCCCCCTCATTTCTACGTTTTCAAATACCATAAGCGCGACTTTGCAACCTCCCGCAGACGTCCTCAGCGATTGTACTCTGGATTTATCTTCTCGTATGCATACCCATTCCATTAAGCAATTCTCATACCTATGAGTTTCAAAACCTCCATTGATGTCAATTGTTGAGTCCACACAATAATTCGTGGCAATTCAAATAAATTTCTTAAACGTTCGGTTGCCATTCGAAACGGTTCAAAGTGGAAGGGATTTTCCTAAGAGTTCCAAATTATTTCTCTAACAATTTGAATAGGGTTTCTCAGTTATGTTGATTTCGTTGGAAATCCCACCTAAGAAGGAAAAGTTTTAGATTTTGATTTTCAGAAAGGAAGAGTGAAGAACGTGGATCGGTTAGTGCACCTGCAAAGAGTGAGGATTGAATTTACTCAAACAAAAAATGTTCATTGAGAAGTCAAAATTCAAGGACTGCACAGAGGGCAACGGAACTTTCAGCGCCACTCCGTCCCTCCTTCTTCTTACTCAATATTGACCTTTCTCTTTTGGCAAACACCACACTTCTTTGATTTTGCAGACTCTTGCAAGCATCTCTTCGTACTCTTTATTGATAGCTGCTCTTTCCGTCAGGTCGATAGGCTGGATGAAGTATCCATGGGGGCCGGGCATTATAACAAAAGGATACATACCACCGCGTTTCCCGCTGCCTATGTCTTTATCGGATACATTGGGAGCGTAGTACATGACGTGTGGGTAGTTTATAGTGGCGACGTTGTCGCCACTTTCTTCCGGGTTCCAATATGTCCTCAATATTGGAGATAGCATGTAAGAGACGCCGGCCCGTTCGGGTGCTTTATAGTATCCGGTTTTGAAGCGTTCTTTGATGATTTTCTTGAGTTCTCCGGGAGGAGTCCCCTTGGCCTGCATTTCTGCCGCGTCAAAGAAGACTCGCATCTGTTGTTTGGCGCCCGCTGCATCAAAGGAAATCGGGTAGAGAATATCATCTCTATATTCTGTGAAGGGCCAAGACCCTCTGAACGCATCATCACCCGTTCGAGCGACAAAGGTGTGGAATCCATTCGTACCCTTGCGGGCAACTTCAAAACCCTTGTCAGGGTTTAAAACATACACGGTTGCATTGTCTCTGAGGTGTGGCGGCAGAGCGCTGAGCGCAAGCTCAATTTCCAAATCGCGCGGCAACGACTCGATTTTTTTCATCTCCTTGAGAGCCTGTTTATTTTCGGCGCTCGCGGTAAGCCAGAACAATAAACCTGCAATTACTATAATTGTCTGAACCTTTCTCATATTGGCCTCCTTTGAATTAAAGAAATCGCCAGATCAGCGTGGCAAACCTGCGTCTTTTCTGTCGCCACTTGAGTCTCTTTTCGAGGATTCTGGGGCCGGTTTTCGTCTCAAGCATCTTGCGTGACGCGGAAGGGCGTAGGGTCAGCGCGCCCGGATATTCTAAGGTTACCGGTCGCATATGAGCAGGTAAATGGGGCGGAGGCTGTATTTTTCCAGGAACGAAACAGTATTTATCAGCTCAGGGGGTGATTACGATTTGAAAAGTTGCTATTGTGGCGGGAGATTCAAGAATCACAATTTCAGAAGAAGTCAAAGATTCCCATTGGATGGCACCAGTATCTGGAAGTTGAAAATATCTGCCACTTCCTGCACTTTGCCAAAACTGAAAATATCTGGTTGAAATCTGCATTGAGAGTGGAGAGGGACATTTTATTGACTTCGGGAAAGAATCTTCGCACCTAGCAGGGCAAGAAAAAGGAATATGATTCCCCTTTCTCCGGACAGGACTCTGCTTTTCTCCCGAGCAAGGTTCCTCAACGACTAGAAGCGATGGTCTTTTAAACGGTAGTCGTGAGCTAACCTAGCGGGCTGATCTTTTCAATTATCACTTCATTTGCCCACGCGCTCGGGACGCTCTGGTCTTTCCATCTTCTGGGGCCTCTCGGGCTTTTCCATCTTCTCGGGCCTTTCGGGTCTTTCGCCCTTTTGTATCCTCTCGCCTTTTTCTATATCCGCGTGGGTTTCTCTTTCAACCTTCTCCACCGAGCTTATCACCGAGCCGAGCTTCACCCCAACAAGGTTTTTTGATAT
>JAPVTA010000137.1:0-2531 GCA_047519465.1 Thermodesulfobacteriota bacterium | reverse complement strand
TCTGAAAGGAAGGGTTAAGAACCACTGCCACCTTTTCACCCTACAGCAGTAAGCTCTAAGAGCCCTGTAGTGTAATCAATTAAGGTCCGAAAGTGTTTCAAGAAGCTAAGGCCAAGCAAACCCTCAATACCGGTAATCTCGGGTATATCATGGCAAATTAGATCAATAGATTCTGCTCCAAGATCTCTGATGCGAATGCTTTGTACGGTGACCAATGGAGCCTCAATGATTCCATTGGCGGTGACAATCGGCATCCGTCGTTCAGAAATAGCTGGATCATAACCGATGTCTTTAGCTACATCCCAGGCGATAACGGTGTAAACAGCTCCAGTATCCAAAACCATATCGATCTCACGGAAACCATTAGGGCCATTGATCTTTACACGTCTTATTACAATGGGTATTTCAAGTTTAACCTTCATCACAGGATCACTGCATAGCCAGGTTTAACCACAGGACCAGCAAAGGTTACATAGGCACGATCTACCTTCTTTTCCCTCAGTTCTCTATGGAGCTCTCTTCGATCAGGGTTATGGGCAATGACCTGACCCAACAGTTCCCCTGTAGGCATTTCTTCAACCACCAAGAAAGCCAACCACTGCCCAGCATATTCCCGCTTAGCTTCTTCCAGGTTTGCCTTTGCCATCTTCATTATCCTCCCTGCTTCAGAAACGTCTTTTTTAGATTATATTATATCTTAAATCTTCGGCGTCGGGCAAGAACGTTATTTTATACATAACTCTCTTTTAAGAGATCCCCAGCTTTTGCCCTTACCTAAAATGTCTTCTCGCCTTGCTTTCCGCATCTTCTTTATAAACTCAGGACTTTGTGATAGAAGCCAGTCTTCAAGGTCTTCTTTTGTATCTGCTGTCTCAAACACACTGAGAGGAAAGGTAACTTCTTCCGACTTTCTCTTCGGTAGCGGCATATCCTATCTCCTCCTGTCAAAAAAATAATATCATAAATTATGTGAAAAGAAAACAGATGATTGCCCCCAGTTTATGCCGAGCATTTTGCGGAAAAAGCACCGGAGCTAGGGTGTCGGTCTACACTATTTACTTTCCCGTCTATCTGGTTTGGTTGGATAAATACTTATTCCTTCGGATTGGAAGTGAGTGCGTTGCGCCGTTTTCTCTCGTCTTTCTGGTCTGTCTCGTCTGTTTCGTTTATTTGGTTTGAAATATATCCCTTGGATGGAATTGATTCATTTCATGAATGGAAAATTATTCCACCTTTGGTGGATTGGAAGTGCCGCCTTCGCTCAGGGGCTTTGGAAGGCCAGGGAGCCGGGGGCTGGAGTTTCGTTTCAACTTTCTCTCTGCTTCATACAGGGAAGGTTGCATCTCATGGGATAAATTTGATGGTCGATCTGGTTTTTCTGGGTTCTGATTTATAATACAACGAGAATGGCAAAATAGATGTGTGACGTAGCCCTGGCTTCTATTTGGAAAGAAATTAAATCTCCTTTCCAATTGGCCACATTTCTACCTTCAATCCTTGAATATTCTCAAAATGTTTCTTATTGGCAGTAATAAGAATAGCTTCATGCGCTATTGCGGTAGCTGCAATGAGTGCGTCCACCTCACCTGTAGGCTTTCCTAAGCTTCGAAGTTTACTCTTAATCGTTCCAAATCTCTTAGCACATTCGACATCAAAAGGGATCACCTGAACAATATCCACTAATCTATATAGTTTCTCGAGATTTTCTTCAGACTTCTGAGATACCTTTGCCCCGTAATCCAACTCCGCAACAGCGAGCGTACTTAAGGCAATTTCCCCAATTTCAGACCGCATTCTCCTTAGGACCGACCTGTCGCCATTTAAGAAAGCAACAACGACATTGGTGTCAAGCAGGATCATTCGAAATTTACCTCTCGCCCAAAATAGCGGTGTCGCTCTTGGTCAATCGCTCTAAAAATAGGTATAATTGTTGGATCATCGGACCAAGCCCCAGATAATTCTGAAATGATTTTAAGCTTTTCTTTGATTTTTGTTACAGGTTCAATCCTTACAACAACCCGTGTACCATCTGGTAGATCCAGCTTCTTGGGAAGTCGAATTGAACCCTTTTCTATTTTACTTTTGACTATAATCGTCATCCTGTGCCTCCTCACACGTTTTCTACACTTCTATATATACGATTCCCTCGCCTTTTTCAACCTTACTCCAACCAATTCGCTGCGGGTCACGCTTGATTATTGATCGCAAGGGGGGTTGTTGGCTGAGTGGAATAACTTCATGTTCTCTGAAGACGTAATGCGTAAGCCGTTAGGTATAAGGGTTTAACAAAATATCGCAAAGAGCATGGAGCATACATCTCGTGTGTCTGGTTTGTCTGGTTTATTTGGTTTGTTTGGTTTGTCTCGTTTATTTGGTTTGAAATATATCCCTTGGATGGAATTGATTCATTTCATGAATGGAAATTAATCCCGCTGTGCGGGATTAGAATTGAGGCAATACCTGGAACTAACTCAACTCCATTGATTGGAAGAAATTAGTTAATTTTGTTGGTATAGATTATTCTATAGCTC
>JAPVTA010000136.1:0-12036 GCA_047519465.1 Thermodesulfobacteriota bacterium | reverse complement strand
GAACGGCAGAGTTGGCCATTGACGAAAATATAACAAGCTTGTATAGTTACAAACACTGCCCCTGTAGCTCAGGTGGATAGAGCAACGGATTCCTAATCCGTGTGCCGCGTGTTCGAGTCACGCCAGGGGCGCTTTTCTATGGTAAAAAGCCCTCGATGTCTCCCCATTTGTAGGGCTTCAATTCATCACGAGGAGATTCAGAAGTGAAGCTCCCCCCCCCACACGGCGGGGCTTCCCGGCATTGTAAGATCATTCCATATTGTGCCCCTTAACCCCGCCTGTCTCGCTTTGGCGGGACGGGGCACGCTCCGGTCAAGCCGCGACAATTGTGAGAAAGTCTAGGCAGAGGGCGAAGATAGAATGGCAAAAAAGACCATTCAATGTCCAAGATGCAACGCCGAGATCGAGGTCTACCAAAATCCTATCCTAACGGTGGATATTATCATCGAGATCGAATCGAAGGGAGTCGTCCTCATCAAGCGTAAGAATCCGCCCCATGGCTGGGCCATCCCCGGAGGATTTGTGGATTATGGAGAATCCCTGGAACAGGCTGCGATCAGGGAAGCTAAGGAAGAAACCAATTTAGAAGTAAAATTGGTCAAGCAGTTTCACACCTATTCGGATCCAAATAGAGATCCAAGACATCACAGCGTTTCAACGGTTTATATTGCAAAAGCTGAAGGAATACCTCAAGCCAAGGACGACGCGCTTGAAATCGGAATCTTTAACGAATCCAACCTCCCCGATCAGATCGCCTTCGACCACCGCTCCATATTAAGAGACTATTTCAAACGAGCTTTTTAATCCCCTCTTCAATGCGATCCAGCCCTTCTTTGATGTTTTCCATCGATGTAGCGAAAGAAAGCCTCTCAAAATGGTCGGCCCCAAACTCGACTCCCGGGACAACCGCGACCCTGGCCACATCCAAGAAGTAATCAGCCAGGTGTGTGGAGTTCTCGATCTTCTTCCCCTGATAAGACTTTCCGTAATATGAGGAGAAGTTTGGGAAAACATAGAAGGCACCCGCTGGCTTATAACAAGAGACCCCGGGCATTTTGTTTAGACGATCCACGATGTAGTTCCGTCTTTGAGCGAAGGCAGAAACCATTTTTTCTACTTCATTCTGTGGACCAATAAGGGCCTCCACAGAGGCCTTCTGGGCAATGGAGGTGGGATTGGAAGTGCTTTGGCTCTGGATATTATTCATCGCTGAGATAATCTCTTCGGCTCCGGCCGTATAGCCAATTCGCCAACCTGTCATGGCATAGGTCTTAGCAACGCCATGAACAATAATGGTTCTCTTTTTCATCTCCTCACTCAGAGAGGCGATGCTTGTAAACTTGAAACCATCGTAGACGATCTTTTCGTAGATTTCATCCGAGATGACGAAAAAGTCTCTTGAAATCGCCATCTGCGAAATTTTCTCTAATTCCTTTTTTGTATAAGCACTCCCTGTGGGGTTGGAAGGACTATTGAGAACCATAGCTTTCGTTTTCGATGTGATCGCTTTTCTCAAATCCTCCAATGTAACCTTAAACTCATTTTTCTCCATCGTTTCCACAATAACTGGCTTCGCGTTTGCCAGCACTACCATGGGAGGATACGAGACCCAGTACGGAGCCGGGATAATCACCTCATCGCCCTGGTCGAAGATGGCCTGCGCCAGATTGTAGAAGGAATGCTTTCCTCCACATGAAACTAAGACCTCAGACCTTTTATAGGATAAGCCGTTATCTCTCTGGAATTTCTTGATGATTGCGTCTTTCAACTCATCAATACCGCCGACAGGGGTATATTTAGTAAAACCCTCATCAAGGGCTTTCTTTGCGGCCAGTTTAATGTTTTCCGGGGTATCAAAATCCGGTTCCCCTGCGCCAAAACTGATGACATGGATGCCCTGGGCCTGCATGGACTTTGCCTTGGCATTGACGGCAAGGGTAGGGGAGGGTTTTAAGCTCTTGGCGCGACTTGAAAGGATAGACATAGTTTCCTCCCTATTTGATTTAATTCGTGTCCGTTTATAAATTACTCCCTCAATTCGAATCGTCATTCCGGCGGAAGCTCGCCTCGGCGCTCGCCTCTCGGCGAAGCCGAGGGAAGCCTGGGCCGGAATCCAGTACTTTTGAGATCTCCTGGATGCCGGACCAAGTCCGGCATGACGGGAGAGGGCGCAGCGAGGAAGGGCCATACCACGTTTTCGCCCTCTCTTCTAGTCCTCCCCCATCAAATGGGAGGATAATTCATCAGGATTCAAACAGGATCTCCGATATCTTATTAATCCTCTCCACACCTTTAATCTCTTGTGGCATAAGAGGGAGCTCTATCAATCCAATTCTGTGAGAATATTGATTTTTCAAGGTCTGAATGTAGTGTTGTTGCATCTCTTTCCTTATTTTATGAAAATTACAGTCCGCCTCCTGGATGACATAATTGACAATCAAATGGTTCACCTCGAGTTGATAGTCATCAAAATCCTTAATGATCCGCTCTGTCTGCCGGACGCCAAGGGCTTCCGGTATGGTCACAATGATGAAATCGGATTTCTGGGGATCCCGAATAAAGTTGACAACTTTTTCAGCCAGTTCCTCCCATCCGCTGATGATTTCCAGCAGAGATCTTTTGCCCTTCTTTAACTTCACACTTTCCTTTAACTTTTCAAAGTAACTATATAAGTTCATATAAAATTTTGTTGCAGCTTCAAGATGTTTAAGAAATATCTGGGGGAGATGGAGAAGCCTCAAGGTGTGGCCAGCAGGAGCCGTATCCCAGACGACCAAATCATACTGCCCGCTTTCGACTAACTCCAAAATATAATTGAGCGTATACTCTTCTTCAATCCCTGGCGCCCCTCCTATATAGTCAACAAAATCATAATCGAGCGTGGTGAAAGAAGATACCACTTCATAGATCTCCGGTCCAAATCGGTCCTTCCATTTTTTCAAGACCACGTCAGAACTGATTTCGATTCCGTACAAATTCTTCGTATTCTTAATGAGTTTCTCTTGATCGCCAATCTCCATCTCAAATATGTCAGAAAGCGAAGGGGTTGGGTCGCTCGAGATGATCAAAGTCTTTTTCCCGTGTTGCGAGAAATGGAGGGCGATTGCGGAGGCGCAGGTCGTCTTCCCGACACCTCCCTTTCCTCCGATCATAATTAAGCGCTTCTGTTCCCTGTCCAAGCGGTTTAATGGAGGAGCCATTCTTATCCCTAAAGGCATTGATTTTAAAGCTATTAAACTTTATAATAAATTATTTTGCCGGTCAAGATATGCGTTAGGACGATGAACTTCAAACGATGAACCATCGAACTGTTCATCGTTCGTTGTTTATCGTTCATAGTTCAATTTTTTCCCCGACGGAGGAGAATTTTGGCATCAGGGATGATCGAAATTGATTCGGAATTGTGTAAAGATTGCAAGCTATGTATCTCTGTCTGCCCACATCGATTAATCGAATCTTCTGATCGAATGAATCAGAAGGGGTACTACCCCGCTTTTTTTGCTGAAAAGCATTTAAAGAAAGAAGGCAGAAAATGCACGGGATGCGGTCTCTGTGCCATTTCATGCCCTGAAATTGCGATCGAGGTCTATCGTGCCTAAGGTTTTGATGCGGGGAAATCATGCCCTTGCAGAAGCAGCGGTCCGTGCGGGGTGCCGGTACTATTTCGGATACCCGATCACCCCACAGAATGAAGTTCCCGAATATATGTCCGAGCGACTCTCCAAACTGGAGGACGGGGTATTCATTCAAGCGGAAAGTGAGATCGCCTCAATTCACATGGTCATCGGTGCCAGTATGGCCGGTGGAAGAGTAATGACCTCCTCTTCAAGCCCTGGGATTAGCCTCAAACAAGAGGGTATTTCTTTTCTCGCCGCTTTAGAGTTGCCAGCCGTCATCGTCAACATGACCCGGGGAGGCCCGGGCTTGGGCAACATCGCTCCGGCACAATCCGATTATTTTCAGGCGACAAGAGGAGGGGGGCATGGGGATTACCGCACCATTGTCCTTGCCCCCAACTCGTGCCAAGAGCTTGCCAATTTGACCTATAAGGCATTCGATCTTGCGGACAAATACAGGATTCCTGTTGTGATCCTTGGAGATGGGATGCTTGGACAGATGATGGAACCGGTTGAGTTACCTCCCGAAATTCAGATAAAAAAATTGCCCCATAAAGAGTGGGTTTTAACGGGCGCCAAAGGAAGACCAAGTCGATTCATCCGATCACTTCTCTTAGACCCTTTTGAGGAAGAGGAGCATAACTGGAAATTGATGAGGAAATACGAAAGGATTGTCAAAGAAGAGGTGATCTGGGAGACCTCCTTTGCCGATGACGCTAAATTGATGGTGGTTGCCTTTGGGATCGCAGCTAGAATCGCAAAGGGGGCGATCAAGAGGATGCGGGACGAGGGGCTGAAAGTGGGGCTCATCCGGCCCATTTCTCTATGGCCTTTTCCCTATAAAGCTATCAAGGAATTGACGAAGAAGGTAAGGCACTTTTTTGTATTTGAAATGAATATGGGGCAAATGCTGGAAGACGTCAAATTGGCGCTCGAAGGAAGCGGAGAGGTCCATTTTTACGGCAGGCCGGGAGGAATCATTCTCACTCCCCTAGAAATTTCAAGGGTGATCTCCAGCTACTATTATCAGAAGAAGTTAGGGTAATCCTCGTGAAAAAAATATTCTCAAGACCGAGATCCATCAAGAAGACCCCTTTTCACTATTGTCCGGGATGCGGCCACAGCATCCTGCATCGAATCGTCGGAGAGGTCATTGATGAGATGAACCTTCAGGAGAGAATCATTGGTATTCCACCAGCAGGGTGTGCTGTACTAGCCTACCTCTATTTTGACATTGACATGGGAGAGGCATCCCATGGAAGAGGGGCGGCCCTGGCCACTGGGATGAAAAGGGCGCTGCCAGATCGGGTCGTTTTTACGTACCAGGGGGATGGGGATATTGCTGCCATAGGAACAGCCGAGACGATTCATGCTGCCGCTCGGGGAGAGAATTTCTCAACTATATTTGTCAACAACGGGGTTTATGGAATGACAGGCGGGCAAATGGCTCCGACAACGATCCTAGGACAGAGCACCACCACATCTCCCGGAGGGAGGAGACAAAGAAGGGATGGGTTCCCCGTCAACCTGAGCGAAATGCTGGCCATTGCCAAAGGAAGTGCGTACATTGAAAGGACAGCCGTCAACAGCCCTGCTAATATCTTGAAAACAAAAAAGGCAATTGCGAAGGCCTTTCGGGTTCAAATGGAGGGACATGGATTTTCGCTCGTTGAAGTCTTATCTCCTTGCCCCACCAATTGGAAGATGGAGCCTGTCGAGGCGTGCAAATGGATTGACGAGGTAATGACCGTCCATTTCCCCCTTGGCGTCTTGAAGGATGTAACGGGAGATAGAAGAGATGCTCATTAAGACAATTTTTTCCGGATTTGGCGGCCAGGGGGTAATCATGATGGGATACCTTCTGGCAACAGCGGGGATGTACGAGGAGAAAAACGTCACCTGTTTGCCTTCTTATGGGGCCGAAGTTAGGGGAGGCACCGCCAACTGTACCGTTGTCATCTCCACAGAGGAAATTGCCTCGCCAGTTGCTTCGGAACCCGAGTTCGCCGTCCTGATGAATAATCCGTCGCTATTCCGATTTCAGAACCAGGTCCAATCAGGAGGAACCATCCTCTTAAATTCGAGCATGATCGAGTCGAGGCCTATTCGTGGAGATTTAGAGATTTTCGAAATCCCAATTAACGACCTGGCAAAAAAATTCCCGGGGAATAAAGTGGCCAACATGATTATGTTGGGAGCCTTCCTCAAGAAGTCTAGGCTGGTTTCCTTGGATACGATGGCTCGCGTCCTGAAAGACACGTTTGGAAATCGAAATCCGGCGGTACTGAAATCGAATAGGTCTGCTCTGCAATTGGGGTACGACTATCTGGAATGATACTGTAGACGATGAACATAGTTAATAGTTCATAGTTCATCGTTTAACAAGGAGGACCTATGCCGGTTAAACAAATTTCCGTCAGCCTGGAAAATGTTCCCGGAAAACTCTCCGAAGTGAGTGAGTATTTAGGTGAAAACGGCATCAATATCATCGCCTTAAGCATTGCCGATACCGCGGATATCAGTGCCATTCGATTTGTGGCGAACGATCCTGAGAAGGCAGCGAATGTCTTAAAGAGCCACGGTTATTCGATAAAGATAACCGATGTGTTAGCGGTAGAGACGCCTAATCATCCGGGAGGTCTAAACGCTATTCTGAAACCTCTTAAGGAAGTTTCCATTAATGTCAACTATCTTTACCCCTGCCTGGGAACAGGGGAAAAAACGGTACTCATTGTGGGCGTGGATAAAATGGCCGAAGCCGTTCAGATCTTAAAGAAGAACTGGGTTCACATGTATGACGAGGAGCTGTATCGGTTATAAGACAAACGACCGACAATATACAATGAACCGTAAACAATGAACGATGAACCATCAACTGTCCATCGTTCTTAGTTCATCGTTCATTGTCGTTAAGCGTAGCTGTGCAGCCCCGAAATGATATAATTAACGCCAAAATAGGTAAATAAGACTGCGGCAAATCCTACAATCGACAGAATCGCAGCTTTTCTTCCTCTCCAATCTTTTGTAAACCGTGCATGCAGAAAGGCAGCATAAACAAACCAGGTAATGAGAGACCATGTCTCTTTGGGGTCCCAACTCCAGTAGCTTCCCCAGGCATAATTGGCCCAAGCAGCCCCAGTAATGATCCCCAAGCTCAACATGGGGAAACCAATCACAATGGACTTATAATTGATCTCGTCCAGGACGGGGGCCGAGGGCAGCCATTTTGAACTTCCCTCATTAGGAGAGCCTTTTCTGTCCCGAATCAAATAGAGGACGCTAACAGTAAATGAAAAAGCAAAAGAGGCATATCCAAAAAAGCACGTCGTCACGTGGATGGTCAACCAGTTGCTCTTGAGGGCAGGCATCAGGGGCGTGATCTTTGCGTCAATGCCAGGGATAATGGAAGTTAGGGCGATCGCCAGGAAGGCAAAGGGTGTGATAAAAATCCCTATGATTTTCTGCCGGTACTTAAATTCGAGAATCAGATAGACCAAGACAATTGTCCAAGAAAAGAAGATGAGCGACTCATACATGTTGGACAGAGGAACATAGCCATAACCCGTCTGATGGGTCTCCAGCCAACGAGCAAGAAGGCCGGCTGAGTGAATGACGAGACCGATAATCAGCAGGGAAGTAGAGAGAGTCCCGATAATTTTATTTCGTGAGGCCGCAAAGATGAGATACCCCAAAAAACAGAGGAGGTAGATGACCATTGAAATATTAAAAAATGCCTGACTTGAAAAAGGAAAAACCATATTTTTACTCCACAAAAGAGAATAAAATCACTAAATTAAAAATAACCGATCCCAATTTGAATGTCAATTATGTTGAAAATACTCGATTATCCCCCTCTCCCCTCGTAGATTTTGTCGCAGTATGATTTACCGAATAGACACATACAATATTTTGTAGAGGCTCAATTCATTGAGCCCTTTTGCTTGGCTTGACCGCGGGTGCCCGCAAGCCCCACCTTGCAGGTGGGATCGTCGGGCAGAGTATAAATGATACTCCGTTTCCGAGAAGCTCCCGTCCCGTGTACGAGGAGATTCATAAATCAAGCCCCTACAATTGCGACCCAGTATCTTGGTGGGAGAGGGCGGGGTGAGGGAGGAAATCAGGGCATCAAGAGGAATGTCTATTTTTTTCCTACGATTCTGGCTTTTTTCAAAGGCAGTGAAGCTGGAAGTGCTTTCTTGGTTGGTTTGACTCTTTCGGTGAGGTGGATTTTGTAGGTTGCTTTCAATAACAGGACTCCGCCATCCTTATGTTGATGAATGAACTCCTCAATTTCGGAATATTCTTGTCCTTTGAAAATATTGCGGCAATTCCTCAATAAATACGCCAAATGGACGTCGTTTAACTGATAATAGATCTCGAGAGGATAGGGAGATTCTTCCGGAATTCTTTCTAAATCCTTGATCTCGACGTTTTCTCCGATTGTATGACACAATTTGAGAAAGGCATCAATCTTGTCCTGGGAAAGGGGAGGGTCCAGTTCTCTCTTCATTTGTTTTGCGATCTCCCCGGCTTGAATTTCGACGGCAACGCACTTTAGAGAATAATCCCCGCGGATCAAGCGGTATTTCAACGGTTCATCGATCTTCTCTCTATACTTCTTAATCAAGAATTTTTCTTTTCCGTTGGTTGCCTTAACGAAAGAAGTTTTGACGGGTTCGGAGTAGGCCTTTTCGCTAACAAAGGAGTCTTCGAGGATTTCCAAATTTTCCAATTGATGCCCCTGATGATTAATCAAGAAGTCCTGATAATCATCTGTTTCAATAACCCGAAAGGCCTCAAACGACCGGCCAGAGTCGAATGAGTACTCTGGATGCTGATCAAAGGGCGTTTTCATGAAAATTTCGTCGCAATTCTTACAGCGGATGAGCTGGTTCATTTAAGTCTCCTGAGCCATTCTAATATACGTTCGCAGGGGCCCTCAGGTGATCTTTCACAAGAAAGGCTTCTTCCATTTCCTTCAAAACGTCTAAAAAGAGAGAGACTAAATTTGGGTCAAATTGTTTTCCGCCATTCTTCAGCAATTCACTCTTCGCATCTCCGTTGGTGAGGGGTTTTCGATAGGGGCGGTCAGAGGTCATGCTATCGTAGGAATCGGCGATGGCGATGATCCTTGCCCCCAACGGGATTTGCTCCCCTGCTAATCCGTCTGGATAGCCTGTCCCGTCATAACGTTCATGATGGTGCTGAATATAAGAAAGAATGTTTGCGGAAAGGTTCAAGGGAATCAAAAGCTCGATCGATTTCTTAGTGTGCTGCTTAATGATGACCCAATCCGTTGGAGTCAGGGTTCCCTTTTTATTAATGAACCGATTACTGATGCCGATCTTTCCGATGTCATGGAGATAAGAAGCGATCTGGAGTTCACTCCGCTCCTTGGGCGAAAAGGACAGATGTTTGGCAATGAAATCAGAGTAGTAACAGACCCGTTCCGAATGTCCAGAGGTATAGGGGTCCTTCTCCTCAAGCGTATAGGCGAGGACTTTGGCAAATTCCAAACAGCTTTGAGTATCTGAAAGGTTGAGGTCATCCCACTTACTGTTGCTGACCTCCTTTGCCTCTTTATGGGCGGAGAGGTCGGAATCGGCAGAAGGTTCCTTAAGCAGTTGTTGATTGAAACAGTCGCCAAGAATTTCTTTCACCTTTCGGTTCAGTTTTCGTCGTTGAATGGATTTATCAATAATGGATAAAATTTCGGGGACGTTGAAAGGCTTGGGGATATAATCAAAGACACCGTAACGAATGCCCTCGATTGCACTTTTCAACGTTCCGTATCCTGTGATAATGATGACCATCACATCAGGGTCAATCGCTCGAATCTCTTTCAGGGTATCGATCCCCGTGATGCCAGGCATCTTAAGGTCCAATGTCAAAACGTCCATTTCAATCTGTTGAATCATCTGAATTGCTGCGTATCCGTTTTCAACGGCATAGACGTTATAATTTGGCTTCAATACCATCCTCAAAGATTCCCTTGGCCCTATCTCATCATCGACGATGAGAATGTTTGGTGCGTTGACTTTGGTTTCCATTGGCTCCCCTTCGCGATTATTTCTCAACCTATCATTCCTGCTCCCTATTAAGCACGGAGCAGGTTTAATCAAGTCTGGAATGACAAATAGGTTTTACATCACGGGTTCCTCACCCACGAAGCATGAAAATTACCCGGGTTATCTTCCCCCTCGATGGGGAGGATAAAGGTGGGGGTGAACATGGTGTGTTCTCCCTCAGCCCCCGCCCTCTCCCACGAGGGGAGAGAGGGATATAAGGTCAAAACCGAATAAGTTATAAGTTTAAGCAAGAAGTTTGCCATGTGGGGAGGGCAAGACGTTTCGCTGACTGGAAAAATAACTAATTGGAATTTATTGCGAATTATTATCCAATTTGGGAGGATAGGACTTAGGTAAAACCGGGTGGGGCAATATTTCCCAAAATTGAACGGAAATTGACAATTTTGTAATGATTTTAGTTCTCTTTAAACTTACCCTGATTAATGCCTAATTTATCCATTTTGTATTTTAATATCCTACGGCTAATTCCTAAGATTTCCGCAGCATGAGATTGGACATAATTGCTCCTTCTCAAGGCATCTAAAATGACCTCCCTCTCGAACTCTTCTTCCGCCTCCAGGAAAGAGACCTTTCCATCTAAAATAGATTCTTTTAACCCGTTAATTTTAGGGATATTCTTGAAAGAGAGAGGCAATTCGTTCAATTGGATATAGTCACTGGATGTTAAGGCAATCACGCGCTCGATCAAATTTTCCAATTCCCGAATATTCCCAGGCCATTCGTACTGCATCATCAATTCCAAAGCCTCTTTGCTGATTCCTTTCACATTCTTATTATTTTCAAGGTTGAATTTCTTAATGAAATGGTCGATCAGCAAAGGGATATCCTCCTTCCTTTCCCTTAAAGGGGGGATGGTGATGGGGACGACGTTGATTCGATAATAGAGGTCTTCCCGAAAGCTTCCCTTCTTGATCATTTGGTTCAAATCTTTATTGGTCGCCGTGATCAGCCTGACATCGACTTTAATCGTCTTTGATCCCCCGACGCGATTGAATTCTCTCTCCTCCAGAAATCTTAGAATTTTGGCCTGGGTTGCCAAACTCAATTCGCCGATCTCGTCGAGGAAGAGGGTCCCTTGGTGAGCGACCTCGAAACGGCCCAACTTCCTCTCTATGGCGTTGGTGAAAGCCCCTTTTTCGTGCCCAAAGAGCTCACTCTCAATCAACGTCTCGGGAATGGCCGCGCAGTTAATGGTGACGAAAGGGAAGCTCTTCCGATTGCTGTTGTAATGGATAGCTCGTGAGATCAGTTCCTTTCCTGTTCCGCTTTCTCCCATGATTAAAGCAGTGGATTTCGAGTCAGCGATTTGTTTGATCACCTTGAAAATTTCCTTCATCAATTTGCTTTTCCCGATGATACTTCCGAAGTCGAAACTCTTTTCCATTTCTTCCCGACGATACTTAACCTCTTGTTCCAGGGCCCTGGTAGATAAGGACCGACTGACGATAAGACGCAATTCATCGATATCAAACGGTTTGGTCACGTAATCATAGGCTCCAAGCTTCATCGCCTCAACGGCCGTCTTGACCGTCTTCGTAGCCGTAATCATGATCACAATGATATCCGGGTCGTTCTGCTTGATCCTCTCCAAGACTTTCAGCCCGTCCAAGTCGGGCAAAATGATATCGAGGAGAATGACGTCCGGCGAGTGCGATTTGACCTGGAGAAACGCTTCTTCGGCGTCCTTAGCTAAAAACACCTCATAATCATTCTTCAAGACCATTTTAAGAGATTCTCTGGCGCCGACCTCATCATCGACGACTAAAACACTTTTCACTTTGTTGCTCCTTTACCCGGAAATAAGGACGACGAACTTTAGGCGATGGACGATGAACTAAGAACAATGAACAGCTTGTTGTTTATCGTTCATTCATGAAACAGCTTCTGGTTGATAATATATTAATTTCCTTCTTTCAATGGGAAGTTTCAAAGAAACAATTGTCCTCGGCTT
Organism: Thermodesulfobacteriota bacterium; assembly: GCA_047519465.1. GTDB lineage: Bacteria > Desulfobacterota > BSN033 > BSN033 > UBA1163 > UBA1163. Next base: position 379 of record JAPVTA010000136.1, on the reverse strand, counting down.
CTTTTCGCTCACCTCGAACTTCATCATCCCCTTATTCTTTTGAATAATTTCTTTGATGAGGCGCAATTCCAATTCAAAGGCTTCTTCTTTTTGAAGAGCAGGGATTCCTAATACGGAACCAAACTGTTCAGCGGGCTTCTTAAAACCCGAGAAGACGATTAAAATCTCAATATATCGTCCGTTCTTCTTTTGGGATTTATTGCCCTCAGCAGTTTCTGTCCGCCCGTCAAAGGACTTGGTCAAAAATCCAATGCTCCCGTTGGGAGGAATACAAGGGAGCGCGTATTGAAGAAGAGCATCTAAGATATATCTTAGTTGCTCCTCGTGAACAGTCGTTTCCGGAAGATCCTTTTCAAAATTTTTAAAGATCTTTATGCTT
>JAPVTA010000135.1:0-14993 GCA_047519465.1 Thermodesulfobacteriota bacterium | reverse complement strand
GGGGACAGTGGGTTCCGGGAATCATTTTGTTGAGGTGGGGTACGTGGCCGAGGTCTTTGATGAGACCACCGCTCGAGCGTTAGGGCTGTGGAAGGACCAGGCGACGGTTATTGTCCATACTGGTTCGAGAGGTTTGGGCCATCAGGTGTGCGATGACTACATCCGTGTTATGCTCGATGCCGCCAGAAAATACAAGATTGAGCTTCCAGATCCCCAACTATGTTGTGCCCCCGTATCATCGCCAGAAGGGCAGAGATACCTCGAGGCGATGGCCTGTGCAGCTAATTTTGCCTTTACCAATCGGCAGATGATCACCCATTGGGTAAGGGAGACCTTTGAGCAAGTTTTCCAAAAGAGCCCGAGAGATTTGAAGCTGGATTTGATCTACGATGTCTGCCACAATATTGCAAAGATTGAAACCCATGCGGTGAACGGAAAGAAGAAGAAACTCTGTGTCCATCGGAAGGGAGCGACCAGAGCCTTTCCACCCAACCATCCGGACATCCCGGCCGACTACCAATCCACGGGGCAGCCCGTCCTGATCCCAGGAGATATGGGCAGATACTCCTACGTTTTGGTGGGCGTGCAAAAGGCAATGGAAGAGACCTTCGGGAGCACCTGCCATGGAGCAGGACGGGTGATGAGTCGGCATCAAGCCATGAAAGCAGCGAAGGGCAGGGCGATCGTAAGGGAATTGGAAGATAAAGGCATTATTGTAAAAGGGGCAAGTCGTGGAACCATCGTGGAAGAAATTCCCGATGCTTATAAGGACGTCGATGACGTGGTCAACGTGGTCCATCATGCGGGCATCAGCCGAAAAGTGGCAAAGCTCGTCCCGATGGGAGTGATCAAAGGGTAGAAAGTTGAGAGGCATACTATGAACTGTAAACAATGAACGATGCACACAAGGACTGTTCATCGTTTATGGTCTATCGTTCATCGTAAACATGGAGACGAGACACGTTATTTAGTAGCATGAGAATTCTTGCCATCGATATCGGCGCCGGTACCCAGGACATTCTTCTTTTCGATTCGCAGAAGAAAGTCGAGAATTGTATCGGCCTCGTCCTCCCTACGCCCTCGAAATTTTTTGCTGAAAAACTGAAGACAATTGAAGGCCATGTTTACATCCATGGCGATACGATCGGTGGAGGAGCTCTTGGCAGAGCCATCCTCCGCCACCTTCAAAAGGGATATCGGGTGGTGATGGAGGAGCCTGCCGCTTATTCCGTGCGAAATGATTTAGATGAGGTCAGGTCAATGGGGATAGAGGTGGCAGAGAAACCGGAGACCGGCCATTTCCAAGAGCTTGAGGTCCGGGAAATCGATCTCCCTCTGTTTGAAAAATTTCTTTCAAATTTCGGAGAGGATTCTAAGGTTGACGTGATTGCGATTGCCGTGCAAGATCATGGCGTCTCTCCCAAGGGAGTTTCGGACCGAGCGTTTCGTTTTGCAAATATGGAAACAATGCTCCGAAAAGATAACCGACCTGAAACTTTTCATTTCTTGGAGGACTCGATTCCGGGCCATTGCCTCCGGATGAAGTCAGCCGTGGCCGCAGTCAAGAGATCTTCCTCGGTTCGAGTGCTGGTCATGGATACAGCTTTTTCCGCTATTTTAGGTTGTGTGGAAGAAACCTTCGGCCCCTCTCTGATTGTCAATGTGGGGAACGGCCATACGATCGCCGCTTTGCTTATCGAGGAAAGAATTGAAGGATTGTACGAGCACCATACCCATGAGTTGACTCCCGAAAAAATGGAGCGTGATCTCCGCCTCTTCCTCCGAGGAGAGTTGGACGGAAAGAAGGTCTTCAAGGAAAACGGCCACGGCGCCGTCACCCTGAAGCCTCTCCCCGGTGTATTTGCAGTGGTCGTTACCGGTCCCAACCGAGATCTTTTCAGAAAGACATCCTTCAAATTCGTTTATGCTGCCCCGGGTGGAAACACGATGATGACAGGACCGATGGGTTTGGTCAGGGCAGCCCAATACCGATTCGCCCGGGAAATGGCTTCGAGTTGAAATGATCCCTCCCCCTCTGACGGGGGAGGGTAGGGTGAAGGTGAATGAACTTAATCCCCTCCCGTCGGGGGAGGGGAAAAGCAGGCAGGTGAGGAAGAGGGAGGTTCCAGATGGAAACGATCTATTACGCTTCTTTCAACTCCCCTTTCTTAGGAAAGGTTTATGTGGCTTCCACAGAGAGGGGGGTCTGTATGGTGGATTTTCTAAAAAGGGAGAAGGCCTTTTTGAAGGAACTGAGAGGAAGTTTTCCCGGACGGATTGTTAGGGATGATCGAAAGAATAGGAATGTCCTGGACCAGCTCAAGAAATACCTGAGGGGTGAATTGCGACGTTTTGATTGCAAGTTGGATTTCAGAGGAACCCTGTTTCAGAAGAAGGTTTGGTCGGCCCTGATGAAAATTCCGTATGGTCGGACACGGTCCTACGGGGAAATTGCACGGGCCATTGGCCATCCGAAAGCCTATCGGGCCGTGGGGAACGCGAATGGCCAAAATTGCATCCCATTGATCGTTCCCTGCCACAGAGTGATCGAGAGTAACAGTGGGTTGGGCGGGTTTGGACACGGGGTGAAGGTGAAGGAGCAGTTGTTAGATTTCGAAAAGGCCCATGGATTTTAAGAAATTGACCAAAGGGGCTGTTCGCCTTCCCAATCTTCAATGGCATCGGTGATCACTTTTTCACCTTCTTCTTCTTTGCCATCTCGAAAAATAATTCCAGATCCCTTTCGCCGAACCACATCCGATACGGCGTCTCTTCGGACTCCAGAACAAACGTACCGTCTTTTACGGTCTTCAACTCGTACAACTGTCCGGTTAATCTATGCTTCAGTCTGTCTCCTTCTACAATTCTCATCGAACTTTACACCCCTTTTACTTTCTCGAAAAAGGACCCCAACTGCTCTCTGGGAAACCATATGCGTACGAGTCCCTTTTCATCCTCCAGCATCACCACTTTTTCATTTTCAATTCTCTTTATCCTAAACAGCTCCTGGGTGGATTTGTTCTTCAGTCTTTCTCCCTCCACGATTCTCATCATACAATCCTCCCGTGATTGTCTTTTCTGCTGTGGTCATATACGGGCAGTCAAAGATGAGAGACGCCCTCGGAGGACAGCAATATTGATGCCAATGGTTTCATCCTTCTAAGCCTTTGATATTAAGAGTTTTTATAAAGAAGAGATTTTTTGTTGCAGCCAAAAAGGGCGACTTTTTGCCGTAAATGGGCGATCCGTGTCATCTGATATTCACTCCCATCCTTCCCTCCCTCTTAGGGGAGGAAAGGATGGGGAAAGGGGGAAAGGAGGAGGGTAGGAGCTTAAAGTCGAATATCTAAAAAAGCATCAAGAAATATGCCAAGTCGCATTTTGGATTCTTGGTTGTCTTTAAGGTTAAGTGTGGCTAAACAAAGGAAAATCAAGTCAATTGCAGTAGAACGATCGCTTTGTTGAAGGAAGGATTTTAGTGACCACTTTTGTCTGTAACATGACAGATTTGTAAGGAGCGAGGGCAATCCTCACTCGTCAAATCTCCTCTCTATCTTTCGATAAATTTATAGGAGGGCAGACAATTTTTGACAGATCAGACGGATGTCTGGGTCAAGCCATAATTCTTTAGAATGATAAAAATTTTCATGGGTTATAGATTCACAACGAGGATGGCACTATCCTTGCTCATTGAATATCGATGAAACCAAACCGCGGTCTGATTCTTTGGTGGCCGCGGGGCTTCTCATTCGAAAAAGGGCAAGAATTTATGCGTCGGGGACGAAAACCATCAATGGAGTTGAGCTACAGAGACAAAAAAATAATAAACAGACTCAACTCCAGTCTTGACACGATGTCGCGGTTAGCCAGGAAGTACAGGATTTCCAAACAACGGATTCACCAAATTTTAACAAGAGCTAGGCAGCTCGGCTATGTCATCAATAGGCCCAGACTGTTAGCCCGGTATCATGAAATACCTCAATGTGAGGTCTGTAGCAGAATCCTACAAGTTCCCGAAAGGGAGAGTTTGATCACAAGAAGGCAACTATCCCAAATGCTGAACATCGACTACCGGATCTGTGGCTGGCATCTGAACCAGTTGAAAGTTTGTGGCGTTGTTTCAAAGAAGTTTGCAACGATGAGAAGTGATCGCTTGGCCAAGGCCCTCCAATACTACAGGTACAGTTCTCTCTCCCCGAGTGCCGTGGGGAGAAAATTTGGATATAAGAACTTTTCCTCACTCCTAAGTTATCAAAAGAGGCGCGGGATGGACGTCGAGAGAACGCTAGATTTTTCCATGGCCGCTGCATTGAAACAGGAAGATCGAACCCCAGCGGAGCCGTCCGTCAGTCAAAGTCACTCCTGATCCTTGTCGGATAAGAGATGAGCCCGGAATCGAAACCAAATTAGGCTTATAGTTGTTTATCGTCCAGCGAAGTCTTGCAATTAATGCGAAAAAGCCATGGCGAGGAGAGAATGGAAAGGAAGCCTGAAGGATTCATAACGGATAAGGACCTTGAGTTTCTCATCGAGACTGTCCATCCCGAAGTGATCGACAAGCTCAAGCTTAAAGAAATTATCAGGGAAGACGAAGGTCTCAGGAGTACGTTCATCACTGACCAGAAGGTGTTTGGGAGGCTGATGAACGACGAGGAAATCTTACTGAAAATTTCCTCTCGGCTTTTCTTCGAGATCCTTCTCCGGAGAGTGGCCGATGAATTCAAAGGGGTGAGCTATACTCTTGAAAAGACGAGCACCATGAAGATCCCGGTGTTTGATACGAATGAAGTTGTGGAGCTTTTGACGAAAGATTTTCTCGTCAGTTACCTGGCGCACATGCTTTCGTCCTTCACCAAGATCGAGAATTATATGATTTGGTATAAAACGAAATCAGGCGTATTGGAAAGGATTCAATTCAATGACATCGATATTTTCAGCCTCATGGGTTTATGCGAAGTGGTGGAAAACGAACACCGGCTCGGTTTTTATAAAAGGATCGCGGACATCTGTCTTTTCATCTTAGGCATATACCCCGACTACGCGGAAAGTGAATATCGCTATCCCTTCCCTGGTCATGTGAGACCCCAGGTTCGGGGAAAAGTCAGGATCAGTCCGGAAGAGTACGAAAAAGAGGGCCGAAGATTCTACAAATTGGCCGCGGAACACCAGTCAGCCAAAGAATTGGATCTATCGGACACCTTCTGGGCTCTGCATGAGAATTTCCAAAAGGCGAAAAAGCCGTTGAATTTTATTGCCGAGGTCTATCTTCAACACAAGAGGCAGAAATTGTTTGTATGACCATGAAGGGTTCTGGCAGAGGTCTTCACTCATCCTGCATCTTCAAGACACCCGCCCCTTGAATTTTCCCTTGTTTTAGTAGAATGAGGGCTTGGTTCGCCTCCTCCAGTTTGAATTCTTGAACTTCAGGAATGATCGGGATTTGAGCAGCAAGGGGCAGAAACTCTTGAGCGTCCTTTCGGGTGATATTGGCGACGCTCTTTATTTCTTTTTCATCCCAAAGCAGTTGAGCATAGTCAAGGGGTGGTATTGGATTTCGCTTACGAATGACCGCAAGTACTAACCTTCCGCCTTTTTCTAAGATCCTCAAGGCCTGAGGCACTGTTTCTCCGACCGGAGTAAAATCAATTGCACAGTGAAGCTTTTTGGGAGGCTCATCTTCCGGCCCGCCTGTCCAGGAGGCGCCCAGTCTTTTTCCCAGGGTTCGATGTTCTTCGCCTCTTGTAAAGACAAAAACTTCGCAACCCCAATAATTGGCCAACTGGATAACAATATGGGCAGAGGCCCCAAATCCAAAAAGCCCCAAGATCTGGCCTTTTTTGATGCCGGAGAGGATTAAGTCCCGATATCCGATGGCTCCGGCGCATAAAAGCGGAGTCGCCTCGGCATCGGAAAATCTCTCAGGAATCAAATAGGCAAAGTCTTCTGAGACAGCGGTATATTGGGCATACCCCCCAGGGACATGGCACCCGGTGCCCCTGAACTCTAAACACAGATTCTCACGTCCTTCTTTGCAGAAGCGACACTTTCCGCAAGCCGAATGGATCCATGCAATTCCCACCCGATCTCCGAGACTATATCTTCTTGTCCCTGCCCCCAATCCTTCTACTCTTCCAACGATCTGGTGTCCCAAGACCATTGGAAGTCTTGTGGGAAGTCTTCCTTCAATTTCATCCAGTTCCGTATGACAGATTCCGCAGGCCGACACCCTTACCAAAATTTGTTTTGGCCCCGGTACGGGATCGGGTAACTCCTCCATCTTCAGCGGTTCTCTTTCCGTTGGAGAAATTTCGCTGAGCACCATCGCTTTCATTTTTCAATCCCCCGTTTCTTGGCTCGATGGAAATATATCATACACCCATTTGACCATCTTTGAGTAGCAAATAAAATTCTTGTTACGCATTACCTGGTGTGGCGATCCAGAATTACTTTACAGAGACCGTCATTCCGGACTTGATTAAGCCTGCCTTAGCCTGCCCCGTGCTTAATACGGGGTGCTTGACACGGGGGAATCCAGTCTTTTCTCCTGGATTCCCGCTGAAGTTTACCCCGTGCTTGGTACGGGGCGGGAATGACAACCCTTATCATCATTGTAAAGAAGTGGTAGATTCGCTCCACTAGGAAGGAGTTTGTTGGAATGGTCTCATGACCTAACGCCCAGGGCGGGATTTGAACCCCGCCCTGGGCGGTGGCGTTGATCCACCTGGACGTACTTAATAGGGTCGGTAATATCCTTCAACCCAGACCCTTCTCTCTTCGTAGTATCCCTGGGTTTGGCGATCTTCATAATGTCCCGGCACCCAGCATCCCCAACGGTCACGATAGTCGGGTACCCACACTCTCTCCCAGGTTACTGGAACCCATTCACGAGTCATCTCCCAGTGGCCTGGGACATATTCTTGGCGGGGTGGAGGATAATAGGCCCGTGGGGCCGGAGATACAAAAACCGGAGGCGGAGGAAGAGCAGCCAATAGGCCTCCTAAAGCAAGTGCTTTCAATAAGCTCTTGGATCCTGCCTCAGCAGAGGGGATGGTGAAGACAGAGACTAAGGTCAAAATCAAAACCATCAATGCTAACTTCTTCCACATAAAAAATCCCTCCTTTCGGTATCTTTATTGTCTTTTACTTTTTTGGACGGGGGGATGCGGAATTTATTCAATGTGGGTATCGAAATGTTGGAATACTGAAACGGTGGGTTGGAGGAAGGATAAAGAGGTTCAATCAGAAATTTCCATAGACTGCATAGATCACTACGCCCTCCCCGTGCCTTGGACCGCCGATCACAACTGTCCTTCCGGGGAAAAGCCTGACCTGGGTGTTGAGAATTTCCGTTCCTTCGCGAACAACTCTTAATCTTAATTCAGCGATATTCCTATGCTGCCCTATTAAAGTGACTTCGAGGAAGGCTTTTCCCGTGCGACCTGTGATTCTGGCAGGCTGGTTAAGGGAGAGATTGAGACTTTCATCCCTGACGAGACGATAGGAAGTAAAGCTAAAAAGGGATCCCAGCTCCTTGTGAACATCCCTTAAGGCCGGGTCGATGTCCTGTCCGGCATTGGAGGCCAGGATCACCCTCATTCGAACGTGAACCTGAGCAAAAGCGGGTGGAAGAGAAAAGAGAGAAACAACAAAAAAGGCGGTGAGAAGGAAGGCTGTTCTTTTCACGTTGGAGTCTGTGCCCCCTCCGGTCCCTCGAATAGCCATATCACTGTGACTTTTGGCTCTTCTGACTGGTAGACCATCACATTATAGGTCGGACTATCAAGGTATTCTACAACAGATGTACTCGGATAGGAAGGGGTTTCTTTAAAAATAATTTGGGCTGTAATGAGCAGAAGAACGACAAAGGCAGCCGCCGCGGGAATCCAGACCTTCTTTTTGAAGAGAGGCGAGACGTCGAGCCGGGAACGAAGGGATTGCCACCACGGCAGCTTTTCCTGGCCCTTACGTATTTCCCTCTCGATTTTCTGCCACACCCAAGGAAAGTCTTCCTTCCGGACCGCCTCCTCAACAGGAACTCTCATTAATGTCCTGAGTTCCTGCATGGACCTCAGTGCATTCCGGCAGTCTGGACAACCCTGAAGATGGCCTTCCACAAGGAGTCTTTCATCGTCCATGACCTCTTGGTCAAAATATTTTTCTAAAAGTTCTAATACTGATGAGCAGGAGTCTTTCATCTTCCTTTCACCTCTTTTCACCCGTCTTTGCTAAGGCTTTGGCGAGTTTTGCCCTCCACGACTTTGGCCGCGGAGATCCACATAATCCTTCAGCAACTCCTGGAGCCTCTTTCTGCCGTAGTGTAGACGGGACATCACGGTCCCGATAGAACATCCCATTGCTTCAGCCATCTCTTGGTATGACAGACCTTCTACATCCCTAAAGATGAGGGCCGCCTTCTGTTCGGCAGGGAGTTTACTCATCGCCCGGCCGACTCTTTGCTCCAACTCTTTTTGGAGGAGGACCCTTTCAGGCCCCTTTTCCAATTCGTCGGCGGGTTCGAAACTTCCCTCCTCATCAAGACTCGAGAAAAATTGTTTTCCCGTTTTTCTGGCATGGTCAATAGCGGTGTTCATCGTCATTCGATAAAGATAGGTGTAGAATTGAGACCTCCCTTTAAAATTCTTAATAGAGCGAAAGAGCTTAATAAAAACTTCCTGAACAATATCAAGTGCTTCCTCCCTTTGCCTTACCACGCCGTAGGAGATCCGGTAGACCTTTTTGTGATACTTATCGAAGATCTCCTTCAATGCTTCCTGATCTCCCTTTTGACATCTGGAGATCATTTCGGTCTCTTCATGGCTCACTATCTTTTACCTTTTAGACGATAAGTAATCTAAAATATTCAAATACTAAGATTATATTCATTGTAACCGAATTGTCCACCCATATTATTATTTTGATTGAAACGCATTGCTTTTCAGGGTAATGTTTCATGACGGGTTCGTCACCCCTGCCCACAGGCAGGCTGGGGCCGGGGTGGATGTCCAGATCATGTTCCCCCTCACCTCAATCCTCTCCCTCCGAGGGGAGAGGAGAGACTGGAAGGAGTCGGTCATTGGGCGCAATAAAAAGGATTGGGCTCCTGATTATCGGCTGGCTTTTCATTATTGTGGGGATTCTCGGCCTATTTCTCCCCATCCTCCAGGGCATTCTGTTTATCGTGATTGGCCTGGCCATTCTTTCTTCTCGTAGCAAATTAATAGGACGGTTCTTGAAACATCTTGAGGACCGCTATCCCCAGTACCATAAGCAAGTAGAAATCTGGAGAGAGAAGATAAGGAATGGGTTCAAATAGGGTTGAAAAGAAAAGAGAGCCTCCAGTTTCTTAATTGACAAAGCGGATAAAATTGGTTAACCCCGTGAAGTAAGGGAAAGTGACAGATGTCGATTGAAGAGATTATCGAATCCTGGAAGCGGTCCCGCGCCATCTCGCCTTGTATCACCGATCTGCGAGTCTTTAAGAAGAGGGAGGGAGAATATCGCCCTTTCCCGGAGTTCGTCCACCCCCTCCTCAGGGACGGTTTGAGAGAAGAGGGGATCGAGCAGCTCTATTCTCATCAGGTTGAAGCGATCCGGGCGGTTCATGAAGGAAGGGATATCGTCGTCGTTAGCCCCACCGCATCCGGGAAGACACTCTGTTATAACCTTCCTGTGTTGAACGCGAAGCTGGAGGCGCCTTCCTCAAAGGCCTTTTATCTCTTCCCTACCAAAGCTCTCTCCCAAGATCAAATGTTTGAACTTCAGAATCTCATCCAACGGATCGAAAAATCGATCACCACTTTCACTTACGACGGGGACACCCCCCAGGACGCCCGGCAGGCCATTCGCACCCGGGGAGACATTGTCATCACAAACCCCGATATGCTTCACACGGGCATCCTTCCCCATCACACCAAGTGGATGAACTTCTTTCAGAATCTGAAATTTGTGGTGATCGACGAACTCCATACCTATCGGGGCGTCTTCGGAGCTCACATGACGAACGTCCTGAGGCGGTTGGATCGAATCTGCCGTTTCTATGAATCGCGGCCTCAATTCGTCTGCTGCTCCGCGACGATCGCCAACCCCAAAGAATTGGCCGAAAAGCTTCTCGAAAGAGAGGTCTTCTTAGTTGACAAAAACGGCGCTCCGTCGGCGGAGAAAATTTTCATGTTTTATAACCCGCCCATCGTCAATAAAGAATTGGGAATCCGGGGTAGCGCCATTCATGCAGCCAGGAGGCTCGCCACGCCTTTCATCGAGCAGGGGATTCAAACGATTCTTTTTGCCACCAGTCGGCTCTCCGTCGAGGTTCTGACAAAATATTTAAAGGACCGCTTCGAGAAAAAACTCAAGGATAAAGGAAAGATCAGAGGATATCGCGGAGGCTATCTGCCGAAGATGCGCAGGGAGATTGAAAAGGGATTGAGGGAAAAGGAAGTTAAGGCGGTCGTCTCCACCAATGCCCTTGAGCTTGGGATTGACATCGGCGATCTTGAGGTCTGCTTGATCGCTGGTTATCCCGGCACCATCGCCAGCACCTATCAGCAGGCAGGGCGGGTGGGAAGGCGATCGGAAAAGTCGTTAGCGGTTCTCATCGCAAAGAGCCAACCTCTGGATCAATTCATCGTCGAGAATCCTGAGTATTTCTTCGGACAATCCCCTGAGCATGGGTTGATCAACCCGGACAACCTCCTCATCCTCCTCAGCCATATTCAGTGTGCCGCCTTCGAGCTTCCGTTCAGGGACGGGGAACGGTTTGGACGCGAAGATTTAAACGAGATGCTGAAGTACCTGGAAGAGAAGGGGACACTTCATCATGTCGGCGAGAATTGGCATTGGACGCAAGATGCCTATCCGGCGGAAAAGGTCAGTCTCCGATCCGCCTCAGAAGAAAATTTTGTGGTGGTGGATACTACGAAGAAGAAAGAAGAGGTGATCGCAGAGGTCGACTTCACCGGAGCCCATACCACTCTTTATGAAGGGGCGGTCTATCTCTGTGAATCAGAACTCTACGCCGTAGAGAAGCTCGATTACCGCAATCGGAGAGCCTATGTCAAGAAGACCGAAGGCGACTATTATACCGATGCCATTGACTATACCGATGTGTCCATCCTGGAGGGGTTTGAGAGAAAACAAGGAGAAAGTGCGGTCTTCGAGCATGGCGAGGTGAAAATAGCCACCCGTGTGGTGGGGTATAAAAAGATCAAATTTTATACGCTTGAAAATTTAGGTTATGGGAAGATTGAACTTCCGGACCTTCAGTTTCATACCACCTCCTATTGGATCACCTTTAGGAAAAGTTTGGTGGAACGCCTTCCTTACCCCCGCCTCGACGTGATCGACGGAGTGTTAGGACTCGGCTATGCCCTTCATTCCATGTCAGCCCTCCACCTGATGTGCGACCCCCACGACCTCAACCGCTGTATAGGAGATCGAGGAGCAAAGTGGTTCCTGAGACTCTCGAGGGATTCGAAAGGAATTTATTCTTCCTTCAGCGCCCCGAATGAAATTCCTCTGGAGGGGATGGACCCCTTTGAACCGACGCTTTTTCTGTATGATAATTATCCGGGGGGAATGGGTTTCAGCCCTCAGCTCTTCGATGATACACCGATGCTCCTTGAAAAAACGGCGAAACTCATCTCAAGGTGCGAATGTCGCTACGGCTGTCCGTCCTGCGTTGGTCCTACGAAAGAAGTTGGTGAGAAATCGAAAGAAGTAGCGTCGGCACTGCTTAAAGAGATACTGAAGTTATGAGTTCGGGATTCAGAGTTCGGAGAAAAGATTGATCAATGCTTTGAATTGAAGACTCCGAACTCCGAACTAATGACTCCCAACTTTGGTTTAAAGGCTATGGATCTTAAGGAACGCCTTAACCGTCTCACCTCGGTTTCTAAGAGCCAGCCTGACGAGAAATCTCAGGTCCTCAGTGGTCTCAGGCAGAGACTGGAACGGCTTCTCGAACCGAAAAAGGCCTATCGAAAAAAGACGATTGTTCCCGTCGAGCGGCTGGTGAAGGGAGAGGTTGTCTCAACCCCCGAAGGCGAGACCTTCCTGACGAAAGAACATTTTTCCCCTCACTATCGGTATGGGGAGATGGCCTTGGCGGATATACTCGGTATCCCCACTTACCCCGCGCATCTTCTTTCGAAAGACGAGCGGCTTAAGGAATTGGATTTCCGAAAGGCCCTGTTTCTCGACACGGAAACGACCGGTCTGAGCGGAGGGACTGGGACCTTTGCCTTTATGGTGGGGTTGGGTTTTTTCGAGGGCGATAGATTTTTGGTCCACCAGTTTTTTATGAGGGACTATTCCGAGGAAAGAGCTTCGCTCTCCCTGATCAAAAAGACGATTGACTCTTTTCAATTCTTAGTCACTTTCAACGGACGCCAGTATGATATCCCGCTTCTGGAGACCCGATTCATCCTCTCGCGTATGATTTCAAAAATCAGAGAGATGCCTAATTTTGATCTTCTCTATCCCTCCAGAAGGATTTGGAAAGGGGCTTACGAAAACTGTCGGCTGGTCACTCTCGAATCGCAGCTTTTGGGGGTCGAAAGGACGGGTGACATTCCGTCCGAATGGATTCCCTATCTTTATTTCGAATATATCCAGACCGGAGATGCGAGTAAGATTCAGCCGGTCTTCTACCATAACCAAATGGATATCCTCTCCATGGTCGCCCTGGCCGGGAGGATCCACCTTGTCTATCACGACCCCCAGGCGGCCCGACCCAGAAAAGGGATCGAACATTTTGCCTTAGGAAGACTCTTTTGGGAGCACGGTCAGCGGGAAAAGGCCATTCCTTGTTTTGAAATTGCGTTGAAGCGCTGTGATGATGACCTGTCCTGGGAAGTGATGAAATGGCTCTCCAGAGCTTTTAAAAAGACGGGTCAGGGTGAACGGGCCCGGTTTCTCTGGGAAGAGATGATCGGCTGGTCTTATAAAAAAGATGCCTTCCCTTACATTGAGTTGGCAAAATATCATGAGCATCGACTCAAAGATTGGGATAGGGCGATGGCCTATGTCGAGGAGGCGTTAGAACTTACCCCTTCCGGTCAACAAAAGGAGATTGAGCTTCTCCGGCACAGAAGACAAAGGCTGGAGCAGAAGAAGGGCTTGAATACGGTTTGATGAAAAGTTGGGTATTGACAGCCTCCTTCCAAATCTCTATATTAGAATTAATTTACTTTTGGGGGAAAGGAGGGATGGGGGATGCCTACCTACGACTATCGATGCCCAAAATGCAACAAGAAATTTACTGCCATCCTCAGCATAAGTGAGCACGATGCCGGAAAGGCGAAATGCCCAAAATGTGGTGGGAAAAAACTCGAGCAGCTTATTACCGGTTTCCAGGTAAAAACTTCGAGAAAAAGCTAATTGTTAAAGACCAATTCTAAATCTCAAGGTCGTATATTGGTTTGAATACTGTCATCCTGAACTTGTCTCAGAATCTCAATACGAGAGACCCTGAAACGAGTTCAGGGTGACACTTGGGTTTTGTGACTTGCTCATTTGAACTTTGGACTTTGGCATTTGGGCTTGCCTTATTACCTCTCTTCCATCTCGATCCCGAAATGTTCAAGCGTCCTATGAACCAATAAGCTCCACAGGCGATAGTTGTCTTCGGGAGGGAAAAGCTCGAGAAACCCCTTTGAGAATCGTACGTTCACATCCTGGGAGATTTTTTCAACGGACCAGCCACTGTTAATCTTTTCTAAGGCAAAAGCCTTAAAGTCCTCAATACATTGACGGCCCATGTGGAGGTGCTTCCTGACCGTCTCTTTTCCTATCGCGGTTCCGTAATGGCCCCGGCAGAGAATTTCGGGGTCGATTTCCTTGATCTTTTCGATTGATTTTTCAGCCTCATCCAATCGGTACCAATAATTAGGCCGAAAAAAATTCGGGGGAATATAAAAACCCGCCCCATCCGAACAGAAAAAGGCTCCTTCTTCCTCCAGAAAAGCTCCTACGCAATCAGGAGAATGGCCCGGAATCTCAAAAAATCTCATCTTCATTCCTTTGCCCAGGTCGAGAATGGATCCTTCATGAACGGTGATATCCAGCGGGAAAGATGGGGCAGGTCGAAGGTTCGGAGCCTCTGAAATCACCGCCGTTTCCTTGAGAGCAAGTGTGATCTTCCGGTCTGCATCAAAGATTTTGGCAACGATCCTTTCGCTCGTAAAAACCGCTCGATTAAGGTCGGAAGTTACAATTTTCATCCAGGGATACCTTCCCTTGAGGGTAGGGAAAACCATCATGTGATCGAAGTGGGAGTGGAGAATGATAAGGTGGGAGATAGCTTCGGGAGGGACATTCAATTGGCTTAACTGTTCTAAAAGCCGATAGGTAATGCCGCTGACACCCCCTTCGACGATGGCATAGGTTTCGCCCTTAATCAGGTGGAGGTTGAAAAATTCAGTTCCTAAGAGGGTGATATTCTTGGTAACTTGGAATGGAAGAAGCATAAAATAAAATTAACCCATCCTTTGGGATGAATCAATCGGTCCTTGGACCGCTCCTTTAACATCTCCTCGTCTCCCCATCACCTTATGTCCCACTTCATTGCGTTAATTAGTGTCTGTCCATAAATTATGGTTTTCATAAGAAGTCGTCATTCCGACCCCGTATCGAGTACGGGGTAAACTCCAGCCGGGCGACCGAAGGGAGGCGGAGTGAGCCGATGCGAGCGAGCACATCCAGTACCTCTCCTGGATGCCCCCGTATCACGTACGGGACAGGCTCCTCAAGTCCGGCATGACGGGAAAGGCGCGTTTATAAACAGACTCTAATTAATGCGGATGTGCGAACGTACGAGGACGTTGGGGCACCCCCACCTGCCCCTCGGGTTTGATATCTCCCCGGATACCAATCTTCACCTTCTTTAAAGGAATGCTTTTGCCTGATGCGGCAATTGCATCTTCTGTGGCTTTGACCAACCCAAAGCAGCACGGGACTTCCATATATGGGACGGTGACGCTCTTTACGGAATTTGC
>JAPVTA010000134.1:0-26876 GCA_047519465.1 Thermodesulfobacteriota bacterium | reverse complement strand
TAAAGCCAGAAAGAACAGCTTACGCTTGTTGAGCGAACTTCATCGTTGCCACGGAGATGTCGTGAGCGTTTTCTGTGCTCATGACAAGGTTGAATTTGATCAATTGGTCAAGGCGGCAGGGGAACAGGTGCATTGATGTTTTCCTGAAAAGCATCTACACTAATAAAAGATGTAGCTACAGGCATGCAAAGGGCTCTTAAAAAAGATGGCATTCAATCATTGCGGAGGTGATCAATGAAAATACTGCTTGTACAGCCCCCAAAACCTGAGAAGGCAGTAGGGGGTGAGGATTTTTCCATTTTTGAACCCCTTTCTTGAATACCTTGCGGCTGGTATTGCCGGGAACCATGATGTCCGTTTCCTCGACATGCGGCTCGACCCTGGTCTCGATTCGCTCCTTGGTGAATACCAGCCGGATGTCGTAGGCATTACCTCCCCGTCGCTATTCAGGGCCTATGGTGATTTCATGAGGCGGCTGGACACATTGGAACAAGATTATTCGGCGAATTTTGGCAAGTCCTAAGACCTTAAGCAACCTTCCCGAGTCCCCGGCCTACAGGGCTTTTGGCCTCATTTCCGAGCTACCAGAAGTGGCATGATGCCAAAGACTCCGAGCATCACGTAGTAGATTGTTCCCGACACGGGGTCTCGGGTTGCAAGGTAATCCCTGATGCTTAGGCCTTGAAGCCAGAGTACAAGTGTAAATTCTGAAACCAGCAACAGCCCAAGCGCGATGCAACCCATACCAAGTCGGCGAGACGGTGTGGACGGCACTGCAAGATACCAGACAGTCCACCACGCTGCTGCAATGGTAACCACCAACATGATCGGCGCTTCCATCAGTTCAGCGATTCTCGTGCCGAAACGTGGGACTATCCACAGTATGCGAATGAATCCAAGAAAGAAGCCCGCTCCGAATACGAGCACGAAATAGAGGACACCAGCTTTCAGGATTTGCACGACGACTTACTGCCTTCCAGTATGACCAGTCTTACCCTAACATATTTCCCTCAGAGATATTTTGTTGTCATCTAACATTACGGTTTATGGTAGTTTTATGATTTTCCTAAAAAAAACTTCGTTACTTTAATTATGGATTAGAAAATAAGGTGGAGCGACTAAGAAAGATATGTGGATTGCTCCGTAAAATAAATCCAACCTCTTGCGCTGTCCGAACTGTGTTTTCATACATATCTCTACTAACATGAAGGGTAGGTTCAACCATGAGAAACAAAGCCCCGGGTCTGAGAGTTGATTTAATCTGTTCAAGAAAACGGACCCGGTCAGAAATCTCATGGATCATCCAAAAGGCCAAGGCGAAATCCGCCTTTCCATCAATTTTCAATGAGTCCTGCGTATTCAGTTGAAGAACGATCTTCTTTTTTAAACCTGCACGTTTCGCTCGCCTTTGGAGAGCTGAAAGCATCTGTTCTTGAATATCTGCGGCTATGACCTGCCCTGTCTCTCCTACCATTCTTGCTAAGGCAATGGTGAAGTAACACATGCCGCAACCGATATCCAAGACGGTGTTTCCATCCTGGATATACGGTTTAAGTATTTTTTCGGAATCCTGCACAAGTTTCGTTCCATTTGGCATTCCTTTCACAAGAGTGAGGATACGCTCTTCTATATGATCTGAAGATTTGTGATTGAAACCGAGTATTCCGTTAAAGTGAGCGGCGGCAACCATAGCACGCAGTGTTAAGGTCCATTGCTCCCATCGCTGGAAGCAGAATGCGTCTCCGTGATTTGTAGCTCACTAACCCGTAGTCGCTTTACCTCAAGCTCCTAAAACCGGGATACATGACCGATTATCCGGGCTTGGACCGTGAAGGGACCGAATTCATTATTGACCAGGGATGCATCAATTTTGGTGTTGACTCGGCAAGTCCTGACATGTGGTACGATCGAACTTACCCCACACCGTTTGCCCACAGCGTCAAGTGACCCATATTGATAATCTGTGCAATCTGGATATGGTAGTGGCAAAGCGGTCCATCGTCTCCTCCAAAACTTAGCCTTAGGCAAAACTCGTCTGCTTCTTGCCTTTCAGCTTCAGCAAGGTTCGGGTTTCCAGAGGGGAAGCAGGTTCAAGGTCCAGCTGCTTCAGGATGGAAACCATCTTCTCAACCATCTCGGCATTACTTCGGGCCAATTGCCCCTTGGAAAGGTAAAGATTGTCCTCCATGCCTACCCGTAGATTTCCACCCATGATGGCTCCCACTATGCAAAGATTGAACTCATGCCGACCGGTCGGAAGAACGGACCAGACGTAGTCCTTGCCAAAAAGCTTGTCCGCCGTATCTTTCATGAACACGACGTTCTCAACCGAAGGTTGGATAGCACCCATAATCCCAAAGATCAACTGCAACCATACCGGTGGGTCAATGGAGCCCTTATCCACCCAGTATGCTGTATTATAGAGATGACCAACATCGTAGCACTCCAACTCCGGTTTGGTTCCGTTATCCTTCATGATTTTAAAAATGCGCTCTTGATCATAAAATGTATTTTTGAAAATGTTATCCTTCGATTTTTCCAGGTATTTCTTTTCCCAGTCCCATTTGTATTCCTTGATCTTATCCATCAAAGGGAAAAGGCCAAAGTTAATGGAACCCATGTTGATGGATGCCAGTTCGGGTTTAAACTTCTTAACCGCCACCATGCGCTCTTCAGGAGTCATGGTGGGCGCCCCACCCGTCGTGATGCAGATGATCACATCGCTTTTTTCATTTATTTCTCGGCAAATTTCTTGAAAGAGCCCCAGGTCCATTGTGGGCTCCCCGGTTTTAGGGTCTCTCGCATGGATATGCACTGAACTTGCCCCTGCTTCGGCAGCAGCAATGGCTTCCCGGGCAATCTGCCCCGGGGTGATGGGGAGGTATGGCGACATACTGGGAATATGGATGGCACCCGTTACCGCACAACTAATAATCACCCTCTCGCTCATACGATCCTCCCTCCTTCACCCCCCTCTCCCCGGACGGGAGAGGGATAGGGTGAGGGGTGATACGCTCTTGTAGTCTCCTATTGGGGCCGGTTCATTGCCCTCGTGCAGCGGGACAGGATAGACAAAACTTCAAAAGGTTGTTCGATTTCAGGAAAAGTGGGGAGCCCTCGAGGCTCGAGGAATGCTTTGCACTCCTCCATGTAGCCTTTGTCTGCACTGAATGTAACCAGAATTGGTTTTTCAGGATACTTCTTTGCCAGTTCGAGGATAAACTCATACGATGGTATCCCCGTCTCTTTTGTGAGCATCAGGACCGGCACCACGGCATCGATGTTGGGGTCTTTCAGCACTGCCTCCATGCCCTCTCGATACCCAAACTCCACTCCACCCACAGTAGCGGCGGCCCAGATGTCCACCGGATTTCGCATCCGAATAAAGGGAGGGCTGATGTCCTGAAGCCTCTGCCGGGTTTCTTCCTCCAAATCGGGGACTTCAAGACCGAGGCTGATGCAGAGGTCCGAGAGAGCGACGAGCATCGCCCCGGAAGGGGTGAGGAAACTGACCCGATTCCCCTTGGGCAGGGGAATCATCGAAAGTGCTTTTGCTGCGAGGATCAAGTGCGTATACTCCAGCACCCGAACGATGCCTGCTTGCCGGAGCATACCGTCAACAAGGCGATCCTCTGAAGCCATGGCGGCTGTATGAGCAACGGCGGCCTTTTTACCTGCTTCCGTGATGCCCCCCTTCAACATAACCACGGGTTTACGGCGGGTGACCTCTCTTGCTATCTCTAAGAAGCGTTTTGGTCTTTCGATGCTTTCAAGGTACATGATGATCGCATGGGTCTCCGGATCATTGGCCAGGTATTCAAGACCCTCACTTTCTTCTATGTCTATTTTGTTTCCGAGACCAATCACCCTTGCAACACCAAAATGCTCACCCGTCAAGATGTATCTCATGGTGTGCGTGGCAAAGTTGCCCGTTTGTGCAAGAAAGGAAACCTTCCCCCGGCGAATCTTTCCCAAAGGGAATAAGGAGGAGGTGAATTGGTGGGGAGTGGAAGTATGTCCCGAGGTATTGGGTCCGATAACACGCAACCCTTTCTCGCGGATGATGTCAATCGTCTCCTGTTGGATCTCTGCTCCGTATTCATCCACCTCCGCAAATCCGCCCGCAAGGAGGACGATCTGTCTGATGCCCCTTGCAGCACAATCCCGAAGGGCCTGCGGAGTCTCCTTGGCAGGGAGCACGACAATCGCTAGGTCTATTCCCTGGGGGAGATCGGCAATTGAGGGCTGGACGGGGAGGCCCAGAATTTCTCCGCCCTTTGGGTTGACCAGGTAGATTTTTCCTGAATACCCATTCGCCAGAATATTTCGGATGACCACATTTCCAGATTTGCCGGTTGTGGCAGAGGCTCCGATGACCACTACAGACCGGGGGGCGAAAAACGGATCCAGAGATTTCGGATCAGGCAATGACACTTCCTCTCTTACGGGGGCGTATTGCGGTTGAAGCAGAACTTTTACATCCAGTGCCGTTGCGTCATTCTCATTGACCACAAAGGGATTAACGTCCACCGCTTCATAATACCCTGATGCATCTAAACCAAATTGTGCCACACCCATGATCGCATCCACGATTTTGTCGACATCGTAAGCGGGCCTCCCCCGAAAACCTGTTAGAAGCTTGAAGCCTTTCAGACTTGTCAGGGCCTGGATGATCTCGCTCCGTGAAACCGGAAGCATGAGAAATACCACATCCTGAAATATCTCCGTGAAGATTCCTCCGAGACCCATCATCAGGCTCGGACCAAAATGGCGGTCGTGAATCAGACCTGCGATTATCTCTACTCCTGGACTCGCCATTTTTTCTACAAGGAGGGGTGCACCAGGAAAAAGAGCCCATAGCTCTTCCGTCGCCTTCCGGAGGGCAGGGTACTTTTCAATTCCCAATTTTACTGCCCCCTCATCGGTTTTATGAATCAGGTCTGATGCCATAGCTTTTACAACCAACGGGTATCCAAGTTTTCTGGCTACTGCCCGCAGTTCGTCGGGATGGGCCACCCGTTTACCAGATGGGATTTTGATCCCGTACTGCGAGAGGAGGGCCTTTCCCACATCCTCAGGAAGGAGGCGCCTCTTTTCATTCATTGCCTGCTGTAATGTATGATGAAGATCCATCGTTCGGTGATTTGTCACGATTTCGGATTCTGAAGTCCGAATTCATTCCTTTTGACTCTTTTGTTCTTCGCGGAAAAGACGGAGCCGGCTGTAAAGCTTCTGGTCCCGCTCCCGTTTCATTGCCTCCACCGCGCCCTGTTTGTATTCATAAAACCCATGGCCCGTCTTTAACCCCAGGCGTCCCTGCTCGACCTGCTTTCTTAGGAGCGGAGAGGGCTTCATCTGCTCCCGCTTCAGCCTTTGGTACAGATACTCATAGATCGAATAGTAGGTATCGGCCCCGGCCTGATCGCAGATCTGGAAGGGACCATAGGCACTCAGCCGGAACCCGAAGGAGGTCCGGACAATCTGGTCCACTTCTTGGGGCGTGGCAAGTCCTGCCTCCACGATGGCCAATGCCTCTGCGGCCATGGCCAGTTGGATCCGGTTGGCCACAAACCCCGGAGCGCTCTTGCAGCGTGTGGGTACTTTGCCGATGCTTCTCATCAGGGTCGCTGCAATCTCCACGGTCTCCAGACTGGTGGCATTCGAAGGGATGACTTCAACGCAGGGAGTAATCTGCGGAGGATGAAACCAGTGGGTGCCGATCACCCGCTCCGGATGGGCCGTGACCACACTCAATTCATTGATGTCAAAGGAAGAGGTGTTGGTCGCGAGAACCACGTCAGGCTGGGTCCAGTTGCCGAGCTGTTGAAAGAGTCTCTTCTTCAAATCGAGATTCTCATTGATCGCTTCGAGCACGTAATCGGCTTTCGAGGCTGCCTGCTTGAGGTCCGTGGTAAACTGGATATGGGATAAGGTCGGCTGGACTCTCTCCTGACCGATTTCGCCCAGTTCAACCATATAGTTTAGGTTGTCCATGATCCATCCCCGGGCTCTTTTGAGCAGATCCTCGTTTTCGTCGACCGACCAGACCGAAAAATGGTTCATGGCAAAGATCTGGGCAAACCCATGGCCCATTGTTCCCGCCCCAACAATCAGGACCTCTCTGATCTCTCTCATGTCCTTCCTCCCCTGTTCCTTCCGGCGGCAATCGTCATCTATACTCCAAGATATTTTTGCCTGAGGTCTAAATTCTAAATGACAAAAATGTCACCGAGAATTAAACAATTACCACTTGTAGTATTCTATTGTAGCGAAAAATCTAAAAATCCTGAGGATGAACATAGCTTACCATAACTGTTCTTGACGAAATGTGCCTGGGTAGGAAGTGGGTAACGCCGTTGGCTGAAGACTTCACAGGTTCCAAACTCCAAATTTAGAAGATCTCAATTTCTCCGCTTTCGCCGTCTATCTCAACGCGATCTCCTGTCCTGATCTTCTTAAGGTGATCCAATTCGAATCCATCCACAACAGGGATTTTGACTCCATAGAATTCCTCAGCTAAGAGGGCACACACAATAATCATCGGTTCGCTATTCACATTGACGATCGCAGCCGGAGCGACATGGTTCCGCACAGCCTCTATGAAGATTCCAGGGGTGCCTGTGGAGCCCCGGCCGTACGGAAAGACAAAAATCTTTCCGGTGATCGACTCACCAAAGAGATCATGTCTCTTATCGATGACCACCCCTGTCTTCGGATCTATCCCCTGCCAGAACCCGAAAGGTCTTTCGGAGACAATCGCTTCACCCTTGACCACCCCGCTCGAGCATCCCCTACCCTTTAGTCTCAATTTCATTCCTTACTCCCCTTTTATCCGCCCATTTATGGCCGCTTCAATACAGGCCTTGGTAGCGGTAAAATAACATTTTGTCCCCACGGTCGTAGGGGTGTAGTATGCAAACTTTCCTGAATCAGTCACCAGATGCCGGAAATTCCATCTGGAAAGGGGACAGTTATTGAGGCAGGTTCCGACCATCATCTTTCCTCCGGCTCTCTCAATCGTATCCACGTAGCCCATTCTTCGTGCCATTCTCTCCACCATCTCATTTGTACAGATCCACAGCTCCACGGATTCTTTAATCTTCCTCCGTTGAAGGAGTTCCG
This sequence comes from Thermodesulfobacteriota bacterium, assembly GCA_047519465.1. Lineage (GTDB taxonomy): Bacteria > Desulfobacterota > BSN033 > BSN033 > UBA1163 > UBA1163. The sequence continues at coordinate 19,754 of JAPVTA010000134.1, read as the reverse complement.
CATAACGACGCATCTGATCGATAGAGGCATGAGGGCATCCCATACCCACCACATCCACTTCTCCTCCATCGTATGTGCACATACTTTCCATCGTCTTTCTCATTTCATTAATACCGACTCTGATGCGCTTTACGGGGGCTCTGCCAGAGAAAGCCCGCTCGAGAGTGGGGGCTTCGGGGGTGACGCCGACGATGTGGCAGAGAGCCGCTGAACCGGTTGAGGCCGCAGCAGCACTGAAGGCCTTCAACTGATCGAAATTTGCTTTTTTTATCCCTGCGACCACAGGGATTTTATCCTCGGCGATTTGACCGACAAGGTAGCCAAGGGCCGGGAAATGAAAGTCAGAAAAAAGATCGCTTAGCTCCCTGTCGAGCTCTATCAGAATCTCACCCCTCCTCTCTTCTGGAAGGTGGAGCCCAAACCTCGGCACCTTCCCCAATATAGAAGCGCAAAGGTCCACATAGGCCGACATGCGATTTGTCCTCGCCCCGATGACCGAATTTACAAAAACTACAGCACTCGACTCGGACCAAGCTAAGTCTTGCCCAAAGAGGGGTACGTTCAGAAGGTAGTAGGGAGTGCAGGTCCATAAGGGGACGACCCCCATCTTCCCTAAAAGGTCGCCAATCATGATCTGGCGTTCAGCATAATCCTCCGGCGTTTTGAACTCCCTCCATCGCCCAAAGTCTATGGAACCGGGGTCGAGGGTGGTGGGGACGGAGACCCTTGCCCCTTGTTCTACCAGTTTTTGATAGATCTCAATTCCTGCCTCTCCTGCAATCTGGTAGGAACAACCCACAAGGTGAGCACTTGCAATGGGTATGAATCGATCGGCTCCCTTGATCTCCCCAATCCTTTTCAAAATTCGCATGGAGATTCGCTTGGGTTCTCCTTTCTCTCCTTCCAAAACCCTCTTCTCTTCTTCTGTTAAATCCATATCTGCAATCCTTTTACTCTGTACTTAAACTCCCAGATAGGCTGTCTTGATGTATTTATTGTTGAGAAGGTCTTCGCAATTCCCCTCTAAGACAACATGGCCGTTCTCTAAAACATGGCCGCGGCGCGCGAGGGTCAAAGCTCGATAAACATTCTGCTCGACTAAAAGGGTCGCTATCCCTTGACCATGGACCTCCTCCAACTTTTCAAATACCGCCTCAGCCAATATCGGGGCTAAACCCAGAGAGGGTTCATCAAGCATCAGAAGTTTTGGCTCTAACATTAAACCCCTGCCAATGACCAACATCTGCTGTTCCCCCCCACTCAAAGTCACTGCCAATTGGTCCTGCCGTTCCTTCAGTCGAGGAAAGAGCTGGAAGACGCGGTCCAACGTCTCCTTCCTTTCCTTTTTTGCTGATGGAATGTAAGCTCCCAATTCCAGGTTCTCCCGTACGGTCATCTGGGGAAAGATTCCCCGGCCTTCTGGAACGTGGGCAATTCCAAGTTTGGCGATCTCATAGGGAGGGAAATGGTCTACTTTGTGACCTTGGAACTCTATCGTCCCGGAGACCGGACGAAGGAGACCGGAGATGGTTCTCAACGTGGTTGTCTTGCCTGCTCCGTTGGAACCTACGATCGTCACGCACTCGCCTTTCTCCACTTTGAAGGACAACTGGTGGATGACCTGAACCGAACCGTAGGAGACATCAATGTTATTGACGGATAGCACGCCGGTATTCCTCTCCTAAATAGGCTTTGATCACATTCTCATTGCTACGGATATCTTCAGCTTTCCCTTCTGCAATTATTGTCCCGTAATCGAGGACGATGATCCTCTTGGAAAGGGACATGATCACCTTCACCACATGCTCGACCATGATCAGGGTGATACCCTTATCCCTAATTTTATTAATTAACGAAACAGCTTCGTCACATTCCCTGGGGTTTAGTCCCGCCATGGTCTCATCCAAGAGAAGAAGCCGGGGATCGGTGGCAAGGGCCCTTGCGACTTCTAAACGACGCTGATCGATGGCGGTCAGTTCTTTGGCCAGAACATCTTTCTTCCCCCCTAATCCCACAAAGTCAAGAACTTCTTCCGCCTTTCTTTTGGCCTCCTCGACGTCCGAAGTTCTCGAGAATGCTCCCGTCATCACATTCCTTAAGACCGTCATTTCCCGAAAAGGCTGAGCAATCTGGAATGTTCGGCAGATTCCCCTTATACAGATCTGATACGATTTTAAACCAGCGATGTTTTTCCCTTGAAATCTAATGACGCCGGAATCGGGGGCATAAACACCGGTGATGAGGTTAAATAGAGTGGTCTTTCCCGCGCCGTTCGGACCGATCAGGCCGAGAATCTCACCTTCCTCGGCTCCAAAAACCAAGCCATTGACAGCCTGGAGACCTCCGAACCTCTTGCTTAAATTCTGAACTTCTAATAGCAAAGAAGACCCACCTCCTATTCTTCTTTCCCTGGCAACAACTCTATAAACCATTCGTATAGGCCGCCTAGCCATCCCATCAATCCCTCTGGTTTGAGCATCACCACTGCTATCAACAGACCTCCATAAACAATGAGATGGACTCCCATATAAGTGGCCCCTAAGAAGGCATTGGTAAATTCCATCGCAGGTCGGAGTAAAAAGGATCCAATCACAGGCCCCATCACCGTACCCACACCCCCTACGATGGCGATCAGGGCAAACTCTATAGAGAGGCCCAGGCCAAATACAAAGTTGGGATCGATGAAGTAAATATATTGAGCGTAGAAAGTCCCTCCCATAGCCGTTAAGAAGGCACTCACAGCGAGAGCGATCTGTTTGGCCTTCATCGAATTAACCCCCACAACCTCAGCAGCATCCTGGTTTTGATTGATGGCGACCAGGTAATGGCCCAACCTCGATTTCTCGATCCTCCAGGTAACATACATACCCAGGAGCATCAAAGCAAGGGCGATATAATAATAGGGCTCTTTGTTCACGAACTGAAGGTAGAGGAGGGAATTCCCTTTATAGGGGACGGTGACACCTTCTGCCCCAAACGTGAACTTCCGTTGGTTGAGAAAGACGAGCCTCATGACCTCGCCGATGGCAAGAGTGGAAATAGCAAAGTAGGGACCCCGCAATCGGAAACAGGCAAGGCCGGTGATCAGACTTAAAACCACTGCAGCAGCCCCGCCGATCAATACCCCACCAACCCATGGTGAGATATTATAATAATGGGTTAACAGTACCGCTCCATAAGCCCCCAAACCAAAAAAAGCAGCATTGCCCAATGAAAGTTGTCCTGCATATCCGCCTACGATATTCCAGGCTTCACTGACGAATGCGAAAAAGAGCATCGTGATCATGATATGTAAGAAGTAGGTGGGAAGAAATAAGGGGATCATTAAGAGAAAGATTAAACCGATCAGCGGAACGTAACCTCTGGGACGGGTAAAGGATTTAACTAAAATTTTCATTTATAACCTTCCCTCTTCCAGAAGACCCGATGGCCGAAAGATGAGGACTAATATCAAGATTAAGAAAGCGACAATCAACCCTGAATCCGCGCCGATGAAGAGGATGCCGAGGGATTCGGCTATCCCGAAGATGGGGCCACACAATAAGGTCCCTTTGACGTTTCCTAATCCTCCTGTGATCGCTACGGCAAAACACATCACGACAAAATCAACCCCGACCAGAGGGAAGACATAAAAATAGGGCATAATGATCGTGCCCGTCACTCCGGCAACGGCAGACCCTAAGCCAACGGCGATGACATAAACCCGTTCGGGGTTAATCCCCATCAGCATGGCCACCTCACGATTCTGAGCCACGGCTCGCATGGCTTTCCCTAAATCCGTCTTGAGGAGAAAGAGGCTGATCAGAAAACTTAAGATCACTGCCCCTAAGAACCCGATCAGGCGCGGATAGCTGATGGAGACTCCCCAGAGGGATAAAACCATTCTCTCATAGCTCGTTTTGACGCTCCAGTAATTTGCCGTAAAGATGAGAAGGGCAATATTTTGTAAAACGAGGGAAATTCCCACGGTGAGGAATATCTTGCTAAAATCGGAGGCCGCCGCCACCCTTTGCAGCAAGGATTTATAAATACCCGCACCGATTAGAAAGAGAAGGGGAGCGGTGATGAGAATAGCAATTAAAGGATCGAGCCCTGCCCGGGCCCAAAGGAAATACGTGGCATACATGCCAATCATCAAAAACTCACCATGGGCAAAGTTTACTATTCTCACGACACCAAAGATGATCGTAAGCCCGAGACTGACTAAACTATAGATCGCCCCCATCAATATTCCGCTCACGATAGCCTGACTGAGAATAGTGACATCGAGCATTGGAAAACCTCCGTTTTTCAGAACCAAGGGTAGGACGGCCTACCCTCGGTTCCATCTTTCTACCTCTTCTCCCATGGGGGCACAGGCCAGATGGGTTTGGTCGCCGCCACCTTGGGCGGCCAGACCGCTCTCAGTTTACCCTTCTGCCATTGGACCATCACTGGATGGACATGCTTATTCCACCCTGTCTGATCAAATTCGACATGGTAACCTGGCATGATCGCCCCGGGGCCTTTCGTGAGATTGGTCTTGGTGAGAGCTTCCCTTACTTTCTCCGGGTCGGGAGAACCGGCCCTCCCAATGGCGTCAGCTAAGACCCATATCATACAATAGGCCTCCCCGGCATGTTCCTGAATGAACTCCTTGTGCCGCTCCTCATATCTTCGCGCCATATCCGTGACTTCAGGATAAGGCAGGTCCCAGTTCCAGGAAGCCACGCTATAAATATACTCCGCATCTTTACCCAGGTCTTTTTCAAACTCGGGCATTAGGTATCCGGCACCCCCTCCTACAATCGCAGCATTCACCTTCATCTCCCGCATTGTCTTAACGATTAAGATCGCGTCGGTTAAGTAAGAGACAGGGAATAAAATCTCAGCACCAGAGGCCTTGATCTTCGTGACTAAGGGAGCGGCATCCGTAAAGCCAGATTTATACGCTTCGTAAAGAACTGTCTCAAAGCCCATCTGCTTAGACTTTTCCTGTAACCCTTTCGATGTGGCCGTTCCATAGGCAGTATCTTCATACACGATGGCTACCTTTTTAGCGGGGGGCCCTATTTTTTCTCCCAGTTCTTTAGCGAGGGCAACCTGCATATGGCCAAAATGGCTTGCCTTGGGGGATACCTCGAAGACATATTTGAAACCTCTTCCGGTAATAGCGTCAGCGATAGAACCGGTTATCCAGGGAATTCTATATCGCTCGCTCACCTCAGTGGCAGGAAGGGTGAGGCCGCTCACATAACTCCCTGTCAAAGCTGAAAGCTTATATCTTGTGCACAGCCTTTCGACCTCGGACCGGGTCACGGAGACATCGCTTCGACAATCGGCAATGATCAGCTCGATCTTTGCGCCGCCTAATGACTTGATCCCGCCCGCCTTATTAATATCCTCCGCTGCAAGGATACAGGCTTGGACACAAGTTTCACCAAGCCTGGCCTGAGCTCCGGTCCTTGGGTAGATCACACCGATATAAACCTTATCCACCTTTGTCTGGCTTTGCGCTATTGTAAGCGTCCCAAATATCAAAACCATGATTACGACTAATCTCCACATCCTTTTTGACATATCCCTGCACCTCCTTTTCTTTCCCTTTTTAGCATCCTTTTTCCCTCTTATCATCTGAGTGAAGGCTATTCACCTCCTTCCTGTCGTTCCAGAATGACAGATTTTCGCTGTAATCAAGATAGACTATCGAAGTAACTCTCGTGCAATCACGATTTTCTGAATCTGATTTGTCCCTTCGTAGATTTGGGTGATCTTGGCATCCCTCATCATCCTCTCAAAAGGAAAATCAGTCATATACCCATATCCCCCCGCGATCTGGAGCGCATCCGTGGTGACTTTCATTGCAACATCTGAGGCGAGGAGCTTACAGCAAGCGGACATATACGTTTTCTGCGGATCATTCTGATCGATTAAATTACAGCTTTGATAGGTGAGCGCCCGCGCCGCTTCAATCTCGCATGCCATGTCAGCAAACATCCACTGTATCCCTTGAAATTCAGATATCGATTTACCAAACTGGACTCTCTCCTTCGAATAACGGATCGCTTTTTCCATAGCCCCTTGGGCTAACCCAAAAGCCTGGGCGGCAATGGTGGGCCGTCCGTAATCCAGGGCTCCCATGGCAATTCGAAACCCCTTTCCCTCCTCTCCCAATAAATTCCCCTTCGGAACGGGGCACTCCTGGAAAAGAATTTCGGACGTTGGAGCCCCCCGGATCCCCATCTTCGACTCCACCTTCCCGACCACAAATTTCGAAACTTCTTTCTCAACAATAAAAGCGCTGATTCCTCGGGCTCCTTTTGAAGGGTCTGTCATCGCAAAGACAGACATGGTATTGACGATAGGGCCATTTGACATAAAATGTTTCGTTCCATTCAAAATATATTGATCCTTTTTCAATGTCGCCTTTGTAGTCATCATACTCGCATCAGAACCTGCTTCCGGTTCGGTCAACCCAAAATTAATCAGTCTTTCTCCACTCGCAAGAAGCGGACCGTATTTGCTCTTTTGATCCTCAGAACCACCAATCATGATTGGGAATGTTCCCAAAGCTTGAACCTGAATAATCAGGGAGGAGCTGACACAAACCCGAGCGATTTCTTCTATCGCCATACACACATAGATATGTTCTGAGGTTTGCCCACCATAGGCTTCGGGTATGCACAGGCCAAAATAACCCTGCTTTCTAAAAAGTTCGAAAATATCCCATGCGAATTCCCCTTTTTGATCAATCTCCTTAGCCCTTGGCTCCACTCTTTCGTCGGCAAGCCGTCTCACACTTTCTTTGAACCGTTTCTGTTCCTCCGTCAATTGGTAATACATAGGCACCTTCTCCTTCTTTGAGAATCTAACTCAATCAATGAAATTTTATTCAGATCGCCTTCTTCTTTGCCGTTCTGGAAGATAACATAAGAAAGGGATTTTTAGAAGGGATGCCTCCATTATTTTAACGAGATTCGTCCGTGAAAAAAACGTCCCCAAGTTTTTGCCAAAAACTTTACCGAGTCTGAATTTCGTATCTTTTGTTAACCAATGATATGGATGAGCAGAATTTTGTCAAGGATTTTCAATCAAGAAAATTAATGGTTTTGGATATACATTGTCAACTTGCACCTTGTGGCTACGAGCCATCCGCTATCGGCTGTTCATTTCTGTCCAATGTCAAGGGCTATCCCAAATTCTCATTTTCGATGGTCAGAAAAAAACGGGATGCCACATGCCAAAAAGCTGATGGTATCCCGTTATACTCAGTCCATTGATGATTTCATACTTTCTTCAAGGCATCCATCACGATGTTCGGAGTTAAAGGAATACGCCTAATCCGGACGCGCGTCGCATTCAAAAATGCATTGGCAACAGACGATAGCAAAGCACTTGAATTCAAGAAACGTTGCTTCGGATTAAGGGAAAAATTGAAAAGTTTGGTCAGCCCAGCCAAAAAATGGTCAAATTGCCTAACTACACCTGCAGAATCATTTTCGATCTATATCAAAATTACTTAATTATTCTTGGTGCCTAGGGCCGGAGTTGAATCGGCACGGTGGGGGACCACCGAGGGATTTTAAGTCGTAACCCGACCCTCAGGCGCCTTTCCATCATTTTTGAATGCTTATAAATCAAACACTTAGAGAAGTCAAGTTGGAATAGCTCGGGTTAATTTGGATTATTTTAGATTAAACCGGTTACACTTCAGTTACACCCAGAATGCCATCACCGGCCTACTTCTTCCCATGTGTAACGACTTCCAACTTCAGAAACTTTCGCTGTATCGTTAGCTAGCAGATGGATACTACAGCGACGATTGTGCCTAACAAGCTTGAGCATAACACTGCTTAGCAAGTTAATCCGGGGGGTGGTAATCTCCAGTACGAATTATTATGCCGGGTTGATATATGAAAAACAAATCCAAACATTTTTGGTAGTTTGAAAATAGAACATTTATAGCAGCTATTGAGCCTTTCCAAAAAGGCGGGTCCTGACGCCTTGGCACTCTTGGTTATTGCTTTCACCCAGAAAGAGTGAGGACTAATACATTTCGAAAATTGAGGATCCCGAGATGAAAGCGAGCATGAGGTAACTTTCTAGTTTGAGCTACTTTGCTTTTTGAAATCATCTTCTCATGATGGCACACTTCGATCATTATTTTTTAGCCTAAAAGACCTTTACCTGTCTATTTATGGAAATGAAAAAAATTTTGCTTCGGGCTGACAAAAAATGTCATTTTAGATCCTGGCCTGGCTAGTCTTAAGAAGATAATTCCGTTTAAATATTGGCGGATTAAATGATATTGAAGGAGTTGGTATGGATAATGCCCTTAGTCACGAGTAAGGTTTGATGATAAAGGAGTGAATGCGATGCCAAATGAGAAAGGTGATGCTGTCCTAATAACCCAGGAAGCCTGTGATTATCTACGGATTTCAAAACCCACCTACGTGAAGTATCTCCTCACAGGCAGAATCAAAGGAACCAAAGCAGGAAATGGCTGGAGGGTGCTCAAATCAGAATTGCAGCGATTTTTGAAAGGAAATGAGAGTTGAGTTGCGATGACCCGGTTAGCCTCTCGCTCTATGAAAGTAGGATGTTGATTTGGTTTTTTCACATGAGACCAGGGCCAAGTACAAGGAGTGGAGAGACTAAGCCTCCTGGAGCTCAGTCCCTCCAGTTTGTTCGTTCGGCTTCGCCTTAGAATCCAGCCGCGGTAAACGCGCCATTGACGGCCGTGAAAACAGCCAGAATCTGGGGTCCTATCAACAGCCACATAGCTAGACCAGCAATAGAAATCAACCCAACAATAAGAGAATACTCAACCACTGTTGCACCTTTCTGGTCACAAAGCCTCTTAATGAGTTTCTTCATCACGATTCACCCCCTTTCTTAGTGGATTTTCTATGGGCTTTTTTCCATTTATGTAAGCCCTCTGTCTTCACCTCCTCTTTCGAGACCTACCTATTTGCTATGGACACAAGAGCTTTGTAAATCCTTATTGCTCCGGGTCCCAAAACTACCACAAATAAAGCTGGGAACATAAAAAGGATCATAGGAAATAACATTTTAACCGGCAATTTAGCCGCCTGCTCTTCTGCTCTTTGCTGCCTTGTTGTTCTCATAGAGTCTGAGTGGACTCTCAAAGCCTGAGCAACGCTCGTCCCGAACTTGTCAGTTTGAATTAAAAGAGTAACCAAACTGCTGACATCGTCAAGATCACATCGAACAGCCAGATTCTGGAGTGCTTCTTTCCTGGATTTTCCAGCCCGTAATTCCAAACTCAGGAGCTTAAACTCGTTGCTCAGAGTCCTATTCGCCAAACCCATTTCATCCCCAACTTTGTTAATAGCTGCATCCAGGCTTGTGCCTGCCTCAACACAAACTACCATTAGATCAAGAGCATCAGGAAAGCCCTTAAAAATTTGATCTTTTCTTCGAGCAATCCTATTCTTAATCCAAGCATTCGGAAAATAAAAACCGATCCCTGCAAAGAAAAGAATGATTAAAGTGAATGGCAGACCTGGCATTGTTTTAAATACCATTAACTTAAGGATAAAGAATAGGATCGGGAGCAAAAGAGCAAGACCAACTTTTGCTCCAAAAAATACCATTGAGATATTCCTTCTGAAGCCTGCCTGAAGAAAAGACTTTTCTAATTTGGAAATTTCTTCAGCTTTAGGCTTTATTATGTTACCCAACAAAACCAATAGCTTTATAAAGCGGTTATCCGGCTTAGTCCCTTCTATCTGAAGCTTCTCTTCCTTAACGTACTTAGCCATCCTACGCCTGAAAATCCATTGTCCTCTTTGGTATTCCACATTGTAGTAAATTGCGAGGACGAGAAAGCCAACTGATAGAAATGTTAAGATTAAAATCATTCACGTCACCCCCTAAGCCCTTAATCGAAGCATCTTTTTCAAAAACAAAACGCCCATGATCATCATTATGATTGCCAAAAATACCATTATATTGCCGGCAGGTTCTTCTTTTAACGTCCTTATGTAATCAGGATTAAGTATTGAGATTACAATGGCAAGGAAGATTGGAACTGCTACAAGTACATAACTAGAAATTCTTCCCTCCGCCGACAATGCTCTAACCTTTCCTAGAAACTTAAATCGCTCTCTGATGAGTCGAGATATGTTCTCAAGAATATCTGCTAAATTTCCACCTGTCTCTTTTTGGAGAATCACCGAAATTACAAAGAACCTTAGATCGGGGATATCAATTCTAGCTGCAAGATTCTTTAGGGCTTCGTCAGTGGATATTCCAAAGTTGATCTCACTCACTGTTTTCCCAAATTCAATTCCCACTGGGTCTGGAAACTCATCAGACACTATTTTTATCCCAGCCAAGAATGCCAGGCCCGCTCTTAACGATCTTGCAATCAAATCCATAGCATCTGGAAGTTGTCTTTCAAACTTAGCCATCCTTTTCTTCTTTTTGATTGAAACATATACACTTGGCAGACCTCCCAAAACTACTGCTAGTATTATCCCGAGGATTAGATTAACCATTGCCAACGCAAGACCAACCCCAACTGCTACGGCTGTAATTAGTATGAAAACTCCTAACGGTCTTTTGATATCTGCCTGCTCTAAAGTCCAAGCCAACCGACGAAATATTGAGAACCTTGAAAAGAACAAGTCGAGTGATGGAACATCGCTATACTTGATCTTTTTAACAAGCTCATGTTCCTCAATCTCATATTTGTCTGCGGTAAATTCTCTGAGCCTCTTTTCAGCTTGTTGTTTTTCAGGGTTCCTCCTAATCACCCCAAGAACAACGTCTAACAGGACCAATACGGCAATGAAGATTAATAAGAGAAGTATCGTGTTCATTTGCCCTCCTCTCAAACCTCAAACAGTTTTGCAGTATCAAATATGTCGTATGAAATAGGTATACCCAACGCCTTAAACTTTTCAACCCATCTAGGCCTTACTCCTTTTGCCTGGAATCTGCCCTTGACACTTCCACCGTGATTAACTGACGTCTGCTCGAACCCGAAAATTTCCTGCAGTGTCACTACTTCCCCTTCCATACCAGTGACTTCCTGAATACTGACAATTTTTCTTGTTCCATCGAGTAAGCGTGTCAGATGAATAATCACATTCAATGCTGAACTCAAATATCTCCTTGATGAACTTGGAGGGATATTAAGTCCGTTCATGGCTATAAGAGTTTCCAACCTTGCCAAAGCATCCCGTGGGGAATTGGCATGAAGGGTAGACAGCGACCCATCATGACCTGTGTTCATCGCTTGGAGCATATCCAGCACCTCTCCACCCCTAACTTCTCCAACTATAATTCTGTCAGGTCTCATCCTTAATGAATTCCGGACTAGATCTCTTTGGGTAACCTCACCTTTGCCTTCAATGTTTGGAGGCCTTGTTTCCAAACTAACGACATGCTCCTGCTTCAATTGTAGCTCTGCCGAATCCTCTATAGTGATGATACGCTCTGTATCTGGAATGAACCTGGACAGAACATTAAGCAGGGTGGTTTTACCTGTCCCGGTACCTCCGGAAATTAGAACGTTTAATCTCGCCTTTATGATGCCCTTCAGGAGCTCAGCAATTTCCGGACTCAGGGTTTTAAACCTGAGAAGATCCTCCATCTCCAAGGGATCAACTGCAAACCTTCTTATAGATAGAGCTGATCCTTTCAGAGCAAGTGGAGGAATAATAGCATTTACTCTAGATCCATCGGCTAGCCTCGCGTCCACCATTGGCTGAGATTCGTCAATCCTTCGTCCGACTGCAGACACTATCTTTTCTATGATCTTTCTTAAATGGGCATCGTCTTTGAACCTGGCTGTAGTAGGTTCGAGTTTCCCCAGCCTTTCAATGTAAATTTGATTGTATCCATTGACAAGTACATCGGATACCGTTGGGTCTTGCATGAAGGGCTCGAGGGGTCCCAGTCCCAAGACCTCATCCTGAATTTCCTGAATAAGTTTTTCCCGCTCAGAAAAATTCAGAGGGATAGTCTTTTCCTCTGCTAAAATGTTTTCAGTCAAGCCTTTTATCCCTTGTTCCAATTGTTCCTTATCCATTTTTTCGATAAGCGATAAGTCCATCGTGTTAAGTAAACGATCGTGAATCTTTGTTTTCAGTTCATAGTATGTTTCAGGCATTTTTGCTCCTCCCCCTCTTTTTCTGCCTAAATTCGCTCCACAAGACCTCTGATACTCTTACTTATATCAGAATTAACTGACGACGAGAGTATGGGCTCTCCTTTATTGATTGCAGATGTAGCCACTTGTAAATTTTCAGGTATGATCCAAAAAATTTCCTTCTTTATATTCTCTTCTGCAACCTTAAGTGCAACTGGGTCTTTCGGCTTTTGATTGACTATAACCTTGACTCGGTCTCGGCTATATCCCAGATTACTGATTGTAAATAAGAGTCTTTTGACGTTTATCAGAGACGGTAGCGTTAGGTTAGTAACCAAAAAGATTGTATCTGTCAGTTTGATAACGTCTGCAATATTGTCGTCCAACTGCCGACCGCTATCAACAACCACATAATCAAAAAGTCCTCTCATCTGAGACAGAATTCTCTGCACCAATCCAGAGGAAACATATCCATTAACCTTATCTGGTGAAGGCAGAATATGTAATCCAGAGCGATGCTTTGTGAGAACGCCCATCAAATAAGTTGAATCCAGTTTCGAAATATCCTTACTCATTTCTCCCCAATTAAATGCTCGGTCATTGATGCTCAGAAAGATAGGTACTTCTCCAAACAAAGGATTCATATCTACCAAAGCGGTACGTTCTTTAAGTTCGCAAAATCCTAAAGCGACGTTTACGGCAAGAGTAGTTGTCCCAACTCCTCCCTTTGCGCCGATGAAATTTATCAACTTTCCATCTTTCCCTTTTCCTGATAGAATCGGTGCTAATTTGTCTCTGATATCCGGAGGAAGTTTTTTTAGTTCCTCCTCTGTAAGAATTGGATTCATTTGATTTTATCCCCTTCTCGTTGATAAATATTTTACTTTACCAAATTTGGAATACTTCCATAAGTCCCAAATTCCCCGCCTCCTCCTCGACTTAGCTCGACCTTGTCACATATTACTTTCGCTTCTATATACCAGGAAGGAGGGTTACCTGCTAAAGTGTAAGGATTTAAAGGATCAGAAGGAGACCATACACCCGTGATTGTAGCCGTAGCAAATCCCACAACTTCCATTGATCCACTAGGGTTAGAACAATCAGGAGATTTGTAAACTACTACTTGTGCAGTCCAAGTGTTGGGATCTTCATCCTCATCATGGGTTTTCATATAGTTAAAGAGGTTAAAGAACGCAGTGAATACGCTATTACCTAAATTTCCACCGGTGAATTCAAAAATGTCTCCAGTTACTGCTCCCGGAGCCTTATAGGTGTCAGGATGATTTAACCATTCTTCTAAAATCCTATCTCTAAGGCATGCTGTGTTCGCATTGCCGCTTCCTTGGCACGCAGCACCATCATCAGAAATTTTGGTGCCGAAGAATACATTCCAACCCGCACAACCTTCAGGAGTATTCGTAGGGTAAAATCTGATCGGTTGATTGCAAAAGACATCTTTGTTTCTAAACCATTCTTCAGATATTCCAATAGGGATTAGATTTCCTGGTTCGACTGTACTTTGTGCAGTTAAAGAAGCTACAGCAAGCGCATTAACATTGGCAGTTCCTCTACTGAATACATTCGCAAAAAATGTACTAACCGATCCCTCTGGTGAAGAAGTGTCTCTTCTGGCTATCACTTTCACTGCAGTGGGTTGAACGAGTGGTCCAGTAATCTCCTCAAACGTCTTCGTATCTGAATGCCATCTTCCTATAAGAATATCACTATCATTAATGGTAATATTCTTTCCTGCTGCAACATTTGCAATTCCCATATCTTTAGCAGCTTGCTTAATCTCCGAAACTCTGATGCTAAAATCATATGTTGCTTGTTCTTGATAAGGGATGGTCTCGTAAATATGACCAATATATCTAGTTGCAGCAAGTGAAGAAGAATCAGAGATATTTTGTAATTCGTTCCTTGTTACGTGAAGGTAACCAAGATCGACAGCCAAAGCTGCCATGCCAAGTAAAACAACTAAACCAAGAGCTACGATAATGATTACCGCACCCCGTTGATTCCTCATACTTCCTCCATCCTATTCCATTCGCATGACTGTTCTAGCAGTTAAGGTAATTGGACCAGTGATCGTTGTCACAAATTGCGGAATAACCAGAAACCTATAGGTGTAAGTAACAGTGACCGTAAGGTTATTTCCAAAAGATCCACCTGCTCCGTCGACAACAGTACTAGCGGGTGAAGGAGAAGATCCAAAAGTTATAAGGTAACTACTACAATAACTATTAACTATATTGATAATCTCACTAGAAGAAAGTCTGGTTTCTGCCATTACGATTCCGGCTCTTGCTCCTTCTCTACTGGCGTTGGTAATTATGGCCTTATCATAAATGATGAGACCAAACTCAATAATACCGAATAAGAGTATTATTAAGAGAGGTAGTACAAATGCAAATTCAATTGCTACTCCTCCTTTATTACTTCTCATCTGATTTTGCCTCCCGGATTGTTATTAAAAGGTAGGGTAGGCATTCGGAAGAAAACCTACCCTACGCATTCGCCGCTATTTACCAGCCCCTTGCCCAACATTGAAAATATAGGTTGGAGCAGGTTGCTCCTTTTGAAAGGATTTGTGATACATCTTTAAAATCTCCTCCGCTGTCCTCCCATCCATGCCGCTGACTGGAGATAGATTCTTCGATGCATCTGGATTTAGCGTCTGATTTGAAATCGAGATGTAGTATGCTTGTCCGAAAGCAAGTTCGAGATCAGTTGGTTTGTATGGATCCCAATTTCCTCCTGCATACCATGGAGTTCCAGCACACCCTACAAGAAGAAACATAAAGGGTATAAGTAGCGATGTTTTCATTATGTTTTCCCTCCTCTAGTTTATTGGTTTGGTTGGTTCTCTACCCGTTCCCTCTGATTTTCCATTCAAATACAATTCGAAATCGTTAGGATCAGAATACTTATCTGTAGGTAGAGGTTGATTTGCCATGTCCATAGGTTTAACAAGACGAGGAGTTGCAATTACAACTAACTCAGTCTCGTTTCTCTGCCAGGACGTGCTTCTGAATACTGCTCCGAGAATAGGAATGTCTCCTAATAGTGGGAACTTTGAGACGGTTTTCCTGGTATCATCCCTAAGTAATCCTGCGATGACAAAAGATTGTCCATCATCCAACTCTATAGTGGTAGATGCTCTTCGCGTAGCAAAAGAAGGTACAGTGAATCCACTAAGTGTAAGAACGTTTGTAAAATCAGGTTCTGACACTTCAGGAGCAACATGGACATTGATCTTTTTGCTGTTAAGGACAATTGGTGTGAAATTCAAACCAACACCAAAAGGTTTGTAATCAATAGTAATGGTATTAGTACCTAACCCCGTAGACTGGGGAACAGGAATTGGAATTTCTCCACCAGCTAAAAAGTGAGCAGGTTTCCCACTTAAGGTGGTAAGAGTAGGTGAAGCTAAAACTTTAACCAAACCTGCTTCTTTCAACGCGTCAATAGCGACTACCCATGGCGTGCCATTAGCTGCAAAAGTGAAAAGATAGTTAATAGCAGTAGAGATGCCTAGGTCGCCTGGACCAGCATTTGCTTTGTTAAAATTTGTTAGACCACCAAGGGCATTTATTCCAATTCTCCCACTGGAGCTAAAGTAAGCCCAGTTTACTCCCATCTTTCTCAACAAACTGTGGGATATTTCAGCAACCCTCACCTGGATCATAACTTGCTGGACACCAGACACTTCGGCAAGGTTGACTACTTTGACATCCTTACCTGCATACGATTGGGCCATATCTACAATTTGAGAAAGAGCAGATGCGTTGCTAACCGTTCCTGTTACGGCAATGTTATTATGTATCGAAGTGATCTTTACGCCCCTCTCTTCCGGTAGCAACTGAGCTATCAGATCCTTTAACCTGGCTAAATCTGCCGTTACCTCGATATTAGCAATTGCGAAAACCTTGTCGTCCAACCCCCAAAAAGTCAGGGATGTAGCTCCCGGTGCCTTGCCAGTCAGGTAAACCTGGGTCTGAGAAATAACGACAACATCTGCTATATCGGGGCTGACCACGGATGCCCTTTTGATTGGAGCTGTACTTGTTAAGGTTAAGGACTTTCCGACCATGACTTCAAATTGTTTCGGTTGGGTTACCCCTGCGTTGATTTGTCCCCAAGATTGAAAGGGGAGAATCAGCATTAGTAAAAATAAAACAAACAACAATGTGCCGGTCCTTTTCATACTTCATTCCTCCTTATAAGGTTTCCTCTACTTTCACCTCCGTAATTTTCGACCCCTTAATAAGTTCGATTACGGTAGGTTTCGGCTTCTCCTTCTCCCCCCCCTTTACTTCCTTGGCAGGCATGGATTTCCTTTTGGGAGGATCTATCCTTGCAGTATTGGAAACTGGTTTCGTTACAGCTTCTGTCTTGGACTTTGCATATGAGTTGATTAACCCAATAGCTGTCTGTCCACTTGTGAGAACCTCGTTGGCGTCCCCATGTTTCCTCAATGCCAAACTTATCTTCCCTTCCTGGACTGCTAAAGCAATCTTCTCAGCTTCCTCAGGAGTGACTTCAAGAGTGATCACATCAACTGGTGTTGCCTTTTCTTCTTTTCCCTTTTTCTCCTCTATGTCTGGGCCAACGGCTAATACGAGTATGTTCTCAAGGATGATCTTGGTTATAGGGTTATAGTTATATCCCTCAACCCTTTTAAGGGTAACCAAAACATCAACCCTGTTATTTGGGTGAATAAAACCAGAGACGCCGATGACCTTGTCCACTTTCACCGCGATTGCCCTTTTATCAGCACTGATCACTGCGGAAACGCCTCCAGTCTTAAGAGTTATGGGAGCTAAATGCTGTTCACAAATTGGAAGGTTGGCCGCCATGGGCGTCACCAACACTCTTCCAGGAAGAGTTGAAGGATCAGTGTAACTTTGAGAAGGCAGGCTTTTTTTAAGGAACTTACCTTTGTCGATCATCTCTTTGGTTAGCACCGTTCCCCATTTTAGATCCACCTTGGCCACCGCGACTTCCACAATGTCATCTTGTCCGTCTCTTTTCGCTTTATTTATCTGACCGGCAACCAGAAGAGCTACTAAAGCGGCAAAAATTACTGCCCCGATTAACATCAAAATGTTTCTTCTTCCCATAATCTTCCTCCTTTTTGATGAACTAAAAGGTCACTCGTCTCTTTAAAGGATACTTTGCTCTGCCTCCTCATCTTCTTCTCTTAAAATTTAGAATCCAGCTGGCTGATGCTCTTACTATCGCAAATTTCATACCGAAACTTTTTTTCACATGGTTTAAGATGGTTTTACATGAATTGTCGTAAATTGATTAAGGGCTTTCTATGAGAGTGAAAAGGATTTCTCCTTTTCCCCAATTCATTTCCACTCCAAGGAAAAGTTTTTTCACCTCTTATTGACGTCAAATTGAAATGTAGTATTTTAGTGGGAAATTTAAAAATGAATATTTCGAGAGGAAGCAATCTTCAGAAGCACAAAAGGCGGGACAGACCGTTTCTAATTCTGCCTTTCCTCTTTGACTGCTGAATATAGGCTTAACTTATAATCTTGATTGAAGGGTTAGACACATCATGCCAAAGGATCCTATCTGCAAGACTGTCTATTGTTCCCCGCTTGAAAAATATGTTTTTGCTATCCACATCATCACCTAAAAGCATTTTCCCCCAGTTCACGACAGAGTCCTTTGTTATTCTCATTAGGTTCTTTCTCCTTTCGGGCAGAACCCCAATTAGCTGGTACTCTCCTGTTGGGTCAAGCCAGTAAAGCTCATAGACAACCATATTCTAACTTTCCCCTTAAAAAAGATACAGTAAAATCTGGTTATAAGATAACAATAATATTGATGGAGCCTATGACCAATATAACGGGCATAACCAATCTGAATCTGCTGTGAAGGCATAATAGAATTAAGCAAATAATAAGCAATCCCTAGGCCAAGCTAAAATCTTTACGCGGTTATACATTCCTTTATTCGAATAGAGCCAAATTTACAGACGCTATTTTTTGGAAGGGAAATGATTTTCTCTTTTTTTCCATTAAAAGAGAAAGACCTTTCCTGTTCATTTTTATTAATTTCGATATAAGACATTGTATTTAAAGGGGAACGTGCTGCAACTGGATTACAGGAAGATGAAAGCACCGAGCTGACGTCAAATGGTTTGGGGTAGTTATCGACCTCTAAAAGGCGAGAATACCTTGCCACCATCCGCACCCTCCAAAAGGTTCCTATATGTGAAAGAAATCGAAACCCTCGGTTTGTTCCGTTTATTACTGATTGAAATGGGGCATGGAAAAGTTGAAATTGAAAAACAAGATTTTACGAAGTACTTAAGGCAGCGTGGACGGCCTTTTGGGTATTTTGCAAGCAGGTTCGAAAGAGCGTTTACCGATTACCGCTTCATAAAAATACGACGGATATTTTGATAAAGCGGCCGCAGCCGGTTGTACATCTTGAGATAGACCTGATGATATAGCTCGTCGTAGATTTCGTGAGTCTTCGGGTCGGGCTCGAACGTTTCGCTGGAGTGTGTCATTTCGGCTGCGGCAGTCTTGAAATCGGGGTGAATTCTGATACCTACTGCGGCATCCATGGCTGCTCCGAGTCCTGAAGCTTCATAAACATGCGGCCGGGCAGCGGTCATACCGAAGATGTCCGCCGTCAACTGCATGGCGGCATTGCTCTGGCTCCCTCCCCCGGCAACTCTCAGGTCTGTAATAGGAATCCCGCTTCGCTTTTCAGTGCGTTCCTTCCCCTCTCTCAGAGCATAGGCCAATCCTTCCAGGATGGCGCGGTAAACATGAGCTCGGGTGTGCACCTCACTAAACCCGATAATCGCCCCGCGCGCCTCAGGTCCAGGGTGGCGCAGCCCGGGGGACCAGTATGGCTGCAGCACCAGCCCCTGCGAACCTGGCGGCACAGAATGCACTAACCCGTCAAACAATGCTTCCGGTTCCACACCACGTTCGGCGGCGATCCTTACCTCATGTAGCCCGAACTCATGCTTGAACCAGCTTATCATCCAATAGCCGCGGTAGATCTCGATTTCCAGGTTATAGAGTCCCGGCTCCGCCGCAGGGTAGGGTGGGATGAGGGGAATTACTTCAATATATTTGCTGTGGGTGGTGTTGATCGCGGCAGTGGTGCCAAAGCTGAGGCAGGCGACGTGAGGCTCAAATGCGCCCGAGCCGAGCACCTCGCACGCTTTATCGGCAGCAGCCGCTACCAAAGGCAACCCCTCGGGGATTCCTGTGGCCTCTGATGCCTTCCGCGTTATTTGACCGAGCAGCTGCCCTTGAGGTATCAAATCGGGTAGCAGACTCGGGTCCATGGGTACGGCCTTCCACTTCCAGTCCCTTTTAGCTGCCCAGCGATGACCCTTGTAGTCGAAAGGTATATAGCCGACCTGACAACCTACTGAGTCTACAAACCTGCCTGTCAGCAGAAAGGTGAGGTAGCCGGAAAGCAGCAAATACTTATAGGTCTTCTTCCATATTTCAGGCTGGTAAGTGCGTATCCAGTTCGCTTCAGCTTCTGCGCGAAGATACGCCACGGTCTCAGCGGCTCCCACAAGTGCAAACGCCAAGCCCCATAACCCACCAAGGCGGGAAAGTCCTTCGGTTCGGCGCTTGTCCAGCCAGACGATTGCCGGCCGAAG
>JAPVTA010000133.1:0-13610 GCA_047519465.1 Thermodesulfobacteriota bacterium | reverse complement strand
CCCGCTTCAACAGGATGACGGTGGACAAGTTTTCCTCCATTTCTATCAATGTAATTATAGATATTGGAGAAATGATTGTCAACAATCCAAGGAGAAGTGTCATTTAAAATCAATTGTGTTATATTGAGGTTGCGGCGACCTCGTCATTAGGGAAGCATTATGAGCTCTATTTCATAGAGAGAACGGGAGGCGGTGGGAACGGTTTCTCCCCAATACTCATCGACACCCGGCTCCCAATTCAATACACTACAACCGAAACTGAAGCTCCCCGCTACGAACCTCTAACGTTGGGTGGGATCTGGTCTTGAGAAGAATTCGGGACCCGATTTCTGAAGCAGATGCGGTTTCGCCCTCTACCGTTTCTTCTACCTCGATTTAGGTGCAGTCCTCTTAGTCCGCTTTAAGAAATTTCAATAACGCCTTATGGAAGAGCTCCGGGGCCTCCAGATGCGGGATATGCCCGACGTCAGGCAATTCAATCAGGGAAGAGTTTGCTATCAGTTTCGCAGTCCTTCTGCCTAACTCCGGGTACTGCCCTACCAGAGAAAGTTGTTCCTTTTTCACCTTTGCTTTACCGGCGACTGTCCTATCGGATTGCCCAATCACCAAAAGGGTCTTTGACTTAATATACGGAAATTCGTAGCAAACGGGCTGTTCATAAATCATCGCGGAAGTGAGTGCTGAAGACATGGCCAGTCTCGGATATTCACCGCTTGCCCTCCACCTGAGAAAAACTTGAACGTATTCTTCATAGGAGGATTCCCATTTCACATAGTAGCTCTTGTGGTAATTCCGGATTCCTTCCTCTGTGGCGTTCAGTTCATTCCGATACGCCTCTTCAATAGGAGTGTAGGGCACATATATTCTATAATCTTCCAGACCGATAGGATTCTCAAGGATCAGATGGGTAACCGCTTCCGGATACATGAGGGCAAATCTTGTTGCCAGCATTCCTCCCATCGAGTGACCAACAACGGCGATATCCTTGATTCCAAGGATGTCCAGAACCTTCTTTGTATTAAGGGCTAACAAATGAAAGCTGTAATGAATATTCGGCTTCGACGATTTCCCGAAACCGATCTGGTCAGGGACAATCACTCTAAAGCCGTTTCGGGACAGGATACGGATGGTGTTCTTCCAGTAGGCCCCAAAGAAATTCTTTCCGTGTAATAGTAATACGGTCACGCCATTTGGGGGGCCTTCAGGTGGTATGTCCATATAGGCCATTCTTAAATCCTGACTCTCTATGGTAAGAGGAAATAATTTTACAGGGTACGGATAGTCATAATTTTCCATTGATATGGATAGAGGCACCGTCTCTTGAGCGACTGCGGTGAAGGGCAGCGAGAAGATCCAAATCAATAAGCCGTAACTCAGCACCTTCTTTGACAAACTGACAAAAGTCTGCATGGAGGATTTCATGGTCCACCTCTCTTTTCAAAACATTTAGTTTGCATTCAAATTTTAACCTTTTTCTGCCAATGTGGCCATCGAGGCGAGCCTAAGAAGTTCCACGGGCATCTAACCGTTGTCCTCTCGGCATGTCTTATTGTTATTAGAGTCTCCCAGACCTGTCAAAGTATTCCATAGACTTGACTACGTCCACTTGTTTGAAGCCCCCTAATTTGAGCAGATAGAAGGCTCTCCATGGCCCATTAATGCATTATCTGAGGTGTAAGCCTCTGAAATCTAAGGGCCTTATAATTTTTATTGACATTCCCTTTCTATTTTCATATAATTGCTCATCAGTCCTCACCATTTTTATTCAGAATGATCCATTGATCACCAATCTGAATGGAAAGGGGATGAGGGAAAGATAAGATCATGACCGACCGTAGGTGATAAGGTGGGCCTGAAAAAACGATCAGCCGTTGTTTCTGACTATCGCTTTGACTCAGAAATAATCTTTTTCTGTGATCAACTCTTTTGATTGCCAAGGCAAAGTCTGTTGTGCTTTTGATGACGTGGTGCGGGAGTTCTATGAGGTAACGTATGATCGTTGATATCTTCTTTAATCTCGTGGCCTTTGTACTCGCCCTTTATTTGTGGATCATGTGATAGAGAAAGACTCCGTAGCTGTCGCCCCGCAAACGACTGCTGTGCTTCTTCTTGGTTCTGGTGTAAGTGATCTTGCTGCTTAAAGGAGGAGGTTAAGACGAAAATGGGAAAAGAACATTTTTTATTAAGGGGAGAATTGACAAGACTCCGGATAAAATTTTTTATCGTGATTCATCTATCAAAACTTAGGAGAAAGTTAAAAAGAATAAACCTAACATGCAATTCCGTGATTGATTCTCTGGCCAAGATGAGACTTCCCTGTCCCCGCTTTCTCTCCGGATTCGTCAACTTGCAAGATTATCTTTCATGAAGACGTGTAAGTGTCAAAAAAAATAATTTTCATACTACCACTTTTATATTGACAAAAAATAATCCTTATGATTCTATTGGGATGAATCTGCGTTGGAAATCGCCCGAGGGTTGGCGAGTTTTATAGTTTTCCGTCAAGACAAGTCCTCTCATTCTTTTGTAACTTTAGTACAACCTTTCAAGCGGTATTCAATAATTCTTATTGACCTTTAAGTCTAACAGGGATAAGTTCTCGTCAGGCTGGTAGCATCAGATTACACTCCTTACTGACCTCAGCCTTCTGAGGCGAACTACGAAAATGAGGAGGTGTCGTTATGAAAAAGAAATTATTTTCAGGCTTGATACTCATTTATTTGACATTCGGGTTACTTGCCGCATCTGCCTTCTCTGCCGATGTTCCCATGATGACAAAGGAAGAACTGATGGCTATGCTTGGAAACCCTCATTTGTTGATCTTTGATGTTCGTCTTGGCAGCGACTATTTCGCGAGTGATATTAAAATTAAAGGCGCTGAGAGACCAGAATATGGGACTAAAAAAATAGTTCCTCCCGAATATTTTGGCAAGACCATCGTTATTTACAGTGGCTCATCGAACGAAGGAACCAGTACTGCGAATGCTCAAATTTTAGTAGAAAAGGGATACACTAAAGTTTATGTCCTTAAGGGAGGCTGGGAAGAATGGCTTGAAGCGGGTTACCCGACAGAAAAAAAATAAGAACCAAGGCGGGGGCAGAAATGTATCACCACGAAAAACTCAGGAAACTCCCGAAACTTTCAGTATTGACAAGTCGACTATTTTTGATAGGATTCCTTCAAGATTCTTAAAGGTTTTTGTTTTTTTAAGGAATTGGAACTGTCCAGGCTGCCAAGGGCAGTAGTGGAGGAAATGTTGTCGAAAATACGGCTCTATTGGGTGAACCCCCTAAAATTTGAAAGGAGGGCAAAACATGTTCTGCATCCGTTGTGGTTCTCAAAATAGGGATGATGCGAAGTTTTGTGAGAAATGCGGGGCGATCTTCGGTGAAACCCGGAGAGAAGAAATACCGATATCTATTGATGTTAGAGCAATCAAGAAACAGCTATTTGACAAGAAAACAGGTTTTTTCGCAGCACTCTTCGACTTCTCGTTTACGGATTTTGTTACATCAAAAATTATCAAGATATTGTACGGATTATCCATTTTTCTAATAGGGGTTGCGACACTTGTTTTTGTGATTTTTAGTTTTGGCGCCTCTCTGGTTACCGGTATTTTCATGTTTTTAATAGTGGGACCGTTGATATTTATTCTTGGAGTAATTTACACGAGAATCCTTCTGGAGATCATCATCGTTCTTTTCAGAATTGCTGAACATACGGCCACGATGGCTGGTAAAAGCCGATAAACAGCCTGATCCACACTCGCCCTCTTAATCATGACAAATGCTACCAGCGAGTGTTGCCTTTTGGATTATCATCACTCTGACAACCTGTAGGCGTTCTTCGCACCCTTATCCCCTCTCTTTCCTTTTGCCCTAAACAAACAGCTTGGGTAAATGGCAGCAATTGCATCGATTGAAAGTGAACAAATCGTCCCCCCCTTCCGCCGCTTCCTTTCAATCCCCAGAACGGTTACAGGGTGCAACCTTCCAGAGCATCTGACAAAAAGGGGTTAAGCGGAATCGCCTAACCCCCTGTTTTTAAAAGTGCCGGGTCGCGGAATCGAACCACGGACACCCGATGTGCCCGAAACCAAGGATCCCCTCGACGGTTTCATGGGCACAGTCAGAACTCCCCATTTCTTTTGACTTCGTCAATTTGGATATACTCGTATTCACTATTCTGCCTTACCGGATTCTCATAGCCAGCTCTGCATTGAATAGCCGATGGCTTCGTAGCCCTTAACTCGTTTCTTATACATCCGCATCAGCGTCGGGACATGGATGTCGACGTAATCGTAAACCTGCACCACCTGTTTGTTATCGTGAAGACGATGAAGACGTCCCACGTACTGTTGCAGAGTACCGCGCCAGGAAATGGGCATAGCCAAGAAGAGGGTGTCCAATCTGGCATCATCAAACCCCTCTCCAATATATCGTCCTGTGGACAGGATCACTCGTTCTTTTGAATCCGGCACACCTTTGATTTGATCAGCCATCGCCTTTCGTTGTTTGCTGCCCATCCCACCCTTGAGAACGATGATATTCTGGGCGACACCCTTGAGTTGTTCAGCGAATTGTTCTAAGTGCTCAACTCTTTCCGTCAGAAGGAGGGGGGAGCGCCCCATTTCTAAAGCTTTCAGCAGATCATTGAAGATCAATTCATTGCGATCCTTATCAAGTACAAGGGCGCCATAGATATCCTGGATTTTCACATCCGCTGATTCCACGGCCATTCTAAAATTCGTGTACCTTGTTATGACCACATGCTCGAATGGTCGCGCGGCTGCCTGCTTCTTCGCACTTTCCCTAAAACGGATGGGACCGCATTGCATTACGATGATAGGGTGATGGCCGTCCTTTCGGATCGGAGTCGCAGTGAGACCCACGATGTACTTAGCTTTTGCCTGTTTTAGAACCTGTTCGAAGGTAAAAGCAGGGATGTGGTGGCATTCGTCAACAATGATTTGGCCATACTCGGCCACCATGTCTTTGATCTCCCCCTTGCGATTGAGGCTTTGGATGAGGCCTATGTCGATAGAACCGGTAACCTTCTTTTTGCCGCCACTCACCTGACCAATCTCTTCCAACGGCATCCCGAGGAATAAAGCCAATCGTTCCCGCCACTGGTCCATCAGTTGCCTGCGGTGGACCAACACCAGCGTGTTAACTTTTCTGTTTGCGATAAGCCATGCCGCGATGACGGTCTTACCAAAAGCGGTCGGGGCGGACAGGATACCGTAGCCGTGAGCAAATAATTGCTGAGCGGCTTCCTGTTGCAGAGGCCGAAGTTTACCGTTAAAAGCGACGTTGATTGAAATACCCCTGAAACGCTCGTCAGCAAGGTCTGGGCTGATGTTGTGTGCTTTGAGCAGCTCAAGTGCATCGTCGAGGCAACCCCGTGGAAGGCCGATATAGGACGGGAAATCTTCCGCACAACCGATGATCCGGGGCTTGCCGAAAGTCGACAATCGCATGGCCTGAGCCTTATAGAAGTCCGGGTTCTGAAAAGCAGCGAGCCGAATCAGACGGTTTAGCATGGCAGGAGGCAACCCTTTCTTTTCAGTATAGATCAGGTTGCCTTGGACTATTCGGACGGTTTCGGGGAATGATCCTTGAATGGGTCTCTCTTTTTTCTTCTTTGAAGGCGGCAAAGTCCAGGGATCCTCCTCAATCCCTTCATCCGCCGAACTGATCCGAACGTCAAGGATGGTTCCGTTTCGGGAAGCCTCCTGGACAATGGTTTCCACTTTCTCAAAATGGATTCTTTCGATTGCTGATAGAAATATCCATTGGTCGGGATAGGGTTCGAAGACTTGATTGATGAAGACGCTATTCCCCTTCTCTGCGGGAACTCGTTGCAAAGGAAGGGCGATGAGATTCCCAAACCCACCCTTCGGCATCGTATCCTGACTTGGAAACAAACGATCATAAGAATCCAGACCGATTTGATGGCGCCGTTCCATGGAACGTGTCAGGATAGCACAACCAAACTTCCGAGCCACAGAAGCGGAGATCGGGCGGTCGAAGAACATCCAGACATGCCCTCCCTTCCCTGATCTTGAACGTTCCAGGGCTACGTGAACTCCTATCTCACCACAGGTTCTAAGAAAAGCAGCTACATCCTCTTGCCAAGATTTCTTGTCAAAATCGACAGCCAGGAACCAGCAGGTTTCGTCCGATAAGAGCGGATAAACCCCGACCGTGTGTTTTCCAAGCAGATGGTCGCGAATCACCTCATTGGTGACCGGCTTGAGGTCTCGATTTTCACAGTCGGAACACTTCATCATAGGTTTGCGGCAAAAGGGACGGTTCCATTCATTTGCACAAGCAGGTGAGTAGCCAGAATTTCCCTTTCTCCCTTCCCATCGGACTGGATAGGCGTCTTCACGCCCACGGAACAGCGAACGAAAAAGAGCAATCTGGGTTTCTATGGGAGAGTCATTCGTGACTTGATTTGCGGAAGTATACGCTACGGATGGTTCAGATATAATTCGTTTGGGTGTCGGTGCAGAATCTCCAGGACGTAAACCGAGTAACTTCTTTAATCGTTCATTTTCCTCTCTCAAAGAAGCACATTCACTTAATGCTTTTTGGAGTTGGTCTTTAAGGTCCTCGGGATCCAGCATAGCCGTCTACATCACTCTTCGTAAAGGTTTGTCACAGTTCTTCTTTATCTCCATCGAGCCCATCTCCGGTAGGCATCGGTCCTCCGCATAAACCCCCGGTTCATCATCCTCTGCTCCCCAAATTGAGACAAAACACATAGACTTGTTGGCCGGAACGTGCTCCGCAAGCCCCGCCTTGGCGACGGGGTCGAGGGGCACAATATGAAACAAATTCACCTTCCCGGGAAGCCCCGACCCGTGGCCGGGGAGCTTCACATTTGTAGTTATTATGTCTCTAACCTTGGAAATTGGCAATCATAAACGAACCCTCTTTTCCTTTTTGCCTGCCTGAAAGATACCTAGTTAGAAATTTGGCATGTCTCCCCTTACAGACGGAAGACCTGAACTACCGCGAAGGTTTCAGGCAGGGGTTCATATTTTATGAACATATAAAAATATTGAACAGAATCCAGACTCTTTGCTATCTGAAAGAAACTATCTTGACATTTGTTCATTATTATGCTATGTTCACAATCGATGAACACGAATATATATTGAACCATACGGCCACCTCCATGGAAAAAGCGAAAGAAAATGAGCTTTTGCAGCTTGCCCTGAAGGCACTTAGGAATAACCTTCCCGGACAGGCAGAAATCAAACCTGTAAACCCTGTTCACGATCCCAGGGTTCGTGCAGATCACCTGTTGCGGATAGTAATGCAGGGTAAGGAGACCAAGTATTATGTTGAGGTCAAGACGAATGTGACGAAGGCTGACAAGCTGTTGGCGATGATGCGCAAAGCTGACCTTCGTCACCCGCTTTTGCTGGTCACCAAGTACATAAACCCACAACTGGCCGACGAATTGAAGCAGGGCGGGACAGAATTCGTAGATACGGCTGGAAACGCGTTTATCAATCAGCCGCCTCTATACGTTTTCGTAAAAGGGAACAAACCTGATATTGTCAAAGCTCCTCCCCTAAAAAGAGCCTTCAAGCCTGCAGGGCTTAAAGTAATTTATGGCTTCCTATGCAATCCTGGCTTAGAAAATAAAACATATCGAGAGATTGCTGCCCAAACGGACGTGGCCCTCGGGACTGTTGACTGGATCATGAAGGAATTAAAAGAATTAAGGTTTCTATTAGACATAGGGAAACGGGGCCTCAGGCTCCTCCAGAAGGAAAAGCTGCTGCAACGATGGGTCACGGCTTATCCGGAGCAATTGAGGCCAAAACTCATATTAGGACGCTTCAAAGGCGACCCCGAATGGTGGCGACAAAAGAAGCTCAATCCTTTAAGAGCGCAGTGGGGAGGGGAGATCGCTGCTGAAAGGCTTACCCAATATCTTCAACCTCAAATCTTAACCATCTACACAATACCCCAGCAGCTTAATCAATTGTTAGCCGAAAACAGACTCAGAAAAGACGAAACCGGGGATATCGAAATCCTAAAGAGATTCTGGAAGACACCTGAAATGTGGCAATATGAAGATCTCGTTCATCCTATCCTTATTTACGCGGATCTCTTAGCAACAGGCAACGAGAGAAATATCGAAACCGCCAAGATGATTTATGACAGACATATTCTTGAACTTATCAGGGAAGATTGAAAAACGGGTCGTTGATACTCTTCATATCTTGAAGAGAGTGGCAGGCTCTTTAAGCATCTCCTTTTTCGTGGTTGGTGCTTCCGCCAGGGATTTCATCCTCAAACACCAGTACGATATTGAGCCTCGAAGAAAGACCGGGGACATCGATTTAGGAGTGGAGGTTGCAAGTTGGGAGCAATTTAAGATGTTGTTCGAAGCACTGATTTCATCAGGCCAGTTTTCTCCCACTCCCGAAAGGCAGAGATTACGCTGTGGAACCGTTCTCGTAGATATTCTTCCCTTTGGCCCTATCACCGGCGAGGGCAAGAAAATCAGTTGGCCTCCAGAACACGAGATCATTATGAGTATGGTAGGTTTCGAAGAGGCTTACGAACATTCGATAACCGTCAGAGTAAGTTCTGACCCCGATCTCGATATCAAATTGGCCACCTTGCCAGGGTTGGCGATCATGAAGCTTATTTCTTGGGAAGAAAAATATCCGGACCGAAAAAGAGACGCTGAAGATTTACTGCTCATTATGAATACATATGAAGAAGCTGGAAATTCCAGCCGACTGTATGGGGAGGACTTGCCATTGCTGCAAGAAGAGGGCTTTGATACAAGATTAGCCGGTGCTCGGTTGTTAGGCCGTGACATGGCCAGAATATCCGACCCTGAAACACTCCTGATTGTCAAAAAAATCTTGGATGACGAAACCAAGGAGATGAGTCAATACAAATTAATCTCCGATACGATGAGGGAAGCTGGAATGTCCGATACAAGGTTTGACGGGATACTGGCCCAGCTGACGAAGCTTAGAGAAGGGTTCGTCGAGGTCGGAGAAAAAACCTAAATCACAATTTCAAGCCTGTAATCATTGGCCAACCCAACGTCCGCCCCCCGACGTGCCAAGGGAAGGAAGTTCTTCCCTTCTGGTTTGAAAAAACCGTTATTTCTTGCCTTTTGGTAATGAAATCCCGACATTTATAAACTTTACAAGGAGGTAACCCAGAAGGAACGGTGGTAAATCGTATCGGTCAAGGAAAGAAAACCTTGGTGGGATATCTTGAGAGTGCCCGAGACCAAGAATCTCCCTGGTGTTCAATGGAAGCTTCAAAACATACGCCGGATGCCTCCAATGAGACACCAGGGGGCACTACGCAAACTGCGGGACTACCTTAGCGTATAGCTGTCCTCCCAAAGGAATTTATAATTTGTCTGCCAAAACAATTTAGGAACGTGGAGAGGGAAAGCATTTTAAATTCCGCAATCCCTGCCCGCCCTGTACCTAACATGGTGCAGGGCTTGCCCTGAACCCTACGTGGTTCAGGGTCTTTGTTTTTTTGAAATGTGTGATTGCAAGACCTGGCCCCAAAACCTGGTGCTTCCATTTCTCTTAATGCTGTGGGGCTACTGTCTGGGATAATGTGAGGGGTGAGAATGGGGGATCGAGCGAAGAAATCATTTAAAATTAATATATGTAGACTTTCAGGGTATTTCTGGTTGTTTATCTGAGGAAGATATCGGGGTGAATGGAAGGGATTTGTTATAAGATTCTATAAAGTTCTTAATTTTTCTTATTGCTATCTTTATTATTAAGGACCCGGTCAACGAAATAGGTAGTGGTGGACCACCATGTCAGGCATGAAGTAATTAGCTGCCTCCACTTTTTTCGAGGATCTCGCACGATTCATAAAGTACATAGCCATAGAGAAACTCAGGCCCCTCGTTTTGGATGTGTGCAATCTTTATAAAGTCGATATCTTCTGATAACCCTGGTACTATTGAATCGGCCCGATACACCATCCCTTTCCTTAGGGTGTGCGCTGTTAAAGACTTTGTCGATGCCTTAGAGTACAAAGGCTGATCTTCCTTCATTCTTACCGAAAAATAATATTCTGGGCCGTAACGAAGTTGTCTGCTGAGATCTAAATGGCTTTGTTTTTTAATCAATAATGACACAGCACGATCCAAGCAGTAGCGTGCGTTCTGTTCAGTTGCGGCACCCCGGAAATGCTCAAGATCTAAGTTAACTTTCCACAACTTAGAATCTTTGTCATAGAAGACTTCTGGTGTTAGTCGCCAAATGTTCCAGAGGTCCTGCGTACTGACCCCCCACTCAAGCAAATCAATTCTCAGTTTGTCATGGTCTATTTGTATATAATCGAAGGGGTCATTAACGTTCTTTTCTATCCATTCTTTATTCTTCGTATACCAAGGTGCTTTTCTTCCTCCCTTCGATAACGCCTCAAATACGCCTTCCTCTTTCTCCCGTGGATGGTCCTTCCAACCGAAAACTGAGTAGTCTTCTTCTATAGCGATATAAATGGCCTTTCTTATTTCAATCAAAGCATTAAAATATTTTCGGCTTTCAATGGCTGTGCATGCCTCTGTGATGTGATCCTTAATGGTATTATTCTTAATGGCGTCAGCTAACAAAATTTCCTGTAGATCCTTCCCCATTATGTCCTTTAACAGAACGTTGGTAGATAATTGTGCCGCTTCATAGTAATTTCGAACAGCGTCCGGATCCGCTATTTGTCCATAGTGCTTAATGATGACCCGTTGCTTGTTAAGTGCCTTGAGTGTTCCGGACTTCTGGATAGGTTTTCCAAGTTTATTAAGTTCCCCTATTAGCTGGTCGAAGGTTAAACTTTCTATCGATTTGTGCTCATCAGCCCCGAGTTCAATCAGACACGAATATATAACGAGTTCAATCGCATCCTGCAAAACTACTAAGCCAGCTGACGCAAGAAACTTATCGTCAACAGTGCAAAGTTCTTGGGCTTTATCAAAAAGGGCTCTTGCTGTAATAAGTGTGTGTGGCGTTTCTTGCTTCATAATCGTGATGCGATCTACCGTGCGTTGTTATATTTTACCTATCGAGAGTCTCTATAAACTCCCATGTGTCCTAAAAAATAATTATATCACATCCGCATAATTAATGAGAAAAATTGTCTGGCCATCATGGCAATGAAGAATTTTAGGAAACCATCCACAGCACCACCTCCTCTTTCTGACTGACTCTCACCCCCTCTCTTAACCCCATCCATCTTACCACGAAGCATCTACTCAAGTCATCAGAGTCCTCTCCGGTCCCTTAAACCCTTTAACCTTCTATCTGTGTGGGAAACGATCTGGTTCTTCAGTGAAATATGGAGTATGGTATTTACAGTGAAGGCTGGTTTGCCATGGGAAATACCCGTATGATTTAAATAGGTTAAAAAGGGAAAAGTGCGGATCTTGGACTTTTGTAAATACATGTTATACAAGGTGCTCCAAAATCTTTAAAGCCTAAAAGAGGGGATGAGATGGGTCGTTGTTTTAGGACATTCCTGTAGTTTTCTGTTCACCAATTTTAAAAAAAGATGTATATTACAGAGTGGAAATGAACAATGAATATTTGCCTAGGAGATGGATAGATGAGAACTGCATCTTATAATATTAATTACATCAATAGATTTAATAAGGATTTTCAAAGGGTTTTTAAACAATTTATCGCTCAGAAATCAGCGTATGAATTAATTGTAAATAAACTACGAATGCCTCACAAGCCTCCTTCGAGAGAAGCTGATGTAGCACACAATCATTTTCTTAAATTGATTTACAATCATTATCTCATCAAGCTTGTATTAAATGGGAACCTTATTATACATTCTGTTAAAGAATCTAACTACATTGCTTATGCACTTGCAGGCAGGTCACTTATCGAGCATGTTGCAGTGTGGCGATATTACTTAGTAGAGAAATACGCACCTATCTTCAGTTCAGCAAAAGTTATAGATTTTGAGGAAATGTTAGCTCTTATCAAGATGCACAAAAAGCACCTATACGGAACAAGTTTTGATTGGGGGCGATGGTTAAAAAAAGATTATTCTGGGCTAGAAAATGATTACCTCAGTAAGATCAAGGGCAAGAAAAACAAGCAATTCAATAAGGAGTCGAGAGAAAATGCTCAAGTAAACGTACTAACTTGCGTCGAAAAAAGTGCCAAAATAGAACCTAAGATCGGCGTATATTACGATATGTTTTGTGACCTAGTGCATCCAAACTTTGGAAGCAATATCCTATTATTTTCTATATCAAATGAGAACGAAATTGTTATTGACAACCAAGCCTCACAAAGAATTGGTGACAAATTAATCGAGGAAACCTTCAAAGATTTATTTCTCATCACTTATGGGCAGATTAATGAACTTACGAAATCCCTCTTTTCCATGTTTCTAGGGGAAGAAGGTCTCCCCTCATTTGTTATGATGAAAATACGTTAAATAAAGTGCACAACATCCCCCAGAAGGTGTTTACCCCTGTTAATCCTCTGTTTACCCCCTCCCTAAACACCTGTCTTAAGTGAAACCGGTTAATTTGATTCGGAGAATGATGGATGATCTTTACAGCAGGGGCACGTTGTTTAAAATTGAAACTTTTCATGTGTTTCTTCACGCGTTTGCGCGCAAAGCGGGCGAGGCAAACATCGGAAAAAGGCTCCTAGTCATCCCAATAAATGGAGAACGGGGACATTGGTTCAAATACAAGTTTGGCTTACGGGAGGGGAGGAGTCGGGTAAGGTCACTCAGAGGGAAAGGAATTTGATCTTCGAAGAATCCTAGCAGTCAGGGCTGCGGAGGCCGAAAAGCTTCAATTCGGAATGCTCGGCGATTTGCGTGAAATGCTTATCTACTGTGAAGAGCTGACAGCGATGGGAAATTGCAGCCGATGCGATGAGCACATCGATTGTGCTTCCCTGTCTCCCTTTTCCCATGAGATGGTTTTTTAATTCCGCAGCCCTCACATAATCTTCCCTGGTAAGGTCGATCAGGGGAAAGGCCTTAAAATACCCCTTCAATGCAAGAAAATCTTTCAAGTTCCTTATCCCCTGAAGTACTTCTTGAAGGATGATGCCAAGGAGATAGATATCCTCGCCTTGCTCAATGATCGTCTTGAGCAAAATAGCCTCCTCGTTCACGACCCCTGACGGTCTCCTCAGCGCAAGAGACCATATGGAGGTATCGACCGGGATTCTCATCTGGCGTTTCTCTCTTTTCTATAGTCGTAAGAGGGCTCCATCTCCACTTTCCCAAACAAGGATAAAATGTCCCTCCGTTTTCTTCTCATGACATATTCTTTTAGCGCTTCGTTAACGGTATCTTTCTTGCTCTTATGTCTCCCCACTTTCAGGGCCTCTTCCAAAAGTTTTTTATCTATGCCGAGATTGATTGCCATCGTTTTCTCCTTTACCCTGTTAGAAATGATGCCGCGGTTGCATTTCTAACAGGGTTGACACATCTCTTCACAAATACTTTTACGTATTATTAACATCTTCTGTCAATATAAACAGGGGGTTAGGCGGAATCGCCTAACCCCCTGTTTTTAAAAGTGCCGGGTCGCGGAATCGAACCACGGACACGAGGAT
>JAPVTA010000132.1:0-26270 GCA_047519465.1 Thermodesulfobacteriota bacterium | reverse complement strand
TTTCTTTCCTCATCTAAAAATAGTCATAGCATCTAAAGAAATCAAGCGAATATCTTTGCGTAAGATCGGGGCAAAATTAAGTGCGGGTTCAAAAACAACTTGGCAATGGGGAATCGGAGTTAGCAGTTTCTTCCTCAGACGAACTCAAAAATAAAGTATCTCCGGGCAATAAATAGAGCATTTACCTCATTTGTATTTCTCCTCGTTATTGGTATATAGAAGTATATTAGACTATTAAGAAGGAGGGGGTTGGATGCGTAAAAGAAATTTGGCGCAGATACTCGCCATCGCCCTGAGTGCCCTGTGGGTTTGTGGATGTGCGGGTACAGTCGTGCACCCGGAAACCCAGATGCGGAAATTCGGATTGCCGCGGCCGCAGCAGATTCTTGTATACGATTTTGCAGTCACCGAGGCCGAAGTAACGGAGGGGCCTATCAAGAAAATGCTCGGTAAGGCGCGCGGCGTCCCACGAGGCGAGGAGGAGCGCAAGATAGGCCGGCAGGTGGCGAACGTGCTGGCTGAAGAGCTCGTTCGGGGGCTGCATGATCTCGGGTTCGTCGTTGAACGGAGGCCACGCGGCACACCTGTCGGGAGCCACCAACTCCTGATCGACGGAGCATTCCTCGATATAGACGAGGGCAACCGGCTCGGGCGCCTCGTGATCGGGTTCGGGATGGGAGCCTCCAGAGTCGATACAGAGGTACATATCTATTACGGGCCGAGAGGCCGAGATTTGCTCGATTTCAGGACCCATTCGGACAGCGGGAGTTTGCCGGGGGCCGCCGCCACCATGGGCGCGGGTGCTGCTGTAACGGGAGGCGTCACGGCCGGCATGGCCGCGGTCACGGCGGCTGAAGGTGCCGTAAAGGAATATCACTCTGAGGTCGAGCGGATGGGCGGGCAGAGCGCGGATCAGGCCGTCGCGTACCTCTCAGAGTTTTTCGCCAAACAAGGCTGGATCCGCCCCGATCAGGTGAAGAAAGCGAAAGTCCACAAGTAGGCTGGATATACCGAGGCGGAGTTAGGCGAAGGAGAAAGGGGAGAGAATAAGTATAACAACGTGCTTTAGAAGCAACCTCCGCCCTCGACCGAAAGGTTGAAGGATGCGGATTAGTACATATTGAGTATCGGTTTGTTCGGATTGAAAGCGGGCTATGGAGTTGTGAGAGAAATTGACATAGACGTTAAATCCTATCTGGTCTTTGAACCCTTTCTAGCCTTTATCCAGATTTGTATGAATTCGTGTTCCGTCCAAAAATTCAATCCATGATCCCATCATGTCAATGTACCTCGATGACCGTCTGCCGAAAGGCGGTCTGTCGGCGGTGAAGCCTTTCGCGTTCACTCTTGAAATTGGGATACCGTTGCAGAGCAGAAAATAGCGCCACGATGACCAGTGCAATCGCCACAACACGTATTTTCCCTGCGCCGAATGCTGCCGGCACACCGGCGAGCAGGACGGAGAGGACAAAGAGAAAAAACGCGGCCGAAGGGGACATGACTAACCAGCCTGACAGTATCGGAATGCCGGAAAGCCACGCAAGGGCACTAGCCGATTTACCATTCATCTTCAATCCACATCTCCCGTAGGCATCGAGCGCCAATCAAAAACCTACAAATTTCGGGTTTGAGATTTTGAACATCTTGGTCGACACTTTGCAAAGTGTAATATACACAATATTTGGGAATTAAGGAAGTCTATTTTGTGTTGCTGTGCCCCAGCGCTCTCGTTGCTATTCGGTTTCCTTGCTGGTCTTGTATCGAATTACCACGCCGGTTACCCAGATGTATCTTCCTGCTATACCTTGATTCATTATTACTACAGCGTCAGCACCTAAGGCTGCTGCCTTTGCTCGAAGGGTCTCATGCATCTTCGCGGTATCGTTTACGTTGACACCCGTTGCTCCCACCGTAGCAAGTTCTACAAATGCCCTCTCGGGACGATTTACCAGAATTTCCACGGCTGTTGGACCGGTGGGACTATAAACTGCTTTTGTGGTCTTGGTCACATTAATCCTTTCGACTGCGCAGCTCAGCGAAGCAAAGAAAACCAATACAGCCAATAATACCTGTGCTCTCATAAGTCCTCCTTTCTTTTAGCCTCAATATCTTGGTGTCCTAAAAACTTTACCTTGCGGTACCCCTATCCCTTATTCACTCCAAAAGGTCTGAGCCTAACCTTGGCTACCTCGGAATTTTTATCTTCTAACCGTACAGCCAGGATGAGAGTGAATGTGTAGCGCGCCGTGATGATATGGAAGAACTGCCGCGCTTGGCAAGAACAACCAAATCAGCATAACAATAATCATCTTCATCATTGATATCACCTCCTGTCTTCTGATACAGCAAAAACAGTATGGACCCTGAAAGCAATGTTTAATAAGCCTAAAATATCATTGGATTTTCTGAAAAGTATTTTTACGAATGATTTAAGCAGGTGTGAATCAAGTTGCGCAGATTAGAAGGTGATGTGTGAACCGGATTGCGCAATGAAGAGGCTGAGGGTATTTCCCATAGAGTTCGCTGCATTTTCGCAACTTTCCTGTGGTTGGGCCACCAATTATTAAACCCCCGCTGTCGCCCGTCTGCTGCAACCGTCTGTCGGATGTTAAGGCTGTTTGATACTCAATCCAGCGTCGAGCATCAGTCCGTATTTGAAAATTGCCGCGGCCGAAAGGTGA
Organism: Thermodesulfobacteriota bacterium; assembly: GCA_047519465.1. Classification (GTDB taxonomy): domain Bacteria; phylum Desulfobacterota; class BSN033; order BSN033; family UBA1163; genus UBA1163. Next base: position 23,589 of record JAPVTA010000132.1, on the reverse strand, counting down.
TGCAGAACGTCGAACGCCGGCGTGCCGGGCTGCCCTCTGCCTGACAGCTTTACCATCGCGTCAAACAGCGCCTCAGGCCCAAGGTTCGCAGCGTCCAGTATCCTGGCGGCAGCAGCATTGGCCTCGACTTCGTCCGCCTGCGTATAGCCGAATAGAGGATCCGCAATCACCTCCAGGTAACCTCCGGTTGGTGGGATCGGGAAGAATCCCACCCCACCCCGCGAAACTTGCAACGCGCCACCCACAACAATAAGGAGCCCCACGGACGCATTCAGGATGTTGCGCGAGCGTACAGCACAACGCCCATGCTGGTACCACTCATGGCCCATCAAATGCGCAATCACTGCTGCGAGTTCGGTGTCCTCGAGCTCTTCCACAAGCGCGTCACTAACGAAAAGTGTGCCATCTGGCACCCCGAATCCTATCGACCCCGTCATATTGACCACCACCACTCGCCAATGTAGCCCCTCGACTCGCGCGGCTGGCTCCAGCTTGCCGAGCGCAGCCTCGGCGCGTTGACGGTTTTGGACATTCATCGAAGGCATTAAGAGCCTAGCCAGATCGTTGGCCACTCCGACGTAGTCGTGACCATCCACCTCCGGTGGGGGGGGCAGGTAGGGACGGAACGGCGAAGGCCTCGCGCAAGGCGGGTGGAATCGTAACCGGCCAGGGCGGGGCGAACGATCTTTCATGAAACGCAAGGTATCGGACCGAACGGGGTACAGCCGGAATATCTGCAACGACGTGGCTCTTGTAGAGCTGGCTCAAGGAGAGCCACTTCACACTCATCGATGACCGCTGAAGCACAAGCGAGCGCGGAGGCGTCCTGTAGAACATGGCGAAGCGCTGCATCTGACCGGCGCGAGAGGACGCGAAGCCGATGGCCGTGGGGAGACCGAGATCGTTCACCATCTTCGCTATCGTAATATCCGTGAGCACCTGGTCCTGCAACAGTTGTGCGCCCTCGCTTGACGGATGGCCGTCACGGATAGCGGCAAGGCTACCCTCCTGGGGGAACTCCTCAGAACGAATCGCGTAAATCGTCATGCCTTTGCCAGACTGTCGGCCTTGCCGAGCCGCGTGACGAAAACGCGCACCCTCTGCGCTCATCCCCCCTTGGCTGAAAGCCGCACACCCGCCGAGCGCCAGAGCAAAGACTAAAATTATGGCGTGTCCAAGCTCAACTCTCTTCCGTCGGAGGCGTGCTGATGGCAGTTTTCCTAACGTCTCCACGACCATCCTCCCGCAATGCCACAACCAAATACTCCGCGTTTTTGCTAGACTCGTACTGTCCTCCCTACCGCTCATCATGAGCAGATAACTTATTTCTTAAGCTGCTTTTATTAAAAATGACCAGCCGATGTCAAGTTATTTCAGTGCCTACCCCTTCTTTCTCGCGTTGGAAGCGGATGGGAGACCGCTTGCGATCTTCCACCCGCTTCTTTAAGCTGGGACTACCAAGCAAGCTTCGTATCGGAGATTACGAGCGCCCGTAAAACTTTAGGATACCCCTGCAATAAAGCTCCCCGCCTTAAAGGGCAGGGCTTTCCGGCAAGGTGGTTCTTTCATATTGTGCCCCTTCACCCCGCCCTGAAGGGCGGGGCTTGCGGGGCACGGACCGGTCAATCAAAACCCTGTGCAAGTCGGACTCACATTCCCCGCTGTGTTCTCCGTGATCGCACTTATGTTGCCGTTAAAGCTGGACTCGGGGTCGTTGCATTGGAGGCCGTACAAAGCGTTCCCTGAGACCGTCACCGGGGTCACCCCGAACGGAAGAAACAGGCCTCCACCAAGGGCCAGGGAGATCCCGCTACCTGTATTGTTGTTTATGATATCGTCAAACATCCTTGCGGTCGAGCGGAGGTTCAGGGTTACGCCGTGGCCGAAATTACCATTGATCGTGGCGGAACGGATGTCGATCGATGACCCCAAAAACCCGAATACGCCGCCCTTGGTGGGGGCTGTTGCTCCATTCCCGGTAATCTCGTTTGCAAAGGGGCCGGTTATCGGCAAGGGCGTGCCTGGCTGGCCGATCACAACTGCGGAGGCACTGGCAAAGATTCCGCTACCAGTGTTCCCGGTGATCTTATTATTACCTGCCAAAGTAGCGGTCGCATTATAGACGCCGATCCCGCATTGGTCCGGAGAGCTGAGGTTCGTGCCATTTCCTTGGATTGTATTCCCGCCAATGTTCGCACTACTGCCACCAGTGATCCTAATTCCGGCGCTTCCATTGTTACTGATCGTGTTCCCAGCGTATTCGAAACGGTCCGTGATCCCGATCCGAGCGCTTCCACTGAGAGTGAGTAGGATGCCCACAGCAGCGTTTGACGAAATCGTGCTGTTGGTCACGGTAGCGCTACCGCCTTCAATTACGATTCCGTAATTACCGTTGTTCTGAACCGTGCAGTTATCTACCGTGCCTTGACCGCCATGATAGAAAGTGATGCCGGCAGAGATACTGGCGCTCTGACCCGTGCTCTGGACAATGCAATTTTGTATCGTCGCACTTCCGACTACTTTGATTCCACCCCTTCCACCTGTTACTGTCAGGCCATCGATCACCGTCCGAGCAGCATTTATGGTGATCGTGGGATTATCCGGGTCCGGGCCGTTTACGGTCCCGCCCAACGGGTCCGCTTTGAGCGTGACATCATCAAGAACGATCGAAATATTCTCGTTGCACGTGCCTTTGACCTGGATCGTAATGGGAACGATGTCGAGTACTTGCAAAGCACGGGCGATCGTCTCACCGTTGGTGCAGTTTACCTTCTTCACGAAGCCGCTGAATATCTGGGCCTGTGCCTCGCAAACCCCCATTGCTAGGGCTGCCACGAGCAAGAAACTGAAGAACATCCTTGTTTTCATAAATTTTCCCTCCTTTCTTCTTCATTTCCTGAATTCCTGGACTGACTTATTTCGGTCGACGCGACCGAAATAGCAATGATGAGTGGGGTCTCATCAGTCTGAGCGGCTGATGAGACCCGCGAGTTTTACGGTTGAAATGTTGCGATTACGCCTGCGTGGTCAGAGCCAAAAGGCGGCATAGCGCTAGGCGGCGCGGGAGCGAGGACCTGCTTTGCGCTGATGACGTCCGCGCCTTTCGAAAAGAAAAGATCAATGCGCTCGAACGGGCGGGAGCGCGCGAAGAAGCGGAGAGGCCGTTGGTCCTCAAGGAACAGTGGCCACGTAGCACCGGGATCACTCGGATTTGCGGTCCTCCAAACATCTGAATAGCCGGCCGCCTCAATGAGAGCCACCGACGGTGTCGCATCAGGGCCATTGCCAAAGTTTGCGTCGGAGTTGAAGTCGCCACACACCACGACAGGAATCGTGAGATTTCCCAGTGACTGGATCAACTCGTTGGCCTGAGCAACCTGCACCTCAGTCGCTTGGGGAACACCGGGGACCGGACTCTCCAAATGAGTCACAGCCAGACGGAATTGGCTGTTGCCGATGTGGACGTCAGCCGAAATCCAACCCTGAACCACGAGCAATCCTTGGAAATCAAGCACTGCCTCATAGATGTGTGTATGGGTGTCGGAAATGTTAAATTCAGGGGGACGCAGATCCGAACGGACCAGCAGCGCATCACGGTCTGTATAGCGGAGTGCGCCATTGCTCCCCGGCAAGGCCAGGTCGGTTAGGCGGTTTACAGCCACAACTTCGTAAGCGACTCCGCGGCTGGCGAGTGCCGAGAGCAGCAGTTCAAGCTGGTCGTAGAGGATTTGCGTTGCAGTTTCAGGGGTCGGTCCGATGCGCCACAGCGTCGCTTCCTGGAGTCCCACCAAGTGGGGTTGTTCGGCCGCTATCTTCGCGGCCAGAAGGTCCGCCCGCTCGGGGATATGGCTGGCCTGGATTTCTGCCAAGGTGAGGTCCACGCCCTCTGGCGCACCGAATGCCACGACAAAACTCAAGTCTGTGCCAGCATCCATGTTTTGGGTCATGATGCTGACACCAGCTACATTCTGAGCGGCCGCTGTAATTGCTCCCGAAGAAAACAGTACTAACCCGAAGAAGATTACTCCTAACACCATCATCGTCTTTTTCATCCTGATCATTTCCATTGTTTTCCCTCCTTTTTAAATTAAGGTTTAAAACGTTCTGTCCCTCTTTACATTGCCCACCTTCTCTCTCGTATCACCTCCTTTCCGCACTTTTCTTCCCAGGATATTCTACAGAAAGATTATCTCCACGGGCACGGTCGCCTCTGAATGAGCAATGCTACGGGTGGCAAATTAATTTAGAAGCGATATGAAACCCCTACAAGAAAATGGTTCGTTGTTAAGTGGGCTTTCATGGTCTCCTTGGTTCCGGCCAATCCAAAGAGTATATCGGTTTGTTCAAAATTGATGCTGAAGTCTGTGTAGCGATACTCTCCAAAAAAGGCAAAATGTTTGTGGAACTGCCATGCGAGGCCTGCCCGAAGATCTAACCCCACATCAAAGGAAGCACCAGAAAAGGTATCTGGAAGCGTCGGTCGAAAGTCTACATTAGAAACGGATATGAAAAAGCCTGGACCGATGCCGACATACGGTTGGATTCTGCCGTGTGGAAATTTTTCACTCTTGAATAAGGGGTAACGAAGCATCAGCATTAAGGAGATGGGGACGACATGGATTTCTGTAGTCTTATCCTCTGCTTTGAAGTAAGACAAATCTGCGGCAATCCCAACATAGGGGAACTTCTCGAACCAGTAACCAGCCCGAGCCCCCAATGTATAAGAAGAGTCAAAATCTACCTTTTCGGTACGGCTTTCTGTACTCACGAATCCTAAGCTGGAAGAGGATATTGAAACGTCTACATCTGCGTCCCGAGTGCTGGCCCAACCGCCGTAGATATCAATAAACCCCTCGGCCAGTGCTTGCGCCCGGCCTATGGCTAGGAAACAAAGCATTGAGAAGATGACTAAGAGGAATTCTTTCTGCTTCATCGTTCACCCTCCATTCTTAGTTGGTTCTGAGTTTTGCAAAACATTGGTGCTTATTGACCTCTGTATGGCATCTCTTCCCTTCCAAAGATGAGAATAGTCTCCTCGATGTTGCTGGCTACCCAACGAGCGGGCTTCTTCCCAATCCTCTTTCGGAGCCAGTAATAAAAGCAAAGGTTTTTGTTAATCAGGAAACTTCTCATTTGCATTACTCCTGTGTCTTATTAATCCAAAGACTATGCCAAGCGGAATGACCGAGGATCATATTTTGGAAGTTCCGGTATTTATTAGAATTAAAGAAGTGATATGACTGAAATAACTGAATAAGGTGTGAATCAGGTTGCGCAGGTAGAAGGGTAGGGTGTGAATTGAATTGCGCAGTTGAAGATAGGGAAATTATTGAAGGTTAATGCGTGCTTAAGATAAGGATGCTTCTTGAAGAATCATCAAAACTTATATTCTGAATTCTTTGGATCGAAGTCAGTATCAGTCAGACCTACATTCAGCTTAAGGTTTTCATACCCATAGTTCTCAATGAGGTTGTTGTTCCAGTCATAGATTTGTACCTTGAGCGGTAAATTTTTTTTAAAATCGATGTTTATTATAGCGCGGTAACAGTAATAACCCCTTGCTTTATCCTTGGAGAAGACGAGCTCGACCTTGTTTGTCTTACGATGATAAACCGTTTCTTCGCCACGCTCTTTGAATGCGAGCTCACCGTCCTTGATACCTTTTGTGAGGTTATCTCCAATAAGTTTCACCAGGTTTCCAATTCCAGAGTCTGTAATGGGATGACGATTGCCTTTCATAGCTATAAATCCTTTTGGATCGAGATTTACCGTCACCCCTCCTATGAGTGTACTTTCGTAAATCACCATCCGATTTTCATTCCAACCCTCGACATAGAGTGCTTCGCGTCCATTGTAAGGATTTTTGATCCACTTCATGTAAATTTTGAAAGGCTTCTTGAACTTTACGAATATCGTCTCCTCCTCACGAAGCTTTCCATTTATTTGTTCTTGTTTATGAAAAATGGCGGTGTAGCTGTTAATTTCTAAATAAGCTGCCTCCATATCTCTGATCCAATTTTCAGGATCTATTTTCTCTTTCGCAAGAGAACTTGTAGCCGTTATGGCTAAGAAGAGAAGTATTGTGCTGATAAATTTTTTCATGAACTTCCCCTCTTTATCTCATGCCCTGGCCCTTTATCCGTTTCAATGCGATTCTTCAAACTCGCCTTCCTAATCCCACGATTAACAAGAGAAAAATCCTAAACATCAGCACACCCGTAATCATTTTTCTAGCCATTTTCCCAAATGCAACCATTGCTTTTGTTTGTGAATTGGCTATGTGAGGGTAGAGATATTTTGCAAGTGCAAACGTGATCAAAGCCAACAGAATTGCTGCTGCCACATCTGCCACAAGATGCATTTTTACAAATAAGGTTGACAGGGTTATGAGGACTACTAAGACCAACATAAAGGCATCTCCCATCTTGTTCAAACGCTGCCCACGGCATAAAAAATAATAGAGCCATACGAAGGTTACGTGCATACTGGGGAAGTTGTTCAAAGCGGAAGTAGGCATTCTATAGTGAATGGATAGAAAATGTTCCACAATAGAGGGGCCCAGTTCGGTTTTTTGAAATGTTACAGGGAAAACCAAGTAGACGATGAAAGCGGTCAAGTTGGCAATGGTAAAGCTAAGAAGCAAGAGATTAATACGATGAAAATCCATAACAAAGACGATGCATAGGAAAGGGATTATGTAACAGGCCATATAGATCCATATGAATTCAGGAACAAATGGTATGTTTTGATCAATGGTCGTTGTGAGATTGTACGACGGGAGAGTAGATGCATAGAAACCGACACTGACAAAAGCAATAATCCAGAGGAGATACGCAGATAGGATGACTTTTGTGAAGAATCGCCGCTCATCTGTGACGTTTATTTCAGCTCTCTGGTTCATTCTATGTGTCGCTGGCCATCCCCAGTCTTGGCAGCATAAGGGATTTAATACCCTATGATTTAGGCTGTGTCAGAAGTGTCGCCTAGCAGAATATCTTGTTTTTTAATAGTATCGTAATGATGTAGATAATTACTCATGAGAAATATTTTAAATCGAAAAGCTGATTTCATATTGGTTCTAAAATCAAATGCCCGCTGTATGATAGAGTTGAAGCTATAAAATTTTTTACGTGCTTCAAAGCAACCTTTTTCAAGATCTTCCGCCGACATGCGATAAGGCCGAAATGCAGCATGACCGAGTTGAAAATCTGGGTGAATCCACCATTTACCATCAAATAAAAGTCGTCCTTCTTCAGCCAATTTATGATAGAGAGGGGTATTCGGATAGGGCAGCAAGACATTGAAATCGGCTATTCCGAATTTATGTTCCAATGAAAAATCCAGAGTACGCTCTATTGTTTCCACTGTGTCATACTCATGCCCTAAAGTAAATGCAGCCCATGTTTGTATTCCGAAATCACGGAGAATCTCCAATTCCTTTTGATAATGATTAAATTTTGAAAGATTGGAAACCTTTTTCATGGATTTGAGGCTATCCTCATTGATGGATTCAATCCCAATGAGATGCCCGATACACCCGCTTTGAGCCATTAATCTCATAAGCTCCAAATCATGAGCCATGGTAATATTGCCCTCAGATATCCAGCGAATCCTTAAGGGGGCAAGTGCCCTGAAGAGTTCTTTAGCCACTTTACGATTCATTACAATATTATCATCGGTAAAAAGGATGAATTTGCGCTCTTGTGCTTCAATCTCGTCAATGACTTCGTTTACTGGCCGGTGGAAATAGTTTTTTTTATAAAAACTGCTAACAGCACAGAAGTCACATTCAAAGAGGCATCCACGACTAAATTGTATCAATGTGATGGGTAGATATGATTTTTTTTCGAATATGTCCCGTCGTGGTAAAAGGTTCGGTTGCGGAACGCTATAATTGGCTTGGTAAAAAGGATCGAGTTTACATTTCTTTGCGTCGGATATCACCTTTGGCCAGAGATTTTCTGCATCCCCGATATAGACGCTATCTGCATAAGACTTAGCTTCATGGGGCATGAGACTTGGATGGTAGCCTCCTAAAATGACTGGAACCCCGCGCCTTTTGTATTCAAGACTTATCTCGTATGCTCTTTTGGCAGTAAAGGTTTGAACAGTAATGGCCACAAGATCCGTGGGGTCATCATAAGGGATGGATTCTAAACGATCGTCATACATCACTACCTCCACATTAGGAGGGGTGAGTGCTGCGATAACAGCCAATACCAGAGGTTCCATGACAGTCTTCTCATGGTACGAATTGTTTTGACTATGACCAATTTTCGGTTTTATAAGTGTGAGTTTCATGATTTTCTCCTTTGCCGCATATATTTGAGCCCGCCAAAACAGCGGTGTGAGTTTTTTTGCGTAAAAGCTGAGGGTCTGAAAGGACACCTTGACCTTCCTCTCGAAAAACGTGAATGGGTTTAAGTTTCAGTTCTGGAAAAAGTATGGGTTGAAATATTTTTAACAACCGATGGAGATACCAGCGTTCTCCTCGAATGTAAAAGTTTACGGGTGTCTCCTGCCCCCCGATACATTGCTTGAGCCAGTAGGGTGTCTGGCCCAAATCGAGCCGTGCACAGCCTCTCTGGAGGGCGCGCGATACAATCCCGTAGAGGAGATTGAAATAAATGTCGTTTTCGTCGAGTTTGGAATAGTCTAAACCGGCGAGGAGAAATGTCATAACCCTCTGGTAAACGGTGAGGATTGCAGCTGCTAAGATTTGTTCCCCCCTCACCACAGCGAGGACCTCCATATCCTGATTCATATTCTTGTAAAACTTTTCGAAGAAGACTTCGTTGAGTGTCTCAAGCTTAATTTCTGCATGGTCCATTACCTCCTGATATAGGCCATAAAATTGTGTAGGAGAACAGACCGAAGGATCGGCGAGGATCAGAGTGGGCTTATCTCGGATCATCTTAGAAGAAACATAGGTCTGTATCAAAGGCTCTGAGTGCCCCAATTTCTTTAGACTTCGGAGAACATGGCGACGGTAATTGTGCCGCATTGCAGCTAAATAGGACTGGAAATTTTTCCATTGAATCTTCATCCTCATATAGGGGATACTATTTGCGCGAAGGAATCGAAATTTTGTGATTATATCAATGCCCTGATCTTCATCGTTGGGGAACTCCTTAAAACAGATCATCTGGATTTTATGCGTACGAGCAATCTGCTCCATTTCCTCGACGAGAAGGCGAAGTAATTCTTCACCCCATGAGGGATTGCAAATCGTTAAACTATTCTTACCAATGGAGATGGGGAGTCCGCAAAATAATATTTTGACCTTCAAGAGATGGGGTAAAAACCGCCTTAAAATGAGAATGGGTTTTTGCAACACCCCGTTAATAAACAGATCGAGGGATATCCTGAAAGAAGAAAGAGCAGCTGTCCCCACCAAGGTCTCCTCGGAATAAAAAAGAAGGTACCAGAAATTGCTATTTTCGACTTTGGCATCCTCAACAGATCGGAGGAAACGATGCGTATGAAATAGATCTTTTTTTGCGTTTACGGAGTCCCAGAGCTTTTCATCAACATCATGGATTGATTGAAAGGTAACAACACGGAAACGCATCTCTCCAACCCGTGGGGAGGTAACGTTTTTCCTGAATCCAGCATGATGTTTGATGAAGAAAGGTATTTTCATAACATCAAGATGTCCCATCCCTTGTCAGTCCGACTTTAGAACAAACGGTTCGAAATCCATCCAAGATTTCCCGAAGAGATTGTTCGTCATGGCCAGCGGTTACACAGAGCCGGAGCCGGGCGCCTCCTCTTGGGACGGCGGGATAGATAACCGCTGTGGCAATGATGCCCACTCTAAACAGTTCCCGTGCTAACCGGCATGCAGTTTCTTCATCACCCGTAATAATCGGGATAATAGGGGAAGCTGATTTCCCAGTGTTGTAGCCGAGATTCCTGAGGCGGGATCGCAAGAAATCTGCGTTGTGATGGAGTTTTCTTAATCTCTCTGGCTCACGTTTCAGGATCTGAACGGATTGGCGTGCTGAAGCGATTGCTGAAGGGCAGAGAGCAGCCGAGAACATAAACGGTGCAGACCCGTGTTGAAGATAGATGATCAAATCCTGCGGACCTGCAATAAAACCACCGTTAGAGGGTATCGCCTTGGAAAGGGATCCCATCCATATGTCCACATCCTCGGGTTTCGATCCAAAATACTGATCCACTCCTCTTCCTGTTGGGCCAAGCACTCCGAAGGAATGTGCTTCATCGACCATCAGATAGGCTTCGTACTTTTTCTTTAAATTTATGATTTCAGGTAACGGACAGATGTCCCCGTCCATGGAATAGATCCCCTCGATCACGATCAAGGTTCGACCACCCAAGGGCTTTTTCTCCAACGCTTTCTGCAGGGAAGAAGGTTCGTTATGAGAAAAAGTTTGTACGGGCACGCGCGCAACTTTACATGCATCAACGACACTTCGGTGAGCCCTTTCATCTAAGATTGCACGATCACACGGCCCGAGAAGAGAGGAGATAATGGCCAGATTGGCCATGTAACCCGAGCTGAAGGTGATTGTTGCCTCAGAACCCTTAAATGTTGCTAGTTCTGCTTCAAATTGGCGGTGAAGATCAGTCGTACCGGTGAGCAGACGGACGCCTCCAGTCCCTGTACCGTATTCCCGTATAGCCTCTATCGCTGCTTGCTCAATTTCAGCATGCCCAATAAGTCCAAGGTAGTCATAGGATGAAATCATTAAGAATTCTTGTCCTCTTAGCCGAACCCGAGGGCCTGATTTCCTTTCTATGGCCTGCTGACAGGTGTAGAGGTTATTTTTGCATCCCCATTCGATCACATTGAACCAACGCTTCGCATTGGCAATATCTAATAATCCATTGGGAGATGATCTGGTTTCCGTGTAGAGACCATTATTGAGTGGAGTATTGAGCGAATCATCTCGAAGTGGTGGAAGCGGAGCAAGGGTTGAAAAAGTTGATACGCCCCGTGGCTTCATAACACCTCCATAGGTTTTCTTTTTGGTATGATGCAGCTTCTTAAATTGGAGAAGAAATATTTCCGACCGGGGTCCTGGATCCCCGGTCCCTTATCCATGGCCTTGGCTAACTGGCGCGGCAGATGGTGGCGATGGGCGTTGAGAAATTGAAGCATAATTATGAAAGCGCCAAACCAAATCCTTAGGTATTTGAGAGACCAGATGGGTGGTCTGGTTCGCAGAGTGAGTTTGTTTGCACGGCGAATGTCAAGGACTGTTCGAGCATAAAGCCTTAATAAGGAGCGGTAGTATTGTTTCAAGGGCATCCGCGTCGGAAGGAGACAATGGCAAAGATCCCATAGCCCATGGGCTTGACGACTTACAGTAATTTTCCCCTCATAATATTCCCAACCAGAGGTACCTGGCATGGGTGTGAGAGGAGAGATATTGAGATAATAAAGACCATTTTCTTCTACGAAGGCCTGAAGGCGGGCAAAGTCATCTGGCATATAATCGGGTTGAGTGATCAAGGACCCATAGGTATCGACGCCATATTTCCGCAACACCTCAATAGCCCGGCGATTGTAATCCACAGTGCACTTTTTGCCCAAGGATTTCAGCTCCTTGTCGGTAGTGGCTTCAAGGCCAACGATCACGGCAGCGAGACCAAGTTCTGCCCATTCTCTAATAATCTCTTCGTTTTCTGCAATGAAATCAGCCCGTCCGTAGACCAAAAACTTCTTCTGAATTCCCCTGTCCCGGAAGAGTTGAGCGATTTTAGATAGACGTTTAGGATCCATTAGAAATATGTCATCGACGATATAAACCTCTTTTGCTTCGATATGTGCCAATTCATTTGCAATCGATTCCGGACTGCGCGAATAAGCTATTCCATTCGTGATTCTCCACGGAAAACAGAAATTACAATTGTACCAGCAGCCCCAAGTCGTTTTCATGATCGCAACAGGTTGATGGAAGATGTAATAGTAACGATGTTTCAGATGAGCAACCAGATCTCGTCGAGGAAATGGGAGGCTGTCCGGATTGGGCATATAGGGTTTTTCCCTCGTAAATCGGAGGCCATCGTTCTCAAAAGGGAGAGCGAGTCCTGGAATTTCATCGAGTGGCCTACCCGTCTGAATTGCTTCAACGATTTCAGCGATGATCGAAGTTCCATCTCCCCTCACGATGCAATCGACAGAGGCATCTGCGAAATCCTCAGGTGCACACGAAGCATGTACGCCGCCGACGAGGGTGACACAATTCGGGTTCCACCGTTTAACAGTACGGCAAACTTTCTTCACCTCATTCACACCGGTAATATAGGAGCTCGTGCCGACGATATCGGGCTTGAATTGTTGAAGGCGGCGTTCCAGGCCGCGTTCGACGATCATGTCGAAGATCTGGACTTCGTGGTCTGAAATGCCCGCCGCAACGTACTCCAACTCGAGAGGTTCGCAGATCATGACATGTTTGAGACCAATGGTATGGTGTGGAACAGCCGGACGAATTAAAAGGACGCGCATAACTTTCCCTCAAGACTAAAGAATACCCGGAGATATTCGATGGTGGACGTGTCTCCGATATTTAAAATTTGTAATCCATACCACGGCCCGCATATAAGGACCGAGAGAAGCCCTATTGGGGATGACCCGTCTGAGAATGGCGGGCCAGCTAAATAACTTCTCATACAATTTCCAGTAACCCTTCTCTAAATCTTCGGGTTGGAAGTGCATTGGGCGAAAAACCACCTTCCCGCCCGTATAGTCACTGAAGTGAGTCGGGAGAATTCTTCCCTGCCTGACAAGATCTTCATAAAGGGGTGTTCCCGGGACAGGAGTGATAATATGAACTCGTGGGACAGGAATTTTATTCTCTGTGATAAAGTCAAAGGTACGTTGGAATACGGAGGGGTCATCGCCATCCAATCCGATGACCATCTCTGTGGATACCTCGATCCCATGCTTTCGCAGTGCCTTGATGGCATCTCGGTAACGTCCCGGTCGATTCCATTCCTTATCGATGGTTTTGAGGCTATTTTGATTAATTGATTCGATGCCGAAAGAAAGAACTCTACAACCGCTGCGATGGGCAAGTTCCATCATTTCGGGTTTTTCAGTGATATGAAGGCTGCACTGGCTCATCCAGATTATCTTTTCTGGAATCAGGGCCTCCCAGAGTTTTGTGCAATAGTCAAAATCAACGCCAATATTGTCATCGACGAAGGCCATGTATCGTGTGCCAAATTTTTTGGCAGCTCTTACGTCTCGGACGACCTGGTCCACCGGACGTTTTCGGTAAGTGCCTTCGAAGAAAGAAGTGATGGAACAGAAGTTACATGTGAACGGACAACCACGTGTGGCCTGTACAGGACGCCAGAACCCTATTTTAGATTTTGCCAGAAGATCGTACCGTGGCAGTGGTAAGTCTTCGATCGGAGGGCGCTTTGACATTCGGTAAATGGATTGAAGTCGGCCACCCTCGAAATCTTCGATCACTTGTGGCCATAATTCTTCCGCCTCTCCGATGACTAAGGTATCTGCATGGCTCAGTGTCCAATCCAGTTGACAGAGGCTTGCCGCTATACCTCCGATTACAACCTGGGCCCCTTGAGCTCTAAATTGGTCGGCAATTTGCCAGGCACGGACAATCCCTGACCCCATACCCGTAAGACCTACGAGATCCCAGTGTTCATGAAAGGGAATGTCCTCAACAGTCTCAAATACCATTCGCAGATCGACTTTGGGCGGAGTAACAGCGGCGAGCATAGGTAGCGTTAAGCCGGGCAAATGGAGCCGGCCCTGTTTAATCGGTTTCCCTTGGTAATCCAAAGCTGTTGGTGCAACAAGGAGAACTTTCATTGACTGTTCCTCTTATCGAGCATTTGCTGCCATATTATCAGTCTCTCCGTGTGAATCGATAGATTTCGGAATGGGGGCGCGATAGATTCGATATCGTTTTGTTAAATGAAATCCAAAGTTCTCTAAGATATTTCGCATCCTTAAATTATTCTCATTGACGACCGAGAATTCGGCTCTCTGATAACCTCCGGTTAGAATTCTTTGATGAACCTTGTGAATCAGGAGAGCTTCTATTCCCTTCGAACGAAACATAGGAAGGACACAGAGCACAATGACCCGAACGCCGCGAATGTAACGACGTCGTAAAAGGAATCTAAATATCCCAAAGGGAAATAATCTTCCATTAATGTCCTTGAGGATTTCATTCACATCGGGGAGAGCGAGGATAAGACCTGCAGGTTTATTCTTATATTCTGCAATCCAAACCAATTCGTCATCTGAAAAGGAGATGAAATTTTTGCCGATGGCTTCTGCTTCAGAGGATGAAAGGGGTACGAATCCCCAAACATCTGTGAAACTGCCATTGTAGATCTCTCGAATCGTTGCTATTTCCTGCCCCAATTGATTTCTGTTGAAAGGCCGGACATTGATCTCGTTCTTTTCAGAAACTTTTTTGAAAACATCCAAATACTTTTGCGGAAAGATGTGACCCAATCTCGCTTCATAACTGAGTAAATCCATCACCTTACTAAAACCGCAAGCTGAAAGAAGCTGAGCGTAATAGGGCGGAGAATAGTTGCACATTAACATAGGACTCTCATCCAAACCCTCGACGAGCAATCCAGACTCGTCGTTTGTATTGAAATTAACCGGTCCAGCGAGATGTGTACATCCAAACTTACTCAGATACTCATTTGCAGTTGTGAACAACCATCGGGCAACATCTGCTGAATTGATACACTCGAATAGCCCAAAGAAGCCGGTCGATTCTCGATAGATGTCACAATGGACTGGGTTAAAAATCGCTGCTATCCGCCCCACCATTTCATGGAATTCGCTGCGGACTCCAAAGAGCTTGACTTGCCCATATTCGAAAAAAGGGTTCTTCCCTGGATCCAGCTTGTGCTTCATTTCGATAATCAGTGGTGGAATCCATTTCGGATAATTTCTGTAGATACTCCAAGGAAGTTTGATAAACCCTTGAAGGTCACGATCCGTGTTTATTTCCGATGTGTAATATTTCGCCATTTGAAAGAGCCTCATACTCTTTTTACCCTCTATTCATGGAGGGCGATTGGTTTAAAGTAGGGATACATCCCATAAACACTTTTCTACTGATTCTTAGATGCCTTAAAAATTGAATCAATAAATGAAGGATCGTCAAATAACTTCGATATAGCATCTTTCAATGCACCATCAAGAACGATCTTGGCGTTCTTTCCTGAGGCCATTTGGACTGTATGACTATTCTCTCCTGCTATCATTTTAGAGTAAAGAATGCTCCTATCCTGTTTCTTAACCTGGACGTTCATAACCAATTCCGCAACGGCCCTTCCCGACCAGAAGCCGGTCTTGAAGTCGTTGTAATATTTATTCAGCTCTGCAAAAACTGACACGGATCCTTCAGTTAAAATGAACCCGCGGTTCTTAAGCTCTGTCTCAATTGCGTTCTTGACCGTCTCAGCAGCATCATTTCGGGCAATGATTGGAGCCATCTCCATTCCGTAACTATTCTTTTTGCAACTCACCTTGTCCTTAACCGTTCGTACGTCTGAGAACTCAACGCTTACTTTCACAGCGTCGGCTCCTTTGATCTTCTCCACATTTGTTTGTGGATTATAGGATAACACCACATAATCTTTTGTCAGAGCGCAGCCACTTGCTATGAAGGCCATCGCGAATAATATTCCAGCTATTTTTAAACATTTAAATAATTTCATTTGCCCATTTCCTCCTTTTTTTAAGCCTCTTAAACATTCTGTTTTCATGGTCAGCCTCCTTTTAAGATGTGTTGTTTACAAACACTGCACCCTGCTAAATAGCAAGCACTGTACCAAGAAGATTGATTCCCCCGAAGTTTGTGATAAGTCCCAGCGGTTATTAAGCTTTTGAGTAAAGAGCCTTCGAGAAGAATTGGGGAAGGTGTGAATAAGGTTGCGCAGGTTAAAAGGTGGGGTGTGAATGGAATTGCGCAATTAAGAAGATTGTTGATTTGGCATTTTTGGGGACGATTATCAAATGACGAGACTCAAAAGAATGACCAGGCCGAATCCTGTTATGAGAACCCCTGAGATTCCATTGACCCACTTCAATTCAAGATCGGTCTTTTTTCGGCGAAAGAAATGAATGCTATTGCTTACCAAGAGCCACCACAGGGTTGACCCGATGAATAGACCGAAAACCAATGCGATGATCGGAGTGTAGTTTCCATACATTCCTGGGACCCCCAGGGCCGCAAAGATGGCGGCAATAGACAGAAATGTTACCGGATTGGTCAGGGTGACAAAGACCGTAGAAATATAGGCGCTCAAGAGGCCGGTTGCTTTGGGTAATGCGACCTCTCTTACCGATCTGGCCCGGAAGATCTTCATTCCTAAACCCAGCAGCAAGAATCCTCCGAGCAGACGAATCCATAGCTGCTGGTAGATTAAGAAGTTTGAAATAAACGTCAGCCCACACGCCGCTACCACCCCATAAATCGCGTCAGCGGTGGCAACTCCCAGGCCCGAAACGAAACCAAGAAGCCTCCCTTCTGTAAAGGAACGGCGAATACACAGTATCCCGATAGGCCCAATGGGAGCGTTGATCAGAAGGCCGATGATAAAGCCTTTTAGGAAAAGAAGGAAGTTGAGATTCATATCCTATTCTACGAATAGATAATAAACGCATCAAGGGAGATACCCAAAAGCCAGTGTAACAGAAGAACGGGGAGAAGGGAGCGAGCGCGGAATGCAACCATCCCCCACACGATTCCGCCGAGAATCGAAGAATAGATCTCTGCGTCCGGTTTCCCGATATGTAAGAGACAAGACGCCAAAGTTTGAACGAGAATGGCGTTCGCCTCTCCCAGTCTTCCCTTGAGACCGAACTGCATATAGCCTCGAAAGAAAAATTCCCACCCGAGGTAATAGGCGAGGTAGGCGAGAGAATAGACCACGAAAATAGAAGGAGAATCACCCACCCCTTTGTAAAGAGGATACTCAGCAATAAAAGATTCCATTCGAGAAGAAGGATAAGAAAGTGCTATCATCACGGGGCCTAAAATGAGAAAGGCCTTCGCCCCAAATTGCCAATCTCCCAACCGGACACCATAATATGAGAGCGATTCATGAAAGATGAATTTAACCGCCAAAGCTGGTAAGAGACCTAAAAGGATCAACGCAGTGGAAAAAGTGTAGAGAGCCGAAGCCAGTTCTCCATTTCCAAACAGGGAAAACGCTGGCGCAAGGTGTTTCAGGTAAAAATCTTTTGTCCCATAATACCTAAAGGTGGTAAGAATGACCGGAGCAGTTAACAGAATGAGGGTGGGTTTTCTGTTCTCCCTGCCGAAGAGTCCCCTCATCGAAATCGAGAAGTTGAATTGGTTCATAGGGTTTCCCTTCTAAGATTCCTAAGCCAATCAAGGGTAATTCGGATGCCCTCTCTAAGGGGTGTGATCTTGTAACCCAGTTCCTTTTCAGCCTTGGTGCTCGAAAAGGCCCATTCCTGGAGAAATGTCTTTACCCAGCCAACCGTTATAAGAGGATAATCATTAACCCATCTGGCCTTCTTCTCTTCCCAACGGGCATAAAGCAAAGCAGCCCATGGGGGTACGTTTATTTGAGCATGCCTCTTCCCGCCTATTTCGTCAATCAGTCCAAATAATTGTTTGAGAGATACGTTTTCTCCGCCGAGGATGTAACGTTCTCCGATTTTCCCCCTCTCCATGGCAAGGGTGAGACCCTGAACGACGTCGTCCACAAACGCATAGTTTCCTATATTGACCCCTTGATTTAGAAGGAGAGGGAATCTTCCGCGGTCATAGAGATCAATCATCCTGGAGACGGAATTCCCTTCGGTCAATCTACCCGGACCGTATACACGGGTCGGGTTGACGATGACCACAGGGAATCCTTGCTCTGCATAGTCGCTGGCTTGTTTCTCACCTATGGTTTTACTCGTCTGATAATCGGTGCAGCATTCGGCTACCGGACAGCATCTTCTTTCGTCCTGCACCGTGCCGGGGGTCGAAGGACCACAGGTGAGAATGGTAGAGGCAAAGACCATTCGTTCCACTCCGAGCATCCTGGCCAATCCCGCTACGTTGCAAAATCCATCCACATTGCTTCGGTTGAAGACGGTCAGATCTTTCGCCCAATTTTTTGCATAAGCAGCGAGATGGTAGACCTGTTGGCAACCCTCCATCCCTTTGCGAATGGAATCGCAGTCCCACAAGTCCCCCCAAAATAGACGAATTCCTTCATTCTCCAACCCTTGTATATTGCTTGTGGGACGCCTCAAGACATGAACCGTCTGTCCTCTGCGGACAAGTTCATTCACCAGTTTTGTCCCGATAAAACCGGTTCCACCTGTTACAAAGACCTGAGTTAATCTTCCCATCTTGGCCTTCTGTAATTCCTTGATCCCAATGATATCGATTTATAGATGAAACTCTTCTGAAAATTTTCCCGAAGTCTAATTCCCTCCGACCCCGACGAATGGCTATTATAGCATGCCTCTCGAGAATGTGACAGCTCATTGGAAGACTCGGCGGAGGATCTTGAAATAGTAAAGAACACAAAAGGCAACCCCAAGGCTGATAAGCCACCACTTTTCTGTGTAGATTCCGAGGATGAGCGTGACCATGCAAAGGGCTCCGGTCAGAATCAGAAGAGCGATGGTCAACCGAACCATCCAACTTGGGGGAGTTGGAAACGGTTCTGTCATATTACACCTCCGTCGGTCTTAGAATTTGGCTTCCCTCGCTTATCAAGGCTAAGAAAGCCGGTACGATTTATCATGACCTCGGTCCATCATCTCACCCCAGGATATGTACGACCAGGGTGGTAATACCCGGGATGTAGGTGATCGCGAAAACACCCATCAGCAAAATGGCAAGCAGGGGCAACACCGAACGGATCACATCGCTCATCGGCTTGTTGAACCGATAGGAAGAAAGGAAGAGGTTCATACCGACCGGAGGTGTCAGGAATCCCAATTCGAGGTTGGCGAGAAAGATGACTCCCAAGTGAACGGGGTGAATCCCGAATTCCTTTCCCACCGGGACAATCAAGGGGGCGACGACAACAATGGCTGAGAAGATGTCCATGAGGCAACCCACCACGAGGAGAAAGAGGTTGAGCATTAAAAGGAACAACCAAGGCTTATGAATGAATTCTTTCGCCCATGTTACCAGCCTCTCAGGAACACTGGCTGTAAACAGGTAGTCTGTCAAACCCATGGCTACTCCCAGGATCAGAAGCACTCCGCCAACCAGAAGCCCGCATTCCCTCGTGACCCTGGGGACGTCAAGAGTTAGCTTGAGATCTCTGTAGATAAAAGTCTCGATGAGAAAGGCATAGAGTGCAGTGATCGCAGAGGCTTCCACTGGCGTGGCAAATCCTCCGAAGAGAGAGGCCAGTGCAACGGCCGGGAGGAGCAACTCCCATTTAGCTTCCCATGCAGCTTGAAAGGCTTCGGAGAGACTGAAACTCGTCCTGAGGGCCGTATCCCATGGCTGGGCATAGATTCCCCAGAGACATGTCAGCAACACGAGGAGCAGGCCCGGCCCGATTCCGCCGAGGAACATCGTTCTGATGGAAACCTCGGTGCCGATGGTGGTGGCAACCACCGCGTAGAGAATCATGGGAAGGCACGGAGGGAGAAGAACCCCCAATGATCCTCCGCCTGTCAGGAGTCCCAGGGCACTCCGCTCCGAATACCCAGCAGAAATCAGGATTGGCATCAAAAGCCCACCCAGTGCAAGGATCGTCACCCCTGAAGCTCCGGTAAAAGAGGTGAAGAAGGCACAAAGGAGAACGGTGGTGATGGCCGGCCCTCCCCGGAGGTGTCCCAGAAGGGCGCTGAAAACCTGAGTCAGACGCCCAGCGGCTCCCCCCTCGGCCAAGAAATAGCCGGCCAAGGTAAAGAGTGGAATCGTAGGAAGCGTAGGGTCTACAGTCAGGCGGTAATAATCGATCGGCACCATGGCGATAGGCTGGTGGTCGCCCCAGAAGAGAATCAGGGCGGCGCCCCCGAGAAGCGTGAAGATAGGTGCTCCGAGGATGACAGCCACCGCAAGCGCAATAAGCCCCGGAAGAACCAACCGGTCCGAAGGGATGAAGGACTGAAATCCTAGGGAAACAAGAATTCCCGCGAAAATGAGGGCAAGCAGCTGACCTGAAAGAGTCGTCGAAGTATGCCTCAACATTCGAGACATAATAAGCGCCAGCCCCACGGGTAGAACCGATAAGACTGCCCAGGCTGGAAGGTCATAGGGCAAGACCTCCCCTGTTTCATACTTCGCCAGAACGAATTGAACGCTGGCCCAGAATAGCGCGAAGGTCACCGCAGTTGCAAAAGAACCGCTGAAGAGAATAGCCACCTTCTTCCAAGAACGGCTGAGGTAATTTGTCACGGTCCCAAGAGACAGCAGTCGCTCCTCCCTTGCCGCAACTGCGCCTCCGAGCATTCCCACGTAAAGCACGAGGTGCTGTACAAACAGGGTTGAACCGGAAATGCCCGTGTGAAAAAATCTGCGAAGGAAACTCTCCGCCAATGGCAAGAGAACCATGAGAGACAGAGCCACAAAGACCAGCAGATCCTCGAATTGGCGAAGCGAAGAAGACAAACGGGCAAATGACAATCGCCAGCGGGTAACCCTTCCACAGATTGGTTCCATTTCGAACCTCACCCCTCTTCTCCTCGGCTGGTTCGATACTCTTTTAGAAGGTCCTGTACTTTGTCGAACATGTCGGCGGGGACCAGGGTCCCGCGTATCTTTGGACAGACCGACCGAGCCACCTGCCGCCACTCCTCAATAACCTGGGGAGAAGGAACGTAGACCTTGAGTCTCTGTTTCCTTTTCATAGCCTCCACCGCTTCTTCGCTTTCCTTGCGTCCGGAAGCTTTGATCGTTTGGCCGACACCTGCTGCGATTGTCCGTAACTCCTGCCGGCAATCTGCGGGAATCCTGTCCCAAACATGTTTACGAATAACGGCCGCACCGACCAGAGGCGCCCAATTGATTTCTATCATGTGTTTGGCGACAGAGGCGTACTGTCCGGCGTTTGCCGAAAAGGGCGTGGCCAGGATCACATTGACCATTCCAGTGGATAGCCCAGGGAGTATATCAGCAGGCTCAAGGGGTACTGGTCTTGTGCCCCAATCCTTCATAATCCTCGCCTGTTCCGGATGGCCTGCCCAAACAAAGACCTTCATTTGCCTCATGTCTTCCGGGTGAACAAGAGGCTGAACCGAGAAGAACCTGCACCAACCGATGTCCGTCCAGAAGAGGACAACATACCCTCTTTGTTCAACGCGCCTGCCAAGCTCTGCCCCGAGCTTTTCTTGGATATAGTCCAGTTCTTCCAGTGTCCGGAACGCCATCGGGATGTCTGATAGGGCGGTGACACCCGGATCAATCTTGGACAGCCCCATTAGGGTCAAAAGGGCTCCGTCCACGCCGCCCACATGCATCTTATCGACAATGGCAGCCTCTCCCCCTGCCCGGTAACTCGCGATGACGTGCAATTTGACCCTTCCTCCTGATGCCTTTTGCCATTGACTCCCCATCTTGAGGATCTCTACATGCGGACTGGTGCCTATGGGAGCCAGCGTGACGAGCCGTATCTCAAGGACTCCGTTAGTCGCGAGTGCACTTCCCGTGGCAAAGAAAACACCAATTGCAGCCGCCATCCGGAGTATGCTCCGAAATCTTCTCTTCGGTTTAATCATGTTTCCTCCTGCCCTCGTAAGATCCGCTTCCTTTCGGGTGACTCAGTCAATGAAGAGTTTATCCATTCTCTTTAAGAGCCACCGAGCGCGACGCTGCATAAGCAGGTTGGCCAATCGCCACTCGGGTCTTGCATCGGAGTCGATCTTCAGCGCCTGCTCCAGCAGGTCCTTGAACTCCTCTCTATTCTGGTTCGGGAGAGACACGGATTCAGCGAGTGCCACAAAGGGGCCGCAGAGTTGCCCCTCTGAGAGCTCCATCGCCCTGTTGAAATGACTTCTTGCCCTTTGTTCCGGGTCTCCTGGTACGGTTTCTCGACCCATGTCGTAGGCGATTAGAAAAGAATGGATTGCTCCGCTGTCAAAGGCCTCGTCAAGCTCCATGGCCCGGTCAACAAGGGCCTCGATAACCGGGAGGTCGGCGATCAGATCGGCGTTATCTTTTGTAACCGAAATAGCAGCTGCCCACGATACAGCCGTCCAGTAAATAAAGGGAACGTCTCCGGGTTTAAATGCCTCGACGCTTTTCCTTGGGTTGCTTCGCACCATGCCCTCGAATCCGGGTTGGATCAGTTCGAGACCTCGGAGGCCGTAGTTGCGGGCCCGGAGATAGAGTCGCCGTGCCCGAGCCCGCATCTCCACGGCCTTCTCAACGTCTTTCTCCTCGGATTCATCCGCTTCCTGTTGGACAAAGCCGTATCCATACTGTGTAAACCCACGGCAGGCAGCAAGTAGCAGCCCTTTGTGACGAGGGGTCTCTTCAAGGAAGCTTTCCAAAAGTTTGAGGCTAAACGGTATAGCATCCTTTATCAATTCAGGATCGTTATCGCTGGCATAAGTCGCCCCCCCTTTAGAGAGGGCGTCACCGATCCTGTCGATTGCCATCCGCCTGAGGGAACAACCCGCGCACAATGACAGCGCAAGAAGGATTATCGTGGCGAGAAACACGTGATTTCGGTTTGAAGTGAGGGTATGATGACATCGCCTGAATTTCATTTTTTTTCACCGTTCAAAGGCTTCGAAATCGCCGCTGCATTTAGCTAACTCAGACCTTTTCGTACTCCCCATGCCTTCTCTTCCTCCTGGCCAGAAGCTCCTGCAAATGGCTGGGGTATGCCAAGACTTTTGATGTAGCGTTTACGAGTGGCGAGGTTGAGACCGAAGTGGACGCTGCAGCCTAATACAGTCCTCTTCCATGGACTCATGCCGAAGAACCTTTTGATCACTCCGCCCAGGGAATAGACCTGCCGGTTCAAGCGGGCGAAGCCTTCAAGGAGTTCATCCACCGTCATGCTTCTCGGTTGAAACAGGAGTGTGTCAGAGGAATATCCCCGGAGCCACCAGTCGGGTACAAATAGTCGGCCCTCGTTGAGCAGTCGCGTGTATATTCGAGTTCCGGGAAGGGGAGTTAAAATTCTGAATTCGACGCAATCGAGATGGTTTTTCATCGTAAACTCAAGTGTCTGATCGAAGACATCTTTGTTCTCATGGTCAAACCCAAAAATAAAGGCACCGAGGACTGCAAGGCCTTCGCCATGGAAACGCCGTAAGGCTTCAGAGAAATCGATCTTTAGGTTGCCGATCTTCTTCATTCCATCCCGGGCTTGCTTCTGGATTGATTCAAACCCAACCAGGAGTCCGAGGCACCCCGAACGTTTCATCAATTTTATTAGTTCCAGATCTTCAGCCAACGAGACTGTTCCCTGACCGGCCCAAATCCGTCGGAGGGATACCATGGCGCTAAATAGCTTTTTCGCCTCAACCCGGTTCAGGCCGATGGCATCATCGACAAAGAAAAGATGAGGGGAATCTATAGACTCCATCTCTGCAATAACTTCTGGCATAGGCCGGGACCGGTATTGGCGCCCCATGACAGAGCCGATGGAGCAAAACTCGCAATTGTA
>JAPVTA010000131.1:0-11986 GCA_047519465.1 Thermodesulfobacteriota bacterium | reverse complement strand
GAAATATTACAATAAAGGCAGAGCCATCTCTGACTCTGCCTTTGCCCTAAGTTCAACCTGGTTCTAAACCATCGCCTTTCACCATGGCCTTACCATAGCCTTGAGCATAATCTCAAAGAGTCCGTCCAATACGGCTTTGTCCTTGTACGGAAGCCTGTCTCTCCAGGAATCCCAGGACATATTAGGAGTGACCCTGGCGAATTCTGCTGCTTCAGCCTGCGCCTCATCCACCCTTCCCAGTTGGCCAAGACAAAGAGCTAAATAAATGTAAGCAGGATGGAAAGCCGGGTTCCGGTCAACGACTCTCCGAAGTGCATCGATTGCCTGCTCATATTCTCCAACCAGAAAGTATGCATGGCCCAGCGTCCATTCGTACAAAGGCGGATAGCGGGGGTTAAGACGCATTGCCTTTTTCGACAATCCAATGGCTTCGTCCGGCCTTCCGGCGAAAGCTAGAACGTGGGCCAACTGATCTAGAGCATCAGCACAGTTCGGGTCAAGGGCAATAGCTCTCTGGAGATGGTCAATCGCATGTTCATGCTCTTTTTTCCACAAACAAACCATACCCAGAATGCCATGTGGCTCAGGCAATGAGTCATCCAATACAGTGGCCTTTTGCGCCAGTTCAAAAGCCTTCTCCAAAGACTCAAAGCTCTGGCTCCAGCCAAAGCACCATTCTTGCCAATAAGTATACCCGAGGCGGCTATATGCCAACGAAAACTCAGGATCAAGATCAATAGCCTTGTCAAACATGCTACGGGCTCGATCATTCCCGTCTTTCGTAAACAGATAGAAATATCCCAGCCCTTGCAGCAAGCAATCATACGCTTTCAGGTTGTTCGTGTATCTGCGCTCCAACCGCTCCTGCTCGTCCCGGGTGAGCTTCACGGCCAGGGCGGTCACGATTTTTTGCGTTACCTCATCTTGTAGAGCAAAAATATCTCCAGCGTTCCGGTCGTATCGTTCTGCCCACAGGTGACCTCCTGTGCCAGCATCCACGAGCTGTGCTGTGATCCGAACCCGATCCCGGGCCCTACGTACGCTGCCCTCGAGAACATACCGCACCCCCAACTCTCTGCCGACATGATCGACCTTTACCGCTCTCCCTTTGTAGGTAAAGACTGAGTTACGGGCAATGACAAATAGGCTCGAGATCTTAGACAGGTCGGTAATGAGATCCTCGGTTATCCCATCGCTGAAATATTCCTGTTCAGGATCTCCGCTCATATTTACAAAGGGCAAGACAGCAATCGAGGGTTTGTCAGGCAAGGGAGGCGCCTTCCTCTCAACCTCTAAGCCCCTCCGGGCCATGGCCCCAGGCTCCATCAGAACTCGATATACCCGAACTGGTTTTGCAATGTTCTTAACAGATTGCTCGCCAAGATAGTCATACCCTAATCCAAGTTTATTCTCGACACGATCAAAAGCCGTCCCGGAAATACAGATGCCTCCTGCCTCGGATAGACTCTCTAAACGGGCTGCGATATTGACCCCGTCCCCCAAAATCTGCTCTCCATCTTCAATCACATCTCCAAGGTTGACCCCAATCCGAAACTCCATCCTGCGATTCTCAGGTAAATCAGCATTTCGGGTTTTCAGTTCCTTTTGAATCTCCACGGCACAACGAACCGCATCGACCACGCTGGCGAACTCAGCCAGCACATTATCTCCAGGAGCATCCACAACCCGACCATGATGATGCTGAATGAGGCGAGCCATTACTTTCTTATAAGAGCTAAGAGTACAGATGGTTCCAACCTCATCCTCCCCCATGAGACGGCTGTAACCCTTCACATCCGCACTAAGGATGGCAGCAAGCTTACGTTTAACTTCTTGTGTAGTCATGGAATCCCCCAAATGTTAGTTGGGAGGATGGTTTAAACCCTATGTTGATACGAGTCTACTAATTTTGGAGGAAAACTTCAACAGGAATTATTGATTACGGGGTGAAAGGTTGTATGGAAGCACAATCTTGAACAATCACTCTTTCAGGAAGAACTAAACGAAATTTCTTTTTTGAGATTTCTGTGGAGCAGGTTGATAGGAAAATTTGGTAACTTCACCAGAGAGCGATGATCACCCTACATTAAGGGTTGATCATTTGCTTTAGAAAGAGGGTACAACGACATGTCTCACTGCGGCTTGTTACCGACCAGCTTATCGAAATCCTCAATGCGAATAGCTGGTCTGGTGGCGAAGGAAATCCCCAGCGCCTTATTCAAGGCGACAGAAGCCTTTATCGCTTCGCTGGAACCAGGAAACTCTACGATCAGCAGCATGTCTATCTCCCCTAGTGTGGCATAAGCACCCACGATGGTGCCCCCGCACTGCTGGACGATCCGGTTCGCCTTCAAGGTGCGCTTATGGCTGATTTGCTTCACCGCACCAGCCGAATATTTGCCCGTCATTATGAATGTTTCCACTGCACTACCTCCTTTCTCTTCTCGCCCTCTTGGCGAAAAAAACAATGATTCTACTACGGTTTGTTACTTGTAAAAATCCTACTTATTCAATTGCTCAATGTCAATACATATTTGAGGTTGAGGATTTCCACTCGAAACATTGCATGGATAAGGTCTATGCGGTTCTGAAGAGGAAGAAAGTAACCACCACGCTTGACAACGTCTGTACAGTCAAATCCTGATTTTCACAGGTTAATTACTCTGATATTTATTATTTCATTTTTAAACTCTCAATAACTGGTATAATGGGAGTAAGGTCTCCCTTATCAAGCTTACCTTGTGCGTAACTATGGTTTATTACAAAAACGTAAAAGGAATGCCTTTCCTTAAAATCGGCAGGGAAAAATAAATAAAGCACAGCATCAGTCACCACCCTTTCGCGAATGCCCGATGTCCTGTAACTCATAAAATAGACTTTTTTGTCGCCTATCATCGTAGTACCCCTCTTTACATCGGAAAGGTGGTACAGCCCCTTCATCTCTCCCCTCAGCATCATATCTCCCTCTTCACCGTCTCTATAATGGTTTGCAACCTCTTCCTCGCTAAGATGCCAGAAATTTTTATCTGCTACCCAATTCCGAAGGGCCTTGATCAGAGTAGTTTCATCTTTAGAAGCTCTCCGGAAATCTACTATTGCTGGGTCTTTTTTGATATTTACGTACCAACCGTCACCCGGTGGGCCGATAACAGAGAAATGATCCGTGTCAATGATACTCCCCTTGATGTACAGGGTAGCACATGAAAGCAACAAGGGAAAAACCATTATTATTAGCAAAGTCTTAGTGTATTTTCCCATTTGATTTTTCATTGAACTTTCTCCTTTGAAGTGCTACATTCCGCCCTCTTGTCACAAAGCCGTTGTATTTATCGGGATTGATTTACTAGAATATGAAGACAAGTCAAGTCGGAAAGCCTCTAAAGGGACAAATAACCCCCTTGGAGGCTTCATATCAGCACCTTTTGGATTCTTCTCCCCATAACTCTCTCCAAAAGGTTAGAGGTTAGGTTGTAAGGTTAATTAAGATCAGGCAGGAAAAGACGATTAAAAAATACTCTTAAATAGCTTAATGGTCAAGGAAAATATTTCCCTGGAAATTTCACTCCTATTGCTGACTTCGGGTTGAAATGTTGCATAGAAGGATAAAAATTGAAAAACAAGATTTCAGGAAATAACATTCTGTATTTACCCCTTCAATAATCTATCAAACAGGCAGAGGAAATGGTTTGACCCTATAAATATAGATCGCAAAGGCTGAAAACTACTGGTAAGCGCAATTTCCGAGATCAAATCGTAAACTACTTGGCGCTGCCCTTAAGACAACCAACCTTTCTCCAACCAATATTGATATTCTCCTGGCCACTCCTCTTTATGTCCTTCAATGATCCTTCTGAAATAGTTTCTTCGGGATAGAATCTCTTCCATCTCATGAGGGAACTCGGTTTTATCTCTGATGGCCCCTGCCAAACTTCTACCTAATTTCTCCGCCCCTTTCTTGATCTCCTCAGTGATCGGGACCGCGGTGGACACGCCGCCCACATATTGAGCTCCGCATATCGAAGAAAAATAATGGATGTAGTCCAGAACCATCTCCTGTGGACCACCTCCGGCAGTCGCCACAGCTCCTATGTATTTCCCCAATAACCTTTGACAGTGAATGAAGTGGCTTGATCGATCAAGGAAAGTCTTTAAATAACCGGTGATATGATCGATATAGACTGGGCTTGCAAAAATAATCCCGTCACTCTCGAGCATCCTGGTTAATAAAAGATGAACATCATCTTTAATCGGACAGACCATCAAATTCTTATGGCAAGATTCACAGTGCCGGCAGAATTCGATCTTCAAATCGCAGAGATGTACGACTTCTGCTTTTCCTCCTTCTTTTTCAGTCGCCGAAAGGACTTCTTTAAGCAGAAGGAAGGTATTGCTCCTATTCTTGCGGGGACTGGCAGAAATACCCAATAGTTTCACTTTTATCTCCTTTGCTCGTTGAAAAATGGCCCACAGATGGCTGGAGTCAGGTTCTATCATAAAGAGAGTGATGACCCAATTGCGCAAGCTTCCCACGAACGGAATCAACGTATTCTTTAAGCCTATAGACTTCGCCAAAAAAAGTAAGGGGCACGTGAATTCGATTGATCGAAGCTTCGATCTGATCAAGTCTTCCCTGATATTCCAATACCTTTTCTGGCTCCGGATTTTTCATTACATCCGATTCGAGATTCTTAAGTTCTCCAAACCAGCGGTAGAATTTGCGGCGCTTCCGCCAGGAGTATAGCCAGGGGATGCCTCGCATTAGAGGAATCAAGACAATGGCCACCGGCACCAGAATCAAAATCAGGCGGTCAACCAAAACCGCCACCCCAAAAGGAAGGTAATCGAGCAAAAAGGGTCGGCCTTTCTTATAAAATCTCTCCGCGGATGCGGACAACGGAAAATCCAGTTCCCTAGGAGAGGGAAATTCTCCTCGCTTATTCAACCAGCCTGCCCTGCTATGAATCTCCATAGCCGCGTCCAAAAGCAGATACTGGACAGCCGGATGCAGGCTCTGGCGGACAATCAAACTTGTTGTCGTGGCAACGAGATGAATATCCTGAGGCGGTATTTTCTCCGACAGATTCAGTATTCCTTCAGGCAAAATGATATGCGACAAGGCTGGAAAAAGCCGGCTATAGGCTTCGGCATGTTTGAAACTCATCAACTTTATTTTTTCGGCGTACAGAAGTTCCCTAACAAGCGCATTGTCTTCTGTTCCGATTATCATGACGACATCCACGGTCCCTTCCAGGAGGGCCTTATTGGCGGCGGCGCTGGGAATATCCAGCAACAAGGTGGGAGGTCCGGCCGCACCGCTTGCCTTCAGCAAATCCAAGGAAAACTTCCGCGCTCCGCTGCCCTCTGGTCCAATGGCAATCTTCTTTCCTGTAAGCCTCGAAAGGTCATCCCATGTCTCTTGGCTCCGATAAAAAACCCAGAGAGGCGAGTAGCATATTGCTCCGAGGGAGACGAGGTTTTTCGTCTCGGAGGGGGAGCTGGTCCCATCCTGCACAAAACCAGCATCCACTCGCAATGACATATCTCCAAGACGCTTGAGATTTTCCACCGAACCTGACGAGGGAAGCAGCTCAAGATGGACCTTTTCCCGCGCCAGTATCTTTTTGTACCGCTCACCAAAATTTGCGTAAGTCCCTCGTTCGAACCCAGTGCTCATGGTTAAAGTATCCGGAGGTGTCAAATGATAGGCTATAACGATGGAGATGAGGGCTGTTAACAGTACCGGGGCAATAACCAGCAGAAGCCTGCGATTTGATATACCAGGGATGAATTTTCGTCCCTTCTTCGGTTCTTTGGGCATGTCACGCTCCTGTACAGGCAAAGCTTTTGTTGCCGAGTAGTGATGGTGATAAGAACTTGCTTCACGATGGGTTGAACATACAAAAAAGAAAGGAGTAGGTCAAGAGAAATTAACCACAGGGTGTGGGAGTGTCCTCCTTATCCGTTTGAGATCCAACCCACCAATAAAAAAGTGAGGGAGGACTTTTGAGGGTCAAGAAAATGAACACCGATGATTACCAGGAGATGAGCGGTATTCTCAACGGAGGAGGACTGGTCAAGGCACTGGGAGAAACCAGAACGGAGGATCTTGGGCGAGAGGAGGAGAACATTGGCCACCGCAAAGGTTCTCGATAGCGGGGCACTCCTGTGCTACTTTGAACAAGAACCCGGATTCAAGAAGGTTCTCAAGAATCTCAGGGAAAATGAAGAGTGCTGGACTCTCGGATTCAAGCCTGAAGAGCTGTCCGGTTATTTGGCCAGATTCCATTTGGTACTGCTTGAGGATTTGGGAGCGGCAGAGTATCGGGATAGACATATGCCCGACAGAAAAGAAATTTCAAAGGGTTATGAATTTTACGGGATAGCGTTTACGACACAACAAAAATAGAAGCGCCTGAGACGACGGCAGGGAATGATGTCGGGCGAGAGCAGGATGGAGAAGAGATGAAGTTGTGTAGCTGCAAAAAAAATTATTCCCGGATCACGCGTTTTGCCTTGCCTTCGAATCGCGGGAGTTCGCCTATTTTGACCACTTCCACATCCGGAGTGACACCGATTCGAAATTTAAAGGTTTCTTGGAAGGCTTTCACACCTCGATCCATTTCTTCTTTGGAGAGGCCAAGGGAAGAGGGTTCCACCCGAATTCTAAGATGCTTTCCTGCCCCCATTTTAGGGGCGATCACCTGATATTCGTTTGAGAATTCTTTTGTGCCGCGAACGAAATTCTCAATCGCTGACGGAAAGATATTCACTCCACCAAACTGGAACATATCGTCGACTCTGCCGATCACTCCTCCATCCAATCGGAGGAATGTTCTGCCGCAGTCACACTTCTTCTCGTCGAATTTGACGATATCTCCCATCCGCCAACGGATCAGAGGCATGGATTCGCAGCAGAGGTTCGTGAGCACCAATTCTCCCTCCTGGCCGGGACCGACGTTTTTGCCTGTCAGCGGGTCGATCACCTCAGCGAGAAACATCGATTCCACCACATGGGTTCCTTTTTGGGCGATGCATTCAAAACCGAAGTTGGAAATTTCCGTGGAACCGATATCATCATAATTTTTGGCGCCCCAGGTATTTTCGATCTGCTTCTTCGTCGAGGGAATCTGTGCTCCGGGTTCTCCTGCGGTAATGACGACCCGAACGGTGGTCTTTGATAGATCGACTCCCATCTTTTTTGCGATATCTCCGAGGAGGAGGATGTAAGTTGGTGTACCGCAGACCACCGTGGGTTTCCATTCGACGATGTTCTTAATGCGATCCTCAGAACTCTGACCCCCACCCGGAATGATCAGAACCCCAGCCTGTTCAAAAGCGGCTTGAAGTCCCCACCAGGCTAAGTAAAGGCCGTAGTTAAAAGGAACGAACATCACATCGGACGCTGTGATCCCATAGCCGTACATAAAGTACATGAACTGATCATAGTAGTTGATGTACCAATCTTTCTTGCTCAATAGGGAACGAACAGGCATACCCGTGGTCCCGGTAGTTTGAAAGACCCTGACGCCTTCTTTTGGAGGGATGCAATGAAAGTCTCCAAAGGGAGGATATCTTTCTTGACTCTGCCTCAATTCTTCCTTCACTGTGAAAGGAACTCTTTGAACATCGTCCATGGTTTTGATCTGGTCGGGTCGGATACCTTCCTGATCAAACTTACGTTTATACATCGAGGATCGTTCATAGACGTAAGCCATCTGTTTTCTGAAAAGGTCGAGCTGGTGTTCGAGTAATGCCTCTCTCGACATCGTCTCCAGCTTTGGTTTATACATGATTACTTTTTCCATAAGGCCTCTAAGACTTTTTCTGGAGTGATCGGAAGCTCGGTGAAGCGAATGCCGATGGCATCGTAAACGGCATTGGCGATCGCGGCGAGGACCCCGGAAATGGAGCCCTCCCCTACCTCCTTGGCTCCATAAGGACCGCCTGGGTCTCGCGTTTCCACCATACCGCTGAGCATCTTGGGTGTTTCAGTCGCCAGAGGAGCTCGATAGTCGAGAAAGGTGGGATTCTGAATCTGTCCCTTTTCCAAAATGACCTCCTCCCATAACGCCTGTCCCAATCCCATGGAGACATTCCCATGGACTTGTCCTTCAACGATCGATAGATTCAACGGAAATCCACAGTCGTGGAGCGTAACGGTCTTGATGACTTTGATCTGGCCGGTTTTTGTATCAACCTCCACTTCAGCGACCTGCACAGCAAATCCATAAGCATCCGTGAAATGGCCCCTGGCTTTTGCCAGACTTGGATAGAATTCTGCCTCCTGGACGGCCTTTGTATTCCCCTTTCCAATGATCGGATTTCCGTTGTTTCTCTGAACGCTCAACTGGATCAATCGAGAGTAAGAAATGCTCTTCTCAGGATTTCCCCTGACATAAAACCGTTTCTCCTTTGACTCAAGGTTTGCTTCGTCAACGCCTAGCATCTCCACAGCCAACTTTAGCAATTGGGACTTGGCATCCGCCGCCGCGACTCTGACCGCATTGCCGGTTACAAAGGCTCCTCCGCTTAAGAATTGACCGTGATCGATCGGGCAGAGTTCAGTATCTCCAGAGACAACACGTATCTCTTCCAATTGGAGTCCTAATTCCTGCGCAGCGACCTGGGCCATGGTGGTATCCGACCCCTGACCCATCTCGGTTGCCCCGGTAAAGAGGGTAGCACTTCCATCATCATGGAGCTTGACAATGGCCGAAGAGGCAAAAGGGTAGAAAGGGGCACCGCTAAACATGGAACAGGCAGACATTCCCAATCCTCTCTTATATCGTGATGGCGATTGGCGCTCTTGAGCCCTCTTTTCCGGATTTTTTCTCCACTCCTTCCAACCTGAGGTACGGGATGCTTTTTGAAAGCATTCTGAGAGCCCGCAACTTTTTAGGATGTCTCCGTTAGGGAGAACATCATCCTTCTTTCTTGCATTCTTGAGCATGATCTCGAAAGGATCCATGCCCAGTTCCTCGGCGATCATGGCGATCTGGGAATCGACCGCAAATCGAATCTGAGGGGAGCCGTGAGCCCGCTGAGGTCCTCGAATCGGATTATTGGTATAGACCGAATATCCTTCGTAATGATAATTGGGAATAGAGTAGACAGGAATACTGAAGGCATGGCCCAGGTAAACGACGATAGATCCAGAGCCGCGGTAGGCGCCGTTGTCAGCAATAAATTTAACTTTCTGGGCGAGAAGAGTGCCATCTTTTTTTGCACCGGTCTTGATATGAATGATCGTGGGATGTCGTTGTCGGGTACATGTAAAGACCTCTTCTCTGTCGAGTTCAAAACGAACGGGTTTCCCTGTCATCCGAGCAAGGAAAGCCGCGCAGAATTCATAAGGGAAGAGGTCGATCTTTCCCCCAAAAGCTCCCCCCACATAGGTTTTGAGAATTCGGACCTGACTGATCGGGAGACCAAGAGCTTTGGAGAGGATGAATCGCTTATAGAAAATCCCCATGCTTGATAGATACATATTTAGCTTTCCAGAAGAATCAAAATAAGCTAAAGCAGCGTGGGGTTCTAAGGCGCAGTGAGCGGTTGCTTTTGTTTCAAAGCGATCTTCTCTCACGTAGTCCGACTGAGCAAACCCTTTCTCTACATCGCCAAATGCGACGCTTGTACGGCCACTCAGATTCTTTGCGTCTCTCCAATCCAAGGCTCTTTTGTCGCGATGAACACCCCACTCCTCCCATTCAGTCTTTGACCCCAAATCAAAGGGTTCATGAATATCTGAAGCTTCAGGTTTCATCGCCTCCTCAGGATCGAAGACGGGAGGCAAGGGTTCATACTCCACTTCGATCAGGCGAATCGCTTCCGCAGACGTATGGAGATCAACGGCCGCGACCGCTGCCACCTCATCTCCAATATACCGAACTTTATCCGCAGCCAATGGCGTTTCATCCGCTGGATACCTGGGCGTATCGACAAAGGCATATCGAATGCCAGCGACATCGTCACGAGTCATAACTGCCTTTACGCCTGGAAGTCTCTTTGCTTTTTCCACGTTGACGGAGAGTAGCTTGGCGTGAGGGTGTGGACTTCTCAGGAATTTTCCGTGGAGCATGCCCGGCATAGCCATGTCGACGGTGAATTTAGCCTGACCCGTGGCCTTTTCAATTCCATCTACCCTTGGGAGGGGTTTTCCGATAACCTCAAATTCTTTCACTTGGGTTTCCCCGTCTCCGGATGCCGCGAAAAAGGATTGAGAATGACCGATTGACTATGAGTTTTTTGTCGCAGAGAGAATCGCCTCCACAATCTTCACATAGCCAGTACAACGGCAGAGGTTCCCGGATATCGCCCTTTTCACTTCTCTTTCTGAGGGATGAGGATGTTCATCCAGGAAGGCTTTGGCCGTCAGGATCATCCCGGGCGTACAGAATCCACATTGAATGGCTCCTTTTTCGACGAAGGCTTTTTGAAGGGGATGGAGCTCGCCTCCTTGGGCAAGGCCCTCAATGGTCATGATCTCCTTCCCTTGAACCGTTATCGCTAAGGTAAGACAGGAAAGCTGAGGCCTCCCGTTGATCAGGATCGTGCAGGCACCGCAGGCCCCCACATCGCAACCCCGTTTCGTTCCTGTTAGACCGAGGTCCTCCCTCAACACTTCGAGAAGCGTCTTGTTGACTTCTGTCAGAATCTCGAATTCCTCTCCATTGACATGAAGCTTAAGGATATGTTTCATTTGATTTTCTCCCAATTCAAAATGTCAAAATTCAAATGCCAAATCAATGTCAAATGCGTCATTGTC
Organism: Thermodesulfobacteriota bacterium; assembly: GCA_047519465.1. GTDB lineage: Bacteria > Desulfobacterota > BSN033 > BSN033 > UBA1163 > UBA1163. The sequence continues at coordinate 1,221 of JAPVTA010000131.1, read as the reverse complement.
AAAAACTCGCTATTCATGATTAATTTTATGGGCATTTGAACTTTGGACTTCATTTGAAATTTGAACTTTGTCATTTGACATTTATTTGGCTTCCGTCATTTCTTCCAACGCTTGTCTCAAAAGAATTCCTGCCATCCTCCGTTTATAGGCAGGGGAGGCAAGAGAGGTTCGCATCGGGGAGATCTCCTTGACCGCTTGATTGGAGACTTTCTCAATCGTTCGGTCGTCAAGAGACGCACCCTTAAGCATTTCTTCTGCTTCGGACGCCTCCACTGGCCCAGAACCCACTCCACTGAAGAGAATCCTTACCCCGTCGATTCTACTCTCTCCCCCTTTTTCAAAATGGAGCGCTAAAGAGACAATTGGGAATTCAAGAGAACCTCTCATTCTCCATTTGAGATAGAGCGTATGACCAGAAGGGGAGGGAAGAAAAATTTCCTTGAGAATTTCCCCTTTCTTTAGCGAGAGAGGTTTTTTCCCATTCTGAGTATAGAGTTTCTTGAGAGGAAGGGTTCGCTCTCCCACAGGTCCAGCCAGCTTAATCTTGGCATCCATGGCGATCAACACAGGAGCCATATCACCACAATAAGTTGAATGGCATTCTTTAGGCTTCCGAACGACATAACAGATTTCTCCTCCCGCCTTGTAGCAATGCGCTCTCACACTTCTCCAGAAGAAGGATTGATTATAAAAACGACATCGGTTCCCTTGGCAGAGATTCCCACCCAGGGTTCCCATCGTCTGATGGGCATAAGCGGCAACCTCCTCGGCAGCTTGGCCGAGGACGGAATATTTTTCCTGAATCAAGGAAGAAGAAATGAGGTGATGAAGAGTGGTCAAAGCGCCGATCCTCAATCCATCTTTTCCATCCGAAATATAAGCGAGTTTAGGAATCGCCTTGAGGTTGATGAGGCGTTTTGGCCGAATAACCTCATGCTTCATGTTAACGATGAGATCTGTCCCCCCAGCAAGGAGGAGAGTCCCTGCAGGCTCTGCAGCAAGGGCTTTTATAGCTTCTTTAAGCGTTCTCGGTTCCAGATAGTCAAATTCGGGAAGGCGCATCATTTCCTCCTGTGAAACCGCATTGCGCATAGCGCACGGCGCACAGCGCAAGAAAAATTCTTTTTAATTCTTAAGTTCTAACTCATGAGTCTTGACTTAATTCTCAGTTCTTAACTTTGAACTTTGAACTTTGAACTTTGAACTTTGAACTTTGAACTT
>JAPVTA010000130.1:0-4764 GCA_047519465.1 Thermodesulfobacteriota bacterium | reverse complement strand
GATAGAGAGCCTTCAGTTTGGGGTGTGAAGCAGGATGGAGGGGGAGGCAGAATCCTTGTTCCAAGGACAATGTCTCCTCTGAGGACTCCTTCCTGTACTCTTCGTTTTTGAAAATCTCGTTTCTATACAACATTTCAACCCGTAACAAATATATCGAATCTTGGATTTTGGTTTGTTATTCAAATCGGAGCCTTTTTGAAAGAGAACATCTTAGCCGATATGTTCAAATTCTGGATGCCCACGTCGCCTACAGATTGTGTGGTGTTCTTGGACAGACTGCTTCCTGAGGCAGTTATGGTAATACCCCCTCCTTCCGCCAATACCCCTCATGTGCCGCCTCTCTAGCTGCCTTTGGCTCATCCGTAACCTCTTTTCTCCCATGGGGACATTTTACCTTGGCAGTTGTAGGAGACGCTTTTCCTTGGCTAACGCACAAAAAGAAAATTGTGCTTGACAGAAAATACCACGGTGTGGTAGAAGTAACCCTCAGACGGTGGTTCAATTTTGAACACAATTGTCCAAAGAGTTTCTAATGGATAGAGAGAGTTTTTCGAAGATTCGACATCATTTGAGAAAGACTCAAAACTTTTTCAGTTGAGCAATTTAACTTCAAGGAGGGGGAAATGGTACAAACAAAAGAGAGGACCGCACAGGACAATGATGGTGAGGGCATAAATAGCATGTCTCGCAGGCAGTTTGTAACGTGCGCGACGGTAGCCCTCCTGGCTGGCATGACAGTCGGTGTCGACGGTGTTCTCCGCATGGCGACTGCTGGAGACTTTACCGACTATCTGAAATACGACGGACTAGGGCTTGCGGACCTAGTGCGAACAAAGAAAGTCAAGCCGGAAGAACTGCTCGATGCGGCCATCACCCGGATTGAGGCGATCAATCCAAAAATCAATGCCATCGTAACCAAGATGTATGACCAGGCTCGGAAAGCTATTGCCAGTGGTCTGCCGAATGGACCCTTTAAGGGAGTGCCTTTTCTGTTGAAGGATCTTGTGGCAACTTACGCTGGGGTTCGCCTCACTTATGGGGCAAAATTATTTGCATCTTATGTGCCCAACTATGACAACGAACTCGTTAAACGGTATAAGAGGGCAGGGTTGGTTATTGTCGGTCGAACAAACACTCCAGAGTTTGGCCTCAATGTTTCTACTGAATCCGTATTGCTTGGCCCGGCTCGCAATCCTTGGGATACCGATCGGTCGACGGGTGGGTCGAGTGGCGGGTCTGCTGCGGCTGTTGCCGCCAGAATGGTGCCAATAGCACACGGGAACGATGGTGGCGGTTCGATCCGCATCCCAAGCTCCTGTTGCGGCGTGTTCGGTATGAAGCCTTCCCGTGGCCGCATACCGACCGGTCCGGAAAATGGTGATTGGTGGGAAGGCTTTGCGATTGACCACGTATTGTCGATTTCTGTGCGCGACAATGCGGCAATGCTTGACGCCACCTCGGCTCCGGAAATAGGTGCTCCCTATGTTATTACGGGACCGGCGCGGCCGTTCGGGAAAGAGGTCGGTGCCGATCCTAAAAAACTCCAAATAGCGTTTTTCACCAAGGGAGCCGCTGCAGAGACCCATCCAGATTGCGTCGCCGCGGTGAAGGATGTGGCTAGCCTCTGTGAGAGCCTGGGGCATACTGTTGAGGAGAAGGCCCCGAAAATCGACTACGAACCCCTCAGAGAAGCTTTCATGTTGGTAGTTGCGGCCCATTCGGCGGCGATGCTTGATCAGATTGGCCAACTTATCGGTAAGAAGGTCACGGCGGATATGGTTGAACCCTGGACATGGTCTGTGGCTGAGGTTGGGTGGAAGGCCACGGCGGCTGAGTTGGCCAACACAAAGGCGATCGTCAATGTCGTCACGCGAACGGTTGCGGATTTCCTTACGAAATATGATGCCATTCTGACGCCAACCCTGGGGTCGCCTCCGCCGAAGCTCGGCTATCTCGACACGGTGAACCTGTCATTCGAGGAGTGCAAGAAGCGAATCTTCGATTTCATGCCATTCACTTGGTTGCACAACGTGACCGGTTTACCAGCCATGTCTGTACCGATCTACTGGAATGCCCAGGGGCTTCCGGTGGGTGTCCAGTTCGCCGGTCGTTACGCTGGTGAAGCCACCCTTTACCGGCTAGCCGGGCAGCTTGAAAAAGCACGACCTTGGCGCAACAGGATCCCTCCAATGGCGTTGTGACAAAGCCTGCGGATACGGGGTGTCAGTGGGGTTTCCAAAAGGTGCCGATATGATGCCTTCAAAGGGGTATTGCAGCCTTTGGAGGTCTCCTGCGGACATAACGCTAACCCACAACCTACCTCCCAAGTAATTTTTGACGTTAGGGGTGATTGGTTAGATTTTTTCATTTGATTTGAAAGGAGAAATGAACAATGAGTGTGAACAGGAAATATCATTTTCTGTTGGTGGCTTTATTCTTCCTGGCTCTTCCCATCCATAGCCATGCGTCTACCGGAAAGTATATAGATATCGGAGATGGGCTGGAGATTTATTATGAAGAAGCAGGCCAGGGAACCCCTCTGATTTTTATTCCGGGTTGGACCATGACTACCGGCTTCTTTGAGAAGCAATTGGATTTCTTTAGCAAAAAATACCGCACGATTGTTTATGACCCGAGAGGACAGGGGCGATCAACCAAGACCCTCGATGGAAACAATTATGAGCAAAGAGGGATAGATTTGAAAAAATTCACTGACGCGCTGGGAATAAAAAATGTTACGTTGGCTGGCTGGTCTTTCGGGGCTCTGGATATTTATTCTTATGTGAAGAAATATGGGACCGGCAACTTAAAGGCAATAATCTTCATCGACCAGGGTCCCAAATCGCTACCTGAAAAAGAAGGAGATTGGGCCATTGGGGATGCCAAGGCGTTAAAAGGTTTCATGGATGGTATCAATCACACCCGTCGAGCCTACACCGAAGGATTTCTCAAATGGACGGTCACCCGCGAATTAACCACCAAAGAATTACAGTGGATGATCGATGAATCGCTCAAGACTCCAACTTTTGTTGCGGTACTTATGATCGCGGATGGATGGCTGAGCAATTATACCGATGTGGTACCGAAACTGAGCGTACCGGTTTTGAACGTAGTCAGGGAGGACTGGGCACCACAGGCGAAGAAATATCTGCAAGAAAATCTACCCAAATCGGAGGTTTTTATTTTGGGGAAACATTCCATGTTTTGGGAGTTCCCGGACAAATTCAATGAGGCTGTAGACAAGTTCCTTAATACGGCAAAATAGTAATAGGCAAGTAGGTTAAAGAGAGGTTTGGCATCTACGCCCACAGAGACGGGTTCGTTAAGTTGGGACAGGGAGTCACGGGGGCGGGCATACAGAGGCAGAGCTAGAAATTTACCCTAACCTTTTCTGTTTATTTTAATCCATAATCTTCATTTTTCAGATCAACTTGGTATCGAAGATAAGTAGGTGTTATTCTTGAGAGGTTGCAGGCTTTTCGGGTGCGACCTTCATGGTGATTCCCTTTATCCGTCCTCTTTAATCCCTCTATAAGACAGGCAGTTCTGTGTGGGCTTCACTGCTTACAACCTCTGGCCCTTGGCATTTCTCTGATTCAAATTCTCCGTCATAAGATCCTTCCCATTTTCTGATTCCATTCATTCATTATCGCTTGAAATCATCTAGAATGGGACCGGACATACCCCAAGACACGAAAGGAGGCGTTCCATGACCTTAAAAGAAGCTATCACCCTATTCGGTTACCACCAACGATCCAACCTGAAGCCAAGAACCGTTAGAAGCTACCAACCCCTGCTCCAGAGATTTGAAACCGAGTTTGGAGAACGATCCTTCGATTCTATTGGATCAGATGAGATTCTCCAGTTCCTGGAGACGATGACAGGGGATCGCTCCAAATCCACCCGACGTCTCAGATATGCCCAGTTGAAGTCCTTGTTCAACTTCCTCATCGACAAGTGCAATTTGAATATGAAGAACCCCTGCGATGCACCTCTTCTGTCCAAAGCCTTTAAGACCCCCAAGCAGGTAGCCAGAAGAATCCTGGACAGGGAGATTGTGGAAGAATTGATTTACAATACCCAGACGCTCCGGGACAGGTTGATTTTAGAACTCCAGGCTCGATGTGGACTGAGAATCGGAGAAGCGTTGAAGATCAAGGTTTCGGATGTGATGGACCGGAAGCTATTCCTCAGTGAACCCAAGTCCGGGAAGGAATCCGAAGTGGCCTTTATGCCCGAACAGATTGCCAACCGACTTCATGACTACATCCAGCAGGAGGATCTCGTCCCTGGGATCGCATCTTTCCGATTTGTTATTCCACGGCCAGGGCATTGATTAGGCAGTTAGGAAGAAGACTCAATGTTGTTCTGACTCCCCATGATCTTCGGAGGTATTCGGCCACCTATGCGAGTCGAAACGGGGTACCGTTGGAGATAGTCTCCAAGGTGATCCTCCGGCACCAGGATCTAAAGACCACTCAGGCATATCTGGGGAGGGTAACTGAGTCAGAGGCAATTCGTTGGATGGATGTTCTCCACGGAAGATAACAAATATTGCCCCATGAATTATCATTAGAAATCATCGGTCCTTGGGGTATGTTTCAATATCATTGAGTCGAGTGGACTGCCTATTGTTTAGGCATCGAGGGGATGGCTATGCAACATTGCTTCCTGTAACTTTCGCTTGACCAGTTTCTTTAAAAGGCGTAGAGTACAATCGGAAATCAACAAGATACTAACGTGCAAAAATCTCCTTGGGTAATT
>JAPVTA010000129.1:0-2322 GCA_047519465.1 Thermodesulfobacteriota bacterium | reverse complement strand
CTCTTTATCCGGATTGAGTAAATTACAGGTTGCCGGTGCCAGGAGGGATTGACGAAGTAACTTCTTTAGATCGACCCCTTTTCCGGAAAGATCCTCCCAAAAGGTCTCGAGCTTCTCCATCAGAGAATCGACGGTCTCCTGTTCCAAGAATTCTGTATAGGTTGGAACGATCCCCCAAGAAATAATTCCTCCTCTATTCACAAAATCTTTTACGGACGGATAATTGATAATCATGACGCCGCAATTGAAAGAATCGAACGAAAGAATATCGATTTTTGATTTGAGGAGAAAGTCCCAATCCGGTTTGGCGCAAAGATGAACTCCTCTCAGTCCCTCCAACCCTTCCAAAAACCGATCCAGATCGACCCTCGCCTGGAACTCGTTGTACCCCGACAGGGCATTGAAGATGAGGGCCAACCCCGGATCATCCACCCATACAAAGGCATTCGCATTCTTCTCCCTCAATTCCCGGTATTGCTGGTTCACTTTCTTCTGAATGAAATCGAAGAGGACCTCTCTCACCTCATCATGATAGATGATCGATTTCTGATCCTCGTCAACGATCTTCAACCCCAGGCTGATCGGGCTGATCATCTGGCCCCGGATAGCAGGATAATGGGATAGGTCTCTCCCCAAAAACTGATGGTAGACAATGGAAAACTCTTTTGTCAACTTAAAGGTGCGGGGGTCATCTGCCTTTTCAAAATAGGAGGGAAGCTCTTCATAAAAACGGGAAAGGGCGAAATAGATTTTTTGACTGATAGGATCGATCCTCACTCCTGGGAAATTTTCCAGAGCCTGAACATACATGTCCTCAAAGTAACTGACCTTGGGAAGCTGGGGCCAGAAAGGGATATCCAGAGATAAGGCCACATCCAGCGCCCGGTCAACATCCTGGTGGGGCATAATGCCCATGGCAGTCGTCCCACAATTGGGTGAGAAACCCAAGCAAGCCATTACGGGAGCCCTTCCAAAAGCCGCACGAGCTTACGAATCTCTTCCCGATTGGGAAGAAGGGGGTCCAACCTCAGGGCAACCCTCAAATGATAGAGCGCCTTTTGTCTGTTCTGAAATTCATACCAATACAGGCTCCCCAAATTCACATGGACTAACGGGTCATAAGGATTAATTCGAATTTCCCACTCGAACTCCGTAACGGCTTTGTCAAACTTCTTTTGGGCAGCATAGACGATGGCCAAAAAGCCGTGGACCTGCGGGATATAGGGATAGATCTTCAGAAATCTTTGAAAAGCCTCTTCAGACTCTTCATAACGAGCATTTTCAAAATAGATCATTCCGAGAGAGTAATGGGCTATATAGAGCGTGGGATCGACCTCGAGCGACTTCTTTTCCATCTCGATCGCCTTATCGATCTCTCCCATTTTTTGGTAAGTGACACCAAGGTTGTAATAGGCCTCTCCGAATTTCGGATCGATTTGTATGGCCTTCTGGTATGGTTCAAGGGATTTATCGTAGGCTCCTGCGGCAAAATAGGCAACGCCAAGGCTGACATACGGTCGTGCCTTGTTGGGGGATTTCTTCACACAATCTGTAAAGAGGCTTATCGCATCGTTCCAAAGTGCATTCCTGGAATGGGTCCCGATGGAGAGAAGAAGGATCACAGTTGCAAAGATTACGATCTCTACAATATGGAGTCTGATCTCTTTGATCAATTCTCTTTCCTCTTCTTCTGGAGTTGGGCTGCTTCTATGGATGCCATTGCCTTCCAGAATCGCTCGGGATCGGGGATGCCGGAATAAGCAAGCGCTTTCCTAAAATGGAAAAGGGCGTTAGCGTAATCTCCCGATTCGTAATAAAGCAACCCTAATTCGGCGTAGCCATAACCGTTGTCAGGATGGTGCTTCAATTCCTCTTCAAAACATTGAATCGCCTTCGCCCGTTGTCCTAACCCTTTGTAGGCAAGCCCCAGATTGATGTTGGCATTTTCGTAACCGGGTTTGGCTTCTAAGCATTGTTCATAGGCTTCGGCGGCATCCCTGTAAAGGTTCTTCCGATAATAGGCCATACCGAGGTTAAAAAAGGAATCCGGATAATTTGGATCCAACTCGATCGCCTTTTGATAGTACCGGATCGATTCGTCCAGAAGCCCCTTTTGGTAATGAACCAGGCCTAAGTTATACATCGACAAAGAATAATAAGGATTCAACCTCAATGCCTCCTCATATTCCTCTCGAGCATCGTCCCACCTTCCCAGTTCGTGGTAGGCAAAACCTAAGTTGTGGTGGGGCCTCTCTTTTTGAGGAGACTTTCTGACACAGTCCTTCCATAAATCTACTTCACTCTTCCAAAGATCATTTCGCT
>JAPVTA010000128.1:0-10023 GCA_047519465.1 Thermodesulfobacteriota bacterium | reverse complement strand
TTTCCTTTCAATATACTCTCTCGGTAGTAACTTGATGATTATTGACTATGATCTCCAAATTTAGATCAACCTCATACTTCGAGGATTTCAGGAAGTACTTTTCGACGGCAAGCCCTTCAAGTTTCAAAAAGGTCAGTGCCTTAATTAGTAAATTTAAAGCGTAAAATCATGGGGTCCCTTAGTTTACCTTCATCGGCAGTCTAAGCACGCGATCTCAGGCATAGAAATCACTTCAGTGCGCTTGAGCGCCTCTTCCAATGGAACATACATACGCAAGGTAAGCGTAAAGGCTCCCGATGAGGGGCATGGTAGCCAGTTATTAGCGTTATTTGGCATGTGTGATGAAATATGAATAACGAAGGATCCATCGTGGCTCTTTGTTATAGGAGACCGATCGCCCACAGCGTAACGCTTTTCTTTGTTGGGAACTAAATAGCTATCCTTATCATACACGGTAAGACTCCAGAAACCAGTGTCTCGTACCGGCGGGCGTGACTTAAAATGGACATCATAAGAATGGCTTCCATCAAGCAAACGGTCCATGTTATCAGTATAGGCGTTCCAGTATAATGCTTCCTCTCCCTGGTTCGCGGCTATGCCGATCCGTGCAATATAAGCGCGAATCAGGGGCGGCGTATTGCTCTGGGCGAGATCAAGTCGGGTCATCCATGATCCATTCCTAACTGTTCCCTTGCCCGCGATCAGCATACCCAGGTGATGCTTAAAGAAATAATCCAGCGATGGTACCATGAGAGTCCATCCAGCAAGGAAGGACGCAACTGCAACAGATGTAATGATGATTGCTTTCTTCACGAATCCCCCCAGACCTCTCTCAACTCATTTGTGTGAATTCAGTTGATAATCTTTCAACGACGTGATTTTCATCCGATCCTGCAATTGATGGACCCGGGGAAGATCATCTTTGCCATCCACGAGGAACCGCGCCAGCACCCAAGCCTTCTTGCAGGGGCACTTCAATACTGGTAAGCCTCGCGTGTCACCCAGAAAATTTTGTCGCGCTAAAATTACGGTTACCGCCTTATTGAGGCCATATTCCCGGGACCCAACGTAGGCGAAGACATCGGTGTTTTCCTTCATAAATTGCACGCTCCAGTACCGATCCGAAGCCGGCATCTCTATGACAAAAGGGCCTGAATCTATATCCACGGCTGCATATGAGTAAAGTGTATCATTGTTCGGTCTTACGATCATTTTCGATGTATCATCGGCCAGATTCCTCATGTGGAGCCATCTGTTCATTCCGCTCTCATGGACAATTTTTTTCCAAGTTCGGCTGAATTCCCTGTTCGGATATGAATACATGGCAATAACGAATCCTGCAATGTAGCTGAAGGCAATGATCAAAACCCAGAAAATAACCTTTTTCGTCATGAGCCCATCCTTTTACACAATTTCCGGAAATTAACACTTGATAAAAATAGCCAAAGAAGTATAAGATAAGATAATCACCAACTAAGCAAATGGCTTTTTCTCACGATGGGTTCTCCATTAGGGAAGTTTCGACCTCTATGCCGGGTTTAACGCTCCCACTTATTAAAACTTGTTTCTGTGTAACCAACTGAATTCGGGTCGTTTCGGAGGGGGAGAGGGTTTCTCCCCGGGTTCCCCGATCTTCATTACGGCAGCTAACTCATAATCTTCTGGAATACCAAGGATCTTCTTAACCTCCTTTTCCTGTTCCCCCCAAAAGACCACGATCCCGCTTCCCAAACCATCGGCAACCGCAAATAAAGACATATTTTCGATGCAAAGCCAGGCACTTGCCACCGCCCCTTTCTGATGGCAGACTGCAACAGCACTCGCATTCTCGAAAGATTTCCTCTGACCGACCGCCCTCTCCTTAACTTTATCTTGTCCTTCTCCAGCACGGGCAGGCATCGTTAAGCTAAGCTGATACTTTTGCTCCGCAATCTGATCGATTGTCTTTTGATCATCAATAATAATGAACTCCCAAGGCTGGGAATTTCCGGCTGAGGGCGCCTGTGTGCCCGCCAGAATAATTTTCTTGAGCTGTTCTTCCGAAGCTTTCTTTTTAAAAATGCGAATTGTTCTCCTCTTTGTGATTACTTCATGCATTTCCATATATCGTCTCCTTTCATAAACGTTTTGGATCTCTAAGCTCTATCTCCTGAGAGGCGAAAATGAAGTGAAGCATCTTGAACGGAGTCCTGTCCTTTCCCATACATTAAAAGTCTATATAATCAGAATGTAGGCGTCAATATGAATTACAAGGATGGGTTACGTCAAAATTCAGGTAGTCCGAACTGGGCGATTGTTACTTGGAAAAAAAGATGTTCACGATGCCGATTATGGCTTTCTTTAGATTTAAGCGTTACAAGTCTACAGTCTGAGATGGCTCTGATGGTCAACGATTACGGATAGAAATATGCAAGATTGAGGGGCAGGATAAAATGTATCACCCCTCAATCTTAGGCTAATGATTGGAAACTTTACTTCTACATAAGTATTATTTGGAAGGTAGGGTATAGGTACCGGCAAACTCATAGAACGCAAAGCCCTTGGCTTTATAATCGTCATCCCACTGTGGCTCCTTGCCGGTATAAGTCCCGTTTCCCTTGACTCCTTTAAACCGACCGGTCCCTTCCGCATATTCAACCGCAATTCCATACTCCCGGAACTTGCCGCTACGCGATTGACTTGTGGGTCCCTTCCATGACAAGAGGAGCGTGGAACCATCCTCAAAGATCATTGAAGTATACCCCTGAAATCCTTTTTTCGTATCCAAAATTACTCTGCACGATGTCGTAGCAATCTCGCCGTTCTCGAAAATACTCAGGCCTTTTCTGTCTAACACGCCAATGAAAAGGCCTTCCGTTTGGGTCACTTTAACCATTTCTCTCTTTTCGACCATGCTAACAAGTTTGAAATTCATAGTCTCCGCCCCGGCTTGTGTGATCATCGGCAGAAAACCGATCAAGAGAACGACTGCAAATATCGATGTCAAACTTATTTTCTTCATATGGGCCTCCTTTCGAAGTAAAGGGTTTTCTGCATGGATTTCGCTCTATCGAAAATTATGAAGGATCTTGTCCGCCTCCCTCAGGCCGAAGACCCAGGGAGGCATCGCTCAGGCATTTTGAGTCCATTCTTCATGGCAGCCTCCTTTCAGGGTTAAGGGTTTGAACGAAATTTCAACTTTGATCCATCACCTCCTTTTCTCTTATCCATTTTCCTTTAATGGACCCCTGACCTTCCGCCTCCCCCTGTAGAGAGAGGTAAGACAAAAAGTCGGAGAATTTAGAATCTCCCAGAGCTCATCATAATTGGTAAATGCTTTCTTCCCTTTAGCCCCAACCTCTTCAACAATTCCCACAAGCGCCCTTGGATTGTTTTTCTTAAAACGATAAACATGTATGATGTAACTGGCAAAAACCATTGGATTTATGGAAAATCACCTTGCTCCTCTCACCGTTTAATAAAGAAGGGGGATGTTTTTAGGAGAATTCCTATCACGGAATCGATTACAGATTGAATACAGATTGGGAAAAATTTGGTCCGAGTTTCTACTCGGAAAGGAGAGACCTGTAAAGAGTTTGAGTCTTGGAAGAGGGTTCAATCCCGAGGGCTGCGGAGAGCGTTTTGCGGCAGCGATCATAAACAGCCATTGCTTCGGCCTTTTGACCCAGCCGCTGATAGCAAAGCATGAGATTCTGATACAGTTCTTCCATAATATCATCAACTTCAAGAGCTTTTTGATAGCATTCCACAGCATTTTCCCACTGCCCAGTCGCTCCCCAATATTGAGCCAGTTGGTTCACGGTCCTTATAAATTTGCTTTTTAGGCGTTCACGCATGGATATTGCCCAGGGCTTGTGGGGCTCTCCAGCCATGAAAGGTCCTCTGTACATCTCAATGGCCTTTCTGGTGAGTTGAATGGCCCTGTCCGGCAGTTCCTCTTTCCATTTCGCATCGCCCTGCCCCAAAAAATGTTCAAATGCCCAGAGATCTAACCAACAGTATCTATCGTCTAAACTCACCCGTCCCTCTCTATATTGAATGGTTCTTTCATAACCGAGCAACTGACGAAGGCGGTGCAAAGTGGTTACAAAAGACATATGGGCAGCATCACCATCAGACTCGGGCCAGAGGACATCTGCTATCCGCTCCTCTCTCACCTCCCTTCCTCCACAGGCAATCAATGACTTCAACAGGGAAAGAGGTTTTTGTTGAACCTTTCTGGAGAACTGAATCGGACTCCCGTCTTTAATCAATTCGAAACGACCAAGGGTAAATATCTTCAAATGCCAAGGCCAGTTTTGTAAATGGAGTGGTGGCTGCTCAGGAAGCAAATTGAGTCTGCGAATAAGCTCCTGAACATATTCCACCTCGACCCCGGCCTCGAGTGCTCTGGTGCAGAGCTTCGCCATAGCAGAAGGTTTAGGGCCCCATGTGCCAAAATATCCTCTCTCCCTCCCCAGTGCAAAGGCTTTGTTAAGTGAATACAAGCCTGGTTCTTCCTTTCCCTGATCAAAGGCGAAGAGGGCTCTGGCCAAAAGTGCAGCATATTCGGTGTTTTTACCCCTTACCTCGCGGGCAAAATTAAAAGCATGGGTTAGATGTTCTGCCGCTTCTCGCTGCCTTCCAAGTTCATGCATGACGTGAGCATTCTGTATATGACACCAGCCCGTAAGAATAGAAAATCCTGCTTCCATCCTCAAATTCATAGCTTGCTCTATATGAAGTGAGGCTTCAACAGGGTCTCCCCGAAACAAAGCCTCCTGGGTTTTTGCACTGTGGTAGGTGCAGAGGTCCCAGGGTCTGAAACTTTTTAAAGATGGAGACATCTCCTCCAGCAATCTTGCAGCCGTTTTATGATCGCTTGCACTTACGGCACTACACATACCGTGGTATAACAATGTGATCTCAAACGTATGGATGCCGGTCGCTCGGGATAACTCCAGACCATCAGTAACTGCCTTCAGACATTTTTCATATAACCCAACGAACCGATAATACGTTGCCTCTATAACTCCCAGTCTAATTCGGATTAAAGGGGTAGCATCCCTGGCTTGAGATAATTTCCTTAAAGAGTTGATAACTAGTAGCGTCTTCCCGAAATCGCCCGTCTGCACCCGGTAAATCGCCACAGTAGCAATGGTTTGAAATTTAAGGTTTAGGTTTGAAGAGCCTTCGGCAAGCGATAGAGCGCGCTCCGCCCAGGTCTCGATCTCTGGATGCTGGGGCTGTCTATATACCAATGCGGAGAACATGGCAGAAGTAAACCGAAGCTCGATCTCGCCAGAAGGAAATTTTTTGAGACTATGCCAGAACTCTTCAAGCACGGGAATCCAGCGATCAAGGGGCTTATAGTCCGCCATTCCATATATGATAGAGTAAACAATGCCCCAAGAAGCAAGGATTATTCCGGTTGGCTCCTTTTGAGTCTTGAATCTTTCAAAGGCTTTTTCAAAATGGTGTCGACTCTGCGCGGGGTCAAACGGCAGACAACATGTGCCCATCCAGTAAAGAAGCCAGGGATCATTCTCGATCATGCCTTTTGGAAGGCTATTCAGCCACTCTTCGAGTGGACGATTTCGTCCCTGCTCCAGCATCGATGGGGCATGTTTCATTATTAAACGAACCATCCCCTCCCAGTCGCTAACCTCACAGAGGAGTGAAACTGCGGCTTCAATCTGACCATCATCGTCAAGTAGGGAGGCCGCACGACGGAACAAAGCCAAAAGACTCTCTTGAGGAAGTGTTTCTTTGGCCCGTGAAAGGAGAAACTTCCTAAACAATGAGTGATACTGGTAAATGGGCTCAGAATGGAAACGCTTCTCGGTGAAGTAGTTATTCCGGCTCAGCATAGATAGGAGGCGACCTGCCGAAGAGAGGCCGCTAAGCTCTTCTGCCATCCTTGGTGTCATCTTGGGCAAAATGGACGTCTTTAGAAGAAACTCCTGAACCTCCTTATCCGTTCTATCGAAGATTTCCCTAGCAAAATAGTCAAAGATCTCTTCGGGCCCAACTTTTCCGGCTTTTTGAGGTTCAATATCTTCTATCTTAGCTCTCTCCAACATCAACACCAGTCCCGCTGTCCAACCGTCCGCGGCCTTGTGCAGTTCCGCTATTGTTTCTTTGGAGAGTTTCTGCTTGCTCCGCAGTTTGACGATCCCAGCCGACTCTTCTATAGTCAGGCGCAGCTCTTTCCAGGCAAGAATTTCCATGAGATGATTGGCCCGGAGCCGGATTAAAGCGGATGGGGGACCACTGCGACTGATCAATATGGCATTTATCCCTGGTGGAAGATTGGGTAGGCCTTTGAGAATTGCCTCATGAAATGGTGATTCCGCAGATACCTCTTGGTAATTATCGAATACAACTACACTGGGAATTTGTAACCCTTCATACAGTTTTTCAAAAAAACGCCTTATAAATGTCGGAAAATCTTGGAGATATTCGGGCGTAAGAAGGGGAAGGAATTTCCTTTTCCGGGGCGCAGCCTTTTTTGCTGCCCGGCCCAGGTAATAGAAAAAGGTTGCCAGATCGGCGTCACCCTCATCTACCTCGTACCACAGGCAAGGAATTCCTCGGGCCTCCAAATAACTGTTTACCAATGTGGTCTTCCCACAACCGGCTGGCCCAGAAACCCAGATAGCCGGCTGCTTTCGCATCTGGTCCAATAGGCAAAACAATCGCTTCCTAGGGAAAACCTCAGTCAGGATAGGACGAATGACCTTGCTCATGATTCGCTCCCTTATGTGCTTAAAGGGATGATTTCAGAACACAATTAAAAGAACCGGAAGGAGCATCAGATCCTAATAAAGCCTTTTTTATGGGCACCCTCCGGAAACTCCCTCTCATACCCTCCTCCAGAAGGTTAGTGGTTAAGTTGTGAGGTTAATTAGGGCCAGGTGGGAAATACTATAAACAGAACATATTCTCGTGTGCATGGATAGTCAAGCATAAAATTGTGTTCATTATTCAACCCAGGTTGCTGATTTGCGTTTGAAATGTTGCATTCTGAAGGAAGATACCAAAAACAACATTTCAGGAGGAAGTAACCCTCAACCTGCCGAGGTCCCGCCGATCAAAAACACCATTTTGAGGGTTACAAATCTTCGGTCTGAGATAACTCTGAGGGTCAATGATTACGGATGGAAATGTGCATGATTAAATAAAAAGAGAGTTTTTATAAGTCACCCACACTCACTTCAACCCAGCTTTACGCAAGGCGTTAGCGACTTTATCGGTTTCCGATTGATCCTTATATGGAAGCATCTTTGGGAGGGAATCCAGGGAGAACTTCGGATTGACCCTGAGAACTTCTACAGCTTCAGAACGGGCTTCCTTCTCCCGGCCCATCATACTGTATGTAGCCGCCAGACCAATATGGGAAGTAATGCTATCAGGCGCAAGCTGAAGTGATTTCTTAAATACCGAAACCGCCTCCTCAAACCGCCCCTCATCCCGGAGGGGCTGACCGAATTGTCAATATAAGCCCGCTGGATTAAAGGGGTTGAGTCGGATTGCTTTTTGGAATAACTGAATGGCTTCCTCGGGCCTGCCTGCATAGCATAGACTCGCCGCATAATTTAAAAGCTCAGACGTCCCACCAGGGTTGAGGGCTACACCCCTTTCCCCTTCAGCAATCGCTTTGTCATACTCCCTTTTAGCGGTATAGAGCGCACACAATAAACCGTGGGAATTGGATAAGGAATCATCCATGGCAAGGGCCTTTTGGGCCAATTCGATACCTTTCTCAAGAGTCTCCCGAGGGGACTTCGTGTTGCCCAGCGAATAATCCATAAGGTAGACCCAACCGAGTTGAAGATAACCCATTGGATTCTCTGGACACATAGCAATCGCTTCCTCTATCATTCGCTGGGCCGTGTTGTTATCCTGGATAGTAAAACGTTGGAAGTAACCACTCGCTTCCATTAACTTTAAATAGCAATCGAGGCCTTGCTTGCCTCTGTAATATTTTTCGGCATATTTTTGGGTAATTGAAACTTCTCCCCCCTTTGTCAACTTCACTTGTATGCCGTTCAAGATCTTGATGGTGATTTCATCTTGTAGCGCAAATATGTCTTTCAGATCTCGATCGTACCGTTCTGCCCAAAGGTGATTCCCTGTGAGAGCGTCGATCAACTGAGCGGTGATCCGAACATGGTCGCCAGATCTCTGCAAGCTCCCTTCCAGTACGTACCGGACCCCCAGGTCTTCGCTTACCTGTTTCACCTTCACCGGCTTTCCCTTGTAAGTGAAGGTCGAATCTCGGGCGATCACAAACATTCTTGGCACCTTGGAAAGGGCAGTGATGATTGCCTCAGTCATCCCGTCGCAAAGAAATTCCTGCTTTGGGTCTCCGCTCATGTTGGCAAAGGGCAGAACGGCGATAGAGGGCTGATCCGGTAAGGGGAAGGCCATCTTCGCCTTGGAGGCTACATCTGCCTTAGACGGAGAGGGACGAAGGACAAGCTGATAAACAACTACCAATCCAGCTACAACAATGACGGCTATTATAGCCAAAGCTGCCTTGGGTAACAGTTTCCCGACGGGCTTTTTCTCCTTAACGAATTTGGAGGGAGCAGACTCAGGCTCTATCCTCGCCCGGTACACCCGCACCGGCTTGGTAATGTTCTTCACCTCGTGTTCCCCCAGATAGTCGTACCTTAGGGGCAACTTGTTCTCGATCTGCTGGTAAGCGCTCTCGGATATGCAGATGCCTCCTGCCTCAGCTAAGCCTTCCAACCGGGCTGCAATGTTCACTCCATCTCCGTAGATTGAATCCCCTTCCTCGATCACATCACCCAGGTTTATCCCAATCCTAAACTCCATCCTTCGATTCTCAGGCAATAATGCGTTCCTCGCCCTCAACACCTGCTGGATCTCCACAGCGCACTGAACGGCATCAACGACGCTGGCAAACTCAGCGAGAACATTGTCCCCAGGAGCATCAACGACCCGCCCCCGGTATTGCTGAATGAGACTCCTCATGGCCCCCTTGTATGTGTTTAGAGTCCGGAGGGTCCACTCCTCATCTTCCCCCATGAGACGGCTGTATCCCTTGACATCTGCGCTAAGGATGGCAACGAGTTTGCGTTTAACTTCTTGTGTGGTCATGGAGTCTCCACAAAAACTCCATAAAAGGAAGGAAAAAATAGGGTTACTTAGAAGTTTCTACCCCACCACCAACAAATAACTAACCTTTTTAGGTAAAAATGTCAACAAGAGTTAAGTGATTACCATTTGCAATGTTGTATTGTAAGGCGAAATCTTAAAATGAGGAGTTCAGGAAGAAGCTTTCGGGGTGGAAGAATATCATTAGCAAGCGATTTATTCAACGATTTCCACTTTAATGAGATTGGTGCTCCCCGGAGTGCCGATGGGCACTCCGGCGATGACGACGATCTTCTCTCCTCCTGAGGCCATTCCCAGCTCTTTTGGCATCCGTTTCGATCTTTCTAACATCTCATCCGTATCCTTCCAGCCGGGGCCAAGGACAGGATAGACCCCCCAGCAGAGATTGAGCTCCCTGACGGTTGAGAGGTGTTGGCTCAGGGCAAGAATAGGCTGACGAGGTCGAAGCTTCGACACCCAACGGGCAGTACTTCCTGATTCCGTTGGGGTAACAATCACCTTTGCCCCCACCTCCTCGGCCAGTAACGACGCCGTGTAAGTGATTGCCTGCTGGAGATTCATCTCTTTATCTCCTTCCCCCCGCAGAAATTGAGAATGAGGAAACTCCTCTTCTGCTGACTGAGCAATCTTGGCCATCATCTGAAAAGCTTCGACAGGAAACTGGCCGGTGGCTGTCTCTTCTGAAAGCATGACCGCGTCCGTCCCGTCATAAACGGCGTTGACCACATCCGTAACCTCAGCTCGGGTGGGTTGAGTGTGGTCGACCATCGATCGAAGCATCTGGGTGGCGGTGATCACGGGTTTCGCTGAATCATTGGCCTTCCGTATCAGTTTCTTTTGAACGTTTGGAATCTTCTCGATCGGAGTCTCCAGGCCTAAATCCCCCCGAGCGACCAT
>JAPVTA010000127.1:0-24077 GCA_047519465.1 Thermodesulfobacteriota bacterium | reverse complement strand
TCGTGATCACCTCCTTTTATTCCCAGAACTTCAGCCCATCATTTTTCTAAATGCAAGAAACCGGTTAGTCAATCAAAGCCTAGGTAAGTAAGTAAGGACAAGAATCCATTCTCAACAACGGAGGGCCAGGAGTTTCTGATTCGGAGAGGATATTCCCGGGGAGGTATGGAAGACCTGTCGAAACAGATAGGTCTCGAAGATAAAAGAGGAGGCGTTTTGCTCCAATTCTAACGATTTATCCTGCTGATCAACTAATAGGTAATTCGGATCAGGATTATCAAACGTTGGTTGGGTAGAGGGAAGATCCGTTTCTGAATAATTATTGTAATAGAGATAAGCTGAGAAAACCGAAAGAAAGGAAATAATTGATATGGCCAGGAAAATTTGTGTGCTTTTTCGTTTTCTATTCATGTTAGGAATGCGTAGACGGTACAATCTCTCCTTGGAATAAGATGAACTCTTAAGCTCTTTCTCAGAAGATTTCCCGCCTACCCATCAACGCCCTTTGGGCAGGCTACAAAACAGAAAACGCGCCACTTTTCTTTGACGTCTTTGTCATTGCAATACGACTTTGTAGTGCTTGTTCAAAATTTCTCAATTACGAATAATAGGATACTTGCTTATGGTTTTTTTGTCAAGAAAAAAATTCGAATAAAATTCGAGTCTTGAGCTGATTTTAGAGCGTTTTAAGGATCATGGTTGAGATAGAAAATAAAAGAGGATATTATTTCTAAACGGTGTCCTTCCTGGGTACCTTACGGTAAAGGAGCGATGAAGAAAATTTATTTGCCCGTTGTTGGTGTTGGATTGGCATCCTTAATCGTTTGCGGTCTGACCCTGGCTGCCAGCCTGCCGCCGGCAAAAGGGGATGTGCTTCCAAGGATAAGACTTCCGGTTCCAAGCGATCCGGGCGAGAAAACCTATTTAGGGGTTTCCGGCAGGGGATTTTTCAGGATACCCCAAATCAAGGCCAAGGTGGTCATCATAGAAATTTTCGGTATGTACTGCCCACAATGCCAAAAGATAGCGCCCGGGTTAGACGAGCTTTATCACCTCATCGAAGCCAATCCAGACCTCAGGAACAAGATCAAATTAATCGGTATCGGTGCGGGGAATTCTCGCTACGAGGTGGAGGTATTCAAGAAAACCTACCATACGCCTTTTCCTCTTTTTCCGGACAGCGATTTTGCCGCACATAAAGCCTTGGGGGAGGTCCGGTCCCCCTACTTCATTGCCATCAAGATCAATAAGGATGGAACTCATAAAGTTGTTCATTCGGAATTGGATAGCTTCAAAGAAGCCCATGAATTTCTGGACTTAATCCTTGGCGCTTCGGGATTGAAGTAGGATGGATGGGTGGAAAAACAGGAGCCCATCTGTTACTATTCTTTTGACGGATTTTATAACAGTCCTTAATCTTCAAGAGCCTTGTCACGCCATTCTTAAATTTCAGTAAATAAGATCCGGGCAGAGTGTTTAAAACACGAACGGTCATTCTGTTCTCAAGAAATGATTTAGATGTTGCTGAAGAAAAAAAGGAATAGGGGAGATGAAAAGAAGATCAGCAGGAGGGTGGGTGGCTTTTTTAATTCTCATGATGATGTTCGCTTTTCCATGGGTCCTCAAAGCCAAAGAGAGGACTCAGTTGTGGGAGGTGATCGATCCCGAAGGCGTTATCAGAATTGAGCCGATGAAGGTGAATCCACATCCCTCCACCTTGGAGGGGAAAACAGTGGTGCTTCGTTGGAACGGAAAACACAATGGAAATCACTTTCTTAATCGAGTGGCTGAATTGTTGAAGGAAAAAGTGAAGGATATCAGGATAATTAGATCCTGGGAGGTTGCACCGGAAACAGTGGATCCTATTACGGGTAATGAGGAGAGGAGCAAGGAATTTGCGAGAAGGATTGCCAGCTTCAGACCCGACGTCGTTGTCGCTGCGCAGGCGGACTGAGGAGCTTGTACCTCATGGCTGGTCGTTGACCAGCTCAACCTCGAGAAATTAGGGATCCCAACGGTGACCATCGCGACGACTGAATTCATCGGTTTAGCGAAAGATACAGCTTTGAGTCAGGGTGTGCCGGACGGACCCTTTGTCATTGTTCCGCACCCTATGGGAGTGATTTCCCTTCCGGAGATTCGTCAGAAAGCAGAAGATGCTTTTCCTGAAATTATGAAGGTGGCCACTGAATGGAAGCCCGTTGCAAAACTGCCGCCATTGAAACAAGCCTATCCCGCCGCAAAGCTGAAAATTCAAGGGACCATAGAAGATGTGAATAAGATCTTCTTTGCAAGAAGACTTTCTCTTGGGCTTCCGATCATTCCACCCACTCCTGAGCGTGTTCAGGAGATGTTGAAAGGAACAGGCCGGAAACCTGATGCAGTTTTGGGCCTCGTTCCACCGAGGATGGGAGTCCTTACCGTTGAATTGGTGGCTACCCACGCAGCCATGGCTGGATGCAAGCCTGAATATATGCCCGTTCTTATTGCAGCCTTGGAGGCCCTTTTAGATCCTCGAGCCAACTGGCGTGGGGCAACGACAACGACGGCCACGAGCGCTGCTCTGGTCATTGTGAATGGGCCGATTGTCGATGAGGTCGGTATCGGATCCAGACAGGGAGCTGCGGGTAAGGAAAACCATGCTAATGCGAGCATCGGTTATGCCATTAATCTGATCGCGGACATTGTCGGCGGATCAAAACCCCCTACTCCTGATAAGTCAACCCTTGGAGGGCCGGCAGACTTTGTGTGCTGGATCTTTGGGGAGAATGAGAGCAAGCTTCCGAAAGGGTGGCAACCTTACCATGTAGATCGAGGCTTCAAAAGGACGGATAGTGTTGTCACCTTAATGGGTGTTTACCCGCCTGTCGACAATATCGATCACTGGAGCACCACCCCCGAGGAGCATATCAAGTGGTGGGCCAATCTCATCACACCGTTGCTGAGTATCGGTGGGCCCTGCTGGGTCACTCAGATGGAACAACCCCACATCATGGGTCTGGGGCCGGAACATGCTCAATTATTAGCGGAGGCTGGATGGACTAAGGATCGGATTCGGAAAGCGTTCTGGGAACAGGCTCGGATTCCGTTTTCAGCGTGGCCCAAAGGTTGCCCGAATACCGAAATTCTTATTAAGAGATTTGGCCCGGTCAATCCGGACACACTCATCCCGATTACTTTGAGACCAGAAGAAATACAGATTGTCATCGCAGGAGGGTCCGGGAAGCATTCACACTTTTTCCCTCCTTTTCCGGGTTGTTTCCCGGTGAGCAAACAGGTGAAAAAGTGAGGGAAAAGATTCGCTCTGATAATTATAAAGAGTTTCGTTCGTGAAGCCTGCGTTTTATTTTTTTATTAATTCCATCGTATTGATCAGTATCATTTTTTTCGGAATTGGACTGGCCTCTCCCTTTCTCCCTCTGCTCAGAGCAGAAAATCCCGCTCCCACTTCTCCCCTCCCGATGGCGGCTCCCGAAAGTGCAAAAAAGTTTTTGGATGTGCCCCGAATCAAGCCGGAGGAATTGAAAAAATTAATTGAAAAGAAGGCCGACATCGCCATCGTCGACACCCAGGATGAGAAGATTTATCAAGTAACCCACATCAAAGGGGCCATCAACTTCCCCTGGGCTCCGGTCATTAAAAACCCTGTTCATCTTTCTCGGAATAAAACCCTCATCATTTATTGCGGCTGTACCGATCAAGAGGCTTCTATGGACGTCGCCACACAGTTGATCCGGGACTACGGCTACAAGGATATTAGGATCCTTGAGGGAGGGTTTCAGCAGTGGCTAAAGCTGGGTTACCCCGTCGAGAAGAGGACAGAAAAAAAGGATTGATATTCAAAACGGCTTGTGATATTCAGGTTTTCATCAACAAGAAAACGGGGGATCGGAATGGACAAAGAGACCAAAGAATATTTGGACAGGATATCACTGGGTCTAGTTGCGAAGGAGGACTTGGAGAAGCTGAGGCAGGAGACGAAGTCAAGCTTCCGTCAATTAAAGGAGGAAAATAAGACTCAGATTCTTGAGTGGAGACAGGAAATCAAGGCGGATCTTGAACAGTTAAAGAAAGAAGGCAAAGTGGATATCCAGCCGATCATCGAAGAATTCAGAAAAGAAATTGGGGAGCTTAAAATCGAGAACCGGTCTGCCTTTGATCAATCGATCCAGAAAATGGAGTCACTCCTTGAGAAGATCAAAGAAGAGGCCGAAACCCATTGGGTCCATTCCAAAGAGGGAACCAGCACGGATACGGGTGGGCTGAAGGATGGAATGGAGAG
The DNA here is from genome assembly GCA_047519465.1 of Thermodesulfobacteriota bacterium. Lineage (GTDB taxonomy): Bacteria > Desulfobacterota > BSN033 > BSN033 > UBA1163 > UBA1163. The sequence goes on along the minus strand of JAPVTA010000127.1, from coordinate 19,795 downwards.
CCTTGGAGACGCGATGAAAAAGATGACAGAAGAGGTTGCCTCTGTCGGAGAGAAGATGAAAGGAGGTTTTGTTGAAGTCAAAGAGGAATTGGGTTCGATGATAAAATTCTCATATGCCGATTTGGAGAAGAAATTTAGCGCCCTCGAGGCGAGGATCAAGGCCCTTGAAAAAATGGTTTTTCCGTAACTCTTTACCCCGTTAGAAAGCCCCGCTACTTGAAGCGGGGATGAGAGGTATTCCTGTTTCAGCGAGCACGGGGTTTAAAACCTCACGTGAGCCTCCCCTTAGACAGCAGAAGACTTTCTAACAGGGTTTATTTCCTATTTTTCTCTTTGTATCCTCCTGCAAAGGTAATCACACAGACAGTCCTGTAGGTGGCATGGTGACCCCAAGCAACTCCGATCACGCGAAAATCGGGGTTGAAGATATTTTTTCTATGTCCGCGACCGGGAACGCCGTCGTCTACGATTAAATACATCACAATATTTCGAGCTTTGTCGCCGCCGTAGGCTATATTCTCGCCTATGCACTTCTCCCAAGTCCCGTAGCGATTGACTCTATCCCAGGGTTGACTTCCATCACTCCCTTTGTGCCCGACGGAACTCGATGATCCTTGATCCTTCACATGATCTTTTGCTCCCAAAGACATACCTTTGGAGGGGCTAAGGTGAGGGACCGGATTCAAGGAGCGAATAAAGTGTATCGCGTCATGCACCGCAGTTGCCCCTTCCTCTGTCATGACGATTCTTTCTCCGGGAATTTTCAGGAGCTTCCCGCCGTAATACCGCTTCCACTCCTCAATAAAAGAAGCGTAGCCTTTGGGATTCGTCCTCGCCGCGTTGATCTCTTGGACAATCGCTTTTTCCAAGGGGGAAAGGTAGTTGGGTTGTTCGGCGTTGAGAGGTTGAACCAACGCCGTGATGAGCAAGGGAAAGAGGAACAAGCGGATAAGAAATGAAATCTTCATTCGTTGTCTCTGTGAAAAGAACCGCGCAGAATAACTCAGCGGGGCACGAACATCACCTGTTTGCCTCGTCGAAAAGCGAGCACGCGCCTGGGCGATTGTGTATAGAGAACCCGGGCTAAATCGTGAGGAAAGAAGAAGGATTTCGGCACATTCATCGTCTTCTTCGCAAAACGATGCAAGAAGTCGCTTAAGGCAACGCAACAAAATCCTCCCATCGTTGCTGTGGAGAACTTTCCTGCAGGATGATTCTTGTCTGTTCCGTTAAGGAGCACATCGTACAACTCATGAGATTGATCGAGCGTCAGATCCCATTCAAAAACTTCAACCTCAACAGTACTATATTCCCAGGTGAACCGGAGATAGGCTTCCAGGTCGGGCGGGTTGGTACGTATCACATCCTTACTTCTCACCTCAGTCTGTTCAGGACTTGCGTAACTGCCGCCGGGGTCCCAGAACAGAACCGATCGATCCGGGCAGACCAACCGCAGAGCCGAGTGGTGGCACCACCAAGGTCCGTAAACAAGGATTACCTGGAGCAAGGGGTGGTTTGGGTTGTCTGCGACGGATTTCATATCGATGGGGGTATTCACCCAACTGCTCGATCGATAGGGAGCCGGAGCGTGGACACAACCTGCTGTTAGGCAGGTCAACAGAAGCAAAGTTGGAATAGAATGCATCTCGATCCGTTTCGTTCTTTCGGTTGATTTCGACTGGTTCGTCCTTTTGAAGCGTGATGAATTGCGCCGTATGAAAAGAGTGGCAGAGAGGTTCATGGTTTGACAGTGGAGATTAGTGGTTCGATTTCTTAAGGAGGCGCTTCGCCTTCAAAAGATATTCAATGTCCTGTCCGTCTTTTGCATTTGGTTTCCTGACCTTTTTGAGCCGGATGAGGTCGTCAATTGAGGGGATTCGGAAGCTAACATTTTCCTTGAGATCCTTCCTAAGGATCGAGTTCTGGTAACAATCTTCAAACTCAATTGTCTCACCTTCAACATTTCTGATACTCTTCTGGAAGAAGAAATCAAATTTTTTCAATCCCGAAAACCCGCTTACGATGGGTTTTTTTGTATCCGGAGAATGAGAGATCTCTAAACCGAGTTTATCCAAGAGCAAAGAAAGAACCCTCTTCTTATCTTCTAGATGAATCCAAAGGTCCGTGTCGGCGGTTAGAACAGGCCCGCCATATAGAATCACAGCACGACGCCCGATGATCAAATATCGGATTTTCCACTGATTCAACGCACGAATCAGCTTGAAAAAGTTAACTTCTTTTTCTGGTTCCATGCGTTTTAAGGCCAAACTTCTTAATAAATTGTTGAATCTCTTCCCACTCTCGATCGATATATCTTATTCTTTCGCAAGGAGAAAATTTGGAGAACCAGAGAAGGTCTTGGGCAAGCTGACGTCGCCGCCATACTGGAATATCTTTTAGAGATTTTGGATATACGATCTTGTTTAAGGCCATCCGCTCTCCTTAAATACAAAATATTTTAGCATTTTTGGGAGGAGTTTTGAATAGATGAAGAGAAAGGCGGTGCGTTTAAGCATCTCTTTAAAACAGGGCCTGGACAAATTCCGTGGCATCAAACTCCTTCAGGTCATCCATCCCTTCTCCCACGCCGACGTACCGGATCGGAATCTTCAGCTCTTCCGTGATTCCGACAATGATTCCTCCTTTAGCTGTCCCATCCAGCTTGGTCAGCGCGATCCCCGTCACGCCGATGGCCTCGTTGAATAGTTTTGCCTGGGAGATGGCATTCTGGCCTGTCGTGGCGTCGAGGACGAGAAGGACCTCATGCGGTGCCCCAGGCGATTCTCTTCCGACAATCCGTTTCAGCTTTTTTAACTCCTCCATGAGATTGACTTTGGTGTGAAGCCTGCCCGCTGTATCAATGAAGACGAGATCGATATCTCTGGCCTTGGCGGCGTGAATGGAGTCGAAGGCCACGGCGGAAGGATCCGATCCTTTGGATTGTTTGATCAGATCGGCCCCAACTCGGTTTGCCCAAACCTCAAGCTGTTCCGCGGCCGCAGCCCTGAACGTATCCGCCGCACCAATAAGGACCTTCTTTCCCCGGGAGGAATAGTGATGGGCAATCTTTCCAATCGTAGTCGTCTTGCCACCGCCGTTGACTCCGACCACCATCATGACGAACGGTTTGGTCTGGGAGAAGTCGATGGAAAGAGGCTTTTCCCCCAATTTTAGGATCCGGAGGATCTCTTGCTTGATATACTCTTTTACTTTTTCAGGCTCCTGAAGCTCTCCCCTTTTCAGCCCCTGGCGAACCCCCTCAATCAATTGACTCGATGCCTTTACGCCCAAATCAGCTTCGAAAAGAAGACCCTCCAATTCGTCCAAGAGGTCCTGATCGATCGTCTTTTGTCCCAGAAAGAGCGTATCGATCTTTTCGACAAAGCCCTGGTGGGTCTTCGAAAGACCTTTTTTCAATTTTTCAAAAACCGTCCACATATCATGCTCTCCCGACGGGCATCTCTCCTTTGATATCTATCACTCTCAAGAGATAAAATCAAATCCCTTACCAATGTTGACTTGACAAAAGCGTATAACGATATTAAAATAATGTATAACTATTTTAGGAGGGTGTATCATGGGAACGAAAGTAAGAGTAGGCCCGAAGTATCAGGTGGTCATTCCACAAACGGTCCGAAAGAAAGTCCCCATTTCTCCCAAGAAGGAAGTGATGGTAGAAGAGGTGAATGGGGCGATCATCATTCTTCCTCAGCCCAAATCCTTTACTGAATTCATGTTTGGATTGGGGAAAGATGCTTGGGAAGGCATTGATCCCAAGGCCTACGTTAGAAAAGAAAGGGCCCAGTGGAAATAAGTTCTCTTCTTAGGAACTTGAGAGGTCGTCGGGTGGCCCTGGACACCATGATCTTTATCTATGCCTTCGAGGAACATCCCATCTTTAAGGCAGTCTTGAAAAGCTTCTTTCGTGCTTTGGAAAAAGGGGAGATGACCGCGGTCACGAGCACCCTGATCATTACAGAATGCCTGGTCCAACCCTACCGAAAAAAGGACTTTGCTTTGTCAGCTCAATACCTGGTCCTGTTCCGTAATTTTCCGAACCTCTCAATCATTCCCTTGACCGATGATATCGCCGAAAGAGCTGCCTTTCTGCGGGCGCAGTACAATCTAAGAACGCCAGATGCCGTTCAACTTGCCACCGCCTTTGTCTCTGGTTGCCATGCTTTTATTACAAATGACGACAGGTTCTTGGTAGCCGAAGGCATCAGGATTCTTGTTTTAGATCAAATTATCTGAGATCATCTATGGGACTTTTGGGGGTGGGGGTGAAAATGGTTCCTAATCAGCCAAATACCTTAAGCCCTTGTAGCGCTATTTTTTCTCTCGCCGTGCAGGAGAAGATTAGCCTATAAGGGCTTTTTTTATCTGTTTTTCAGGGCGAAACACACACGCGTACGCCTGCCTGTGTGGAGAGTGTCTTGTAGATGGTAGACAGGGATGAAACACAAAAAACGCATAAGAGGGCCTCGGGAGGGCAGCATGAAAAATAGTGGCGAACAAGAAACGACAAAAAGATACCTTTCATATCCTCTAAAATTTCTGATGACTGCAGTGCTATTTTTTGTTTGCTTTAATGCCTATGCGCAGGAAACGATGCAATTCGACAGTGAAGCTAAAAAACTCGAATTTATAAGACAGACGCTAAAAAAAGAAAAGTATCTCCGTCCCTCTGAATACAACGCTCCACATTGCAAACAAATAATGAAAGATTTTTTGGCAGATAAAAATTTCAAGGCAATTGAACCAGATGTACGTGCTGATTCAGTAGACGATCCGCGTATGGCCAAATGGAAACAATGTGAGGATAAGGATTATAGTGATTACGATGGTGATCCGGAGCGATTCTTTAACTTTCTAAATAATTTGGGTGCTCCACCATACCGATATTACAGGATGGAATTGGATGGAAACCCGAAAGACGGTCCCGAAGATATGATCTATTATAATATGCCGAGTGATTGAACGCAGCCTGGTAGAACGGGTTATGCCTGGGTTGATTTAGAAAATTGTGAAATCAAGAATGGTTTTACCGTAACCGGAGCATTAGAAAGAAGGCATAGCCATCCCGGCGCCATCTTTTTAAACACCCTTGTGTATTACAAGGGCGACCTTTGGGCGGCAGATTTTGTTAGTGATTTTGATTTTTCGCTTATGAGATGGCTTGATCGCGAGCGAACGGAAACATGTAGGTGGCGGCTTTTTGAACCGGAGTAGACTGTGGAAATGGTTGCATGGCTAAATAAATGCCTTTTTAGCAATAAATATGAGGAGGATAAAAAATGATAGCGCCCACGATAACTTCAGAGTTTGACAAAATTGTTAAGAAAATGATTTTTAATTCAGAAGGCCAACCTATAAGGCAACCATCTATCATTCGTGGTAACGACCATACGGTAACTTACGGCTATGGTTATACTTTTATTCGTAAGGATAAATATGGCAAATGGAGCATTTACGAGAATCTGGAAGATGATCTCTTCGAAATCGGTATATTCCTCTATCAACAACAGAACAAGATTCTTAACGATTTGCTTAAAGACATTGTGACTGCCCTCAACAATAAGAATTACAACCTTGCCGACCAAACCATCGTGAAACTTAATCAGGAATGGAAAGCGAGATACAGTGATCTTACTGATCAAGAGGCGCAAACACTTTATGAAACAGAAATCCAGCATAAAAAAGACTGAATCCTTGCGCAATTTAGAAACGTTCTGAATAAGGGTGGCGTCGATAATGGGCTAACACTTTACAACGGTCTACAGAACTCAAGAGAAATGGCCAGTCTGCTTTCTTTAGCATATCTTGCACCGGCCATGATTGGTAAGAATTTGATAACGGCGATGTGGGAAGGAAATCGCGCTGAAGCTTGGTTTCAAATACGCTATACCTGGAAGGAAGGAGTAGGAGATCAAGCACAATTCAATAATGGTTGGGCAAAACGTCACTATCTTGAAGCACAAATGTTTGGTCTTTATGACGATCCTAATGCTATGTGAGCCTAGACGCCCAGGAGGACCAGAAGATTGGCCTGGTTTACAAGATTAAGTTAAAACCCAAGCGCTTTACCATTAGGGTAAAAGATAAAGATGTTCCCATTGTACCCGGGATGGCAGTAACGGCTGAGATCAAAACAGGAGAAAGAAGGGTCATTGAGTTTTTCATCTCGCCTTTCATTAAGTATGTGGACGAGTCGTTAACACTAAGATAAATGGGAACTCCATGTCGTGGGAGCGGGAATCCATACGTCGTCCCGGCGAAAGCCGGGAACCATTTTATAGCGCCGGCCCCGATTTTCATCGGGAACCCTGGATTCCGGATCAAGTCTGGAATGACACACACTTTCAGAATTGTATTCAACAAAAAAGGCGAGGCTTTTAACCTCGCCCTACGAAACTTCTTCCCCTCACCCCGTCCTCTCCCGCAACGGGAGAGGGGGATTTAGGTGATTATTTTTTCCCGACATCCTCGAAGTCTGCGTCGACCACATCGTCCTGTCCCTTTGGCCGGGGACCTTGCTGAGGTCCGGCTTCTGGCCCTGGTCCGGCCGCTCCTTTTTGCGAAGCCTTGGCATACATGGCCTCTGCTAACTTATGAGAAGAACGGGTGAGTTCTTCCTGAGCGGACTTGATCGTACTCGCATCGTTCGATTCCAACGCCTTCTTCGCCCTGGCGACGGCATCTTCGATGTTCTGCTTATCGCCTGAATCGACCTTATCGCCATATTCCTTCAAGGATTTTTCTGTTGTATAGATAAGCGAATCCAGTTGATTTCTCGCTTCAGCCAGCTCCCGTCTCTTCTTATCTTCTGCGGCATGGGCATCCGCATCCCTGACCATCTTTTTGATCTCATCTTCGTTGAGACCGCTGGAGGCAGTAATTTTTATGGATTGCTCTTTACCCGTTCCAAGGTCTTTGGCCGCGACATGAACGATTCCGTTCGCATCAATATCGAATGTGACCTCGATCTGAGGAATGCCTCGAGGGGCAGGGGGAATCCCTACCAGTTCAAATTGACCAAGGGTCTTATTGTCGGCCGCCATCTCCCTTTCGCCCTGGAGCACGTGGATCGTCACAGCCGGTTGGCTATCCGATGCTGTGGAAAAGATCTGGCTCTTTTTCGTTGGGATGGTGGTATTTCTTTCAATCAGTTTGGTGAAGACGCCGCCAAGGGTCTCGATCCCGAGAGAGAGTGGGGTGACGTCCAGAAGGAGGACATCCTTTACCTCACCCTTCAGAACCCCGGCCTGAATAGCCGCACCGATACCTACGGCCTCATCGGGGTTGACGCTCTTGTTGGGCTCCTTGCCGAAAATTTGTCTCACTTTCTCCTGAACTTTGGGCATACGGGTCATCCCGCCGACAAGAATCACTTCATCGATCTTCTGGGACGAAAGTCCGGCGTCAGCAAGGGCTTGACGGCACGGCCCTTCTACCATTTCGATCAGATCCTCCGTTAGCTTTTCCAGTTTAGCCCGGGTTAGCTTCATGTTCAGATGTTTCGGCCCCGAGGCATCGGCCGTGATGAAAGGTAGATTAATATCCGTCTCCATCATGTTGGAGAGTTCGATCTTTGCTTTTTCGGCCGCCTCCTTCAACCTTTGAAGAGCCATCCGATCTTTTCTCAGATCGATCCCCTGGTCTTTCCTAAACTCGTCCGCCAAATAGTCGATAACACGTTGGTCGAAGTCATCCCCGCCCAGGTGGGTATTTCCGTTGGTCGACTTGACCTCAAAGACTCCCTCGCCCAACTCGAGAATGGAGATATCGAACGTTCCGCCACCCAGGTCGAAGACCGCAATTTTCTCGTCCTTCTTTTTTTCGAGGCCATAGGCAAGGGAAGCAGCGGTTGGCTCATTGATGATTCGAATGACATTCAGGCCCGCGATTCGTCCTGCGTCCTTCGTCGCCTGCCGTTGGCTATCGTTGAAATAAGCGGGAACAGTGATCACGGCATCCGTGACCTTCTCGCCGAGATAGGCCTCTGCGGTCTCCTTCATCTTCTGCAAGACAAAGGCGGAGATTTCAGGGGGGCTATACTCCTTATCCCTCACCCTGACCCATGCATCTCCGTTCTTGGCTTCGATGATCTTATAGGGAAGGATCTTCAGATCTTTCTGAACCTCGGGATCCGAGTATTTTCTTCCCATCAATCGCTTGATTGAAAAGATGGTATTTTCGGAGTTGGTGATGGCTTGACGCTTGGCGATTTGTCCCACCACCCTTTCCCCTTTATCTGTAAAGGCAACCACAGAAGGAGTGGTTCTGCTGCCTTCCTGATTGGCGATGACCACAGGATCTCCTCCCTCCATAATAGCCACCACAGAGTTTGTCGTTCCTAAATCAATTCCTATTGTTTTTGCCATTTTAGTTTCCCCTCCTTAAATATTTGCCCCGTTAGAAATCATGCCCTGCTTGTCTGCAGTGGGGTTTATTCAAATCATTCCGATGTCTGGACCTCTTCCGCCGGAGCTTTCGATACGGAAACGGTTGCGGGCCTTAAAAGCCGATCGTTCAAGAGGTAACCCTTCTGAAACTCCTCCACGACCTGATTGGGTTCATGTTTGTCCGTCTCTACTACCAGCATCGCTTCGTGCACGGTTGGATCGAAGGGCTTTCCGACGGATTCAAAAGTAGAAAGGCCAAATCTGTTCAAGCCCTGGAGAAGTTGTTGGATGGTCAATCGGACCCCTTCGATTAAAACCCCAGTATCCGCTACCTTTTCAGCGTGGTTGACTGCCCTCTCGAGATTGTCGACAAAGGGAAGGATCACCCGGATCAAATCCTCATTCGCGAATTTGGTCCAGTCCTCCTTTTCTTTGGCAGCCCTTTTTTTATAGTTTTCAAAATCAGCAGCCAACCTGAGAAGACGGTCGTGATGTCCCTTGATCTCTTTCTCCTTTTCCGCCAACTTCTTATTGAGTTCTTCAATCTCCTTTTCTTTCTGTTTTCTTTCTTCCTCTGAAAGGGAACGGAGCTCTTCGCCAACAGTGTCGACGGTCCCCTCCGGGTTTTTCTTCAATGCTCCTTTGTGGTTTTGATTTTTCTTAGCCTCTTTTTTGTCCATTCTTTCTACCCCGGCTCTTGCCCCGTAGCATATCCTTTCCCGTTAAGATCGTGATCTTCTCATAAATAAGATGAGGCTTAGTGGAGAAGGAAATCTATGGTGTTTCCAGGATCTCAGTGAGAAGTCTTGCGGTATAACCCACAAGGGGGATGACTCTCGAATAGTTCATTCTTCGAGGTCCGATGACCCCTAACACACCCAGGACTTCACCACCACAACTATAGGTGGAGGTGACCACACTACAGGTCTCCATCTCCCGAACCTGGCTCTCCGAGCCGATCGCAATTTGGACTCCCTTCGGCGCCATAAACTGATCTAAGAGTCTCACCATGATGGCCTTCTCCTCAAAAGTCCGAAAGAGATCGGTCATCCTTGAAACATTGCCGAACTCAGGCTCATTCAGGATATTTGTTTTCCCCTCGATGAAGACATCCGAGTCATCGATGGAGGAAAAGGCTTTCTCCCCCAACTTAAGTGCCTGTCCAAGGAGATGGTCGTAAGCGTTCTTCGCTACCCTCATCTGCTCCAAGAGCCTCTCCCTCACCTGGCAAAGGGTGAGACCGGCTGAGAAGCTATTCAAATAATCTGAGAGATGGTCTAATTCGGATTGAGAAAAATCTTCCTCCACTTCGATGATCCGGTTGTGGACCAAACATGTGGTGGTCACTAAAATCGCCAGAACGAGATGTCTTCTTAGCTTCACGAACTCAATATGTTGAAGCACAACCGAACTCATCTTGGGCATCCAGACAATCCCTAAATAGTGCGAGGACAAAGAAAGGATTCGAGAAGTCTCCCGGAACAGGTCCGGCCCTTCCGCGAGATGCTCCGGGTATTTGGACCGAATTTCCTGCTGTTCCTGGCTACTCAGTTCGTGGACATCCATAATGGAATCCACATAAAGTCGAAGCCCTTTCTCCGTCGGAATCCTTCCGGCTGACGTGTAGGGTTGAGACAGTAAACCCAGCTCTTCCAAATCCGACATGATATTCCGTATGGTGGCGGGGCTCAGGTTGAGACTGGATTTTTTAGAGATCGTCCTTGAGCCCACTGGTTCAGCCGTGAGAATGTAATCCTCAGTAACCATTTCTAAGATTCGTTTCTCTCTTTCCGAGAGGAAAAAAACCATTTTCCCCTTCCCCCCGCTTAAGGAGATAGCCCGGTACTGCTAAACTGAGACTCCTTTTGTCACTATAAAATAATAATGGACGTGAGGTTTGTCAAGAAAACTGAGGAATTTTATCATTCTTCCTCCAATCCATTTTTCTCAATTTTTTCAGCTAGTTCCGTCTGATCCAAAAGAGACGGTACGTAAAAGCTTTGCTCGAACATGCGGTGGTATGAGCTCCATTTGGACCCCTCCGGGACCTCTTTCTTTATGAATTGCTGGATTCCAGTGATTTTTGCATCCATGTCATCCAAGAAATGGAGCATCAGCGCTTCCAAGGTCATCGGCCTCTTTGGTGAACCCCAAATGTATTGACCATGGTGACTGAGGAGGAGATGCTTCAACAACATGGAAAGGTCTCTTGGAAAATCGGGTAGTTGACGGATTTTATCCTCCACCCTTTCTATCCCGAGGATAATATGGCCGATGAGACGGCCTTCATCTGAGTAGTCGAAGGATCGGTGGTAAGAGAGTTCATCGACCTTCCCGAGATCGTGGAGGATCGAACCTGTGAGCAGGAGGTCCTGGTTCAAGTCGGCGTAGTGGCTGACATTTTTTAATACCAAGTGAGCCAGGGAAAGGGTATGTTCTAAGAGACCTCCCAAATAGTTGTGGTGGAGCCACTTGGAAGCGGGCGCAATTTTAAAAAGTTTAACAAAGGGCTCATCCTCCCAGAAGAGTTGAAGAAGTCGGCTGAGGTGAGGGTTTTTGACCTCTTGGCTGACTTCAAGGAGGGACCGGAACATCTCCTCAACATCCTTTTCCGTCGTAGGGAAAAAATCCGGAAAAAGAATTTCTTCCTCGCTTGTTTTTTCAATATGAGTGATGTTCAATTGAAGATGCTCCTGAAAGGAGACTGCCTTTCCTGTGACGCGGACGAAATCGTCCTTCTCAAAAGATTGAGCAATGCTTTCAGCCGATGTCCAAACCCTGCCTTCAATGTCTCCGGAGCGGTCCACCAATTTCAATCTCAAGTACGTGCTGCCAGTCTTGGTGATCCCGGAAGACTTTTCCTTCACCAGAAAGAAAGACTCCACGTGATCATTCTCTTTGATCTCGTTGATGTACGTCTTCATTCAATCGCCCTGCCTGCGGCACCGGAGTCAACAGGCATGTCTCGTAACCCTCCTTCATCCCCCCTTAGGCTAAGGGGGGAAAAGAGGGAGGTTATCCTTACTTTTTCGCCAGAGCGAGTTTCAAGACTTCGTCCATATGCTTCACTGGAACAAAATTGATTTTTTTCCTAGCGTAGACGGGAAGGTCGATAAGGTCCTTCTTGTTCAGGTACGGGATGATGACATCTTTGATCTTGTTTCGCAGGGCGGCAAGGGCTTTTTCCTTCAACCCTCCGACCGGCAGGACTCTTCCTCTCAGCGTGATCTCACCCGTCATCGCCACGTCCTTTCTCACAGGAATGCCTGTCAGGGCAGAGAAGATGGCGACCGCCATGGTAATGCCAGCAGAAGGTCCGTCCTTTGGGATGGCGCCCGCGGGGACATGGATATGAATCTCCTTGTTGTTAAGGACATTGGGACTGATCCGATAGGACTTTCCTTTGGATCGCGCATAGGTGAGGGCAGCTTGGGCCGATTCTTTCATCACGTCTCCGAGATGCCCGGTAAGGATGAGGGAGCCCTTCCCCGGAGTAGTGGAAGCCTCCACATGGAGAATCTCTCCGCCGGTTTCTGTCCAAGCCAGGCCTGTGGCCACACCCACCTCATTGCGCTTCTGTTCCTCATCCGGCAAGTAAGGGGGAGGACCCAGGAACTGGTGGAGGTTCTTGGTATTGATTTTGGTCTTCTCTTTCTTTCCCTCGGCTACTTTTCTGGCCACTTTTCTGCAAACGGAAGCCAATTCTCTTTCGAGATTCCGAAGCCCCGCCTCCTGAGTATATTGCGAAATGATCTGAAGAATGGCCTTGTCGGAAAATTCAAGCATCTTTGGATGAATTCCGTTTTCTTCCATTTGCCGGCGGAGGAGAAAGGTTTGCGCGATCTTCAATTTTTCCAGGTCGGTATATCCAGGGATGTTGATCACTTCCATCCGGTCTTTCAGGGCAGAGGGGATGGGGTCGGTCAGATTTCCCGTGGTGATGAACATCACCCGAGAAAGGTCGAAGGGGACGTTAAGATAATGGTCGCTGAAGGCGTTATTCTGTTCTGGGTCGAGAACCTCCAAGAGAGCAGAGGCGGGGTCTCCTCGGAAGTCGATGCCGATTTTATCGACCTCGTCCATCATGAAAACCGGGTTATGACTTCCGGCCTGTTTAATCGATTGGATGATCCGGCCCGGCAAAGCGCCGACGTAGGTTCGGCGGTGGCCACGAATCTCAGCCTCATCTCTTATCCCCCCCAGAGAAATTCTGACAAATTTTCTTCCCAGAGCTCTGGCGATCGATTTGCCCAAAGAAGTTTTTCCGACCCCGGGGGGGCCGATGAAGCAGAGGATAGGCCCCTTCATCTTTTTTTTCAATTTGTGGACACTCAGGTATTCTAAAATTCGCTCCTTTACTTTTTCCAAATCGTAGTGGTCTTCATCCAGAACTTTTTTGGCCTTATGAAGGTCGAGGCTGTCGGTCGTCGCTTTCGACCATGGCATTTCAATTAGCCAGTCGAGGTAAGTGCGGACCATGGAGGCCTCCGCGGCATCTGGGTGCATCTGTTCCAATCGTTCCAGCTCTCGTCGGGCCTCCTTTTCAACCTCTTTGGGCATCTTTGCCTTCTTGATCTTTTGCTGGAGTGCCTTGATTTCGTCCGTGCGCTCATCTGCCTCGCCCAGTTCGCTTCGGATGGCCCTCATCTGCTCTCGAAGGAAGTATTCCCTTTGCGATTTGCTAATCTCTTCTTTGGCCCGGGATTGAATCTTGGCCTGCATAGTGAGGACCTGGACCTCTTTTCCGAGGAGTTCGTTCAACGCCTTGAGCCTTTCCAGGGGGTCGAGGATTTCTAAGATCTCCTGGGCCTTTTCGACGGTGAGGTCCAGGTTCGAAGCGACCAAGTCGGCTAACCTTCCCGGGTCGTCGACGCTCTCAAGGACGAACATCATATCCGGAGAGAGGAACTTGCCGTAGGAGACAATCCTCTCTAATTGTTCTCTGACATTTCTCATCAGAGCTTCTGTCTCGAGCGTGATCTGCGTGATGAAAGGATCCTTAATATTTTCAACTTTTACAAGGGGATAGGGTGCCGTCTGAAGGGTCTCTTTGATGGAAGCCTTGGAGAGCCCCTGGACAAGGATCTTGACCTTTCCGTCGGGCAGCTTGAGCATCTTCATGACGACGGCAACCGTGCCCACTCGGTAAAGATCCTTGGGAGAAGGGTCTTCTTCCGAGGTTGTTTTCTGAGCGACCAGGAAGATCAGCCGGTCTCGTGAAAGGGCCTCCTCCAAAGATTTAATCGATTTTTCCCGGCTAACAAAAAGGGGAAGGACCATGTAAGGAAAGACGACGATGTCTCTAACGGGAAGCAGGGGGAGAGCTTCCGGAAGTGATAAGAGATCTCTTTCAGGTCCTTTTTTCATATCGTTTCAAGCGAGCTCCGCAAACTACTTTTCGCTCCTTTGATTTCAGAGATTTCAGGACTTTTTCTGAAATCTCTTCAAGATGGTCTGGATAAGGGTTGAGGAAGAAGCCCCTTTGACAAAAGGAAGGATGACCACTTCTCCCCCCAGCCTTTCCACCACTTCCTTTCCTACGATTTGCTCTTTTGCCCAATCGCCTCCCTTGACAAGCACGTCTGGCCGGAGGGAAGTGATGACTTTCAACGGATCTATTTCAGAAAAGATGGTAACATAGTCCGCGCACCCGAGACCTGAAAGAATACCCGCCCTCTCTTTTTCGGGGAGAATTGGCCTGTTGGGTCCTTTCAGCTTTCGGACTGAAGAGTCGCTATTAACCCCTACGACGAGGACATCTCCGAGGGCTTTGGCTTTTTCAAGATATCGGACATGACCGATGTGAAGAAGATCAAAACAACCGTTGGTAAAAACAATCCGCTTTCCATTTTCCTTGAGGTCTTTGATGATTCTGACAAGCTCTTTTCTTGTCTTGATCTTTTGTTCCATTCTCCATCCTTTCTATTTAAGTATCAGATTTGAACTTTAGAGTCAACCTTACAAGCTCAACGGTCTTCCCCTTTGAGGATAAGCCTGTTATAATGTCGTCGGGCAAAGCGGCCGTTCCCTTCAGACCGACCGGGAATCCGAGATATACCGCTTCCGGCCCTCCACCCTTTTCTTCCAGATAAGCGAGAAAGGAGACATCTATGACCCAGAAGATTAAGAAAGTGGCTGTGATCGGTACCGGTCTCTTGGGCACGCAGATTTCCATGCTGTCAGCCTACGCAGGTTATAAAGTCAGCGTTTACGACACCATCGCCGGTGCCTTCGACGACACCTACAAGAAGCTTTTCACGGACTTCAAGGCGAAAGAAGTCAACCCTTTTATCCCCTGGAAACATTGGGAGAAGTGTAAGGCAGCCATAAACTTCACGACGGATCTCGGCGATGCGCTTAAAGAGGTCGATTTGGTGGTGGAGGCGGTCACCGAGGACCTCGAAGTAAAGCGGAAAATCTTCAAGCAATTGGGGGAAGCCGCGCCCGCTAAGGCAATCTTGGCATCGAATAGCTCTTCCCTCCCCATATCAAGAATGGAACAAAGCAGCGGCAGACCGGAGCGCTGTATCAACACCCACTTCTATTTTCCGTTGCAAGGAACGATCATGGTGGACCTTATGCCCGGCACCAAGACGCTGCCCGAAGTGATGGAGACAGGGGAAGCGTGGATTCGCTCGCTGGGGTGTATTCCGTTGACGGTAAAAAAGGAAATCCTTGGCTTCTGCTTCAACAGTGTCTGGCGGGCGATTAAAAGGCAATGTCTCTACATGTGGGCGAACGATTTTGTTGATTTCCGGGATATTGATCGGGCTTGGCGGGTCTTCACAGGAATGAAAGTGGGGCCTTTTGGACTGATGGATTCTGTTGGCTTGGATACCGTCTATAACATCGAAATGGTCTACTACACCGATTCAAAGGATCCCAAAGATAAGCCCCCTGAGGCATTGAAGGAAAAGGTAAACAAAGGTGAATTGGGTGTCAAGAGCGGGAAGGGATTTTATACTTATCCAAATCCCGAGTTTCTCAAGCCCGACTTTTTGAACCCTAAGAAATGAAAGTTTGATTCGTTCCCAGCGGGCTTCCAGTGCCAAAGGGCTGGGGGCTTAAGAATCATTTAAAGGAATGAAAGGAGTTAACGGTCATGAAGGATAAAGTCATTATCACTGCAGCCATTACGGGAAGCATTCACACCCCGACCATGTCGTCTTACCTTCCCATCACACCTAAAGAGATTGCCGATGAAGCGGTCCGGGCCTACGAAGCCGGAGCAGCCGTCTGTCACGTTCATGCCCGCGATCCCCAAACAGGCGCTCCCTCTTCTAACGTCAGCCTCTTCAAAGAAATCATCTCAAGCATCAAGAGCCGCTGCAATGTGGTGATCTGCATTACCACCGGTGCTGACGGCAGGGTGCCGGTCGAAGAGCGCGTCGCTCCCGTGAAGGCCTATAAACCAGAGCTCGCTTCGTTAAACGCCGGGTCCATAAATTTTGCACTGTTTCCACTGCTCTCGCGATATAAAGAATGGAAATTTGAGTGGGAAAAAGAGCGCTTGGCGACGAGCGAAGATTTCATTTTTCCCAATACGTTTAAATCAATGAGGGCGTACTGTGCTGCATTCAATGAGGTTGGGACAAAGCCGGAGTTTGAAGCTTACGATGCCGGGATGGTGAACAATGTCGCTTTCATGATTCAGGCCGGCCACATTAAGAGGCCTGTTTACATCCAGTTCGTCATGGGAGTTCTGGGAGGAATCACCCCCAGCCCCGAAAATCTTCTGTTCCTGGTTGACTACGCCCGCAGGCAGATCGGCGATTTCATGTTTTCGGTTTGCGTCGCGGGTCGGGCCCAGTTCCCCATATGCACCCAATCGTTGCTCATCGGCGGAAACTGCCGGGTTGGATTGGAAGACAACCTTTATTTAGAAAAGGGCGTGATGGCAAAGAGCAATGCCGAACAGGTGACGAAAATGGTCCGGATTGCCAAGGAGTTCGGCATTGAACCAACCACTCCCGATGAAGCAAGGAAAATTCTTGGGCTGAAAGGGATAGACAAAGTAGACTATTAATAGAAACGCAAAAAGATTCTTTCCCCCGAGCTTATAGAGAAGAAGACCCGTCCATTTTCAAACTTGACAAACCTTCGGATTTCCCTTAGTTTTTAAAAAATGAGTAGCCGGCTGATTCTCGCCTCCAAGTCTCCCCGTCGATATGAATTGCTGAAACAAGTGGGCCTTGATTTCGAGGTGATCCCAAGCAGCGTGAAAGAGGATTTTGTTCAAAAGGAATCCCCCGCCGAGCATGTCATTCGATTGGCTGAAGCCAAGGCCGGAGATGTGGCCCGGGAGTATCCGGGCCATTGGGTGATCGCTGCGGATACAGTTGTTTATATCAATGGGCCCATTCTGGGAAAGCCGAGAGACCGGGAAGAGGCCGTTGAAATGCTACGCTGCCTCAGTGGTCGAGAGCATTGGGTACTGACCGGGTATTCGGTATGCCATTTGGAGAAAAGGAAGAATGATAAGGAGGCGGTCCAAACGGCGGTAAAAGTGAAGAGTCTGACTCCCGGTGAGATAGAATGGTATGTGCAGACAGGGGAACCCTTTGATAAAGCAGGAGGATACGCCATCCAGGGAATCGGTTCTTTTATGATCGAATCCATCCGAGGGTCCTATACTAACGTCGTAGGCCTTCCCCTGTGTGAGTTGATCCAGATGCTAAGTCGATTAGGGGCTATTACAATTTCGGAATGCGGAATCAGGATTGCGGAATAAAAACAATGACCACTATTTTGGTATGCGGAATTCGGGATTCAGATGAACGAAAAAAAATGTAGCGCCCTCATTAATTGAGGGCGAGGGAGTCCATCGGCACCTGCCTGCCCGCAGGCCCTGAACCTAATATGGTACAGGGCAGGCAGGAATGCCGACGCTACATTACATCATCGTTTCTTGTATTCGTGATTTTTACAATGTCAGCAATTAAGGATAATCTTCTAAGGGTGAGGGACAGAATAGAAGAGGCCGCCCGAAAGGCAGGGAGAGACCCAGGCACAATTAAATTAGTTGCTGTTTCCAAGACGGTCGAGGTTGCACGAATCAAGGAAGCGATTGAAGCGGGAGTCACCATCCTGGGCGAGAATTATATCCAGGAGGCCCAAAAGAAGATCGAAGAGATTGGAAAGCTTGCCTCGACGGAACGCTTCGGCGAAGGCGGGCCTATCTCCTGGCACTTCATCGGCCACCTTCAATCAAACAAGGCGAAGTATGCCGTTCGTCTCTTCGATATGATACACTCTTTAGACAGCCATCCACTGGCTGAGGAATTGAATCGGAGGGCAGAGCAAGTGGATCGGGTGATCGAGGCAATGATTGAGGTAAATCTTTCCAAGGAAGCGACCAAATTTGGGACTGATGAGGAGATGGTGTTTACTCTGGCCAGAAGGGTTCAAACCCTTCGACATCTTTCTTTGGAGGGGCTGATGACCATGCCACCTTATTTCGATTCGCCAGAAATGAGTCGCCCTTATTATATTGCCCTTCGAGATTTAAAGGAGAGGATGGTCAAAGAAGGGATCCCGATGAAAGAACTCTCCATGGGAATGTCGAATGACTTCGAGGTTGCTATCGAGGAAGGGGCCACCTATATTCGGGTGGGCACAGCAATCTTCGGACCACGAAAATGAATAAGAAAGTTCAAAGTTCAAAGTTCAAAGTTCAAAGTTTTGAGGCTACCTCTAAAAATGTCATTCCTGCGAAAGCAGGAATCCAAAAGCCCTTAACGACACTGGACTCCCGCCGGAGTTTACCCCGTACTCGGATACGGGGCGGGAGTGACAAACTGGTAATTATAAGAGGTGCCCTTAAGTTTGAGATTAGTGCTATATTCCTGTTTTCGGCGATATTACTGATGGCGATCGCTTGTGCCAAGAAGGGGTCTCCTGTGCCCTGGGATTTGATCGTTCCCATGAGAATTGTGGATCTTCAAGCCATCTCGAGGGAGGGCCGGCTTCTCTTAGGGTGGAGAACCCCTAAGGACAATACGGATAAAACCCCCCTTACGGATTTGGTAAGCTTCCAAATTTTGAGATCCGAAGGAACTCTCGTTGGAGAGGAGTGTAGAGGATGCGGAGGAAAGCCGAAGGTCGTGCGTGAGATGAAGTTGACTAAAGAAGATTTTATACCGGGCAAAAGGATGGCGCTCTTTATTGAGGACCAAGAGCCGAGAAAGGTCTATGTCTATCAGGTTGTTTCAATCAATCGAAGAGGGTACCCGAGCTCTCCTTCGAATCCGGTCACTGTCTACTGGGATCATTCTCCCGCTCCTCCAACAGCAATAAGAGTGGAGCGCGGGGATAAGAAGGTGGAGCTTTCTTGGGACCCGGTCGAGGGGGCAACAGGCTACGATGTTTACAGGAGGATAGAAGGAGAAGAGGAGTTTCCTCTCAACCCATTGAATAGAGAGCCCCTCATGGCAGCCGCGTATAGCGATCTGAGTGTGCAGAACGATATCAAGTATATCTATTCGGTGAGGGCAGTGAGGAGAGTCGTCAAAACCGACGTAGAAGGAATGGGATCTCCGGGGATAGCGGTGACCCCGATCAAGCTTACTCCACCGAGTGCCCCTGTTGAGCTGGTGGCCATTCCTACCAAAGAAGGGATAGAGTTAACCTGGAATAGGAACCGGGAGCCCGACATTCTTGGGTATAATGTCTATCGAAGGAAAACCGGGGAGAAGGAATTTCAAAGGTTGAATGAGAGTCCGCTGTCGAAAAACACTTATCTTGATAACGATGTTGTTTTGCAGCAAGAATACGAGTATGCGGTGACAGCCGTGGATAATTCTTCACAAAGAAACGAAAGCGCCCGCTCCGAAGAAGTGAGGGTGAAGTATCTGCACTGAAGCTCGGAGTTCAGAGTTCGGAGTCTTGAGTCAAAATTAAAAACTCAAGAACATGAAAGTCTGAAATCTCCGAACTCCCCGCCTGCCAAAGAACTTGTTCGGCGGGCAGGCGAACTAAGCTGCTCCGAACTGCTTAGGAAAAGCGATGCATTTTTTTGAATACAAGGACCATCAGCTTTATTGTGAAGGGATTCCGATTCGGCAAATCGCTGAAAAAGTGGGCACCCCTTTCTATCTCTACAGTTACCAAACCTTGATCAGACATTTCACCGTTTTCGATGAGGCCTTCAAAGGGATCCCTCATCTTATTTGTTATTCTGCCAAGGCCAATTCCAACCTGGCCCTTCTCCGCCTCTTCGTCAACCTGGGTGGAGGAGTGGACGTGGTCTCCGGGGGCGAGCTCTATCGGGCCCTCCAAGGCGGAGCGGACCCGCAAAAAATTGTCTATTCAGGAGTGGGAAAGAGAGAAGATGAAATTGAATACGGCTTGAAGACGAGCATCCTCATGTTCAACGTGGAGTCTTCTCAGGA
>JAPVTA010000126.1:0-13844 GCA_047519465.1 Thermodesulfobacteriota bacterium | reverse complement strand
TTGGCACTCCTTCGGGCTCGATGAGGAGGGCTTTGTATCCGTCCTCGGAAGATGGTTTATGCTCAACACCTTTCGGGATGACAATCATCTCCCCAGCGTTTACCTCCACCTTCCGGTCTCGGAAGTTCATTACAAGCGTGCCCTCCACAATGATGAAGGTCTCGTCTGTTTCAGGATGACTGTGCCAGACGAAGTCGCCTTTGAATTTCACGATCTTGATGTCGTAGTCGTTCATCTTGGCGATCAGCCCTACTGCATAATCGCCAGCAGGGAGCTTTCCAAACTTGTCAGAAATGTTGATTTTCTCAGATTTCATTTTTTTCCTCACATAATGATTTGCGTAACCTGCGCGCGTAACCACCACCCAAAAACCTGACAAACCTAATCCGTGTCAAGTTGATGCGGTTCGACCGTAATGCCCAAATCCGCTCTTGGTTTAAGACCTCCGGGATCGAGCTCCCTTCCACCGAACCGGCTCGACGTGTTACGCGCCTAACAATCGCCGCTGTAACAGCACCTGCATGTCACGACGGCCGTCGGCGATCAGCAGAACATAGACGTTCTTATCCATGATTCGGTAAATGATGCGGTAGGGTTTGAAGAAAATCTCACGATATTCATGAATTCCGAGCGCCAGCAGTTCTTTAGGATGGGTACCCCGACCGGGGAATTCGGACAACCTGGAGAAGGCTCGCTCGATCTGTTTTAAGACATAGTCCGCTTTTTGCGGCGAATCGTGCAAAGCCAAATAGTCGTAGAGTTCGTCGAGATCACGCGCCGCATCATCGGTCAGGAATACCGCAAACGGCATCAGTGAGTCTCCCGTCGCTCGCGCAGACGTCTGATCGCATCTTCAGCGGGCTGGACCTTGCCTTCCTCGATTTGACGGGTCCCGAGCGCCAGGATCTTCAGAAGAGCCATTGTTTCCTGTGTTTGCTCGTAACTTTCGATGTCCTGTATGACCACCTTGGCTTCGCCGTTCTGGGTGATAACCAGCGGCTCCCCGTGTTCATTCAGCTTCCTTACGATTTCGGCGGCATGGGCCTTTAGGTAGCTGATAGGCTTGATCTGGCTGGAAAGTTTCATTGGGTTTTTCTCCATCTCTTGAGGATGACTAAATATAGTCCATAAACAGGTCAACTGTCAAGATTGAAGACAAGACCCAGGTGTCTCTATACTGTCGTCAGAGGTCTGAATAGTCAAAAAATCTCAGGCCCCATGGCTAGTGAGCCTCGATAAGTGTTTGGTGCAGACTTCTGTCTGAAACCGCATTGGGAAACCAAGCCAGAGCTTTTAGGCAATCTAATGACTTTACAAAAACGAGGAAATTGTTTTTCCTATCAGGATCTCTTTTTATCTTGACAACGGGAGGCCTTATAAGTGTTATGTGCCCACCCATAAGAGCGATCATAGGCACAGTCGCAAGCAATGGCCTGCTTACCGCAGACTGGACATTCTTCAATGTCGCATCCACGCACATGGAGCTGTCCTTTTTTGACGCCGCAGTCCGGACACGCGTGTTCGTACACTGTAGGGTCTTTTTCGCCAAAGTTATCAGAGCCCCACGGAATTCGGGGATAGATACGACCATTGATCTTGTACTCGCGATCCTTCTGCGCTCCCCTGATTATCCTTGGCATCCTCGCGTCCATCTCCATGCCATGGTAGATTACTCGCTTATGTTTTGTAGTTCGTTTTTGCTTCATGCGTTTGCACATAACAGACTATTAGACGGAAGTATTATATTATGATATAATAATTACACCCATTATTAAACGCTCTATTGCTATCTAACCTGTTAAAATTAAAAGGGTTCTTCTGTTGTAATCTTGTATATTCGCCTTTCCTCCCCCGAAAGATACTGAAACCCTCCTTGCTGACCTGTGGGAACACTTCAGCATCCGGCCTCGGTCTGCTTAGCACGGTAGAAGATTATCAAAAAAGGGTAGGGGCGTCAAGGCGTTTGCACAAAGTTTGCACAAAGAAACGAGTCTTGGCAAACGAATAAATGTGGCATATTATTTTACTAAAAGTCTGAAGGAAAGGTGGCTTTTTACGTCTACCGGTTCAACACGTTCCCAAAAATGCAAAATCACGATCACATTAAGCAATGACCTTGTTCGTCAAATCGATAAGCTGGTTGATTCTGCAGCAACAAGCTCCCGGAGCCAATTGATAGGAGAGGCGGTGTGCCGATGGCTGCGGAACCAGGCTCAAAAGGATATTGAACCTCAAACAGAAAAGTATTATCTTTTGTACTCCAAGACGCAACATAAGGAAGACCGGCAGTGGTCCAAGATAGCAGCCCTTTCGGCCAAACGTCTGTGGGGTGAATAAATACTGACACAATTAGTCCTTCTTTTATGCGAGAAGTCGAAAGAGCTATCCAACGCGCTATCGGAATCGTAGTATTCTAGATTCCTGCACATTGAAGCCTGATAATTTATCTCGACATTCAAAACAATTTTCGCAAAAGTCTTTCCTCCCCACCGTGGGAGGGGATGAAGGGGAGGGGGAGCCAATCGAATTTGTCCACCCCCACCCCCTGAACCATATGAGGTTCAGGGCATTGTCCTGCACCCTACGTGGTGCAGGGCTCTCCCTCCCCCATCGAAGGGGGAGGGATTAAATAGAGGAAATTTCAAATATCTGTGGATGGGATATTAGAAGTTCCGGTATTTGTTCGTTACCGGCAGTCTCCGGTCCTTTCCCAAGGCACAGTGCGTGATCATCACACCCGGCGGCTTTGTCTCTGTTTATGCCCAAAGAGCCTACCGATCTGGACTCCATGAGAGGAAATGCAAAATAGATAATTCAGCTATGAACTGAGTCCAGGTTATGTTACTATTGCATCCAAACGAGAACGACAAAGGAGGAAGAAATGGACAAGAAGAAAAGAATCCGACCATTGCTCGTTGTATGGATAATCCTTGACCTCTTGTTGATAAATGGGTGTGTCACCTATGCCACCCTGCCAAGGGAGAAAATCTCGGGGGGTGAGAAGGCCCTCGTTGAGGCTAAAGAAAGTAATGCGAGTGTCAATGCGCCCGGAGAGCTGAAGGCTGCTGAGGACAAGCTCGCGGAGGCGAAGGCGGCTTTCGGCAAAAAGGACTACGAACAGGCGACTCGCCTGGCTGAACAGGTTTCAGTGGATGCAGACTACGCGCGCGCCAAAGGGGCCTCCGAGAAAGCAAAGAAAAAGGCTGAGGAGTTGCGTCAAAACATCAAAACCCTACGCCAGGACATCGAGCTTTTATCCAAACAATAGTTCTTCAAGGAGGGAATGAACCATGACTGCTATCACTTTCAGATTTGTCAAAAGAGGGATGAAATTACTCATTCCGTTCAGCTTACTCGTTTTATTTGCGGCCGGATGCACTTCCTTACAGGAGATCAGGGCTAAAGAGAGTGTGGAACGCGCCAAAGCCACCTATACCCAGGCCAAGGCCAATCCAAGCGTTGAAACTTATGCGCCGGCTCTGCTGGCGGAAGCAGGCAGGATCATACAAGTAGCAGAGCAGACCAAGGATTATGGGGAGATGGAGCAACTGGGGTACCTGGCCGAAAAGAAAGCTCAAACCGCTCTGACCATCGCAGAAGGGAAGAGAGTTGAAAAGGAGAACGAGACCCTGATCAAAGAAGCGGCCGATCTCCTTCTCCAGAAGCGGGTTCTGGAGGCAAATCTGGCGAAAAGGGAGGCCGAACGATCCAGGTTAGCCGCCAAGGAGGAAGCAGCGACCGCTGAAAAGGCGAAAAAGGAAGCGGAGCAGTCAAGAGCATTAGCCCTTGCGGAAGCGGAGAAGGCCGAAAGGTCGAAGAGCGAGGCCGAGGCGAGAGCCCGGGAGGTCGAGCAGGCAAAGTTGGCAAGCAAGGCGGAAGCAGAGAGGGCCGAGAAGGCGAGAATGGAAGCTGAGGCCAAAGCACGCCAGGCTGAGCAGACCAAAGCCGAGATCAATCAATTTCTGAAGGAGCTTTCTGAACTCCAAGGCAAGATGACCGAGAGAGGAATTGTTCTCACCATGGGCGATGTGCTGTTTGCCTTCGGGAAGGCCGAGCTCGCCGCAGGAGCTGTTCGTAATGTTGATAAACTGGCTGAGTTTCTGGGGAAGCATCCGGAGCGTAATGTGCTCATCGAGGGCCATACCGACAGTGTCGGCAGCGACCAATTTAATCTGACTCTTTCCCAGAAACGCGCGGATGCAGTGAAAGAGGTGCTGACTGCAAAGGGGGTCAGTCCCGACCGGATTCTGACAAAGGGGTATGGAAAGCAGTTCCCTGTAGCTGGCAACGACACCGAATCCGGAAGGCAACTCAACAGGCGCGTGGAGGTTCTCATCCTGAATGAAGGGGTAAATCCTAAGAGCGTGGTGAGGTAACACCCCGGTACCGGAAATAGATGAATATGTGGAGGCTCGGAGGATACTAAAAATTCCGATATTTGTTCGTCACCGGTAGTCTCCGGTCTTTCCCTAAGGCGCGGTGGGTGATCTTCACACCCGGTGGGCTTTGTCTCCGCTTATATTCATTCCGGTCAACCATGTTGATTACGTTTTTGACCAAATCTTCCTTAAACCCCATTTTTGCAATTTCTTCGACCCCTTTATCCTCTTCGACATAGGCTTGAAGAATAGGATCAAGGACAGGGTAGGGAGGAAGGGAGTCCTCGTCCTTTTGATCCGGCCTCAATTCCGCCGAAGGCGGTTTGGTGAAGACGCGTCTGGGGATGATCTCCTTCCCTTCTTTCTTGTTTCTGAATTTTGCCAATTCATAAACCAGTGTTTTTGGAACATCTTTCAAGACGGCGTATCCGCCTGCCATATCTCCGTAAAGCGTACAATATCCCACGCTCATCTCACTCTTGTTTCCGGTGGTTAGAACGAGCCAACCCAATTTGTTGGAGAGGGCCATGAGGATGTTTCCTCGAATACGCGCCTGAATATTTTCCTCCGTCACATCAGGTCTTAGTCCCTTAAAAGAGGGAGAGAGGGTTTTCAAATAAGCCTGAAGTATCTCTGTGATCGGGATTTTCGTGAGGCGGATGCCAAGGCTTTTTGCCAGGACTTCGGAATCCTCTACGGATCCCTTTGAAGAATAGGGAGAAGGCATGGTGACCCCAACCACTCCTTCCTTTCCCAATGCATCCACAGCAATGGCCGCGGTCAAAGCAGAATCAATCCCTCCGCTCAGCCCGATGAGAACTGTTCGGAATCCATTTTTTCGAATGTAGTCTCCTGTCCCAAGAACCAAAGCGGCATAGATCTCAGCGAGACGGCCTAACGGTTTC
This sequence comes from Thermodesulfobacteriota bacterium, assembly GCA_047519465.1. Taxonomy (GTDB): domain Bacteria; phylum Desulfobacterota; class BSN033; order BSN033; family UBA1163; genus UBA1163. The sequence continues at coordinate 8,560 of JAPVTA010000126.1, read as the reverse complement.
GAATCCCTCCTGGGAAGGGTGGTCTTTCTTCTATTGGAAGGGGTTTGATTCGAAAGCTCTATCTTCCTCAAACCTTTTTCTTCTTCGGACAACCTCTCTCTCCTGATTCGAGGATCGTGAAGCCGCATTCGAAAAACAGCTTCCATGTTGAGGTCGGCCATCACCAAATCCTCCTCAAATTGTTTCCCGCGGACGATCAAATCCCCCGTCTGATCGAAGATCATGCTTCCGCCGTCAAAGACCAATTCATCCTGGCCGCCGACAAGATTACAGTAAGCGACGATCGCCAAATTGTCCGACGCGCGGGTCGAGATCATCTTCTCTCGAAAGGCGACCTTTCCGGTATGATAGGGCGAAGAGGAAATGTTCACGATCAGCTCCGCCCCACCGTAAAGAGCTTGCGTCCGGATGGGGTCACCGGGATACCATAGATCTTCGCAGATGCTCACCCCGATTGGGGTTGATTTAAGGGTGAAGATGAAATTTTCCTTTCCAACCTGGAAATACCGATCTTCGTCAAAAACGCCATAGTTTGGGAGATAGATTTTGGAATAGGCATCCAAGAGCTTTCCATTATGGAGGAGGGCGGCGGAATTGAAGATATCTCCATCCTTATTCACAAAGCCGACGACGGCGGTTATCGATGAGGTAGATTTCGCGATCGTCTTGATCGCCTTCAGATTGGCGTCAGTGAACTTCGGCATGAGCAGAAGGTCTTCGGGGGGATAGCCCGTGACTGCCATCTCAGGAAAAACCAGAAGATCGGCACCCATCTTCTTTCCCTTTGCGATGTAGGCAAGAATCTTCTTCGTATTTCCTTCGACATCACCCACTATCGTGTTGATCTGACAGAGCCCGATTCTCAGTGTTCGCATCCTTTACCCCCAAGAAAAGCATAGCGCAGAGAGCATAGCGTAAAATTCATAATTTTCAATTCATAATTCATAACTCATAATTCATAACTCATAACTCATAACTCATAACTCATAACTCATAACTCTTAACTCTTAAGGGTACCTCTAATAATTACCAGTTTGTCACTCCCGCCCCGTATCCGAGTACGGGGTAAACTCCGGCGGGAGTCCAGTATTGTTAAGGACTTCTGGATTCCTGCTTTCGCAGGAATGACATTTTTAGAGGTTGCCTTAACTCTTAACTCTCTTCCTCCGAGATCAGCACCTCTTTCTTAATACTATATCTCTCCATCTTACCCCGGAGGGTGCTTCGATTGATTCCCAGCAGCGCAGCAGCCTTGAGCTGATTCCCCCCCGTCTTTTGCAAGGCCCGGAGGATCAAGCCTCTTTCCAAGCTGGAGATCATGTCCAGATCTTGTGAGGTCACCGCGGCCGTTGAGAACTCTTCGAACAGGGCGTCAAGGAGATCCTCAACATTCTTCTTGCTCCATCCCTCTTCTGGCTCTCGCCTTTCCCACCCTTTTTCGAAAAGGAGTTGATCCTCGGCTATCCATTCGCCCTGGCATAGTACCATGGCCCTTTTCAGGACATTCTCTAATTGACGCACATTTCCGGGCCACCCATAGGAAGCAATTTTCGCCATGGCTGAAGGAGTGATTCCTGCAATCCCCTTCTTCAATTCCCGGTTAAACTTTTTTAAGAAGTAGGAGACCAGCTCAGGGATGTCTTCTCTTCTTTCTTTCAGCGGAGGAATCATGATGGAGACCACATTAAGCCGGTAATAAAGGTCTTCCCTGAACTTCCCTTTGGCGATGGCCTCTTCTAAGTCTTTATTCGTTGCGACGATCAGCCGGATATCCACCTTGATCGTCTCCGTTCCCCCCAATCTTTCGAAACTCTTCTCTTGAAGGACCCGCAATAGTTTCGCTTGGGTGGAGAGGGACATATCCCCGATCTCGTCCAAAAAGATCGTTCCTCCCTGGCACTGTTCCAGTTTTCCGATGCGGCGAGAAGTTGCTCCTGTAAAGGAGCCTTTCTCATGGCCAAAGAGCTCGCTCTCCAGAAGCGTATCCGGGATTGCCGCACAATTAACGGGGAGGAAGGGCAGGCTTGAGCGGGAACTATGCTGGTAAATTGCCCGGGCAAAGAGTTCCTTCCCGGTCCCACTTTCCCCCCTGAGCAGCACGGTGACATCGCTCGGAGCGATCTGGCCGACAATTTTGTAAATCTCCTGCATCTTGGGAGAGGATCCGATGATCCGGTCGCCTTCTTCTGTCCCTTCTCCCTCCCGAGAGGCGTAGACGACCTCCTGTTTCATCATCCTTCGCAAGGAAAGGGCCTTTTCGACCAGTCCTTTCATCTGCGGGATAGGAAAGGGTTTCAAGATATAGTCGAAAGCCCCATACTTCATGGCCTCGATCGCTGTTTCGGTGGTTCCATAGGCCGTCATGATGATCACCAGAGATTTGGGATCGATCGATCTCATCTCCCTCAAGACATCAATTCCGCTTCGACCCGGCATCTTAATATCCATGATGATTAAGTCAGGGGGGCCTTCCTTCACCCGCCCCAATGCCTCTTCCCCGTTTTGGGCCGTGAGGATGGAATATTTCCCCTCCATCATCCGTTTCAGCGAATATCGGATCGATTTGTCATCGTCGACGATCAGGATGGTTTGCATGTTACCTCTTAAGAGATACGACGGACGTTAAACGATAAACAATGAACAAGAGAATTTTGTTTTAATCTCTTGTTCAAAGTTTACAGTTCATCGTTCACAGTTTTCTTCATAGTCCATTGTTCATCGTTCATGGTTCATAGTCAATTGTCGATTGTCGATCGGGAGCCAAACCGTTAAGAGGGTCCCTCTGCCGGGGGCGCTTTCCACCTCAATCTTTCCGTGGTGCTGATCGATGATTCGATGGGCGATGGAGAGGCCGAGGCCAACCCCCCCTTCCTTGGTGGAGAAGAACGGATCAAAGAGTTTATTCAAATCTTCACCGGGAATACCGATCCCAGAGTCCCGGACGGAAAGCCTGATCCAGCGATCCGACTCCGAAACCTCTCCTCTCAATGTCAGGCGGCCGCCTTCTGGCATCGCCTGAACGGCGTTTAATAGGAGGTTAAGGATGACCTGTTTCACTTGCTCACGGTCCATCAGGATGGGAGGGAAAACTTGGAATTCTTTTCGGACGATAATCCGATGTTTTTCAATTTGGGGTCGAAGCAATTGAAGGGTTTCTTCAAAAATGGAGAGGACATCCGCTTTTTCTAAGAGGGGAGGTGCGGGCTTGGCGAATCGAAGGAATTGGTCCACGATCTCGTTAATCCGGCGGATTTCCTCTTCAATCACTCGGAGATCCTCACGATAGGGGTTTTGCGAAGGAAAATTTTCTGTCAAGGAATGAATGAGGATATTGATACTGGTCAAGGGATTGCGAATCTCATGAGCGATGCCCGCGGCCAATTGCCCTAAGGCGGCTAATTTCTCAGACCGAATCAATTGAGCCTCCGTCTTTCTGAGATCGGCGGTCGTCTTTTGAATCTTTTCTTCCATTTGCTGGCTGAAGGTCTTCAGCTCCTGATACATGAAAGCGCTGTGGATGGCGAGACCCGCTTGCTGCGCAAAGGCCATCACCGATTCGAGCGTCTCTCTGGTAATGCTCTTATTCGGCTCGATGAAGTCTGCGGCAATTGCTCCCAAGGCCTTCTCCTTTGCCAACAGAGGGACCACTAACAGAGAGCGAAGATTAAATTTTTCCCTTAAGAGGGGGTTGATCCTTGAATCTTGCGTTGCATCGGGTATGATGAAAGGTTTTCGCTCAATAACCGACCGGGCCACAACGCTGTCCTCTGGGTCTAAACGCAGCGCAATCCCTCTGATCTTCTCCTCATCAATTCCGACGGCCATTTTGCATTCAAGAATATTCCTCTTTTCGTTAATCAGATAGAGACGAGCACGGTCAAACCCGATATTTTTTGTCACTGCCTCTAAAACGAACCTAAGAATCTCTTCAATGTCGAGGGTTTCCATTAAACCAGAGTTGTCAATACAAATGGCCGCCTGATTGGCAACCGTCGTAAGGATTTCCTCTTCACTCTTCGAGAAGGAATGGGGGGAAGAGGTGTAGCAGTTGATCACTCCGATCACTCTGTCCTTGATGCACATGGGGACGCTGAGCATTGAAACCAGCCCTTCTTTTTTTGCCAACTCTTTTTCTTTGAAAAGAGGTTCTTCTGCGACGTTAAAGATAGCCATGGGTTGATTTCGAAGGGCTACCTGGCCAACGACTCCCTCACCCATAGCCAGGCTTCTCTCCTTCAGGTATTCTTCGCTGATGCTCTGGGTTGCCTTCAATTTCAACCTTCGGTCTTTGTCATCCAGAATCCAAAGGGAGCAAATCTTTGAGTTCATCAAATTGGCAGTAACCGTCACGATCAGGCGTAGGACATCTTCAAGGTAGAGGCCGGATGCAATCGCTTTGCTGATCTCCAACAAGGCATCGATCTCTTTGGGATCGAGGTCCTTTTTTTCTTCAGACAAAACCGTCTTCCTTCCGTTCATCACCTTGATCCGCGTAGGGATTTTTTCTATCATAAACGAAAACCCTTCGTTTGGGAAGGGAATTGATTCACAACCGTCTTAACCCCCCTTCATCCCCCCTTAGACTAAGGGGGGAATTGAGGGGGTTACAAGGCAGAATTTATTTTCTTTGAATGGGAGCTTCACCTTTTTTGGAGAGTCCTTCAATGGATTCTTATATAAAAAAAGGGGATACCGGACATCTCCAGTATCCCCTCTTGGTCAACCGTTCCGCTTAGCCAAGGATCTTATCCACTTCCTCTTTATCAGAATCCATCACATAGGGGATTCCGGAGATCTCTGCGGCCTTCCGGGTCAAGGCACAGATATCATTCCTCGAAATATATTTCAGCGCAAACTTTCTGGCTCCGGCCATCATCTGTTGAAGCCCTGCATTCAGCCGGTCAAAATACGTGATCATTCCTACCGCTCCTGTGGGTATACGCTCAAAATCTTTTCCGTATTTATCTTTCAATTTAGCGGCCAAGATAAAGATATGCTCCACATCGGTCCCAAACTTGGCCACATCCGGAGGGATCTTTCCTTTCTTAACCATCTCACCGATCGTATTTCCCACCATAGCAGCAGTCATCGAAGCACGACCCAAACAGATGGCTTTGATATAAGGAGCGGCCAGGGCAACGGCTTTGAAGATATGATCCTCAAGGGCGAATCCTCCTGCCATAGCGCAAGAGGGAATAAACGCCCCCTTCTGTTCTAAACGTTTCAAGAATTTGTAGAGGAGACTTTCGAGGTAAACGGTGGGGACTCCCCATTCGTTCATCATACGCCAGGGGCTCATCCCAGTTCCGCCTCCAGCGCCATCGACGGTGAGAAGGTCGATCTTGGCATCCGAGGCGTATTTGACGGCTCGTGCCAGATCCGCGGGCCGGTAGGCCCCGGTTTTAAGCGAGACATATTTGGCTCCGATTTTTTTCAGACGCTCCACTTCTCTATGGAACCCTTCTTCATCCACCATGCCCAGCCTGGAGTGACGCTCGAATTCTTTAAAGTCTCCCTGTTTGAAGGCTTCCTGGATTACATGATCTTCCGGATCGGGAAGGACGATATAACCTCTGTTCTTCAATTGCAAGGCTCTTTCCAGCGTCGGGAGTTTCACTTCGCCGCCAATGTCTTTGGCGCCCTGTCCCCATTTCGGTTCGATGATCTGGACGCCCAGTTTTTCTACCACATATTCCGGAACGCCGAGGCGTCCATCCTCTACATTGTATTGAACGACGATCCCCCCGTGCCTGTCGTACCATTGCTGGAAGGTCTTGACGCGGCGCTCCATTTCCGGAGATCTGACCACATGACTATTCTTGAATTCAGAATTAGGATCCATCCCACAGACATTTTCCCCCACGACGACCAGGGTTCCGGAGATGGCCGCTGCAATCGCCATGGCTTCCCAATGGATTCGCGCAATATCGGTTGAACCAAGTGCGCCCGTAAAATAGGGGACCTTTAACTTGATCTTTTCTTTCGCCCCAACTTCTGTTGAGACATCGACAGCCGGGAAGGTCGCGCGGTCTGAATCGGCTGAGACGCCGACCGCACCCACGCAAGTTCCCTGAACATTAAAATGGGAATAGTCGATGGGATAATCTTTCTCGGATCCTGCGGTCACCTTAGAAAAGGGCTGGGGGTAGAGAATTTCCCTTCCTCTTAAGGCAGAACGCCCCACTTCACAGGGGCCTGGGCAACCATCCAGACAGGTCACACAAATCCCTGATATAGGAGCGGGTTCTACCCGATTTCGAGTAAACGTTGCCGGACTACGATTTGGTTTGGTGAATGTCATACTCCTCCTCCTTTTCAAGATGATTAACGAAAAAAGGCGTCAAGTCTCTTTGACGCCTTTGTCGTGCGAGAAACACGGGTATCGAACACTTTCGACACCCTTGTCTTCAATACCACTTCGTATTGATAGACAACTCTTTAATATAACAGAATATTTTTGTCAAGGATATTTTAAGAGCCCTGAACATGAGTTTAGGCTCTTTATTACACAGATTCCGAAGGAAGATTACGCAGATTCTTCTGATTTCTGGGCTATTGCGGAAATCACCCTTAGGACAAGGTTATGCCCCCATTCTTTCTGTAAGGAGGATGGCTTCAGCGATCTCTCGCATGGTCTTTCGACTGTCCATGCTCGCCTTGCGGATCCTTTTAAACGCCTCCTCTTCGCTCAAACCATGATGTTTCATCAAGGCTCCCTTGGCCCTTTCCACCAATTTTCGGGTCTCCAATTCCTCCTGGATCACCTTCGTCTTCACGATCAATTCGGTGTTTTCAATGCAGATAGCCGCCTGGTTGGCCACGGCTGTGAGGACCGCCCTTTCCGTCTCATTGAACTCGTGCGGATAGGACGTATAACAATTGATCACCCCGATCACCTTGTCCTTCACCGTCAGGGGGACACTGAGCATGGAGACAAGGCCCTCTTTTCTTGCCAATTCTTTCTCTTTATAGCGCGGTTCCTTTAAAACGTCGAGAACGGCCAATGGTTTGTTCTCCCGCGCCACATAGCCCACCACACCCTCTCCCAATTTCAAAGTCCGTTCCTTAAGGTACTCCTCACTCATGGTCTGGGTAGCCCTGATTCTGAGGACTTTTTCTTTTTCATCCAGTATCCAGAGAGAACAGATCTTCGAATCCATCACGTTGGCTGTTACGGTCACAATCAGCTTTAAAATGTCGTCTAAGTACCGGTCTGAAGAGATGGCCTGGCTGATTTCTGAAAGGGCTTGAATCTGTTTTTTGTAGGGAGTCTTTTTATAGAGCAATGAAACACCCCCCTTCGAATTCCTCACCCTTTCTTCTCTCACCCGCCTGCCAGCAGCCCCTTCACCTACTACGGTACAGGGCAGGAAGGCACTAGAGAGACGGAGAGGCGAGCGGCAGATACGTGGTAAATTTACACAAAAGATCGAAGGTTGTCAACAAGGGTAGTGGCTTCGTGAGAATTTCGGGTAGTGTTGACCCGAGTAGGAGATTGGGGATCGATTTTGTTCAGCACCCCGGCTGTCCCCGTCGCATGCTCTTTCGACAATTCCTTACTGCCCAACCCCGGAAGGCTTTCTGCTTCGTCGGCGGGCCGAATCGGTCCGAGTTCAAATGGAAGCCGTTCCGTGATGTTTTCCTCCTAGGTCGGTTGGTGCACTTGGATACTATTACAGAGTTTCTGAATATTCCAAATTACAAAGCGGTGGTAGAAGTTACAATGGACAGATATCAGAACATATACGTTACCTTTCTCGTACGGGATCCGCGTGAATTCGAGCATGGCTCATCGAGAGGGACAATGGTGGACGAATCAGATGCGACCATATTTTGCCAGCCCCTGACGCAGGGATTTACATTCTATGATCAACCGCGCCTGTTCGAGCTCCCGGGCATCAATTTCCTGTGCAGTCTTGAGCACCTGTTCCGCCTGTGCGCGTGGCACAACGACGACGCCATCGATATCGGCCACGATGATGTCGCCGGGGCTCACCTCGACACCTCCGCAAGTGACGGGAACGTTGGCAGCCAGGGTTTTGAAGCGCCCTATCGTCGTGCCCGGGGAAACGGACCTGGCATAAACGGGAAAATCATAATCGCGGCGGATTTCTGTCAAATCCCGGACTCCGCCGTCCAGAACGGCGCCGGCATGGCCATTGGCCACCGCGCCCGCAGTCATGAGCCCTCCCCAAACCGCTACGTCACACTCCCCGTTGATCGCGATTACGAAGACACTGCCCGCTGCCGCTTCGTCAATTAGGTCCAGGGCATGCCTGGGCGGCAGGCTTTCCGTCGTAGGTCCTTCCAGTACAGTCACTGCCGGGCCCACCACCTTCTTTTCGTTGATCCGCGGTTTGATGTCATGGGACATGTACCCGCGTTTCCCGGCAATCTTATCCACCGCGTCGGCTACGGATGCTGTCGCCACGTCGCGAAAACCTTCTACGATATCTTGAATGGTCATAGATATCACCCTCCTTTGGTTCTTTATTCTTTTGTTGACGGAGGAAAAGTGATTTTCATAATACCCTGAATTAACAATTGTCAATTCATAATT
>JAPVTA010000125.1:0-8600 GCA_047519465.1 Thermodesulfobacteriota bacterium | reverse complement strand
TCCTATACCATTCACTTCCCTTATTTTAGAAAAACGTGTATATTACGCCCATAACTGAACAATGTGGCTGTTCAGGACAACCTTTTGCCGAAAAATGATGTGAAGTCTCGACCTTTTTGACCGGAAGGGAGCTTTAAACGGTTTAAGATTTAATAAAAATATAGAAGCAGCTTAAAAAATAAGATGTCTTCGAGATGACATGAAAGAGGTTACTAAAGAAGAGTTCAAAGAGATTTACTTTAAACTGGGTGGCGGCGCGGCGACCGGTTGGGGCCTGGAGTATTGGAACAAATTCTTCGAGGACGAAAAAAGACCAGGGATGAAGTATCTATTAGAAGAACCCGAAACACCAGAACATACAAGAATGATGATCGTTACGGACTGTGACAGGAACGAATATCGGCTGTTCTTTTTGACCGAAGAGAGCGAAGAATCCCTCTTCGACTTTCCGGACGAGGGCTGATAGAAAGCGCGCCACAAGCGGGTGGAGGCGAGCGAGAATAGCCTTGCCTCGTGGTAGGGTGAGTGCCCGCTACCACACCCTTTTCGTTATGTGCATAGAGAACTGAATATTTCCATCTCACCCAAAAGCAACTCTTGACAATGATACCAATAATGATACTATAATTAGTATGGCTGCAATAGATGACATACTTACACAAATGAGGCGAAATCCAAGAGACGTTCGATTCAGCGAATTGTGTAAGATATGTGATCATTTTTTTGGGGAGCCTCGTCAAGGCGGGACCAGCCATCGAATTTACAAAACTCCCTGGCAAGGTGATCCTCGAATAAATATTCAGAACCGTAAAGGAAAAGCCAAAGCATACCAGGTGAAACAGGTGCTATTGGCTATTGAAAGATTGGAGGTAGGTTATGGCCCTGAAAAATGATCGATATACCTATCGGGTAGCTTGGTCTGAAGACGATAAGGAGTATGTGGGTTTGTGTGCTGAATTTCCCAGCTTGAGTTGGCTCGCTAAGACTCCGGGGGTTGCCTTAAAAGGAATCCGTAAATTAGTTGAAGATGTCGTGAAGGATATGCATAACGAAGGCGAAACTATTCCTGAGCCGATCGCCTGCAGGCATTACAGTGGCAAATTCATAGTGCGGGTTCCTCCGCAAGTTCATCGAAAACTTGCAATCCAAGCGGCGGAGTCTGGAGTTAGTCTGAATCGTCTTGCCAGTTCAAAGTTAAGTCAATAAAGCTTTACACATAACACCTCAATCAAGGCGACGCGGGATAAGTTTCTGCGGTTTTTATTGGCAAACCTGATTGCCCTGTGCCTTATTTCTATCGTTAGGAACCACAAAAGTCATGTCGGTGATCGAGCTGTTGCTTAAAGAAACGGGAACAAAAATTCCGTTTGCTACGACCGCGCACGTCTTTCATCTCGGCAAAACCAGATAACAATACTAGGAGGAAACATGACGACTGATTTCTTATGACCCCCGTGTTGCCCCCTGAAAATGTCTTCAAATCCCCCTACCCTTCTCCTTCGTCCTGATCGGAGACTGAGAGGTCCCGGTTTTCATACGCCATCACGACCGCTCGCAACAACATCTTCCATTGACAATTAGACCTGAGGTGGTTTATGTCTTTGGGACGGCGCTGCCCCGGCATGACCGGAATATATTTTTTGTAAAGGAAAGATGCCTCTTATGAAACGTGGTGCAGATCTTGATTTTCTATTTCATCCCAAAACGATCGCCATCGCTGGCGTATCGGAGAAACCCCAGCCGTTCAATGCCGGCCTGAAATTTCTGGAGGCCCTGATGCAATTCGGATTCAAGGGGAAGATATACCCCATGAACCCTTCCGGCGGCGAGGTCATGGGCATGAAAATCTATCAAAGCGTGAAAGAAATTCCCGATCAGATCGATTTCGTCATCTCCGCCATCCCCGCCCGCTATACACCGCAACTCGTGGCGGATGCGGCTGAAAAAGGCGTGAAGGCGATTCATTTTTTCACCTCGGGTTTCGGCGAGATAGAAAATAGCGAAGGCGAACGCCTGGAGGCGGAGATCGTGGGCAAGGCAAAGGCCGGCGGCATCCGCGTGATCGGGCCGAATTGCCTGGGCCTTTACTGCCCCGCCGGCGGCCTTACCTTCAATGCCGATTTTGAAAGAGCGAACGGTCCGGTGGGCCTGATCTCTCAAAGCGGGGGGAACTCCGCGCACTGTGTCCGGGAAGGCATCGGCCGGGGCATCTTTTTCAGCAAGGTGATCAGCATGGGCAACGGCGCCGATCTGAACGAGTCCGATTACCTGGAATACCTGGCGCAGGATGACGAAACAAAAATCATTACCGCTTATATCGAAGGCGTGAGAGAGGGCCCGCGATTCTTGAAGGCCCTGAAATCAACCGCGAAGGACAAGCCCGTCATTATGTTTAAAGTCGGGACAACCGAATCGGGAGCCGAAGCGGCGAAATCACATACCGCCGCCATGGCCGGTTCAGACCGGGTGTGGGAAGGCGCATTGCGCCAGGCGGGGGTCCTCCGCGCGGACAGCATTGAAGAGATGATGGATATCACCATGGCGCTGCAGCGCCTGCCGGCCCCGGGAGGAAGGAAAACGGTTATCATCGGGATAGGCGGCGGCGCAAGCGTGATCCTGGCGGATGAATTCACGCATGCCGGACTGGTCCTGCCCCGGCTGAGTGATGGACTTCGTAAAAAGCTGATCGGCACTTTTCCTTCGGAGGCCGGACGCATTTTCAGAAACCCCGTCGATATCAATAATTTTGAATCGCCCGAGATCTTCATGAATATCGTGAAAACGATCGACCAATGTGACGAAGCGGACCTGCTGGTCATGCACATTGCCTTCGACCATTTCGGCCTCATTTCCACGGAAGACAAGAACCTCCTGTTGAGGATCTATGTGCAGCTGATCGGCGAGGTCAAGGGGGCGCTCCGGAAGCCTCTGGCCGTCATCCTGCACAGCTTCGCTTCCGCCACGATGAGGCAGTTTGCTTACGAGGTAGGAAGGGAGCTGATTGTGTCAGGATTCGTCGTTTTCCATTCGATTCAGCGGGCGGCCTCGTCCCTGAGCAAGCTTGTGTCCTATCATGAAAAACGCAAAACAGCAGCTCGGATGAGCCCTTCGCTCCTGTTACCCGATCCCAACCATTGCCGGTGAAAGAATCACGGAAGATCTATTGCGCCGCTTTCCAGTAAAGCGATTGCCTCTGCATACATGCTCCGCTTCAGGGTCCGATAGATATCCCGGCCCTTGTTAGCCATTGAGGAAGCACGAGCCACGGCCTGCGGCAGCACCTGATCAAGGGGAACAGCTTCCTCGACAATGCCCAGCTCCTTTGCCTCGGCACCGCCGATCCGGACCCCGGTAAGAACGGAGGTGCGGAATACGCTGGGCGAGAACCGGCTTTTGATCAAGGCCATCATGCCGGGAGCGATTGGGATGTTGATGTCCACTTCGGGCAGACAGAAGAAACCCCGGTCGGCCCGCATCACCCGGAAATCATGGGCCAGAGCGAGCATGGCTCCGGCGGCAAAAGCATGTCCGTTGATCGCTGCCACAGTGGGCATGGGAAAAGCCATAAGCCGGCCGAGGAACTTCAGGATAGACTTGACAAACTGCGGCCTCTCTTTCTCGCCGTCACCGGCAAGCCAAGCCAGGTCCAGGCCGTTTGAGTAGAACTTCTCCTCTCCACCGATGGTGACGAGAGCTGCGGGCCCGCTGGATTTCTCCACTGTATCCAGAGCCTGATTCATGGCTTCGATAAAAGTTCGATTAAACCGATTCTCCCCGCTGCGCATGGCAAGAATGAAAACATCGCCCTCCTTCTTAACATCCACGATGCTCATGGATATTTCCTCCTTATGGTCTTTTTGCGTTATCTTAATAATATCTAAGTGATTTCACAAGGGGCTCGGGGAAAAGAATAGGTCCGAGCGAGAAAAAGCCGATCACTTCCGACGTCAGAGCTCACGGGTGGGTGCTACTGTTTAGGGCACGAGCAGAGGGAATGCTTGATTATCGCTTAATACAACTACATTTGGCTACAGCTTAAACTTCTGGTTGAAATAGTTGTCTCGAACACTTTTCGCCTTGTTATTTGCCCATGCTTCTAACCCCATCTTCTTGATTAGACACAAATTAAAGACTTTGGTATTGTGCGGCTTCTGGGAAGCTTGATCTGCATACGGATGAAGATGGTCGCAGGGGAAATCATCGCAGTCACAGCAAAACTGAAGCCCCTTCTTCTCGATACAGCGGTAGACATTGCACGGTTCGGTCATGCCAAGGAAGGCGATCGTCCCGCCCTCGTTTCGACATCCCTGGCACACTGCCTCTTTTTCGGGAATCCCAAATCTTTCGGCTATCACTGCCCTGAGTTTTTCATTCTCATTAGCCAGATACACGGGGCAATTGAGGCAATCCAATCCGCACGGTGCTGTCATATGTCTGTAGTCCATCGCATTCTCCTTTCACCCCCCTCACCCTCCTCTCCCCCTCAAGAGACTGTGTCGTAATATGGTTTATCGAATAGACACATACAATATGTTGTAGGGGCTCAATTCATTGAGCCCTATTGGTGGGCTTGATAAATCAAGCCCCTACAATTGTGACACACCCTCCAAGGCGGGAGGTTAGGGTGATGTTTTTCTTATTTCATCCAGCGTTATTTTCCCGTGGGGAACAATCGTAAAAAAATTATTCAATTTTTGGCAGGGATATCCATTACAATGGGCGCAGTTCTCAATTTTCTTTTCCTGGCCGCATTTCCTTATCTCGCAGACATTACAATGGCTAAAAAGTCTTCCTTTCTCCGATAAACATCCGTCACAATTAATGTCTTCCGGCTTAATCTGCATATGGTAATCTTTATACCAACGTTCAACAACCTTTTCCCTCTTGCGGTCATTATTCTCCTGGGTGGCCAAGAAGGTGGGGCATTCAGCACAATTGATTCCGCAAAAAGCGATCATTCTCTCCATGTTCTTTCCTTTCCATTTTTTTCCTTACAACAGCTCATATTTTTTTGAATGCACCAAACCCCTGAGGTTTTCGACAAAAACTGCCGGGGCACGAAAATCGGGGTAGCGCTTATAAAGGGCGGCAATTTGGTTTAGCTCATCCATTTCCCTGATACGATTCAAGGCGCTTTCCTCATGCCTGATGCGGCAGGGATGTTTGGCAAAAATCATGTGTTTGTCATCGAACCTTCCGGTATCCATCTGGGAGGCCACTTGTTCACATTTACAGGGATTGTCCGCATTGATTAACGCGCAACGCCTTGTCAGAAAATCTTGAATCCGTCCGCGAGCCCGTGAAAGACGCTTGCGAAAGGCAGCGGGTGTAATTTCAAGGATGGCCGCCCCTTGTTCGCCATTCACATCAAATACATCTGCCAGGAGATAGGCCAGTCGATGTTCCCTGTCCAAACAAAGCAACAGCCCTTGCAAGCAGCTGATTCTGATCTCTTCCACATAAAGATGCTGCAGCGTTGCGGATTTTGATTCCTGCCAATCCCGAGCCGATTTTAAATCGCAGCTTTTTTCGTAATCCTCAAAGGACACGGCCCTGAGTTCCGCCCGGCGCTTGCGTACAGTTAGCAGGTGGTTGGCAGCCACACGGTATATCCAGGTGCTAAAGGAACTTTCTCCCCTGAAAGTCCCGAGATGAGTAATGATTCTAAGGAGGATTTCCTGGGACGCATCTTCAGCGTCGGACGGATTATAGAGCATCCGCAGGGCAAGCCCGTAGATTTTATCCTGAATCGTCAGAACTAGCTCTTCCAGGGCCTTTTTATCTCCCTCTTTTGCGGTGCTGACCAACATCTCGAGGTCTGAGTCCATATATTTCCTCTATTTATTATTGTGTAACTTATTTCTTTTGACTCTCTCGGACCAGCAAGTGTGACCAAAAGAACAAAAAATTGCCTCAATGGGTCGAACTTTGTGTCAGCTGCAAGCCATCAGTTGGAGACGTTTACTCGACAGCTTATGCACCACGTATGCGGAGAATAGGTTTTTGCCCCTGCGGGCATACTTCAATACACCTTTTGCAATACCTGAGCTCTCTGCTTAGCCCATACGGTTCATACTCTCCTTTGGCTTTGCGGTATGACCGACACTGGAGCCCCGCGAAAGACTCATCCGATATGGCACCCGCAGGGCACTCTGAGATGCACAAGCCGCACTGATTGCACAACTGATTGCCTGTCTCCTTCGGATGAATGTCAAGAATGGCCGTTGTAGCCAATACACGTAGATGAATCCAGGGGCCCCATACAGGGTGAAATAGAAAAGCATTGGTGCCAATTGTCCCCAGGCCTGAGGCCTCTGTAACATAACGAAACTGCAGACCGCTTACACCGGGGTAACTGACTAGCTTGGCCTCATGCCCCGCTTGTATCAACTCCTCTTTGATCTCCTCACATAGCTTCTTGACATGATCGTCGGCAGCGCAGTGCTCTCCTCCTGTCATGGTTGCATACCAAGTCCACTCCTCCTCCGTCGTGACGTGATGTCCCAATATGAGGGCCGTTATCGCTTGGGGCATAAAAGCAGCGAAGAAGGATTTCTCCCGCTCAGGCAGACCCGCGATACGGGCAGTAGCCAGAATACAGCATGGCCATGGGTCAAGCACACGGAGGAGGCTATCATTGATATTCATCGTTCTTTTTGGAAGTTGGGTTCTACGGAAGTCCAAACACTCTTTTTGCATTCTCACACAGAAAGAGCCTCTCTACCTCATCGCCGAGTTCGAGTGCATCCAGATCTTTCAAACACATCCCTGCGGTAATCATAGGGTAGTTTGTGCCAAAGAGAACCTTTGTTCGTCCATTCTCCTTCATATATTCTACGAACTCCTTTGGATATCTCCTGGCAATGTAGGCCGAGGTGTCAATATAAACGTTTGTATGTTTCGTCGCAACCGCAATCATTTCCACTGTCCAGGGATATCCGATATGCCCACACACGACTGTAAGTTCAGGGAATTCAATGGCCACTTCATCGATATAGGGGATAGGTCGACCTGGTTCTGAAGGACGCAGAGGGCCCGTATGACCTACCTGGAGACAGACGGGAATACCAAGTTCAATGCACTCAGCATACAGGGGGTAATAACGTCTGTCCGTTGGGGGGAGGTTCCAGAGCCATTGGACGATTCTAAGGCCTTTAAATCCAAGCTCTCTTACGCAGCGTTTTAGTTCACGGATTCCATCCATCGGTCTGTATAAATCAACCGATGCGATTCCAACAAATCGGTCTGGATACTTTGCGACAAGACCTGCGACTTCATCGTTTGAAATAAGCGGTCCTTGAGGCCCCCACCAGGCACAAATCAAGCCCAATTGAACACCTACCTCATCCATCGCAGCAATGGTGACCTCTACCGGAATCTCCTCTGTTAATCTTTCTGCGCCCACCCACCTCCTCAGGGAATCGAACATGGGCTGACCTATGAATTTCACGGTCGGGTGCTGCATCCAAACATCCACGATGCCATAATCTTTGCGCATAACGCCTCCTCAAGCATGCTACTGAAAATATCTACCGAAGAGCCCCTCAGGCAAAATAATCGTGATACTCGGCCGGGAGGACCGCTCTGTTGACTTCGAACAGTTCAATGAGGACGTTGTCCGGCGCTGGCACCATGATGTATTTCATGTATCCCAGATTAACGACCTCCTTGTTGAAAGCAACGCCCTCGGCTTTCATACGCTGATAGTCTCTTTCCACATCGTCCGTCTGGATGCCGAAATGGTGGATGCTGCCAGCACCCGCCATTTTGGGTGGCTGATCGTAAAAATGGATCCTGCCGGTACCGACCTTCATGAAAATGTTGCGCGCGCCCGCGATCTCCATGTCGAGAATGACCTCGCCGCCGAAAAAGGTTTTGTAAAAAACGAGACTTTTCTCAAGATTTGACGCAAAGACATGAACGTGGTGGACATGATGCGCCATAATGACCTCCTTATGTTTCTCCATATCGATCGGGAGTTCATTTTTGCAAAGACCACTTTTCCGGAAGGAATCGGGATAGCCGTCGGCGGAAGGACCTTCGAACCATCCCGCTATGCTGAATGAAGAAGGCGATGGAGAGACCAGCATCCCACCACAGCACTTCGCTGACACGAAAGTTAAGGCTCATCATCTCTGGTGAGCCAGTCAGAAGAAACAACAAGAATGCCATCACTGATCCCGCGCCGAGAAGGACGGCCAGAGCCAATACTGCATAGGCTCCAAACCTGGCGAAGGTTGTCATCTCAAGATCCTCCTATCCCCCGACCCTGCGCATGACCGCCGGCACCTGACCATCGAAGACTCGTATTTTTAATCACTCGTCTTTTTGCGATCTTCTACCCGCACTTCCATTACAATATGTCCCCAGCCGCCGCACCTTACTCCGACATCAACGCAACCAAACCTGTTGAACCGCATTTGATTCGGATCAATGCCAGCATAAATAAGTTCAGCTAATGCCGGCATGGCCAGAGCAACTGAATGTAAGGCAAAAATACAAACCCTGCTCGGTCCCAGTTTTGTTAAGAGGCTGACACCGCGGCCGTCAAAATAAAACTTGTCTCCAGGTTTATGCCCACTGTCACAGCCATGTGATTC
>JAPVTA010000124.1:0-3796 GCA_047519465.1 Thermodesulfobacteriota bacterium | reverse complement strand
AGAGGATCTTGATTTCTCGTCCTGCCCGGGCTGTGGCAACCGGCTCGGGGAAAACGACCTCAAGTGCAGTAGCTGCGGCTTAGACCTGTCTCCGATTGACCGCCGAAAGTGCACTCATTGCGATGAGGTGATACAGGTCAACGTTACGGTCTGCCCCCACTGTGGGTGGGAAGCCGATTGGAGTGGGGAGTAGTTTTGGAATGATCATCAGCCCTTTACCGCAGTCTGAAGATCCAGGATGATCTGTCTTGAGATCTTTTCCATGGCTCTGCTCATCGCCTGAGCAAGGGCTGCGGCAGTCTTCTCCGAATACGGTTCAACCACCTTATAATCCCGCTGGAAGATCACCTTCTCGACAGTATCTCTCTTCTTCAAATCGAGAAACGTTATATTCAAACTGAGCACAGCCTTTCGGCCATCTTTTTCGCCGGCCTCCAGAAATTCGTCCACCTGTCCTTCGAGGAGGTACCGGGTTTCCTCGCGGTCGTTGTAGGAAATCACGGCTCGGAAAAGACCCGAATTTCTGAGATCACGAGCCAGATACTCTGTGGCCATCTCTCCGGGTCTGGTCCTCCAACGATTGTAGGGATCCACATTCCTGAGGTTTGGTCCTTCTTTGTAAATCATCGCTGCAATGTTAAAGGTTTGAGTGACAGAGAATTGTTCCACCTTAAGCAATTCGTTGATCGAAGTTAACTCTTTTAAAACTGGCGAAGGGTATTCCAAAGTATACTGGTTCACTGAGTAAGAGGGCTTTGCACCAAGGCTACAACTGGAAATCAGGCCCGTTAATAAAATGGCTAAAGCCAGATTTCGCCATGGCCTCTTGTCTTTTATCCTTAATAATAGGGACATCATTTTCTCCTCACCTTTCTTGCTTTTCCTTTCCTCTTCTGGGAGGAGGCTGGCCAAACAGGAGATCCGAGGGGCTTGCGTGAACTCTGTCGATCAACATCTCCAGAGATTCGGAGGCTCGTTTCAGGTTATCGCTTGTAGCCTTAATGTTATTCGTGATCTCAAGGCTTCTTTTATCTAAGCCCTCCACCAACTGATTTATTTTCTTGGCCGCGTCCTTCACTTCACCGAGAATGGCTTCCACTTCTCCTGAACTTAGAATCTTATCCAGTCTGGCGGTGCTGTTCTCTATATTGGTTCCCGTTTTTCCAAGGTTCAATGCCTGAATCTCCTTCTGGACATCAGAAACAAAGTTCTGCACTTTAAGCAAGGTATTTTTAACTTCCGATACGGCTTCTTCCAGGTTTCCAGCGCCGATGGCTTTTTCCACGCTCCCAACAACACTATTCACACTTGCCACCGTGGATTCCAATACCTTCAAAGTAGATTTGATTTGATCCGAAATCCCCTGGGTATCGATCTTGTTCAAACTTTGAATGACATTATCGATCCCGGTCAGGAGCTGTTTGATATCGGATGGTTTGGACGAGATGACGGGGTATTCTGAAGCGAAAGTAATCTTGGGAGATAGGTCGGGTTTATCCGGTTCTTTGCGGTCAAGCTCGACAAAAACAATCCCTGTGATCCCGGCCGCTTTCAACTGGGCGACATTCTCGCGCTCAAGTTCTCCTTTAAGATTAATTTTCATGATGACTTCAATCAGTGTGTTATCAGGAGCCACTCGAATTTTTTCCACTCTTCCGACCTCGACCCCTCGATATTTGACGGCGGAATCTAATTGAAGCCCCTGAACGGACTCATCGAAATACGTCACATAGGTCGCTCCTTTCTCAAAATATTTGGAGGCGCCCAACCACACTACGGCCACCATTCCGATCAGGATGCCAACGGTTACAAAAAGCCCTATCATGAATTTGGAGGTTCTCCTTGCCATTTAGATTCCCACCCCTTCTTGTTCCAACACGTTCCGATTAAAAAAGGCCTTTACTCGCGGATCAGGCGAGTTGTCCTTGAGCCATCTCGGATCGCCCTCCGCAATTGCTCCTTTTGCCGCCTTGTCGAGCATAATGATCCTGTCCGCAATACTTAAAATCGATTCCAGTTCATGGGTGACAATGACCATGGTTGTTCCTATCCCCACTCTGATGCTTTTGATCAGGGAATCCAGTTCGGCAGAGGTGATGGGGTCCAATCCGGCCGAGGGCTCGTCAAAAAAGAGAACCGTTGGATCCAGGGCCATGGCCCTTGCAAGTCCTGCCCTTTTTTTCATCCCTCCGGATAACTCCTCAGGGAGGTGATTTTCATATCCGGCAAGGTTGACCATCCCGAGCTTCATCTTGACGATGAGGTCAATAGTTTCTCGCGATAGATCTGTGTATTCCTGGATTGGCAAGGCCACATTTTCGGCCAAGCTCATGGACCCAAAGAGACCCCCTGACTGAAACGCCACGCCAATGCCCAGTCGCATCTTTCTCAGCTGTCTCTCATCAGCCTTTGTAATATCGACCCCATGGATCACGACCTTACCTGATTCGGTCTCATACAGGCCGATCATATGTTTCATGAGGGTTGATTTTCCACACCCGCTCCCGCCCAGGATGCCAAAGATCTCTCCTTTGTACACCTCAAAACTCACATTTTGAAAAATGGTCTCCCCTCCAAAGCGGGCTGTCAAATTCTCAACGACAATGACGGGTTCTCTGTCTAATCTTTCCATGTGAAGCTCCCCGCCTACAGGGCGGGGCTTCCCGGGCACGTTCCGGTCAAATATAGGTGAATAGGATGGCGAATGCCGAATCGGTCACAATAATGAGAAAGATGCCAGCGACCACTGCTGATGTCGTCGCCGACCCTACAGCCTGTGCTCCCCCTCTGACCTGGAATCCCCTCTGACAACCAATTCCAGCAATCAACACCGCAAAAACGACTGATTTTAATAGGCCCTTGAAGATAGATGTCACACTGATGACGCTCATCGTCTCTCGGACATAAGTATAAACCGTCAAATCGAGCCCAAGGACCCCTACGGCCAAACCGCCGCCGATGCCAAAAAAATCTGAATAAAGGGTAAGTAGGGGGACAGCAACCATGGCTGCTAGAACCTTGGGAACCGCGAGAAAGTGCGTGGGATCAAATCCCATGGCCACGAGGGCATCAACTTCTTCGTTGACCTTCATCGTTCCTATTTCTGCGGCGAAGGCCGATCCCGACCGACCTGCCACAATAATTGCCGTCATGATTGGTCCCAGTTCTGAGACCATGGCCACCCCCACCAACGAGGCAACATAGATATTGGCTCCAAAGTGCTTGAGTTGCAAAGAGGACATGAAGGCGATAATCAGGCCGAGGAGAAAGCTGATGAGACCCACGATCGGAAGCCCCTCCACTCCTGACCTTTTCAGGTAAAAAAGAAGGTCTTGCCATCGGACAGAGCGAGGATGCAAAAAGGAATAGGTCAACGCCGTGAGGAGGTCTCCTAAGAAGGTAATGA
The DNA here is from genome assembly GCA_047519465.1 of Thermodesulfobacteriota bacterium. Classification (GTDB taxonomy): domain Bacteria; phylum Desulfobacterota; class BSN033; order BSN033; family UBA1163; genus UBA1163. Next base: position 390 of record JAPVTA010000124.1, on the reverse strand, counting down.
CGGATACAAAGTCGTTGAAAATCTTGAGACTTCCAACTCCAACCTGTTCGATGAGATTCGATTTTTTCTCGCCGGCAAGAGGTTTCATGGTAAGGGCTTTTCGGTTGACCAGGCCCATGATTCTCTTCGCTCTTTCACTCACATTATCAAACTGAAAGGGAATGGACTTAGCCCTTGCCTTATCCTCGAGTTGTAGAAGTCCAAGAGCTCCTGCGGTGTCGAGGTACTCCAGATTTGAGAGGTTCACCATCAGCTTTCCGGGGGTCATTTGATCGATCAGGGCATCCGTCTCAGATAAGAAAAGACGGAGGTTTTCCACTTCTATCCGACCTGACAGAGAGAGAAAGACTTCTCCTGCTCTTTCTCCCCGGACATGGATTTCGTAAGTCT
>JAPVTA010000123.1:0-7560 GCA_047519465.1 Thermodesulfobacteriota bacterium | reverse complement strand
CTTCTCCTTGGATTGTTGACAATCATTTCTCCAATATCTATAATTACATTGATAGAAATGGAGGAAAACTTGTCCACCGTCATCCTGTTGAAGCGGGGGGGAATTATATCCATCCTAATTATTTTGTTTGCATGGATGCCTGCCCTAAATGCTGCGACAAGCGGTCCCTCTACTCAGGGGACCGTGGATGCGCTTCTAACGGCGATTGCCACAAATAATTATGACGCATTCACCGTCAATGCCACCCCCTCCCTTAAGAACATCATCACACAAGAGACATTCAGGCAAGCCAGCGCTGGGCTTTCTCCCCGGCTGAAAAAAGGATATGAGCTGCAATACCTCGGCAGTTTCAAAAACCACGGTGTCGAGACTTTTTTGTGGAAAATAATTTACAAAGATGGCGGCGACGACATGCTCGCCGAGCTGGAGTTGCAGAACGATAAGATTGCCTTCTTCTGGTTTCCGCCACCGCCTCCACCGCCTGGCTTCAATCCGAGGGCACCCGTTTCTCCCCGCCCCGGTTCTCCTGGTTCTCACTAATGTGAGGAAGGTTGCCTCTAAATTCCGGTGCTAAACATTCAAGCAAGATGTGCAATCTCGCCCCGGCTATGTCGGCCTTTTTTGGGCGGTTCGTCGGATTTTACAAGGATCTCAGGAATTCAAAGAGGGCCTCTTTATCCTTGGGAGATAGATTCTTAAAGGACTGCGTGACCTGGCTTGCCTCGCCGCGGTGCCGCAAAATAGCATCGAGGAACGTCACCGAAGCGCTGTCGTGGAGCAGTCGGGGGCGTAGACGGACCCCCCACAAGGGCGCGGTGCGGACTTTGTTCCGCGTCTTCTGAAATGCCGCCTCCGACAGATTCTTCCAGGTATACTTGTACATCCTCGAACTGTAATGTTCTCCCCAGGCCATGACGATGCCGTCGCCGGTTCCCACGTTGTGCAACAGGAAATCACCGAAGGCATGAAAGGTTTTGTCGCCAAGGGCGTCTGGGATTGTAAACGTACCGCCGTTGATCTTTGTGCCCGCTGGCGCAGTGGTCAAGGATCGGACGTGACAGATCGAGCAGCCGATTTTGTCAAAAAGTTTGGAGCCGCGTAGGGCTTTCGGAGTCTCGGCGAGTATCGTGTCGCGAGCGGGGGCCTTCGTGGCCCGTATGAAGCGAGCGAAGTGGTCTACGTCCGCAAGCCCATCCGGACCCGGCTTATCGTTTGGTTCCTGCGCCGTGTTGCAGAGGTTGGTTACTTCGTCCGGGAACAGCCGGTTGGTGATTCCCATTTCATTTAAATAGGCATCGCCGGAAAACGAAAGCAGGCTCGCTTGCTGATTTTTCCAGCCAAACCTCCCAACGCCCGTTTCCCCCGGAGCTTCCACGATAGGAACATAGAGCACCTGGCCGCAAATCTTACCGTGGCTCGCTGCGCATTGCTTGCGCGCCAATTCAATCAGAGTCTGATCCGACACCGATTCGACAAAACCATCACCGAGAAGACTGAGGGAAATCCGGGTTGTGCGAAGGGTTTCCGTCACGGGCACGCGCTCTTGAATTTCCGTGTTCGGAAAATCTGCGTTGGGACAGATGGCGCGGTCGTTTACAAGTGACCGGCTGGAAATGATCTCGGTTCCGTGAGCGATGGGGATGTTCGGATTTTGGAAACGCCCGTCTGGCCCCAGATGGCCAACGCGCAATTCCGTAATTTGGCTTGCCCCACCCGAGGTCGGATTCTGGTGACACTCGCGGCAGGATTGTGCGTTGTAAAGGGGGCCGAGCCCATCCGCCACACCTTCTACCTCATCGAATTTCTCCCGGTCGCCTTGGTGAGTCGCGTCATCCACAACGCAGTTGCTCTTGTTGTCAAAGCCAACGGGTGCCTCTGTTATCTGCGCAGAGACGGGTGCTAAAGCCAAGCACAGCAAACCTGTAATGATCAAGTACCTCATGGGTTTCCTCCATTTGAGCTGGTTAGCTCATAGGCTATCCGGCCATCTCCCCGGAAGGTTGATGCAAATCGGGAAATAAGGTAGAGAAAACCTTCCCGAATTATGTCTGACTTCCCTTACGTTATTCTCTTATTTTCTCCAGTTTCACAAAAGAGAGACCACATTGATAGATTTAGCAAAAGGGATGCCAGAAGATTCTGGTTTTGATATACTGGAATTAGATAGGTTTTTTAAACTTGCGAGGGATGAAAGTGTTTGAAATTTCCTACATCTCTCTGGACAAAACTGGACATTTATTCTATTGCTGAACATCAGTTGTGACCTTAAGACAGGTATCGAAATCCACTCTTCAGGACTTCAGGAAGGGTAAGAAACAAAGTTATCGCTTTCACTACAAGTCTAATGGCAAAGCCATTTCTGGCCGTGCTTCGCTCTTTGACTACTCAATATTGACTTACTTCCCACGATGATGGTGGTGCTTAGTCCAAACCTCCACCCTACCTACATGCCGCGATCTAATGGTCAAGACGGCATGTCCTCTACTAAGTCCTATTCATTAATATTTTCCGTCAGGGGCTATTCAACCTTTTCAGGCAAAGTCAAAGTCTCTCGTTTAAGAGGAGACGGGATGTAAACCAGGTTGATTTCTATCTTTCCAAGGGCCTTATCCTTTACAGCTTTCCTCGGGATCGTGGCGTCCAAAGTCCCTTCGGTAGTTTCTCCGGGCTTAATAGCCTTCAAGAACATAGAAACCTTCGCCACTTTTTCTCCAGAACTAAAAGCAATGGGTTTCCCGGCCCCATCTAAATAATCGAGGGTGAGCGCTTGGATATCTAGGATATCCTTTGATTGATTGGTTATTTTGATGTTACCCTTTAGGCTCGGCGTCTCAACTATTTCTTTAGAAGTTGTGTCTACGGTCGTGACAACTTGAAGGTCGCTAAGGTCCACAAGAAAATTCTGCCCTCTAAGCTCGGCCTTTGAGGGGACCAGATTCTTTGTTATTTGCATCTGTTTGGGAGCCTCCACCTTCTTTTCTTCCTTAGAACAACTGAAGAATCCAATGGTCAGGCACAAAGGTATTAACATGACGATCTTTTTGTAATGCATACGCTATTCTCCTTTCTTGGTTCGTGGTTATTAGAAATATCAGACCTTTATATCCAGCACCTCCTTTCCGATTTTTTGACAGCTTTCAGTACACCCTGCGGAGAGATCCTTTAAGGCTTCACAAAAAACAACTTATCTAGGACCCCCAACAGCCTAAAACCAAGACGTCTTTTTCTTAAAAAAAGCCGAAATTGATAACACTTCTCCTTAAAAAGACCTCTGATTGGTCCTTATCATTTTACTTGGATGTAATGATCGTGTGGGCCCTTCGGTTTTTAGCCCATGCTTCCTCATTATGACCGGGATCTAAAGGCCTCTCCTTTCCATAGCTGATTGTGGAGATACGATCTGGAGAAACGCCAAGGGAAACGAGATGTTTTTTTGTGGCATTAGCTCGCCTCTCTCCGAGAGCAAGATTATATTGTATGGTTCCCCTTTCGTCACAATGCCCTTCGATCTGGACCTTCACCTTAGGGTATTTCTTTAGCAAGGCTGCATTCTCCTTCAGAATGTCTGCATCCCCAGGGCGAATGTTATACTTATCAAAGTCAAAGTGGATGTCTTTAAGAAGTTTGCTTTCAAAGACCTCCCCCTCAATGCCTGGTTCCCTTTTTGCCACGAGACCCTTTTCCAATTCTCTCCCACCCTCGGGTTTCATCTCCTTTGTTCGTTCAGCTTCTGGTTTTGCTAACGCTTCTTCTTTCTTAATGGATGGCTCTTCTTTAACGACCGTTTTCTTAGGACATCCTACCATGATCAGCCCAAGGCAGAGCATAAGGACTAAAGAACTGACAATTTTTTTACCCATGGTCAACCTCCTTTTAAAATGATTTTTGCTGCCCCTTGCTATTCAAAAGGCATAAGAATTGGGAAGCGCACGACAAAAGTTACTCCCTTTTCCGGATTCGGGTGGAAAAAGACTTCACCTCCGTGAGCTTCTACGATCTTCTTCACAATAGCCAGGCCCAGGCCGGTTCCCCCTCTTTTTGTCGAAAAGAAAGGAGCAAAGACAATTTGTTTGTCTTCCTCCTTTATTCCATAGCCACAGTCAGAAACATGGAGCATCAGCGCATTTCTCGCAAGACCTGTTTTCACTAACACATGTTCTCCGGTCGGAGAGGCCTGAACGGCATTAGTAATCAGATTCAGAAGGATCTGCTTGACTCTGTGAACATCCAGCATCAGGGGCGGCAAGGATGCGTCCAGATCAGCCTCCAGCTGCACTCCGGCTTTGCTCGCTATTGCCTTGGTCACAGCTATAGATTCCTGGATCAGTTGATTCAGGTCCGTTTTTGTCAGCCGAAGCTTAAGGGGTCTACCGAACTCGAGCATCTCCTTGAACATCGATTCAAGGCGAGCCGTTTCTTGAATCACTAAATCCAATTTCCTTCGATCAGGATCGTCATGGCGTAGCTTTTTCGAGACCTGAGTGAGCATCCCAGCGATAGCTATAAGTGGTGTTTTCATATCGTGAGCTATTTCCGAGGCAGTTCTTCCCACGGCAGCAAGGCTTTCTGCCCGAAGAAGGGCCCTGTGTCTCTTTCTTTCTCTTTCGACCAGAAGCCCGATAATGAAAGCAATGACTAAATAGAGGATCATTTCAAGAAATTTGTGAAAAAGCTCATATGAAAATCCATTCCATTGTTCCATTAAATAGAGAAGGTAATATACCATTACACTTCCGGAGATGAACAACCCTCCCTTTAGCCCAAACCAAAAACTTCCCAGAACCAAAGGGAGATAAAAAAACATCCGGTAAACAGCATGCTGATATCTCATCTCACGGGGAGTGAAATAATGTAGCCCAATAACGGCGGCGATCGTAAGGCCGATGACCAAAATTTTGTCCAGCTTCTTATAGTCCGACATGACCCGTTTCTCAATCACTTCGTCGGTCTGTTCGTAAAAAGGCTACTTTTCTCTGAGCCCTCCCTTTTTCCAAAAGTTTTCTAATCTTTTCCCGTTCTTGGGCAATTTTCTATTGACCTATCGCACTCCGTTTGCCAGACAAGCTTCCCTGTCCTTTTTCACAATTCTATGTGGAATACTATATTCCACTAACTCAAGACGCCATCCATCCTTACCATGAGTCCCAATTTGTTCTTTTACTGCCCATCCAATAGATGGAGCATACCAAACAGTTTCTCCACCCGCTTGAATTCTTAAAGCCTTAAAGGTGCCCCCAGGAACTGTAACTTCTTCATACGTTCGTATGCTCACTGCCACTTTGGAAGTGGAAATGTGGATACGTTGCAAATAATCCCGTAAAATATAACTGCTGTCCCACTTCTTACCTACCCTTAAAGGCCATTTGAATACTGCGATGCATGGCTCAGCAGATTCCAGTTCCCTACCATCCTCAGAAGACCCAATCCAGTTCAAGTTCATGTCATATATGTCAAAGTAGCGATCTCTATCTCTACTCACTTGGATCCAATATGCTGGCTTCCTTTCAAATTCCTTCTTTTCCTTAACTGTCATTATGACCTTACAAATTTTACCATTAGAAAGATTGGTATCTTGGTAAGTAAAGCTTGAACCCACGACAAGGACTGGAGGATGATCAAGTTTCTCATCAACAAGGCTGCTCAGACTCCCACTATTTTCTGCACCGATATAGGCACCAACAGAGCATCTTAGGCAGGTGAAAGTCAAAACTAAGATCCCAATAGCTCTCTGCGCCTTTTCCAGCGTTCTCACCTTCTTTAGATTGACGCCAGCCCTCGTTTCCATTCTTTCTCCCCCTTCTATAGTATTTTCTGTTAATGTAACATGGGTAGACATAATCCCTGAACCGTGCCTTTAAGTAAAAACAAATTAGGACATAAAGTTAATACGGAAATGAAAGGTGATGGGTGATCAGTTAACAACGGAGAATCATGGATGTTTGATCGAAAGAAAAGGTCGGATAGGAGAAGCAGGAGATTTGCTCGAAGACATTGGTTCCAAGATGAAACATCATGATGAGAAAGGCGCTTGAGACGAATACCTTGGACTGCTTTTGTCGATCAATCGATAGATTTTCTTCGTCCAGGCTCTCAAAACTTAGATCGGTACAAAGCAACTTTGCTCTTCTTAAATTAGAGAAACGGAAATAGGCTGGCAGTACGACAATAAAAGCAGAAACTACGATAACTAGAAAAATTAGGAGGGGCCTTCTTTCCATGCAAGTGCCAAACTTGTTATTTTTCCCAAGAGTAATTGCTCTCTGATATTTTCTCGTCTATCATAATTCTTTTTCGATGTCAACAAATTTTATCGAAAAAAGAGTACCGATGATTGATGATTGCCGATTCAAATCGTGTATACTTTTATAAAGTCCTGAGTTGTCGATTTTTGCTGTAGTATCGGATGCGCAACAAATCAGTAAACTCCGGAGGGGATTAGATATCGATTTAGTCTGTCCACCTTCTCTTCAGTCCAAAAATCATGAATGTCAGGGACCGTGGTTCTCTTGTTCTACCCGACAGATATTATTGATGACAACTTTTTTAAGCTTTTTGTCAGTCTACTTTCTGTGTTCCTCCTCCCCTCTTCCAGGTTTTCCTTGAGACTTCTGTAGTTGCCTTTGTTGCCGGAGATATTCTTGATGCTTCTGAACCTCAGGTCTCTTGTAATATTCTTGCTGTCTCTGTTGCCTTAACACCTGCGTGTGGGCTTGTGTTCGGGGTGGATATCCCTGGAGGCCCCAGGTTTTTTGTCCTCCCCAAGACTTGCTCGTTTGCCAACTCTTCCAGTTCTTTTGAAGTCGTTCATAAGGAATCCGTTGATAGTCCCAGCGGTGTCCGTACCAAGTGTGGTTTCTGTAGTAATATCTCCAATGCGGATCTATGTTAAAATAGAAACTCGGAACACTGTTATAGTAGACCCAGTCCCGGTTGTAATAAGCTGAGCGATACCAACGACCTTCCCACAGACGCCACCAGAAACCATTCCAGAAAAACAAGTCTACATCGATATCAGGAACAACGTACACACCGCTCGACTCAGGCATCACTATCACCTCTGGAGGTGCAGGAAATACGATAGGTGGTGGCAGAGGAAATTGAATGTTGATACTTACCTCTGCCATTGTTGGAATCGGAACGACAATTGTCAACACTAAAAGAATTGTCCCAAAAAGTAATTTTTTCATTTTGTAACCTCCTGTATGTTTTTTTTGACAAATGACTCGTACTTTTTTGCCAGGCTCTTCTCGGGTTCGTCCGCGAGATCCTCTCCCTCCTCCATCAAGGATATTCAAATAGGTCTGGAGAAGTGAATAGGGCGGGCAAGGTATTTTTTTCATAAAAGGGCTGTATTTTTTCTGAGATTGATTATTCTTTAAAAGCTTGTATCATAGAGTGAGATTCAAAAATCTCGACTTCAGGAAACAAGAGGTAGGAAACCAGGTTACCGTCTCCACCTAGTCATCTTTGATGTGAGCTGACCTTCAACCTTGATGATTATGGGAAGAAAGGAAGTATAACGCCCCTGTTAATCGGCCGGACTTCTTTTGCGAACGGCAT
>JAPVTA010000122.1:0-3044 GCA_047519465.1 Thermodesulfobacteriota bacterium | reverse complement strand
TATGCTTCAGCTTAATTATCCATTGACTCAATTACTCAGTGACTTATGCCCTTGCGCTATGCTTCAGGGCAGGGCCAGCTTTTTTATGGATGACACCAGAAATCAGTATTTGGGAAAATGACTTGTTGAATGTTGCGGCCTGACCCCGAAGTCCTTTTTTTTCAGAACCCTCTTGGATTTTGTCGTCGAAGCAGATACCCACGCTCCCGGCATATGTTGCTCCAAGCCTCTGGGTCGACCTGATTGAAGTTACGACCTCTCACCTGGCACACCCGTCTCCAGCAGCAACCCCTTACAAGCGCGTCTTCAGGAATAGCCTCACGAAGAAGGTCGCCAAGAATCTCCTCGTCGGACGAGTCGCAGTAGCACATGATTCCTCGCTTTAAGTTAGCGGGTGATGGCTGTAGCTTTGCTGGAACTCAATCGGACAGAACCTTCCGCTTGCCTCTCCTATTTTACCTCTTAGACTTTATTAAAAGTATAACTCCCGGGTAGATGTAGTTTCTATATGCTATTTTGTCTCCACTCTTTGGGAAAAGGCAGCCCATCGCCATATGTTTGGTTATCAATTGATCCACAAATTCCCTCACTCTTGTTTTTACTGCTGCCTGTTCTGAAGCGTGGATACGCGGAGTTACAAAAACAATCGCAACCCTTTCGCCTTCCTCGGAGGGCAATTGAGAAACTTGGGCGAGGGCTGTCTTCAGGCATGAGTTAACTTCCTCTACGGAATTCTGTAACGAAGGCCCCAGAACCGGCCAACATTGTTTAGCCTCTCCGATAAACTGTTTCTTTCCTATTCCAAACATTATGTCGCAACGGCCTGAATGTTTCTTGTATTTTCCCCTGGATGTAACAGTACGTCTCTTCTCTGAAGGAACTCTGCTAAAAATGATGGGCATTGTGCCAGCGCCCATGAGATACTGTAGGTGATGTCGTTCTCATGTTCACCTAACAGCTGAAAGATGCTGTTTAATTTGCGCCCATGTAGATACAATTCAGCCAATGTTAAGGTGCCCCTTTCTTGTAGCGGTCTCCATTTTTGTCCCCCTACCCCACATCTCCCTTTCTCCTCATCTTCCTTCTAATGGGCGGGCCAACTTTTTTAGGGATAACACGACAGGGTTTTCTTTACGCTAACACTTTCTCTAAAGCCGGCACTTTACTTGTCTTCGGTTTGACTAAACTAGTGACTGTTTGTTTTATCCCAAATCTCACAATTAATTTCAGCTGAGTGAGTTGGCTTTCCTGGACTGCGTCAACAAAATCTTTTCGTGTATCACCATCAAAAGTCGTAAGAATTCTGTTCGTAAAATAGTCGCTGAGTTCATAACTTCTATAAGGTTCGTTTCCTAATATCCTTTGGCCACTGATAATTTTCGGGCGCCTCTGCCCGTTCTCGACAGGGATTTCCATTACCTTTGGAGACCTTGTGTGGTTTCTCATTTTTTTTATCTGATTTTTTAGCATTTTCGTCGAACTTGGACTTAGGTCTTCTATACTTCCTATCTTTGATTGAATCAGTACGGCTTTTCTTATTCCTTGACTCCCTTCAGAAATACTAGCCGTAATTGCGAGATCAGCTCCGGACCATTTTTCAGCTGCACCACGCCCTTGAGCATTGACAATCGTTGATTTAATCTCTATATGTCCATTTTTCCCATCATAAACAATCCCTTCCAGGCTCCTTGCTAAGGCAGCAATATATGCAGGCTCCTGATGGTAGCTCTTCATGTCAGTCCCCGAAATGGCTTCCTCAATGTGCTTTTTGAGCGCCCTCCGAATATTTTCTGGAAAACGAAATGCATGACGCATACTTTCCCCCGGATCAACTATCTAATTTATTTTTCTGAAATTAGCGTTTTACTCGATATTGATTTTTCCTTTCAGTCCTAAATCTTCGATGATTTGCTTGAGGTCTGACTCGACACTTCTAATAGAATCGGCAGATAAAGTTACCGAAAAATCCACCCCTATCTTGAGATCGGAACCTGATTTGAGTTTGGGGATAATTTTTGTGCCTAATCGGTTCCAGATTTCGGGAGGTACAGTTCCAACTAAACGAAGTGTTCTCGTCTGAATTCCAGGACCAGCCTCCGGACCCAGACCCGGCTTCTCTTTGGCCTCAGGTCCTACCTCGATGCCCGTAAGAGGAGGCGGTGTAAGTCCCGCTTCTGGTTTCACTCCCGCTTTAAGAGCTTTTGCCTTAGCCTTTGTCAACAGAAAAACGCCAGACTCAAATGTAACTTCATCGGAGGAAATTTGTTCTTCGAACCAGATCCGGTCATAAGTGCCATCTGGTTTTTGGCCAGATGCAAGGCCCAAGTCACCTTTGCCTACAAATTCAACAATTTTGTTTCGTAAGATTGAATCCGGGTCTATTAATCTCGTTAATGACCCATTTAGAAAACTCTGTCGAAGGCTCGCAAGAGGCCATGCTCCAGATTCCTTAAGTGCTGGTGGCCAGTTCCTTTCCAAATAGCCGGCTCCCACCGATTCATTAAGAAGTGCGTGTGACTTTAAGGCGGCAATGATCCTTCCACAAAGGGTCTCTCCACTACTTGCATGGCCTGCACCTAAGTCAATCGCTTTGAGACCGTCGGCTTCGCGGCTATCAAAGATAACTGCAAAGCGATACCCTCCCCATACTTCATCCTTGGCATCCTCTTCCGCATCTTTTACCTTGCTCTGTATGTCAGCACGATCTGCCCGGTCAAAATCAGCCCCCAGAGTCCCTTCCGTGACCTCAGTAAAAACCCTTTTCCATGCAAGCCAGAGCTCCACCTTATCTCTGAGATCACGTCCCGGTTTCTTTAAACACCATATGAGCGATCCTGGATAGAGTCGAGGAGATTTTCCATGCTGTTTTGTCCATTCGGCAATTTGCTGTCGGAGCGGCCCAGTTCCGCTCCACTCCAATTCTGCGTCCATTAAAACAAGGGTCAGTTTAGGAGAGTCTTGAATAACAGAGCCATCCTTTGGAAAGGGTACGAAGGGAATGCTTACGCCTCTTTCAAACTCTTTTTTCACGAGACTCTTCATAG
>JAPVTA010000121.1:0-115774 GCA_047519465.1 Thermodesulfobacteriota bacterium | reverse complement strand
TCATCCGGATCTACCTCGCTCGAAAATTAAGCTTCAATTTATTTCTATATAGCTTTTATCATGGAATCTGCGAAAAGACAAGATCAATGTGACCGGGAAAGAAATAATTCGTCGGCAGCAAGTGCCAACGCTACATCCGGAAAAGACACATTCTTGTGGAGGGTTTGGGGGACATCCATAAAAATATAAGATTCCGCCTCTCCTTAAGTTTGACATGTCTCTCTTCGATGATCCTCGCCCGTCCTTTCATCGGTGATTTTTAATGGAGCAAACCAAATCTTACCGAAATAAAACAAAACTCAACAGAAATTTTTGGAATGGAAGGGGGCATAGGTTCTAAACTTGGCAATTGAGGGTGAAGGAATAGAAGAATCGGAGCTGCGGTCGGGCAATGCTTTGCGGATTCCTAATAAACATCCCCCAATGTCCGGTTTTTACGAGAAACTCCGAATCTTTGTCAATCTCGAAGGACAAGAATTCAAGTGGCATTTCAGCCTCAAGTTCGAGGGTTTAGTGTGCTCTTCATATCGAGATCTTGCTTAACGTTCCGATATTCGCAAGCTATCAGCCTTCCGCAGCCGAGAACGCTTTAACTCCATCCATAGATTAAGTGCTTAAGGCCCCTTCTGAGGTTCCCCACTCAACATGCCTTTAAAGTCGCAACCAGCAAAACAGGTCCATTGCCACGTGAATAGGCGGCATGGAAATACCATCCTTTTACCAAAGGAAATACAGTACTCACTGTATTTACATGCGCCGACAACTCTAAGAAAATTAGAATATGTAAATTGATCCCATTATGAAAGGAGACTACCATGAGAATGCTTTTACACGCGAAGATTCCTCACGAGAAGTTCAATGCAGCTATTCGAGACGGCAGCGCAGAGAAGAAAATAAAACAGATTATCGAGGAAACAAAGGCCGAAGCTGTTTACTTTACGGAGTATGACGGCCAACGCGGGGCCATTTTGATCATTAACATTAGCGACCCATCGGAGGTGCCAAAATTTGCGGAACCACGGTTTCTATCGTTCAATGCTGACGTCCAATTTCACATTGCCATGACCCCGGAAGAATTAGGGCGCTCAGGCCTTGAAAAGCTGGGGAAAAAGTGGGCCTAGGAATTTGTGGTCGGCAATACGGAAATCGGGATGCGAAGCTGCCGACATCCGTTCCGGCTTGAAAGGAGGTAATACGATGGCACCTTATATGATGCTTGTGAGATATACACAAAAGGGGAAGGCTTGCGGTGATTGAAGTGTTGGTCGATAAAACCCCTCTTCATCCAAGTGCATATCTTATTTATCACGATGCAAGTAAGAAGGTGAAGAGTCTGAGTTTATCTACGGTCAACTCCATCCTGAACGAGTTTTCCAAGTGAGGGATCATAAAAATGCTGGAATTTGACAAGATGGATAACCGCTACGAGTCGAACATCACAGAGCACATTAATTTGATTTGTAAGGGCTGCAAGAAGATTATGGATTTCAAACTTCCATTCAAAATTGATACCAATGAAGTTGCAAGAAAAAGCGGTTTCCGTGTGACGGATAGCCGATTTGAATATTATGGGTATTGTGAGGAGTGTAAAAAGAAGTGACTTTCTCACAAGACTTCTTGAGCGTATTTATCAATTCACACAACGAAAGGAGTAAATATCATGGATGAAGAAAGAACGGGCAGAGCTCAGAAACACACTGCCGGCGGCGGCACAACGAACCGAGACTGGTGGCCGAACCAGTTGAAGCTCGATATCCTGCACGAGCATTCCTCTAAGTCCAATCCGATGGGCGAGGGTTTCAACTACGCTAAGGAGTTCAAGAGTCTCGACTTGAAGGCCGTGAAGAAGGACCTCCGTGAGCTGATGACGAAGTCGCAGGACTGGTGGCCATCGGACTTCGGCCACTACGGACCCTTGTTCATCCGTATGGCCTGGCACAGCGCCGGCACCTACCGCGTCGGCGACGGCCGGGGCGGCGCAGGCAGAGGGAGTCAGCGTTTTCCGCCCCTCAACAGCTGGCCCGACAATGCAAACCTCGACAAGGCGCGCCGACTGCTCTGGCCGATCAAGCAGAAGTACGGCCGGAAAATTTCCTGGGCCGACCTGATAATCCTCACCGGCAACGTCGCCTTGGAGTCGATGGGTTTCAAGACCTTCGGTTTCGGCGGCGGGCGTGAGGACATCTGGGAACCGGAAAAGGACGTCTACTGGGGGTCCGAGAGCGAGTGGCTTGGAGACAAGCGCTACACCGGTGACCGGGAACTCGAGAATCCCCTCGCCGCCGTTCAGATGGGCCTGATCTATGTGAACCCGGAAGGCCCGAACGGCAACCCGGACCCGATCGCTTCGGCGCGGGACATCCGCGAGATCTTCGCTCGCATGGCGATGAACGATGAGGAGACGGTGGCCCTCATCGCGGGCGGCCACGCCTTCGGCAAGACCCACGGCGCCGGCGATCCGTCACTGGTGGGCCGCGAGCCTGAAGCCGCCCCCATCGAGGAGCAGGGTCTGGGCTGGAAGAGCAGCTTTGGCACGGGTAAAGGGGACGACACGATTACCGGCGGCCCGGAAGTTATCTGGACCTCCACACCCACGAAATGGAGCAACAATTTCTTCAGGAACCTGTTCGGCTACGAATGGGAACTGACGAAGAGCCCGGCCGGTGCGTACCAGTGGAAGCCGAAGGGTGGCGCAGGCGCCGATACCGTGCCGGATCCGCACGACCCGTCAAAGCGTCGCGCGCCGTCGATGCTGACCACGGACCTCGCTCTGCGGTTCGACCCTATCTATGAAAAGATCTCGAGGCGCTTCTATGAGAACCCGGATCAGCTTGCGGACGCGTTCGCCCGGGCGTGGTTCAAGCTGACGCACCGCGACATGGGCCCGCGCGCACGCTATCTCGGTCCGGAGGTTCCGGCAGAAGAGCTCATCTGGCAAGACCCCATCCCTGCCGTCAATCACAAACTGATTGATGCAAAGGACATCGCCTCCCTCAAGCGCAAGATCCTGGGTTCCGGCCTGTCAGTGTCGGAGCTGGTTTCGACGGCCTGGGCGTCGGCGTCCACCTTCCGTGGCTCGGACAAGCGCGGCGGTGCCAACGGTGCCCGCATTCGTCTGGCGCCGCAGAAGGACTGGGAAGTCAACCAGCCTGCCCAACTGGCGAAGGTGCTCAAGACCTTGGAGGGCATCCAGAGCGCGTTCAACCGCGCGCAGTCCGGCCGCAAGAAGGTATCACTGGCTGACTTGATTGTTCTGGCCGGTTGCGCGGGGGTCGAGCAGGCTGCGAAGAATGCCGGCTACAAGGTGACGGTTCCCTTCACGCCGGGACGTATGGATGCGTCGCAGGAGCAAACCGACGTGGAGTCATTCGCCGTACTCGAACCGGCTGCAGACGGGTTCCGTAACTATCTAAAAGCCAAATATGCAGTAACGGCAGAGGAACTGCTGGTTGATCGTGCGCAATTGCTGACCCTGACCGCACCCGAGATGACGGTTCTCGTGGGTGGCATGCGCATCCTGAAGACCAACTTCGGAGGGTCCCAGCACGGCGTCTTCACCAAGCGGCCAGAGGCGCTCACCAATGACTTCTTCGTGCATCTGCTCGACATGAGCACGATGTGGAAGGCGAGCGCGGAAGACGATGGCGTATTCGAGGGTCGTGATCGCGCAACGGGCGCACTCAAGTGGACCGGCACCCGTGTCGACCTCATCTTCGGTTCGAACTCCCAACTCCGGGCCTTGGCGGAAGTCTACGGATGTGAGGACTCCCAGGAGAAGTTCTTGCACGACTTTGTAGCGGTGTGGAATAAAGTAATGAACCTTGACCGCTTCGACCTCGCCTGATCGTAGCATAAACGTCTTCGATGGCTTCTGACAGGGCGGCGAAAAAACGGTCGGCTATCAACCGGTTCCAGCGAAGAGAGGGTTTGGGGACATCCATAAAAATATAAGATTCTACCACGCCCTCAATTTGAGAGTTTCTGTTCAATGGTCAACACCGTTTGTTTCATCGATGATTTCTAACCGGATAAACCAAATCTTATCAAGATGAGACAAAAACATGGTCAGAATTTTGGGGGGGTGTAAGAACGGGTGTAGGTTCTAAAACAAGTTGGCAATTGAGGGACCCTGAACCACGTGGGGTTCAGGGCAGGCACGAGAACACAGAACGAAAGACGCGGGGAAACGGAACGGTGGTCAGGGGTGCTGGAAAGCGAAAAGCTTCAATTCAGAATGTTCCGCGATCTGCGTGAAATGTTTATCTGCGGTGAAGAGATGACAATGATGCGAAATCGCAGCGGATGCGATGAGCACGTCGATTGTGCTTGCCTGTCTCCCTTTTCTAATCAGTTGGTTCTTGAGCTCTGCAGCCCTCACGTAGTCTTCCCTGGCGAGGTCGATTAGAGGAAAGGCTTTAAAATATCCCTTCAATGCAAGGAAATCCTTTGGGTTCCTAATCCCCTGAAGGACTTCCTGAAGGATGATGCCGAGAAGGTAGATCTCCTCTCCCTGCTCGATGATTGTCTTGAGCGCAATGGCCTCCTCATTCACAATCCCTGACGATCTCCTTAGGGCAAGAGACCAGACAGAGGTATCTACCAAGATTCTCATCTGGCGTTTCTCTCTTTCCTGTAGTCATAAGAGGGGTCCATCTCTACTTTCCCAAACAAGGAGAGAATGTCTCTCCGTTTCCTCCTCATGACATATTCTTTGAGGGCTTCGTTAACGGTATCCTTCTTGCTTTTATGTTTCCCCACTTTCAGTGCCTCTTCCAAAAGTCTTTCATCTATACCCAGATTGGTTGCCATAGGTTTTCTCCTTTCACTGCGTTAGAAATTACTTCAAACTCACACATTTATCCACACATAAAGTTACACAATAACGTGTTCTTGTCAATAGAAAAAAGTGGTGATACCGCGACACGGAGAAACGAAAACGCGGAAGGCAGAGATAAGGAGATGAGGAGATGGGGGGATGGGGAGACCCTGAAAGGCAGAGATACAGGGACACGCCCGCCTTGATGAGCCCGTGGCGAGGCAGGCCCGCCCGCCTCGACGCGCCCGCTTCGCCAGAGCCGAAGCGAGGCGAGCCTTCGGCGAGGCAGGGAGACACGGGGATAGGGAGATAAGGAGATGAGACACTTGGAGGCCGGTAAAAGCTACTCTCGGCCTCCATTACTTTATTCCGTTTCCAGCCCAATCCTTTCTTGCACTCTCATGCCCTCTGGGACCATGGGCCGGCCTCGCAGGCTCGTTTCGTTCCTCTCAGGCAGCTTGGCGCAGTCTCTGTTCACCATACAGCTGGCGTACGAATTCTTCCCACGTGATTTTGCCTTCAGTGCGATCAGGACATAGGTGGATGCCGGTTCGAAACATATCGTACATATCGTTGGGAATGGGCTTGGGTTGTATGACCGCCTTCCTTCCTCGGATACGGAGGTATGTCTCTGTCATTTCCTGAAGGGTTAACACCTGCGGCCCTCCAATATACGGCGTTCGTCCTGACGGCCCGCGCTCTACTAGAGAGATCAAGTGATCAGCCACTTCTCCTACATCGATTGATTGGAAACGCATGCCGCTAGGAACCGGTATTTCCGAGAGTGTATCTGCTCCGAATGATTGGATGGTCGACAACAAGAAATTATGATATTGGGTCGCCCGCTGAATCGTCCAAGGCAACTCCCCTTTTTCAATAAGCAGTTCTGCATCATATTTCGCCTTGTAGTAAGAAAACTGGGTCTTGTCAACACCGACGATCGAAATATAAACGAGATGAGGAGAACCACTTGCTTTCGCGGACTCGATGAGCTTGCGAGTACCCTCAACATCGGTCTCATTGCTAAAGGGGGGACTGGTCGCGCTCGCGCAGTGGATGATGGCGTCGACGCCTTTGGTTGCATCACGAAGACCTGCCCCTGTCGCAAGATCTCCAACATAGACCTCCACTCCTTGGGGGACAGAGGGCTTTGCCATATGACTTAAAATACGGGTACTGTTATGTTTGGTCAATAGACGAGAGACAACTTCGCGCCCAAGCATTCCAGTTCCTCCTGTCACTAATACCTCTGCCATGTTAGATCACTCTCCTTTCTCTATTTAAGGGAAAGAGACTAATGCTTGTCTTTTGAAAATTATTAAACAATAATTTTGAACATCTTCTTTCTCATTCCCTCTAATCTAATTATAAGAGATTTCTGGAAGCGTTTGCCTACTTGGCGATGCAACCCTTAACTTGGCCAGGAACAGGAAGTATTGGCGGTTTCCCCTCTACCCCCATCAGAAAGGACAAGAGTTTCGAGACAGAGGGAACGTAGGTGAAAATTGACACTTTTCTTTGATACAACTTGTCGGATGTCAGAGGAGGGTTGGTTCTGAAACAACTTGGCAATTGAGGGACCCTGAACCACGTAGGGTTCAGGGGAAGCGGATCTATGATTTTGGGCGAGTGGTGTGTCTTATTAATATCGAAATACCTATAATGATCAGAATAATCGGCCACCATTTGGCGATCAGAAATCGGACAGGCGGAATCCAGCCAAGATTAGAGAAGAGGAAAATGATTCCTATCCCGATTAAGATGTAAGCTCCGACTGCCGATTTAGACCTCATGATGTTTCCTCCGATTTAGTTCCCAATCCTGTAGCCGCGGACTTTAGTCTGCGGACAGGGTCAATGTTGAAATCTTATCAAAATGCAACAAAAATACAATCAGAATTTTTCGGGAGTGAGCCCCTCTTTTTCATTGTTAGATTATTAGGCCCGTTATCAGTCGCAAAACTCTATCGATTGTGGTATTCTATTACAAAGTCCGTATCGATGGAGGTACCCATGAAGTCAGTAACAATTTCTCCGAAATATCAGGTCGTCATCCCCCGTGAGGTGAAGCAGTCCATGGAAATCAAGCCCGGCTCAAAGGTCCGGGTCCTTTTGTATGAGAACCGGATCGAGCTGATACCGATGAAAAACATGAGACGCATGCGGGGTTTCTTGAAGGGCATCGACACAACCGTGGAACGTGAAAGGGATGGGGTGTGAACCTCGTCGATTCGTGTGGATGGCTTGGATATTTCGCAGACACTCCCAATGCTGATTTCTATGCCCCGGCAATCGAAGATGTCCAAAATCTGGTTGTACCCACGATCTGCATTTTGGAAGTTTTTAGAAAGGTCGTACAACAGCGCAATGAGGATGCTGCACTGCGGGCCATTGCTTTGATGCACCAGGGATTGATTGCCGATTTGACTTCAAGCATCGCCCTCGATGCGGCAAAGATCGGGATGCAGTTCAAACTGCCGCTTGTCGACAGTGTCATACTGGCGACTGGCCGCATGTACGCTGCCGTTATTTGGACTCAGGACGAGGACTTCAAGAGCATTAAAGGCGTGAGATATATAGAAAAAAGGAGAAGGGGCCTCAAGTAAGAGAGAAATTGGGTTTAAGCAGGCATCTTGTCAAAGCCTTTGTTCCTTGTTCAACTGTTCCTTAATCCACATCCCACCTCGAATATGTATAGTTGTGTTGTACCTATTCTAAAAAGGCTTTCAACCCTTAAAGCGATCTATTGTTTCCTCCGAGAAGAGTGTCTGATTAACAACAAGATGCCAACAATAATAAGAATAATTGGCCACCACTGAGACATGAGTAAGCGAACGGGCGGTATCCAGCCAAGATTAGACATGAGGAAAATGATACCCAACCCGATTAAGATATACGCCCCGATTGTCGACTTATATCTCATGACACCCCCCAATGCTGTGCTGGAATCTCAAACAAGGTGAACCACATCTTATCAAAATGGGCCAAAAATACAATCAGAATTTTTGGAATGGAAAGCGACAATGAGTGCGGTCAAACGCATTTGGCGGATTGACAAACACAATATTCGTGATATTCTTATGCATACCTTAGGGGTCCCTGATAAACAGACAGGAGGTCATCATGGCAACGGATATTTACGAGAGGTTGGCCCAGCACTTAGAAGACCTGCCGGGGGGATTTCCACGCACCCAGAGCGGTGTCGAGATTCGCATCCTACGTCGTCTCTTCTCCCCCGATTTTGCCGAACTTGCCGTGCATCTGACACTTATCCCGGAGGAAGCCCGGGTGATCGCCCGGCGTGCCAAGATTCCTGTCGAGGAAGCGAAACAGCGATTGGAAAAAATGTATAAGAAGGGCCTAATCATCGGCGTCTACCCAAAGGGCAAACCACCTTTATATATGGCCCAGCATTTCCTCGTGGGCTTCTGGGAGTCGCAGGTAAACAGGCTGGACCGTGAGCTCGTCGAAGATTTCGAGGAATACTTGCCCTCCTTTAGCGACAGCGGCATTACCCGGGTGTCGGGCCAAATACGCACGATCCCCGTCGGGAAGAGCATCAGCACTCAGGCGGAGGTGATGCTTTACGAGCGGGCCGAAGAGCTGGTGCGCAGCCATAAGGCTTTTGCCGTGTCCAATTGCATCTGCAGGCAGGAGATGCGCATCCTGGGAAAGGGTTGTGACAAGCCCGAAGAAAGCTGCCTGAGCTTCGGCGGGGCTGCAAAGACCGTTGTGGGCACCGGCCGGGGCCGAGCTATCACGCTGGAGGAAACCTTAGACATACTCCGCAGGGCCGAGGAGGCCGGGCTGGTGCTGCAACCTGCCAACGCCAAGAAGGTCCTTTTCATCTGAACTTGCTGCGGCTGCTGCTGCGGCGTGCTCCGCAGTTTGAAACGGTTCCCTAAGCCTGCCAGTTTGGTATCAACCCCTTTTGTGGCGAGCCTGAATCCTGACACATGCAAAGGCTGCGGCGTTTGCGTCAAGCGCTGCCAGATGGAGGCGCTCTCTCTGGCAGACAAAAAGGCGGTCCTGGATCTGAACCGCTGCATCGGCTGCGGATTATGCGTGAGTACCTGCCCCACCGACTCGCTCTCTCTACTTCGCAAACCGAAAGCAAAACAACCCTACGTGCCCAAGGATGTCATCGAGACCCACATGAAGATAGGAAAAGCCCACGGCAAGCTTAGCCTTGGCAAGATGGTGGGGATGCAGGTCAGGTCGAAGGTGGATCGGCTATTAGCGTCCAAGTAAACCCCGGTGTTCGTCTTCGGTATTCTGCCCCCTCACCCTTCCCCTCTCCCCCCTGCCTACCGGCAGGTAGAGGGAGAGGGGGAAGTGGTGCCAGGCAACAGCGCGTTGAGATATGTCCCCTAACTAAAGATTCCCACGAGTGTTAAGGTTATCAGGATTTGGGCAAGAATGACCGTGGTAATCAGCAGAGGCCGGTTTGCCATATGTTTTTCGATTCCCGTAATGACAGAAGAAAACATCGAAATATTCGCTACGTTGAATAGAACGATTACAGTGAGCAGAGCCCAACCCCCTTTGTAAATCCACCAGCATACAATACCATACCCAATCTCCAAAACGAGGGCCACCATTGGATATTTAGCATAAAGTCCGAGTCCGAGTTTTGGACCGTTGACAAAGGGGGCTATAACAACATCCCGGCTATGAGTGATCAGGTCAAGAACAAGATGGGAAATCACGCCAATGCCTAAAGCCGACCCAATCTCCGGCTGCTTCAAAGCTTTCCCCGCAATTAGCCAAGCCAATAACGCCACGCCCGCCATCGTCACGATGGAGTGCGAAAACGGCATATGCAGGAGGTGAACATCACCGACATATCTAACCTCCTTTTCGGTCGTAGTTCGTTCAATGCCCAGGTAGTTAAGAATGACCCATATGATCTCCATGAATTGAACTGAAATCAAAGGCCAGATGATTGGAACATCACCGAGCTCTTTCTTAATAATGAGGGCGGTCGCCGCATGGTTAATGGCAAACATAATTTTTCTTCTCGTTAGAGGTCGTGGGATACGAAGTCAGTGAGATCTTTTTCTCTCAGGACCCTCCTTTTCCATTTTTCAAGAGAAGGAAGGATGTGGGGGAAGAGTCGCAAAGAATAGTAAGGTGGAAGCAAAGGGAGGCCGATCATGTCTCCAAAAATAACCAGCATAAAGAGGTTATCCAGGTGTCCTCTTTCCTTCTTGAACCCCAGAACCGTCTCATGGAACAACAGGCCATAGAGAATTTCCCGGATCACTTTGGGAGAGCCCTTCAGTTTCACCGCGAAATAGGAAAATAACTTCTTAATCAAACGGATTCCCTCCTTTCTCCGTGTCCGCTCGTCGTAACCCCCCTTCACCCTGCACCAGCATGGTACAGGGTTCATCCCCCCTTAACTTAAGGGGGGAAAGAGGGGGGTTAGCCGGCCCACGTCCTAATCTGGAGCTCGATCAGGAAAGGCCCTTGACGGCCGCAGGCAGCGCGAAACGTATCGGCAAACCCCTCAAGCGTTTCCACGCTGGCCGCTTCCACGCCCATGCTCTGGGCAAGTCCAACCCAGTCGAGATCTGGACGACCGATATCGAAGAAAGTGTCTGAGGCGCGTCCGGGTATCGCGCCTCCTGTACGAAGCTCGCCGTACAAGATTTTGTACACGCGGTTGGCAAATACCACATTGACGACGTCGAGGTTCTCGCGAGCCTGCGTCCACAGCGCCTGCAGCGTGAACATGCCCGCTCCGTCGGCCTGGAGACAAACGACCCTGCGGTCAGGGCAGGCCAAAGCCGCACCCGTAGCACACGGAAAGCCATGTCCAATTGCACCGCCCGTGCTCTGGATCCAGTCGTGGGGCGCCGCGTTGAACGTGGCTGGAAAGATTGCGCGGCCCGACGTCACCGCGTCGTCGGCGACGATCGCGTTGTCGGGCAGCAGCGCTGCAAGCGTCATCCCAAAGGCTTTGGAATCGAAGGGGCCGGTGACAATCCGTGGCTTTGTCCCCTCCTGGTTGATCGGTACGACGCGAGGCGCGCCGATCTCGTCTGCAAGAGCTTGCAAAGCAGCCACGGCGTCCTGGTCCGGCCGGCAGAGCACGTGCATCGCACAATCCTTCGGCGTTACGAGGCTGGGCTTTCCAGGATAGGCGAAGAACCCCGCAGGGGGCTTCGCGCCGACGAGGATCGCGTTTTTAAGCCCGGCGAAAGCCTGGAGCGCGGTGTCGAATACGTACGGAATGCGGTCCACCGGCACTCTGCCGCGACCGCGGGCCATGCGCGGCACATGCGTTGGGCAACGGAGCTTCGCACCGGTGGCGTTAGCAATCCGGTGAGCAGCGATCAGGCCCGGCTCGCTCAGGGCCTGCCCGTTGAGAAATAAGGTGGCTGGTTTGCCCGAACGGAGGACCCGTGCCACCATCCTGAGCACTTCCGGCGCCACCTGCTGCCGCAGGGGAACTGCAAGCGGAACAGCCGGGCCGCTTGCCTCGTTCCAGGCGACATCCGCGGGCACGATCAGCGTCGCAATCTGTCCCGGAGAGGTGCGCGCAGCCTGTACGGCCTCGGCGGAGTCCGAGGCAACCTGCTTCGCCAGGCCACTTGTCCTGACCCAGTGCGAGACCGTGCGGGCGAGCCCCTCGGTGTCTGCTGTAAGAGGGGGATCGAACGGACGATGGTAGGTGGCCTGGTCGCCGACAATGTTTACTATCGGCGAATTCGCCCTTCGCGCATTGTGCAGGTTGGCGATTCCGTTGGCAAAACCTGGTCCGCAGTGAAGGAGCGTCATCGCGGGTTTCCCGGCCATTCGTGCGTAGCCGTCGGCACAGCCCGTGACAATGCCCTCGGCCATTCCGAGTACGCAGCGCATGCCCTCGACCTTGTCAAGGGCAACGACGAACTCCATCTCAGTGGTGCCGGGGTTGGCGAAGCACATCTCAACATCGGACGCGATCAAGGTACGAATCAGACTTTCTGCACCGGTCATGCTGGCCTCTCTCTCAGCGAGAAGTACACACCTACAAAAAAATCTATCCATTCGGGGAGAAGGTGTCAATGGGCAATTTCAATCGAAAAAATACTGTCTATCACCCATTTACCTATCATCGATCCTCAAAATAGAATATACTAATGTGGTGTATCCAGCACTTCTTCACAATGACCCAGGGGTTTTCATTCCCGCCCCACGTCAAGTAAGGGGTAAACCTGCGAGAATCCAGCCCGAAAACACTGGATTCCCCCGTATCAAGTACCCCGCATCAAGCACGGCGCAGGCTAAGGCAAGCTTAATGAAGCTCCCCGGCCACAGGCCGGGGCTTCCCGGGAAAGAAATATCGTTCAAATTGTGCCCCTTGACCCCGCCCAAGGCGAGGTTTGCGGGGCACCTGCCGGTCAAGTCCGGAATGACAGAGTGGTTAAACCTTCTTCTGTGGCGCCACACTAAGTGTATAGGATGAAAGAAAAAAACAAACTCGCGCAGGAGGAACAGGGATGAATGAATTCGAAAAACAAATTTCCGGTATGTGCGATAAGGGGTTGTATAGCCTGAAGATAGAAACTCTCCAGGTGAATCTTGGACTCCGGTGCAATCAGCAGTGCACGCATTGTCACCTGGAAGCATCTCCCCAAAGAAGGGAGATGATGCAATGGCCTACTATGAAATCGGTCCTGGAGGCGGCTAAGCGGATGCATTTTAAGCTTATTGACCTGACCGGAGGAGCCCCGGAACTCAACCCGCATTTCCGCCGTTTTGTAAGAGCTCTCCGCCGGGGAGGTCGTCAAGTCCAAGTGAGAACGAACCTGACAGTGCTCTTGGAACCGGAGATGGAGGAGTTGCCTGAGTTCTTTCGGAAACATCAAATTCAGATCGTGGCCTCCATGCCGTGTTACCTGGAAGAGAACGTATGCGCTCAGCGGGGTAGGGGAGTCTATGAGAAAAGTATCGAATCTATCAAACGACTGAATGCTTTGGGCTATGGACGTGAGCCGGAGCTGCCTCTGAACCTTGTCTACAATCCCGGTGGACCATTTCTTCCTCCTCCACAATTGGCTCTCGAAGAAGATTACCGGCGCGAGCTGAGCCAGCGCTTCGGCATTACTTTTACTCGTCTTCTCACAATCGCCAACATGCCGCTGGGAAGATTTCGAACTGAACTGGTCCGGAAAAAGGAGGAAGAGAATTATCTGCGACTTCTCCGGACATCCTTTAATCCACAAACGATCGCGGGATTGATGTGCCGCCATCAGCTTAGCGTGGGATGGGATGGCACGCTTTATGACTGCGACTTCAACCTGGCGCTCGGCCTTTCGGTGAACCACGGTGCTCCTGATCACATACAATCCTTCAGAATAGAAGATCTGTGGAACCGCAGGATTGTCACTGGGGAGCACTGCTTCGCTTGCACCGCAGGATCCGGATCATCCTGTGGTGGGGCGCTGGTATGAATGCCACCCCTCACCCTTCCCCCTCTCCCCGCCGGGGAGAGGGCGGGGTGAGGGGGCGTTTGTATTATTCCTAGGAGATGACAATGCCTCAGACCCCGGAAGTTCTCCCGTACGACATTCACAATGAAGCTTTGGTTTCCAATGTCCACCCGCTTGACTGGGAAAACCCAGAGCCTGCACCTTGTTATAACCTTGTCGTGATCGGGGCCGGGACAGCAGGCCTGGTGACGGTCGCGGGCGCGACGGGATTGGGGGCAAGGGTTGCGCTTGTGGAGCGACACCTTTTAGGAGGCGACTGTCTCAATGTGGGATGCGTTCCCTCGAAATGTATTATTCGATCCTCCCGCGTGGTGGCTGATATTCGTGACGCGAATCAATTTGGCATCCGGGTTCCGCAAGACATCGAAGTCGATTTTCCCCGGGTCATGGAGCGCATGAGAAGGCTTCGGGCCCGGATCAGTGTCCATGATTCGGCCAGACGGTTTAAGGAGATGGGAGTCGATGTGTTCCTGGGAGAAGGTCGTTTTTCAGGACCGTATATTGTGGAGGTGGCTGGAAAGACCCTTGGCTTTAGGAAAGCTGTGATTGCCACTGGCACCCGTCCGGTGCATCCCACGATCGAAGGACTGGCCGAAGCGGGCTTTCTCACCAATGAGACCGTCTTCTCCCTGACGGAGCAGCCTCGACGTCTCGCAGTCATTGGGGGCGGACCGATTGGATGCGAATTGGCTCAGGCATTTCGGCGCCTGGGCTCTGAGGTGGTTCTCATTCACAATGCTTCCCATATTTTAAACCGTGAAGACAGTGATGCCGCAGAAATCCTCCAACGGTCCTTCATCCGTGATGGAATCCGCCTGGTTCTCGACTGCAAGACCAAAAAAGTCCAAAAGAAGAACGGAAACAAAATCATCCATATCGAATGCGGGGGAAAGGAAGAAGAGATCGCGGTGGACGAGATCCTGGCAGGGGCAGGCCGGGCTCCCAACGTGGAGGGCCTCAATCTCGAAGCCGTAGGGGTGAAGTACGACAAGAGGGAGGGAGTGGAGGTGAACGAACATCTTCAGACTACAAATCCCAGGATCTATGCTTGCGGGGATATCTGCCTAAAGTACAAATTTACTCATACCGCCGATGCCACCGCGCGGATGGTCATCCAGAATGCCTTGTTTTTGGGACGCAAGAAACAGAGTGCCCTGACGATTCCCTGGTGTACTTATACCGACCCTGAGATTGCCCATGTGGGAATGTATGAAAAAGATGCCCGGGAGAAGGGAATCGCTGTGGATACCTTCATCAGACCGTTGAACGACGTTGACCGTGCCGTCGCCGACGGAGAGGAAGAAGGTTTTGTTAAGATTCACGTGAAGAAAGGAACGGGCAAGATTCTCGGGGCAACCATTGTAGCCCGCCATGCCGGAGAGATGCTCAGTGAGGTCACCCTGGCGATCGTTTGCAATCTGGGACTGGGAACATTGGCCAACGCTATTCATACCTATCCGACACAGGCCGAAGCCATCAAACAGGCGGCCGATGCCTACAACCGCACCCGGCTGACTCCTTTTATTAAAGGACTGTTCACCCGATGGCTGGCCTGGGGGCGATAGATTGAGGAAGCGTCCCCAATTCCTTGATAAATGTTCTTCCTCTCCCTTGACGGGAGAGGGCTGGGGTGAGGGTGCGTGGTCACGTTTCCCCCTCCCCTTATTCCCCTCCCGCCAGGGGAGGAGAAGGGGCGCATGCTACTCATGAGTAGTGGAACATTATGAATGTGGTTGTTCCAAAACCAACGAAGAGCCGTAAGAGAGCGGTGATAAAAGCTCTTGTGTTTGTCGTCTTTATCATCGCGGCCATTTACGTCATCCGGTTCACTCCGGTAAAAGAGTTCTTCACGCAAACAGCCTTGAGTCATTTTCTGAAAACAGCAGGCCTATGGGCTCCCCTGCTTTTTGTAGTGGTGTATGCCGTAGGGGTCTGCCTGTTTGTGCCGGGGACCCTGCTGACTGCCTTGGGAGCGGCCATCTTCGGCGCTTATTGGGGATTTTTATATGTCTGGATAGGAGCCATGGTGGGATCAAGCGCCGCCTTCTGGATCGGGCGGACTCTGGGCAGAGAATTCGCAGCTTCCGTGATCGGGGATCGGTTGAGGAAATACGATGATGCCGTTGAGCGGAATGGCTTTGCGACGGTGCTCTATCTGCGTCTGATCTATTTTCCCTTTACCGCGATGAACTTCGGCATGGGGCTGACCAAGGTGCGGTTCTGGGATTATTTTTTTGGCACGGGCTTGGGCATCCTCGTGGGCACATTCATCTTTACTTTCTTTATCGGGACCCTGAAGGAGGTTTGGGCCGGTGGCGATTGGGGTCAGTTACTTTCTTTCAAGGTCTTCTTCTCGGTCGGCCTATTTGTTTTTTCCCTTTTCATCCCAAAGATCATTAAGAAAATTAAGAAGGAGAAGTAACCACGAAGACGAATAGGGAGAGCCAATACTTTCTATCATTTAATCTTCTGAAGATTTTCGAGCTGAAGTGTTGCCTTATCCACAACCCCTTTAATCTCTTGATCCCCCGGGTCAAAGGTAAGAATACCCTTCCATATCGTGATGGCCTGATTCAGGTTACCGGATCGATACTGCTCGAGGCCATTTTCGAATAGGGTCTTCTTACAAGTCTTGATTCTTGCAGTGAGACCGTCTTTGTCAAAAGGACAAGAGCCATTCAAATGAGTCATCGAAGAGACATGTTTCAGCAATATTTCGTAAACCACTCCGGCTAGGGCGAAATCGCCTTCATCAAAGGCACGGTCTCCATTGCTCTTGATCGACTCCAGCGTTCGTACATAGCTGCTCCGGACGGCGGGATCTTGAGGACATTTTTGACAAATCTCCGTGCAGATATCGACAGCCCTCTGGTATTCTCCCGCCTTAAGGTAGGACGGGACCTGTCCTCCGATGAAAAGACACCTGCTGGTTTTGGCCCTTCTTTCCACAAAGCTCCTCTTAAATGAGAGAGACGGACTGAGATCCGCAAAATGGGGCCAGTTCTTCGCAAGAATCTCATATATATTTTCAGCCTTTTCAAAATCCCTATTTTCGAAGGCCCGGTCTCCGCTGCTCTTGATCGACTCCAGTGTTCGCATATAGCTGCTCCGGACAGAGGGATCCTGAGGATATTTTTGATAGATCTCCTTGCAGATATCGATGGCCCTTTGGAATCTCCCGGCCTCGACTTGCATTTGGGCCCGGCCGGTACCATGGTCCGTGTCTCTTTGTATCTGCTCTCTCTTCGATGGGCCGCATGAAGAAAGGAACAGAAGCAAGAAAATCCACAAGCAGAGTCCTGTCCTTCTTTGTAAATCTTTTATCATATGACTCTCTCAAGATAGGGGTGAAACGACGGCTGTCCCCGATTCTTCACCGCCCTTATGAAGGCCTTGACCAGGTCTGGGTGAAACTGTATTCCCGCCCCTTTCTCCAGTTCTTTGCAGGCTTCCTCCTTTGACAGGGCCTTCCTGTACGGTCTCGTCGAAGTCATGGCATCATAGGTATCCGCTATCGAGATAATGGCCGCATACAGGGGAATTTCGTCTCCGTCCAGCCCATCCGGGTACCCGTCTCCGTTGTAATGTTCGTGATGATGCTTGACCGGCTCGACATATTTCTGGAGGGATTTTACCTTTCTCAGAATTTCCGCACCGTCCTCCGGATGATGCCTCATCTCGTCATACTCCGTGGAGTTCAGGGACTTGTCTTTGAACAGGATGGCATCCGGAGTTTTGAGCTTTCCCACATCGTGAAAAAGAGAGGCGATTTCAAGCTCCTCAAGTTCATTCTCATTGAGGCCGATCTCTTCCCCGATCATAAGAGAATGCGAAGCCACCCTCGCCGAGTGGCCGAGGGTATAGGAGTCCCGAGCATCAATGGCCATGGCCAGGACTCTGAGAATAGAGACATAGGCTTCCTCCAGCTCTTGAGTATACTTGAATAGCTCCTTCTTCTGATTCGTAATTAACTCGCTCATGTCATTAAAACTTTCTGTCAGTTTTCCGAGCTCGTCCTTTGAATAAACCCTGAGGGGTCTCGTTCTTTTCCCTTCCTTAAGCTCTTCGAGGCCCGCGGAAAGCTCCCGGATGGGTCTTGTGATAAAAAATAACAACCCCAGAATGCCGATCAACCCAATGAATAGGATATCTATCAATATCACAAGAATCCGATGACGGGCTAACCGCTGGGCCTCCAAAAGGACCGATTGGTTCACTCCGACGATCACCGTCCCCAACCGCTTATCCTGGAAGACAATCGGGGTAGAGACCTCAAAAGATCTACCGGAGGAAAGCGAGATTTCTCTTACAATCGTCCCATCCTCACTCTTGCTGAATAATTTCCCCTCGCCGTCTTTTAAAATCTCTCCCCTTTTTCTGATGTCACTGTGGGCCATCACATTCATCCTGGTGTCAAGGATAGCCATATATTCCACATCCCGGTTCGCTCCCTTTCCCTTAAAAACAAGGTGATCCATCCCCAAGGCATCGCCGGAGATCAGACTATAGGCTGCCACCGCAGCAGAACTCCTACTCAGAGATTCCGCCCTCTTGGTAATCTCGTTAAGAATGACCCGGTTCAAAACCTTGACCGTGGCAAGATAGGATACAAGAGTGGTGAAGATCAGAAGGAGGAACACAAAGACGGAGAGCTTGAACCGGATGGTTCGAAACATGTCGGAAGCCCCCTGTACTGGATCAATCCCATTAATTGAGCAAAATGAGTGCCAAAGACTCAAATTCAATAAAATCGAATGCTTCTCGAATCAAATCTATTCGAAATCTAAGGTAAAACGGAAGAAAGTCCAGAAGGCCTTAGTGAGGAAAGGGATTTGATTATCTCCACAATGTCAAAATTTTGTCAATTCAGCGACAATTCTACACGACCCTACACGCCCATCCTCTCTCTTTCCTGATATTTGAAAATAGTGTATAGTGCAGTTGAAAATTCATTATGGAGCTAAAAAAATGAGGACATTTCTATGGATATTGCTGATGAGTATCTTTCTGAATCCTATACGGGTTCTGGGGGAGGAAAGACTCTTCACCATCCTGCATACCAATGATCTTCATTCCCACCTTCTCGGCTTCGCTCCGAATATCGACTACACCCCTTTAAGAATTCGCGATGACGCGACGGTAGGCGGCTGGGCCCGGATCGCGGCCACGATAAAGTCGGAGAAGGCCAAGAGAACAAACCCAACGCTTGTCTTGGATGCGGGCGACTTCCTGATGGGTTCGCTCTTCCATGTGGTAGCGCGCGAGGAAGGGCTGGAGCTACGATTGTTGAAAGATATGGGATACGACGTGATCACTCTGGGGAACCACGAATTTGACCTGATGCCTTCTGGATTGGCGAAGATGTTCATTTCGGCTGCTCAGAAAGGGGGAATGCCGGAGATTGTTTTTTCGAATGCGATTTTTGATAAACAAGACCCTGAAGATGACACGCTTGAAGAGACATTCAGTCGGGGTCTCGTAAGACCGTATCTCATCAAGGAAGTGTCCGGAACCAGGATCGGGATTTTCGGGATCCTTGGAAAAGACGCGGCAGAAGTCTCACCCTTTGCAGCGCCGGTCAAATTCAGGGATCCCATAGAAACCTCCCGTGAAATGGTCAAGACACTGAGAGAGAAGGAAAAGGTCGACATGATCATTTGCCTGTCCCACAGCGGTATTCAACAAAAAAAGTCTCTCTCCGAGGATGATCGATTGGCCAGGGAGGTGCCAGGAATCGATATTATCGTAAGCGGCCATACCCACACAACACTGAAAATGCCTCTGACCGTGAACGAAACGATCCTTGTGCAAGCGGGCGCCTTTGGGGAGCATGTGGGTGTCCTCGATATCGCCTACGAAAAGGGTAAGACAAGGTTGAAAGGATACAAACTGGTTGACATCGATGATACCATTCTCGGGGATGAGAAGATTCAAAAGAAAATCGAATCCTATATTGGAACCGTGAACGAGAAGTTTCTTAAAGACTTTCATGCGAGCTTCTATGAGGTCATTGGGAGAACGCGATTCGACCTCAGGCTCCGGGAAGACGAATGCAATCTTGGAAATCTCGTCACGGATGCTATTCGGTGGGCCGTTAATCGAGTGGATTACGACAAAAACGATCCCACGACCAAAGTGGTCGTTGCCGTCGAATCAAACGGAGTGATCCGGGATGATCTCCTCAGGGGGAAGACAGGGAGGATTGCCGTGTGCGACCTGTTTCGGACCGTCCCGCTCGGGGTGAGTAGAGGGGAGGGGACCATGGGATATCCCCTTGTCACCTGTTACCTTTATGCCCACGAGATTAAGAAGGTTCTCGAGGTGACGACGAGCATTTATCCGAAGAAGGGGAACAAGTACTTTCTTCAGGTCTCGGGATTAAAATTCAAGTATAACCCTCACCGGGTGATTTTCGACAGGGTAACAGATATCTCGATGGGAAGTGACGAAGGAGGATATAAACCTCTCGATTATTCGGAGTCGAATAAGACCTTATACCGGGTTGCAGCGAACCTCTATAACGCTACCTTCCTCAAATTTGTGGGTCGCTTCACTTACGGGATCCTTGAAATTGTTCCGAAGGATCGACATGGAAATCCGATTGCCATGAAGTCTTTTAAGGGCAGTCCTTTCGATCTTCTGCTTCCATTAAGAGTAGACACAGACAAGGAAAAACCCGGAATCCAGGAACTCAAGGAGTGGGTTTGCCTCTTAGAGTATGTAAAGAGCTTTCCGAGCAGGAATGGCGACGGGATTCCCGACATGCCCGAAAAATACAGCGGCAGACTCGGCCGAATGATCAGAGAGCCAAGCTGGAATCCTATTGCGCTTCTATCCAGGGGCACCTATTTGACGGGGATAGCCTTTGGAGCGGTTGTTGGACTATTTCTTATTCTGACAGTAGGGATATACGTATCAGTAAGGAAGATTAGAAGGAGATAGGACTTCATTTCGTCCTGATCATATCGATTTTGCCCCCGGATGATGAGGGGCCACGGGATGTGTTTGGGCCTCTTAAATGAGCTCAGTTGTTTGATTGACAGGTCTGGCAATTCTTGATAATGAAATATCAATAACACCGGTTTGAGAAAAGTGAATCGTTGGGTGTAATTTCAAGTTCGGCAGGTTACGGCGGAAGGAAGGTAACGATGGGTAAGGCAATCACTCGAAGGGAGCTTTTATTACAAGCTGCCGCCGTGGCAGCCGTGGGAATGCGATGCACCTCTCATCAAGAACCACCGCCTGAACCTTCCACCCTCGGAGCCGGAATCCCTTGGAGGAGCTTAGGGAAGACCGGGGTACGCGTATCCATGCTCGCGTTTGGGTGCGGTGGCAGCTTTATAAAGGGTTATCCTGGTGAGGAGAAGGCTCTGGGAGCACTGAACTGGGTGTTTAAGGAGGGTATCAATTATTTTGATACCGCGCACGAATATGGAGGTGGAGAAAGCGAACGCCGCTTGGGTGTGTTCTTAAGAGATCACCGAAAGGATGTGTTTGTGGCCACCAAGCTGCTGGCCCGTGACAGAGAGAATTTTTTAAGCCAGTTTGAGTTAAGTCTAAAGCGGTTGCAAACAGATCATGTGGATCTGCTGAATATTCACGCTCTGAGTACGATGAAGGAGGTTGCGCAGATAGGAGTCAAAGGAGGAATATACGAAAGCCTTGTTAAACTCAAGGAACAGAAAGGGGCAAAGTTTATCGGGTTCAGTTGCCACAGTAACGGTCAAGTGGCCAAAGCGGCGATAGAACAGTATGACTTTGACTGTTGCACGCTGCAACTTAACGCGGCCAAGGTTGGAGGGTTTGAAGACACAGCGCTTCCTGCGGCTCTAAGAAAGAAGATGGGAGTGCTTGCGATAAAGGCCATCGGGCAGGGCAAGCTCTTGGAAAAAGGACCAGCGAAGGGGGATGTCGAAGAGCTGCTCCGTTACGTCTGGAATCTGCCGACGGCTTCGATTATTCTTGGGATGCCCAATTTGAAGACGGCGAAGCAAGACATTGAGTCAGCCCGCAGTTTTAAGACCATGACTCACATGGAAGCGGAGGCGCTACGGATTCAGATGGCTCATTTCAGGCCAGATTTGGAGCGATTCTTCTCCCGTCACGCCGACTTCGCGGCGGTGTGAGAAGGTTCTCGCCGTTCGCCGCAGGGACCCAAGATGATATAAGGCTAACGGGGGTGCGCATAACCTCTTGTTTAATGCGTCTGCTTTAACTCTTTCACATATTTTCGGATTCGTCTGGCATTCATCCCCACATCACTTCTTCCAACCCGTGAGACAGAGCGTATGTCAACACGGCTTCCGCGATCGGCAGGGGCGACGCGAACAACGACATCATCTTTGAAACCGAACCAGAAGGTTGTGTCCGTTGCCTCGATGCGCCCCTCAGAGGCATTCGCATCCACAATGACCCAGCCCATCTTGCGAGCGGCAGTTAAGGCTCGCTCAAAGGCTTTGTCCGGCGGAACAGAAAGGACTGCGGGAGCCAAATCGGGATAAGCGGCTCGCTGTTTGGCAGCGATTTCAGGTCCGCCGTATTCGGACGGATTCGGGGCATTTTTTCGGAGAGGTAAGATAGAAACGAAACGGGGGGAATTCTCCGTATCCGTTGAAATGTCGTGGATGGCGGGGACACGCTGCGCTGTCCGCCAGTAGCACCACGGAATGCCAAAGACCAGAACCCCGATGACGAGCCCGAGGATCGAGATGAGAAAGCCGCGGCGCAGCGTGGTTGGCCGGGTGAAAATGGCGCTGGCCAGAGAGATCAGAACAGCCGCTATGCCGGCATAGGCCGCCCACGCAAGAATGACAAACCCTGTCCTGAAATGCCACAGCCCCCAGCGGGTTCCGAACGCCGCCAGCATTGCTGCCAGGGCCGCCAGAACCGCAAGGAGGAACCCAACAAGAGCAAACGGAAAAATGCGAGGTCGATTCATTCGCTCAACTCCTCCAGAACGATATCGTCCCGGATATTGATGCAGCCGATCACGCTCTGGGCCGCGGGGCAAAAACGCAAGTACTGGGAGAAGGCCTCTCTGGCCTCGCCGGCTTTCCCTTTGGGCGTCTTCAGGTGGTACTTGGCCCGAATCTGAGTAATCTTCAGAACATTGTTTACGTTTTCGACATCTCCCTCCACGTCCGCCCAGTAGCGGTCCTCAGGAGTAGGGATCTTCTTTCCGGCCAGTAGCGTGGCCAGTGTTCCCATCATTCAGGCAGCCGTTGCAGCGACAATATGGTCGAGGGTCGCGGCATGCTCTTTCTCAGGCTCGACCTTGTAAAAACGCTTGATCCCTCCGTGGACGCCGTAAAAGATCGGCTCATTGAATCCTTCGATCATCGCCCTTCTTGTGGGGCCCTTTTCCCTGACGATCTTGATCCGTGATGTATGAACAATCTCTCCCATTTCTTTCCTCCTTCTTCAACCTTCGGCTGTCATTGAAATGTCCCTGCTCTAACCGTCCCTATGAACATATTCGCACAAGAAAATGGGTGAAGCAAGAAAAGATTGTACCGGCAGCTTGGAAAAATGCGTCTCGGGATGGCTCTCGCCTTTTCGATCAGAATAATTTGCTTGCCAATTGGATCGTTTTTTGATAAAAAGGCGTCACCGCATTGTTTGTGGGCGGAAAAATAGTAAGCTTATTTTGAGGAAAGTTTTGGATGGGCAAAGAGATTTATCCAAAAATGATTACGGATCTGCCTGAGATAGACATCCCATTGATGGGTGTAAGAGGGTGGTTGTTACAGGGATTGGACAGGCAAGTGGTATTTTTCGATATTGAACCTGTGGGTGCCATCCCTGAACATTCCCACGGTGAGCAATGGGGCGTCGTCGTTGAGGGCGAAGTAGAGCTTAATGTGAATGGCGTCAAAAATGTATATCGGAAGGGTGATTCCTATCATATCCCGGCAGGGGCGCTCCACTCAGCCACATTTAGAACCCGGTTCAAAGCCATTGATGTTTTCGCTGACGTGAATCGGTACAAGCCTAAACAGGAAAAGTGAGAGGAACCTGCAAAACGGACTCTTTTAACTCTTCTGAAAGACTTTCCCCCTTACTTCAAATCCGTTGTTATCATTTGACAAATTGGCAATATTCTATGAAAATGATAAAATTATTTATTGATGTCTCTGGAAAATAGCCTTGCAGAATATGGCAAACGAAGACCTTTTAAAGCTGAAGATCGACAAGTCCAAGGTCGTTTTTCGCCCGAGAAAGAGGAGGAAAATCATCTACGCAATGTTGGGAGTGATCTTGGTCATCCTCCTGGCCTCGCTCTCTGCCAAAGGCGTCTTCACACCCTCTGTCCAGGTTCAGGTGGCTACGGTCACGCAATTTTATCCGTCCCAAGCCTTTACGGTGCTTAATGCAAGCGGTTATGTGGTAGCCCAACGCAAGTCGGCCCTGGCATCGAAGGTGACCGGACGGCTCATTTGGCTGGGGGTTGAGGAGGGAAGCGTTGTAAAGAAGGACCAGGTGGTTGCCCGTCTTGAGAGTCAGGATGTGAGCGCAGCCAAGGATCAAGCAGCGGCCAACGTCAATGTGGCCCGGTTCAACCTTGACCAAGCTCGGGCCGAGCTTCGCGACGCAACGCTCTCGTTTAATCGTAGCAAAGAGCTCCTCTCCAGGGGTGTGGTGGCCCAACAGGCTTATGATGACGCCGTGGCCCGTTACGACAAGGCAGTCGCGGCCGTTGCTTCGGCAGAAGCTGCTTTGAAGGCGAATACCGCAGCCCTGGAAGGCGCGACGGCCTTATTGGAATATACGCTGATTCGCGCTCCCTTTGACGCCGTCGTCTTGACCAAGGATGCAGATGTGGGCGATATCGTTACCCCCCTTGGGGCAGCAGCGAACGCCAAAGCCGCCGTCGTCACCATTGCCGATATGAGCTCACTCGAGGTGGAGGCAGATGTTTCCGAATCGAATCTGAGCCAGGTCAGGCTTGGCCAGCCGTGTGAGATTCAGCTGGATGCTCTGCCGGACCAGCGTTTCCGCGGCGAGATTCATATGATCGTACCGACCGCTGACCGGAGCAAGGCGACTGTCATGGTCAAAGTTCGTTTCCTTGATAAAGACAGCCGCATCCTGCCGGAGATGTCGGCAAAGGTGGCTTTCCTCTCCCGTTTGGTGAAGGCAGAAGAAGAGAAGCCGCGGACCGCCGTTAATCAGGCGGCCTTGGTGAATCGAAAAGACAGAAAAACGGTTCTTGTTGTTAAAGGGGATAGGGCAGTCGAGACGCCCGTCATCCTGGGACGTCCCATGGGTGACATGATAGAAGTCCTTGGAGGCGTGAAAGTGGGAGACCGGGTCGTGCTGAATCCTCTGGATCGTTTGAAAAATAGGTCGAAGATAAAGATTGAAGAAAAGTAACATGTTAACCCCCATTCATCTCCCCTTAGGTTAAGGGGGGAAAGAGGGGGGTTAAAGGATTCTTAAGACAATGGAAAGCAAAGCGCTGATCGTCGAGATAGAGCACGTGAACAAATCCTACCGCAGGGGTACCCGCACGATCCCCGTACTGGTGGATATCAACCTTGATATTCCTGAAGGGGAATTCATGGCATTGATGGGACCATCGGGTTCGGGGAAAAGCACCCTCCTCAACCTGATTGCCGCCCTTGACCAGGTGGATCAGGGTACCATCAGGGTGGGGGGCATCGATATCACAGGACTCACAGAAACCGAACTGGCTGCGTGGCGGTCGGTCAACGTCGGTTTTATCTTTCAGTTCTACAATCTCATCCCCGTGCTGACAGCCTTCGAAAACGTTGAGCTTCCCCTATTGCTCACCGGCCTTTCTCGTAGAGAGCGACGCAGGCACGTGGAGCTGGGGCTCCGGATCGTCAACCTTGAGGGTCGGATGGATCACTATCCCGGCCAACTCTCAGGGGGCGAACAGCAGCGGGTGGCCATTGCCCGCGCTATTGTCACAGACCCCACCATACTGGTCGCCGACGAGCCGACCGGAGACCTCGACCGGGTGGCGGCTGAGGAGATCCTCGACCTGATGGACCGGCTCAATCGCGAATCGCATAAGACGATTATTATGGTGACCCACGACCCACGGGCGGCCAAAAAAGCGCATACCATCCGGTATCTGGATAAAGGTATCCTGAACAATGTACATTCTCAAGCTGCTCCTTAGAAACGCCTTCCGCCATAAGCTCCGCACGGCCCTGACCATTCTAAGCATCACCATCGCCATTCTTGCCTTCGGACTGCTCAGGACCTTCGTCGGCTCCTGGTATGCAGGGGTCAAGGCTTCCTCGGCAAACCGTCTTGTCACCCGAAATGCGATCTCCCTCATCTTTCCGCTTCCCCTTTCCTATAAGGATAAGATTCGACAGGTCGATGGGGTAAAGGAAATATCCTACGGGAACTGGTTTGCAGGGGTCTACAAAGACGAAAAGAATTTTTTTGCCAACTACGCCATCGAGGCGAAAAACTATATGAAATTATATCCGGAATTCATTGTGCCCCCGGATCAAAAAGAGACATTTCTGCGGGATCGAAAAGGATGTGTCGCAGGACGAAAACTTGTGGAGCAGTACCATTGGAGAATCGGGGACATGATTGCATTGAAGAGTGGCGTCTTTCCGGGCAAGTGGGAGTTTGTGCTCCGAGGCATATACCACGGAAGGGATGAAAGCACGGACGAAAGGATCTTCTTTTTCCACTGGGATTACCTGAATGAGGCAATTAAAAAGACGGCTCCACGCCGTGCCGACCAGGTGGGCTGGTACGTCGTCGAAGTGGCAGACCCGAATCGTGCGGCCGAAGTGGCTCAGGCCATAGACAGGACGTTTAAGAATTCACTGGCTGAGACGCTCACTGAAACCGAGAAAGCCTTCTTTCTCTCGTTCATCTCCATGGCCGACGCCATCATTGTGGCCATCCAACTGGTTTCCTTCGTTGTGATCATCATCATTATCGCCGTGGCTGCGAACACCATGGCGATGACGGCCCGGGAACGGATTGGAGAATACGCCATTTTCAAGACCCTGGGCTTTAAGGGCTGGCGTATCGCCGGCATGATCGTGGGGGAATCTCTTTTCATCACCACGATCGGCTGCATCATCGGAATAGCCTTCACCCCTCCTGCGGCAAAAGAGTTTAGCAAGCTTGTCGGCACTTACTTTCCTACCTTTCGGGTGGAGATGGAAACCATTTACATGGACATTGGAGCTGCTTTTCTGGTCGGTCTTTGTGCGGCCATCATTCCGATCTGGCGCGCCGTAAGAATCCGCATCGCCGACGGGCTGAGAAGGATCGGGTAGTGTTTATTAAGGATTCGAGGATTCGAGCGGTCAAGGGTGCGTAACCCCGGAATCCTCGATCCCCTAAACCCTCGGGACAAGGAGAATATGCTTGGGACTTCCAATCTCGTATAGTTTCCGGAACCTCTGGACGCGCCGATTAACGACCGTGCTCACCGCCTCGGGAATGGCCCTTGTCGTGTTCGTCTTCGCTGCCATTCTTATGCTGGCCGAAGGGCTTCGGAAAACACTGGTTGAAACCGGTTCGTATGACAACGTCGTGGTGGTCCGAAAAGGTTCTACATCCGAGGTGATGAGTGGGGTGACTCGGCTGCAAGCTTCTATCGTCGAAACTCAGCCCGAAGCGGCGATCGGGGAAGATGGGCAAAGGCTCCTTGCGAAAGAGCTGGTCGTGCTCATTGCTCTTCCCAAACGGGAGACGAATACATTGTCTAATGTCGTGATCAGAGGGATCGGCGCAAACTCACTCGCGTTACGGCCCCAGGTAAGACTGGTAGAAGGGCGCATGCCGAAATCCGGATTATCGGAAATCGTCGCCGGCCGAAGTATTGCGGAGCGGTTTAAAGGGGGAGGCATTGGCGAGATCCTCCGTTTTGGAATGCGGGACTGGACAGTGGTGGGAATCTTCGACGCGGGCAACACGGGGTTCAGTTCAGAGATCTGGGGGGATGCCGACCAACTGATGCAGGCTTTTCGCAGGACGGTCTACTCCTCCGTCATCTTCAAGCTCCACGACCCTTCCGAGTTTGAAAGTGTGAAGAAACGGATCGAGGGCGATCCACGCCTGACGTTAGAAGCAAAACGTGAGAATCGTTACTACGCGGAGCAATCGGAAAGAATGGCTCGATTCCTTCGAATTCTCGGGACGGCGTTGACGATTATCTTCTCTCTCGGTGCCGTCATCGGTGCCATGATTACCATGTATTCGGCAGTGGCCACCCGCACCGGCGAGATCGGGACCATGCGCGCCCTGGGCTTCAAGAAGATCAGTATCCTGGGAGCCTTTATTGTGGAGGCCCTGTTCCTGGGGCTTATTGGTGGTTGCTTCGGCCTCTTCCTTGCTTCTTTTTTGCAGCTTTTCACCATCTCCACGTTGAATTTTCAGACCTTTTCCGAACTTGCCTTTAGCTTCACTCTCACCTTTGGCATCGTTTGGAAGGGTCTTGGGTTTTCGCTGATTATGGGTTTTGTCGGGGGCGTGTTGCCAGCGGTCCGGGCAGCGCGGATGAATATCGTCGAGTCGCTTCGTGCGGTTTAGTCCCCTCCCTCTCGCCTATGGGGAGAGGGGAAGGGTGAGGGGGAAAAGGAGAGATTTCAATGTCTGAGCCTCGATTGAATCCGAAATACACAAAAGCCATATCAAATATTGTCAACCGGAGTCCCTATTTCTCACTCCTGTCGATGAAGATAAAGGAGCTTGAATGGGGAACCTCTGTTTTGGAGGTTGAGCTGGAGGAGAAACATCTCCAGCCCTTTGGCTATGTCCATGGAGGTGCCATCGCTTCCGTCATGGACGCAGCAACCTTTTGGGCTGTCTTCCCTCGGGTAAAGGACGGAATGGGGCTCACCACGGTTGAGATAAAGGTGAATTTTCTTGCACCGGTTCGAGAAGGAAGGCTTGTGGTAAAAGGCCGGTGCATCAAGATTGGGAAAACGTTAGCTTTAGGAGATGCTACCATTTATGATGCTAAAGGAAATCTCTTAGCTCATGGGACCGCGACGATGATGATCGTCCCCGATTTGAAAGTTGAAGGACAAGAAAACCTACCACCCAAGTTGACCGGAACGCGCTCTGTCCCGCCAGGAGCGGGATAGGCGAGGTCCCTGCCTACCAGCAGGCCCTGAACCTAGCATGGTACAGGGCAGGCAGCCGATCACGCCGGCCAGACCTTGCTCTTTCGGTTTGAATACGGATTCTCTTTTTAGGTTATGTCCTCAGTCTGTGGCAATCATCACATTGGTAGCCTTGATGACTGCATACACTTGCTTCCCTTTGGAAAGGCGTAGACTCTGCGTTGATTTTTTGGTGATGATAGAGACAATCTGAACCCCTCCGGGAAGTTCAATCGTAACTTCTGAATTAACAGACCCATGTTTAACGTTATTCACTTTCCCTTTAAGGACATTCCGAGCACTTATCTTCATGATTCCCCCTCACAGATAAAATGTTTAGTCTCTTAATATAAATGTTAGTCGCAGGGTCCTTCGCTGTCAAGCAATTTCGAACCCTTGGCAAGACACTCTTATCATAATAATACAAGGGCTATCAATTACGGGTGAAATTTGAACTCGTAGGTTGCTGGAGGTTACTGAAAGTAGTTCTCTAGATCTAACTACGTATCTCCGGAGAAAGTGTGTATGTCCTTTCCCCCACCTTTGTTTCCCTAAAGCCTTCCGATAACCATCATACACTGTTAAGCGTTTTGTTTGGGCTTGAGCCCAGAGCCTCGATGGTCGCCGGAAGCCGGGGAGGCCGGGACAAGAGGGTAATAATCACACTCGCAAAAATGAGTACGGCCGCTAATGAAAAAGAAAGAAAATATTTCCCGGTGACATCGTATAGAAACCCTGCGACAACCGGACTGGTGGCACAAGCAAGCGTGATAATAGGGCTCGTCCACCCTACGATTCGGGAATAGTGCGTGCGGCCGAAATAGGCGGCGAGAAGATTTGGCATCAGCACAATCATACCGCCAAATCCGATCCCTGTCAGTGCGCAATAAAGGTAGATAAAGGAAATATCTCGGGCGTAGATAAGCACAAGGATGCCCAATCCCATTGAGGTCAGGAAGAGGGCTGCAAGATATCTTCCTTCAAACCTCAGCGCCAGCGCTCCGGAAAGCAGCCTGCCGATAATGCTTATTCCGATCATGAGACCAAACAACGTTGCCGACATCATCGGTGAGAAGTTCAATCCCTGGAGGTAGGCGACCTGGTGAGTGGTCAGCATATTCATGGCGAAAAAAAAGGCCGAAAAGGAAGCAGTGATCAACCACAGCGCCGGGGTGTGCAAGGCATCCCTGAGACTCCAGTCCACGGAAGTCTGATAAACCCTGTTTCGGGCTGTTTTCTCTGAGAGGGTTTGGCCGGTGGCATCGGAAAGACCGTCCGGAGCCTGGCCAACATCCTCGGGCCGGCTCCTGATGAGAATCCCGGCAAGAATGACCGTCAAAAGGAGATGTATGGCGGCGATGCAGACCCAGGCTGTGCGCCATCCAAAGCCGGATATGAGCCAGCTGATCAGCGGCGGAAAGGCGAGGCCGCCGATACCTCCGGAGGCAAAGAGCAAGCCCATGGCCAACGATCTTCTCCGTACGAACCAATTGTTGACCACGGTCGTCACTGATATGAACTCACCAAAGCCGAGGCTCATCCCTGCCATCACACCGAAAAAGACGTAGACATGCCAGAGTTCTCCGACCCGGGACATGCCCATCAACCCAAGGGCTGCAACAATATTGCATAAGATGATGTTTTTTCTGGCTCCGAACCCGGAGACCGTTATGCCCGCAACCGGCCCAAGCATTCCACCGACAGCAATGAACAGCCCATAGGGCCCGGACAAAGCCGAACGGCTCCAATGAAGACTCTCTCCCATTGCCGGCAGGAAAATGGAATAGGCGTAAATGATATCCCCGCACAAGCCTCCGTAAGCTAACATGACCCCGATCAGAGCGGTCCACCCATAGAATCGCCGCCGCTTCAATTCGGCAGGATGAGGTTTTTCAAGTATACATTTCATCGCTGTCTAGCCAATTTTTTTGCTTGGTTTGTAGTAGGATAATAGAAACTGGACTGTTGGGCAACTTCCTCACCAGAAGGGAAAGGTCTTGGAGTGCAATCGAATATCTTAAGTTATTCCGTGAAGCCTTGGGCGTCTCTAAACCGATTATGATCGAAGAAGGATCAGGCCAGTAGAAAAACCCTCTTGAACGGTTAGTGGTGGTTTTCCACAGGTTCAAGGTAACAAGCTCAGTGGAGGCCGGCAGTTTCGGAATCCCGATGGCGTAATGGATTGGGCAGTCCTGCTCTGTATAGATTCGTTGAAACGGATCCTGTCTCTATGTTCAGTTCTTTCCTTTACCTTTCCCCTTGCCCTTACCCTTGCCTTTATCGCCGTCATCGTAAAGATCGCTGCCTTGTTTTAGGGCATGGAATTCCTTTGACCCGGGTTTTATTCCCAGGGTTTTCGCAAGGGCCCCCCAGCCCTTGCCCTTTCCGGATTTGTATTTTTCGAGAACGTAGTCCGGTGGCTGGTTTGACATTTCTCCAAGACGGAAAACCATGTAGGCGTCTGCAGGTCTTTCAACATTGCTGAGCACGGTATTGATTTGCACGTCGCCAATTTTGAAACGAGCTGCAAGTCTCGCCCTGAATCCCGACAGGTCGGCTTCGGCTCTGATATTGAAATCCGGCATCCAATCAAAGTCACCTGCTACTGCTGCTGATGGAACAAGCAAAATTAGCATCGAGAGCACCAAAAACATTCTTTGTAGTCTCATTGAATCCTCCTTTCTTGTTTATTCCAATTCAAAAATTCGGCAATCAAGGGCCGACCAGTTCTTATTTGATTTGAAAAGCGCCAGCTTCTATTCCCAAGTATACCATATCGTTCGTATTTGGAGGAGTATACCTACAGCAAAGAGTATCCAACCAGGAACTCTCAGT
Source organism: Thermodesulfobacteriota bacterium (assembly GCA_047519465.1). Lineage (GTDB taxonomy): Bacteria > Desulfobacterota > BSN033 > BSN033 > UBA1163 > UBA1163. The sequence goes on along the minus strand of JAPVTA010000121.1, from coordinate 84,531 downwards.
AGTCCATTCAGAAAAGGACGGCCCCTTGCAGGGATGTGGTAATGACCCAAATACCAAAGCAAGAGATTAAAAGAAACACAGGAAGACCGAAAAAATATCGCCAATTTCGCAAAAAGGGTAGTTGATCGTTCATATAATTTAGCTTAGCATTACTTTGTTGGTTGCTTCGATTTTTCCCCGCAGCTTCATAAAAAGCTCAGGATTCAGGGTTTTTAATTGTCAAATACGGGTTATAGCATACACCCTTTTTAGGCTTTTTGGAACCGAATGCTTCATCGAAAAGCACTTCTTGAGCGGAAGTTTGGTCGGGGGCTCAATCCTCGATGGAAGTCTGAGGAGCTTAAAGGCCTTTGAGTCCAATTGCGTTCCCTTTTCTTGACAGGCCACCCCGTTCACCTTATAGTTAAACCATAACAAGACGTTACCTGTGAAAGTAAAACGGAGGAGATGTTTATGATTAAGTCCAGACTTTGTGACCTGGTCGGGATCAAATACCCCATCATCCAGGCGGGAATGGGACCCTTCAGCAACAATAATCTTTGCGTGGCTGCGGCCAATGCGGGGGTTTTGGGCTTGCTTTCTACGAGTGGCCTTTTCAGCAAGGACACGCAGCCTTGGGTATACAACGCCTTCGTGGATAGTGGCGAGGCGAACAGGGATGACGATATGGCCACTGCGCTGGAGAAGGTAATAAAACGAACTTATCGTCTGGTCAGGGATGAAGGCGGTATATTTGGAATAAACGTCATGGTGTCGGCTGAGTTGGTTGATAAAGCGCAAATCATGATCGATACAGCAATCCGCATTCGGGAAGAAAATCCCGATGTAAGAAAGCACTTCAAGGTGATCTTTACCTCCGCCGGTGACCCGGTCGGTTGGAAGGACAAGATCAAAAATGCCGGATTTACCTGGATGCATGTGGTTCCTTCCGTTAAGGGGGCCATGCGCTGCAAGAAAGCGGGCGTTGATGTGATCGTTGGTTCGGGCCATGAAGGTGGCTTCCACACGTCCTGGGAACCGGTACATTCTATGATCTTACTGCCCGCCGTCGTGGAAGCCGCGTCGGATGAAAAAATGCTTGTGTGTGGGGCCGGCGGATTTTGCGACGGTAAGACCCTTGCGGCAGCGTTGGTTCTGGGCGCCGACGGCGTTCAGATGGGAACTCGCTTCCTGGCAACCCAAGAAAGCGATTTTCATCAGATCTGGAAAGAAGGCGTTGTGGCTGCAGGAGACCGGGGCACCCTCGTCGCCCGTGGCTTTGTCGGACCAGCCCGGTGGCTGAAGTCCCCTCGGAGTAACGAGCACGCCAGAAATACCCTGGAAAAGTCGCCCGGCGTCTTCCTGGGCACGCCTGATGACTATACAACCATCGACATGTCCTTGATCCAGTTTGAGATCGAGTCTATCAAGGCCGTTTACGACGGCGATAAAGAAAAGGCCCTCATGGCTGCCGGTGAAGCGGCACAGAGGATCCATGACATGCCTAAAGTGAATGACTTGGTCCAGGTCATAGTCAAAGACGCAGAAGAAATCCTGAGAAATATTCCCAAGAAATTCCTGTCTTAAAAAAGTCTTGCCGCCGGAAGCCCTTGTCCGCAATCCATTTTCACAGGGGCTTCCGGCATCTGTTAACCTCTAATACTATTTTATGATACTTAACTCACCAAGGGAACTCTTTGGCGTCGAGATGGGATTTCGCTCATATGCCCACTTTTCATGCTTCACCTACCTCTATGTTGATAACTCTCCGCAACGGTTTATCCGCATACCCTTTCAATTATAAGGTCTTATCATAAGTGGAATATAGTCGTGAGGGTTGAGGATCTACCCATCGTATTCTTTTGGGTGCGTGTTAAAACTACACACGCTGGGTAATGCAGCCGTCGCAAATTAGGTTTATTCCGGTGATGAAGCTGGCACGTGGGCTGGCCAAGAACACCACCGCATTTGCTACCTCTTCCGGTGTGCCCATACGGCCCGTGGGATTGCGATTTAATACCTGGCGGTACCGCTCGGGCATATTCTGCTCTACCAAATTCCACACTCCTCCTTTGAAATAGATGGTACCTGGCGAAACCACGTTAGCACGTACGTTCTTGGCCGCGAGGTCCCGCGCCAGAGACTTTATGTAGGGCAGGATTGCGGCCTTTACGCTGCCGTAAGCGCCGCGCGGACCCAGACCTACCTCAACAGCAGCCGCTGATCCGACGACCACAATGGCGCCAACCCCCGATTTCTCAAGGAAAGGTACCGCCGCCTCGCAGCCGCGCATGGTACCGAGCACGTCGATCTCTAAGCTTTTCTTCCACGTGGCCTCGTCGTTGCCGGCGCCAAACGCGCTCACGTTGGAGATAAAGATGTCGAGGCCATTGAGGGCCTCGACGGTCGACTTAACGAAACTGGTAAGCTGGGCACCATCGGCCACATCCACCACTGAGCCGAAGGCTTTAACACCCTTCGCTTTGAAGGCGGCGGTCGCTTCATCGATCTGGGCGGCGGTCCGCGCACAGATGCCGATGTCACAACCTTCCTCGGTCAGGAGATTGGCAATGGCGCGTCCGATGCCACGTGTGCCTCCGGTAACGATGGCCTTCTTGCCCCTCAGTGCGAGATCCATGTCCATTTCCTCCTTTCTGACAGTTTAAGAAACTAAAATCAATAAAGCCTCCAAAGGGTGCAGCGCTCTGTTATCGGCATCTTTTAGAACCTCCATTTCACGCTGCACCCCGAAAGCTTAGACGTTATGCTATAGATTATCTTTGCGGATAGTAATGCGAGGGAAACCCCACCGAACGACTTTATTACCAAACAATGTTGGTTTTGTCAATTTAAATATAATCTTGGCAAAATTATCTTTTTGGGAATTATCGGTTGAAATCTTGAATAAGGGTAAGGACCCCAAATGAACAGTTCAGGAGAAAGTTATCCTGTTTCCCAAAAATCCAGGCGATCCAAAAGTCCAATTTGGCGCTTCCACCTACGAATCTACAGCTCACTCCTACTCTGAGACTTGACGATTATGGATAGAAATCAACGATCACTTTATTCCAGAAAAGCTTAGAGTGGTTCCAAAGACCATTGAACAGTTTCTTGCACGTGCGGTCCGGCTTTATGAGCAAGAGCAAGGGGGAACCTTTCGGCTCCCCTTGCTTGGATTGTATAAACTATTTCTTTCCTTCTAAAGATGCCAGTGCCTCTTTGGCCTGTTTCAGGAACCCTTCCGCTTCGCATTGCTCAAAAACCTGAATAGCCTTGGAGATGTAATCCCTGGCTTGATCCTTTTTACCCTTCGCCTTATATAGCAACCCTAATTCAAGGTAAGATTTAGCTAACGTGCCTTTGGCCCCAATCTCTTTTGCAACATTAATAGAGTTCATGAAATGCTTTTCAGCTTTTCTGCCAGCAAATAGTAAATTCCTCAGCAGAAAACCGGCGTTCTTGACAATCGCGGCCAAGCTGATTTTCTTTCCTCCTTGGCTGATTTCCGAATAAACTCTCCCCAACATGTTCTCCGATTCAGCGTAAATGCACTCTCTATGTGTTTCAAGCCATATTCTCTGTATTTCTTCAAATCTCTTAACACCCTGGCTCAGATGGCCTTTGGCAATTAAAAGCAAGCCTTGAAGTGCTTGTGCCGGGGTTTTAACTATCCCGACATCAAATTTTTCGGAATAGGTCAAAAGCTCCTGCAACGTTTCTTCGGCCTGTTCAAACCGACTGCTGGCAACATAACTATAGACCAGTCCAACTCTCGGAAACTGTGAAAAGTAAGGGTCAGCTGAAACTCGAATACCATTTTGAAAGCATTCAATAGCCGAAGACAAATCGCCTGCGGAGAAATAGCCCAATCCCATAACAAATTGACTATAGACTAAGCTTCGAATATTGGAATATTTTTGGCCATAATCCAAAAGGGCTTTTCCAGTCTCGAGAACCTTTTTACTATCACCTCTATACCAGTAGGCATAGCCCATTCCTCCAAGTGAGCTGAAATATACAAAATCATCTAACCGGTTGGCCTCAAATATCTCTATACCTCTTTCTCCAAAGGCGATCGCCTCATCCAAGAGACCCATTTCTGCGCACGTCCAAGTTAGCCATGAGCAAGTGTAGCCGATCACTTTGTGATCATTTATCTCCTCTCCAAGATAGAGCGCCTTACGTAAACATTGGTATGAATCCCTAAAGCTTTCTATACCCCACAGGGCAAGACCGAGCCACTCGTAAAACATTCCAAGCCTTGCCCTATCATCCAAAGACTCAGCGAGATCCTGATGTGCACTGAGTAGACCTACCAGTTCCCTGAAGAATCCGCGACAGAAAAAAACATAAGCCCATTTAACGAGAATATCGATGAGCAAGAACTCATCATCTTTCGTCTTATTTGGTTTGGCGGAGAGAAGGTCGAAAGCCTCCTTAAAGTATTGGTGAGATTCTTCAACAGCATACCGACTGAGGCTTTTCTCGCCTGACTTCACGAGGTAATCGACTGCCTTGCTGACTGATTGGCCTTGTTTAAAATGGAAAGCCAGTGTCTCATAGAAATCCGGAAGCCTGTCGTAAAACAACTGCTCAATTACAAGAGCGATTCGCTCATGTAATGCCTGACGTTCTTTTTTAAGCAGACCATTGTAAGCAACCTCCTGGGTCAGGGCATGCTTGAAAATGTACTCCAGATCCGGCCGAGGTGATCTAATCCTGATAAGGTCTAGTTGTTCTAAAGCATTGAGATACTGGTCAAGGTTGTTTTCTAGCTCTGTGACCTTTCTTAGAATTTCGTGGAGAAAAGACCTCCCGATGACTGAGGATTCCTGAAGTACCCGCCTCATCTCCTTCTCCAAGCGGTCAAGCCTGGCGGAGATAACACCTTGAACAGTCGAGGGAATGTCCGACTTACTAATTGATCTGGTCAGTTTCCAAATACCATCCTCACGTTTCAAGATATCAGATTCGATCAAAGAATTAATCACCTCTTCCAGGTAAAAGGGATTGCCCTCTGTTTTTTCTTGCACAAAATTCATCAATTCAAAAGGGAGGGTCTTGGTCTTCAGTAAAGATTCCATCATATTTTGTGCTTCCGAAGGAGAGAGATCGCTGAGTCGAATTTCCTGATATTGCCCTCCCATGCTGCTTAGCTGGTGGCTTGTAAAGAGATTAAAAGGGGGCCTGTACACACAAATAAAGAGGGCAGGATAAAAGAGCTCTGATAGGATAGAACGGAAAAGATCTATTGATGAAGGATCTGCCCAATGAAGGTCTTCCAAGAAAACGACTGTAGGCCCCCTCTGGGTTATTGCATTTAGAATAGCCTTAACAGCTTCCCTCAAATGGAATTTCCAGACCTCAGGACTTATCCCCTCTACTTCGGGGTAGTTGATTGTGTAGAGACTTCCTATATAAGGAGCTATTTTCTCCGTCTTTCCTATCAGGCGTTCTATGCCCAATTCGATCTTTTCTTTCACTATCCCAGGCCCGTCGGTTTCCTCAATCTGCCATGCCCGATTCAAAAGATCGATTAATGGGAAATAAGGAATGTTCTGAGAATAAGCATAAGTATGTCCTTCCCTCCACTGAGTTGTCTTGAGATCTAATTTAACCTTGAACTCTTCAACAAGCCGACTCTTCCCTGTCCCTGCATCCCCGCAGATAGCAAATACCGTGCCCTTGCCCTCCTGGAGCCGAATGATTGCCTCCTGTAGTTGGGCAAGTTCCGACTTCCTGCCGATGAAATCCGCCTTCAATCCAGAGACCCGGTGAATTTTAATTGGTTTTTCTCTTTTGGATAACACCTTATAAACCGGGACTGGCTCCGCCTTGCCTTTAACCAGAGTCCATTCTAGTATCTCGAAGTTAAAATACCCCTCAGCCTGACGGTAGGTTTCCAGACCAACAAGGATTTCACCCGACTTGGCAAGATCGCTCAGCCGAGAAGCCAGATTGATGGTGTCCCCCAACACGCCGGTAGCAATTCTGTCCTTATACACCTGACCTGTCACGACAAGGCCGGTATTGATGCCGGTGTGCATGGATAAAGATCTTCCAATCCTTTGGTCAACCCGCGGACTCATACCCTCTACAAAGGAGTGTATTTCCTGAGCAGCCCGGATGGCCCTCACCGGGTCATCCTCATGCGCCTTTGGCACTCCAAAGAAGGCCACTACCGCGTCGCCGATGAATTTTTCAATCGTCCCATCGTATTTATTCACGACAGGGGTAATCTTCCCAAAGATTTGACTCATGACCTCTTTGACTTCTTCAGGATCAAGCCTCTCCGACATGGCAGTGTATCCAGACAGGTCAGAGAAGAGAACAGTAGCTTGCTTTCGCTCACCCTTAAGGGATGGTTCTACCTTCTCAATTACTTCTTTTGCTTCTAATTTTTGGCCACACTCATTGCAAAACTTAGCCCCCTCCGGATTTTCAGCCTGGCACTTTGGGCATTTCATTGTTGGGTTCTCCCTCCATAGAGATCCCTTGCTGCAATCCTAAAAGGTTGAGGTTGGTTTGAGGTTTAATCTGAGGTCTTACGATCCAATCAAAGACTACTCCTTTGGAACAGAAAGGTCAACAAGAATTACTGGTTGCCACTTGAAAGCTTGTATGGAAGCACGATTTTGAACAGTAACGACTTCAGGAAGTACTTCTTGGGGGGAAGTCTGGGCGGGGGAGTCGGCAACGAAGGTCTGACCATGTTCCGTGGGGCGTAGGATAAAGCTAAGGAATAATTTTGGAGGCTCGGTGATCTCTTACCACGACTGTTTCCGCCACGATATCTTCGAGTCTCTGCCGTTTCATGGTTGCCGCAGCCGTAACAAGTCCTACGCCGTAGTAGAACAAAAAGCCCACGATCCTCAGGAGTCCTTTGGTGAGTGCATTTTGTAAAATTGTCCTTCAACACCAAAATAGAACAAATCTTTTTTTCAATCGTCTTTCCCCGGATTCCTAACTCTGCGATAATCTTATAAAAGATCTTACCCCTTATGGAGAAGCAATCTTTTCTCGGCTTCTGTCCAGTTGATATTTTTAAAGAATGCCTCAATGTAGTCCGCCCTTTTAAGACCATAATCGATCATATAAGCGTGCTCAAAGACATCCATGATTAAAATGGGCATCCCTCCGGAGGGATGGCCTCCGTCATGCTCATTGATCCAGAAGTTGATGAACTTCCCGCTGAGGATATCTTGATAGAGGACGGTCCACCCGATCCCTCTCATCGCCCCCGTTGCCTTAAAATCCTTTTCCCAGACTTCATAACTACCAAAGGACTCGACAAGTTTCTGGTACAATTTTCCTGTCTTACTGATGCTGCCTTTGCCCCCGAGGTTTTCAAAATAGTATTCATGAAGCCTCATTCCATTGAATTCCCATCCAAGTCTTCTCTTCAGTTCTGCATAATCGGGGGTGGCGATCTTACCCTCTTTCAACATTTGGCCAAGGGTCTCAAGTAGTTTGTTGGTGTTGGTGACATACCCCTGATAGAGAGTGAAATGGTTTTTTAGAAGGGTGTCGCTAAATCCTTCCATGCCGATGAGCCGATTGTAGTCCTTCGCATCGTAAGTCATCTTTTCCTCCCTTTGTGTTTTTGGAATAGAAATCTCTGGTTTGCCTGAAATAAGGGTGATTCCCATCATCCCTGAAACGAGCAAAAACTGGCGCCGATTTGCAAAAAACGATTTCATCTTCTGTTTACTGCCTCCCGCTAACTGGCAAAAGATTGAGAGGTTTAGTAAGTGAGTAAGGTTTTTCCGGTTTCCAGATGTCCTGCATCAATCTTTGGAATTCCTGGGTCGCCCGCCTCCCTTCGGGTAATGTTTTCGCCTCTGACGAAAAGACTTCCGACAATTACTTTGTCGGCGGCTCGATCTACATAGACCACCATTGAAGCCTCTCTATCCGTTCTCTTGACGAGTAATTTAACCGCATAAAAATCGGGAATGGAGCTCTCCCGCTTCTCGACGAATTTAATCTCCACGTCTTCAGGCAGACCCGCCTGGATTCTGACGGTTTCAATGGCAAGCTGAACCATATTATTTTCCCTTGAGAAATTATTCAGTCTTCATAGAAGCGATATTAATAACAGTCCCATAATTCCAATAAAAACCTTTGTCATCGCCTTTCCCCTCCATCTGAATTCTGCCTATCATCTTATCTAAAAAATGTGGAGAATGGAATTGGGTCTACTCGGTATTTTCGACATTAAAATACCCTACTTTGAGCAATCTTTAGGCGTAGCAGGCCGGAAGAAATCATGTAGAATGATAGTAATTGATGATAAAAAACCCTTCTTCGGTTCCTTTCCGGAGGATAATAAGGAGATGAAAAAAATTCGACATGTCGATTTACAAGAGGTTCTGGGTTTGGCTCGAAGCTTTATGGAATGCCGGGTCTTTCTCTCGGCTGCCGAGCTTGACCTCTTCACCCTTCTTACGCCGGTTCCACTCCCGGCGCAGGAAGTGGCGAGCAGAATCGGTGCTGACAAGCGCGGCCTAACGATCCTCCTGGATGCCCTCTCGGCAATGGGCCTTCTGGACAAGCGAGGAGAAGTCTACCAGAGCTCCCCCTCCGTCGCACGTTTTCTTTCTGGGGATGCACCCGATTCGGTTCTTTCCATGGTTCTCCATATGGCCGGGCTCTGGAAGAGGTGGTCCGGTCTGACGAGCATTGTCCGAGGGGCTCAAGTCTCCGAACAGATCACCGCTTCCTTTCGTGATGTTGATGAGCTGCGAGCCTTCATCGGTGCCATGGACGTTATCGCGAAGCCATTAGCCCCCCAGATTGTTGCGGAGGTCCATCCGGGCGCGTCAAGGGCTTTACTCGATGTGGGCGGGGCTTCCGGGACCTACACCATCGCTTTTCTTCGGGCCGACCTTGAAATGAAGGCAACCTTATTCGACAAACCGGAGGTCATCGAGATCGCCCGTCAACGTTTACAGAAAGCGGGGGTTCTGGATCGGGTCACCTTGGTTCCGGGCGATTTTTATCGGGATCAGCTACCGGGCGGACATGACCTGGCCTTTATCTCCGCGATCATTCACCAGAACAGCCCGGAACAAAACGCCAGCCTCTTTCGGAACGTATTCCGGTCTCTGGACCGGGGAGGACGGGTAGTCATTCGGGATCATGTTATGGAGCCAGACCACACCCGCCCAAAGGATGGCGCGCTCTTCGCGGTCAATATGCTCGTCTCCACTCCTGCTGGCAGGACGTATACTTACAGCGAAATTAAGGCTTGTTTAGAACAGGCGGGTTTTATCAAAATACGCCTCCTCCGGAAGGGGGAACACATGGACGCATTGGTTGAGGCGTTCAAACCGTAAACGAACGGAGCCTTTCACCCGTTTGACCGCCCGAAGCCTGCTTCCTCTCACTCCCAGCCCTCTGCTCCCAATGCCTCGTGTAGTTGTTCGGGATGATGGCGGCAGCGGTATTCAAGGCGACTCGACTCGGCGTGGGCCTTGTTGTACGACCAGCCGCTGGCCATACGATTCCGCTCGTGAAGCTCGTGGAGGAGCACGTAGCCCCTCTCCTTTTCTTCGATGTCATTGTCGATCCAGACTTCGTTTTGGGGCACGAATTCGTAAACATAGTCGTGGCCGCCTTCCGTAAAGTCGATATCAAAACCGCTGCGAATGAGGCGACCGTTGACGACCCAAACGCTGATGCCATTTTCAAGTTTCTTCCATAGCCGCTCGTGAACCTCTTTCCCGTCCGGAAGCTGCTTACCGTCATGGGTCAGGCGACGTACGTCTCCCGCCCGGCGGCGCTCCCTGCGCTCGACTTTATCGGCTTCCACCAGAGCCTTGTCATAGGGCACACCCTTCTCCATGAGCCGATGCTCCACCAGAAGGTGGTCGATGAAAAAGCGCCTTTCGTCATTCTCGGCTTCCTGGTCAATCCAGAGCTCGTTCTTAGGGATGTAAGAGAAACTAAAATGCTGACCGAAATTGGTAAATTCTTCATCCATGCGAGTCCGGATGTAACTGCCGTCAACGATCCATACTTGCAGATTCCCTCGTTCATCGATCCTTTGAAGATAAGGTGGCTTGAGTTTCGGCTCTGTCACTTTCGGCTTCGCTTTTTCATGGATTTTTCTTCCCATCGTCCCCTCCGATCATTATCATTTATGACAAAATTACTTTTTAGACTCGGCCAAACCCTTCATTGCAAATTTGGTTCCGGGTGAACGGTGACATCCGCATTCGGTATAAGCTTCTGGATGGTGTGCTCGATCTCTTCCGTAAGATTGTGGGCGTTTATTAAGGTTTGGTTGCCATCTACGAGGACGTGTATATCTACAAAAAGCTGCGGGCCTGAGTAACGCACCCTCACGTTATGACAATCGGCTACGCCGGGTAGGACCTCTACCGCAGATATGATTTTTCTCTCAATGCCTGAAGGGGCGACGTCCAGCAGTGCTTGAACCGTCCTCATCCCGAGCTTGACGCTGATATAGACCACAATCAACCCCACGAAGATAGCTGCAACCGAATCCGCTTGGTGCAGAAACGCCAAACCCGTTACCCACCCGCTCACTTTTACACAAACCAGCCCCAGAATGACGACACCGGAGCTCCAGATATCGGTGCTGAAGTGAAGGGCATCCGCTTCAAGGGCCTGGCTTTGATACTTCTTGGCTGCCCGATAAAGGACACGAGAGCGAGAAACATCCACCACAATGGATGTGATCATGACCGCGAACGACCAGAAAGTGACTTGTAGAGCCACTGCATGAAAGAGAAGGCGATGCGTGGCCTCGTAGATGATCCAAACGCAGGTCACCAGAAGAAGCAAGGTTTCAAAAAGGGCCGAGAGGCTTTCCGCCTTACCGTGGCCGTAAAGATGATTGCTGTCCGCCGGTTTGCCGGAAATTCTAACTGCCAGAAAAGTCATCACTGCGGCCATGAGGTCAAGTCCGGAATGGGCCGCCTCGGCGAGAATGCCTAGACTCCCGGTGCTAAGGCCTATGATCAGCTTAAAGCCCGTCAGGCCCACGGCCGCAATGACAGAACTCATCGCAGCCCATCTTTTCTCGTGTGCACCGTCTTTAGAAAAGTTCGTTACTGCCACCCTTCCGCCCTTTTTTTGTCCGCAGGTTTATCAATATAACAGAATTATCCCCTGAAAGATAGGTGTAGCCCCGCACCCCTGGCTACCGGCAGGCAGGCTATCCCTTCCTTTGGAGGCTGAGCCACAATCGAATGGAAGTAGGTAAGAACGGGACAAACAGCCGGGTTCCAATCTTTCGAATGCGCACTTTTCGTTTAGATTTGATGGTCGTCGTCCAAGAGAGTCAACCCCGGAATGGTTTTGGAGACCATGAGTCTCATGGTTAAAGGTTGCGCTCTAAAGCTTTCTCACCCGCCTGTCTGTCCCGTTTTTTTAAATCTTTACCACTACTCCCGTTGCGAAATGGTCTTTTGGGGGAAGGTAAGATGAGGGGAGTTGTTAGCTCTTTGGCGTTCGATCCGTCTCCTCGATAAATTGTTGGATGGCGTTGAAATAATCCTTGAAGCCAACGAGCATGATGTCGTTGTGGGTAGCAGACGGGATGACGAGAAGTTTCTTTTCTCGTGTTCCGAGATACTGATAGATTGCCTTCGCATTTTCGAGGGGGACAAGGTCGTCCTGGTCGCCGTGAATGATCAGGGCAGGGAGGGATATCTGTTTAATTCTCTCCAGACATTCCTGGTCGATCTTTTCCCGACCCATGACCCGGGCGGGCATCCCAAGACGAAACATGATTCTCACCACGCTGGGAAAGCCGCTCTCGATAATGAGGCCCTTCATCTCTTCTTGATGCTGGGAGGCTAGTTCCAAGGCGGCGATGCTTCCCAGGGATCTTCCCATCACCCACAGGTCTTTTCGAAGATTCCTTTTAGAGAGCTCCTTTCTCACATCTTTAAAGATGACGTGAGCATCCTTAAGGAGATCGGTGAGGGTAGGGGTGCCTGTACTTGCTCCATAACCTCTATAGTCCGCCACGACCAAATTTATTTTCTTTTGGTGGTAAAAAGGAGAAATTTCATCATAATCGCTTACGACCTCCCCATTTCCGTGGAAGAATAGAATCCACGGCCACTCACGGCGGCCCGAGTAAAAGCGGCAGGAGATAGAGGTATTGTTTCCGACCGCCACAAAGAGGTCGAAACCATTCTTCGGGCATGGGGTAAAATCCTTTCGAGGATAAAAGATGAATTGTAGTAGGAATGGCTGGTCGAGTGCAGAATAATCAATCATCGCTTACCCCCTTTCGCATCCATGCCGCCTTGATGTTATAATTCTTTTTATTTTTTGGCAATCTTTTTGGAGAAGAAAGTGGGTGAAAGGAGCCTGACAATGGGAGAGAAAATACCAACGCGCCAGGAAGCTTTAGAACTTCTGCATCAGTATAACCAAACGGAGTCCCTGCGCAAGCATGCTTACGCCGTCGAAGGGGTGATGCGCTATATTGCCAGAAAGCGCGGCGAGGACGAGGAGAAATGGGGAATCGTTGGCCTGATTCACGATCTCGATTACGAAAGGTTTCCCGATCAACACTGCTCCAAAACAGGGGAAATCCTCCGGGAGAACGGGTGGCCGGAGGAATATATCCGGGCGGCTGTCTCTCACGGATGGGGGATATGCTCGGACATCGCGCCGCAGACGGCTATGGAGAAAGCCCTTTACGCCATCGATGAGCTGACCGGTCTCGTTGTGACCACGGCCCTCATTCGCCCGTCCAAGAGTGTCCTGGATGTTCAGGTGAAGTCGGTGAAGAACAAATGGAAAGACAAGAGGTTCGCGGCGGGGGTGGATCGGTCGATCATCGAGAAAGGGGCGACGCTGCTTGGAGTGGGATTGGATGAGCTGATTGAAGATACCATCAAGGGGATGCAGGAAGTGGCCGAGGCCATAGGACTCAAGGGCAACCCAGGGTCTTCATGATGTAATGCCTCGGAAAGCATGAAAAAATGTCGGGCTGTGCCTCGGCCTATAACAATGGACATCTTGTCGAACCTTTAGGATTGCGGGTCATCAATGTTGTGAGGAACCTTCCTCTTCAGTAAGACAGAGCAATGATATCGAGTTAGCCCCCGCAGTTTGATTTTAGAGGTTCCGCCCTAAAGCTTCTCCAATCCGCCCATCCTTATGGGCCGGAAACCCGCGTCTTGCGGGGCCGATTCCGGGAATATGATTTTTTCACGCCTTCTCGCTGAAGCGTGGATCAGATCTTTCGATCGAGCAGGATAGTCTCGGGAAATCTTGTGAAGCGGATAGTCTGAAATTTCAGGAGACATTGCATCGGAATGATGATGATGGAGGAAAAAAATGGCTGAGATTCAATTTTTTAGGAAGGAGGTCCAATCTTCATTCCTTGACCCTAAGGAGGGATTTTCGAAGAAGTCCATTTCCCTGGAGATCAGAAGAGACAACTTGACGGGTCATCGTTCCCGGATTCTTCCTTATCGTCGAAAGTATCCTGAGGTCGTCGTTTCCCCGGAAATGCTCGAGGCTTCAAAAAAAGTCTGTCCTTTCTGTGCAGACCAAATCTCTTCGTCCACTCCGAAGCTTTTGCCCGAGATCGCCTCCGAGGGAAGAATCCGCCGAGGGGAGGCATGGTTGTTTCCCAATGCATTTCCTTATGCCCGGTACAATTGGGTGGTTGTTTTCTGCGGAGACCATTTCCTCTATCCCGATCAATTCTCCGTTGAGATGCTGAGGGATGGCTTTCTGGCGGCACAAGAAGGGATTCAAAGGATCGGAAAGGCTCAACCCGAGTTTCAATATAGTTCCATCAATTGGAACTACCTTCCCTCGTCCGGAGCAGGATTATTCCATCCCCATCTCCAGATCCTTATTGAGGATGTTCCCACGGCCTCGCACAAAGAGGTACTCGTGGGGATCGTCCGGTATCGGGATGAGGGCGTCCCTTCTTTCTGGGAGAGTTTTCTCTTGGAGGAGATTAAGAGGGAGGAGAGATATATCGGCAACCAAGGGGAAGTTTATTTCTTGACGGCTTTTTCACCCCGTGGCATATTCGGAGAGATCCTCGTTCTCTTCTCCAATCGATCCACGATTGATGAGGTAGGGATCGAAGACTGGAAGGATTTTTCTCAGGGCCTGACTAAGGTCTTTCAGTATTTGAAAAGTCATGTCCTCGGCTTCAATCTTTCCCTTTTTTCCGGAAACGGCGACGGGGCTCGGTCATGGGTCTACGGAAGGCTTTGTCCGAGGATGATCATTCCTCCATGGCATACGAGCGACATTAACTATTTCGAAAAACTTCACGAGGAAGTCATGTGTGTCATCTCTCCGGAGGAACTCTGTAAGGACATCAAACCTTTCTTCGCGAATTCTCGACATTCTTAATTTCAAGCAATCTTGGCCCTCGTGTCCTTATTTCCCATACCACTTTTTAAGGGTCTCTGGCCTGGCTCCCAGAAGATAGAAAATCACCAGGATAGTATTGATCAGTTGCTGGCACAGGACGCCACGCTCTAAGAACCGCCGGGCTGAAGTCGTAATGGGCTGTTTAAGCAGTGTCACACGGCCGGTCTTGTGGAGTCGTCGCAAGAAATCGACGTCTTCCATAAAAGAGATTTCCGAAAATCCGTTCAATTGTTCGAACACCGGTCTCCTGACGAAAATCCCCTGGTCTCCGTAGTGGAAATACCGAAATTCAAATTGGGTAAAGAAAGCGATAAGCCTAAGGAGAAGTCTCGGGCTGTTGAATCTCAGCGTAAATGTGCCACCCACAATCCGGGCATCGGCCAAAGCCCTTTCCAGCAGAGAAAAGACACAGGGAGGGAGGTAGGAATCGGCATGCAAGAAAAGGAGTACATCACCGGTAGCCTGGCGTGCCCCGGAATTCATCTGAACGGCACGGCCTTGTCGGCTGTGGATCACCCTGGCGTGTGGTTGGACGACCTCAACCGTTCCGTCAATACTACCGCCGTCGGCGACGATCAGCTCAAACTCGCCTTGCTGGGTCTTAACGCTTTCGAGGCAAGAAAGAATCCCGCGGGCTTCGTTCAACGCCGGAATAATAACGGAGATTTTCATGGTCTAATAAAGCTTATGACGCCGATCCAACACCGGGTGTTGAAATTGCACATGCGTCCAGAACATCGGCCTGACAAGGGGCCTTCAAAGGTTGCCTCGAAAGCTTCGATTTAGCCTCAGATAAAATCCTAAGGCGATGAAGAGGGTGGCCAGGGATATGGCATTTGCACCAACCACAATGAAGTCTTGGAGATGCATTCCGTACAACAGCCATAGCGTGGAGCCTGCACTAAATTGAAATAAGGTTAATCCGCTCACATCCTTGACCGAACGGGTTTTCCACATCTTGATAATCTGCGGGACAAACCCGAACATTGTCAACGAGGCGGCGCCGATACCTACGATCGTCCACGACATTCTCTCTATTCCTTTCTTAGTCTACGATCCAACGGTCATTTTTTCCATTTCAAGCCTGTTACCCACCGCCGTCTGAAATTCCGAGTCTCCATCAGCAGCTCGTCCTCCCCCGGATCTTCCCTTAGTAAACAGAGGCAACTCTTTTACGAACATGACTGAACGCATACACCCTCAGAGAAACTTCGGGAGGGAAGAGTGATTACAGATGATCGCGGATGGCCTTGATGAGCGACTGAATCTCTTCCGCGGTGAGCTTGCCGTCTTTTCTGAAGATCAACCTCCCTTTCTTGTCAAAGGCGAGAACGTCACTGCTGTCGTCGGCAATCTTCCAGGCATTCACCAACACCTTTTTGTAATCCCGCACATAGATGGTTCGGGGGTAGCGCTTCTGCTTTTCTTTCAGGGCAGAAGAAATGGCAAAATTGGGAAGCCAGGTAGCGGCCATATTAATGACCCCAAAGGATTGGAACTTATCCTCTGGAAACTTCTCTCTGTCCAGGGCTTCGCTGGCATCATTGTTCGTATCCTTTTCGTCGGGGTCGACATAAAAAAGGACATGGACTTTCCCTTGCAACTCGTCGCTACTCCAGGGTCTTCCGTCCAGCCGTCCTCCCAGTTTTTCTTTTAGCTCTACCCGCGGAGGAATTTCTCCTATTTCAACGGCCAGAGCAATCTGGTTCATCAGAAAGACGGCCAGAACAGGGACTAACCATTTCACGTGATGTTTCATCATCAGCCTCCTCATTTATAACTTCTATATATTATATCGCCAAAAATGGAAATAGCCAGTAATCCCTCCTCCCCTGAGGCTGGGTGGTAATCGGGGTAAGTGGCAAAAATTCCGAAAAACGGGACGGACAGACGGGTGAGAAAGCTTTATTACGACACAACCTTCTTGGGAGGAGGCCAGAGCTTTGCAGAGCAGATCAGGCAGGTGCAGCGGCGAAAACCGATGTTTATCGGCAAGTAGAAGAAAGGCCGGACGCGGGGTTTTGTCATAACTCTTCGCCATATGCTCCGCCATGAATAGATTCTCCTCCATGCGGATCTCATCCCTTGGTGGAGTTGCTCCGGAGTCATGTTCTTGGGGAGAAATGTCACCGATCCGTGGTCATAATCGCGCCAGTCGCGGCTGAATATCCGTCCCTGGGATTCCATCTGCGCGTAAAGGGGGGTGTCCGGAAGAGGGGTAAGGATCAGGGTAAAGGCAGTCTGAAGGCGATTTTCCACGACGAATTCAACGATTTGGTCGAAAACCGCAGGGATGTCTTCATCAAATCCTACGATGAATGTCCCCATGACTCCGATTTCGCGTTCTCGAAGGCGGCGGATGGAGTCGGCATATTCAGAGGTCCGGTTCGGAAATTTATGCATGGCGTCGATGGTTGTTTGGGAGAGCGATTCGAACCCGATGTTCACGCCGATGCAGCCCGATTCGGCCATCAGGTCCAGCATGGGTTCATCCCGTGTGAGGTTGAAGCTCGCATGGCCGTACCACCTGATGTCGCAGTCCTTGAACACCCGCAGCACGGCCCGGGCATGACCCGGATCCGAAACGAAATTGGAATCCATTACGTACAGGAGACGCCTTTCGATAAAATAAGGGATGTCACGGTGCCAGTGTTGTGCAAGCCAGGTCTTCCATCGGGCCTGAGGGGGCCTCGGGCCAAAGAGGGCCATCAGCTCTTTTCGAATGGCTTCCGGCTGGCGGCCTCGGTACCTTTTTCCGAAAAATCTCTGAACGCCGCAGAATGCGCATCCGACGGCACAGCCGCGAGAGGTTTCTATGATTTCCCCGGGGTAGTAGAATTTCTTGTTGAAAAGGTCGCGCCTCATGGCCGGAAGCCGGTCGAGATCTGTCTCCGAGCCGAAATATTTTTTCTTCAGGCTTCCTCGTTCAAAATCACCGAGGACCTCTTCCCATATGGCTTCGGCTTCGCCGAGGATCACGGAATCGGCATGTTCCAGGGCCTCCTCCGGCAGAGCCGTTACATGAAATCCGCCCAAAATCACCTTTGTCCCTTCGGACCGCAACCGATCAGCGATGGCATAAACGTTCGGTATATGGTGGGTGAGTCCGACAATTAAAGCCAGATGACAGCCTTCCCCATAAGGAACCGGCTCGTTGGCCTCGTCAACGAGCCGGACGTGGAATCGGTCCGGAGTGAGGGAAGCGATCGTTGCAAGGCCGATGGCAGGATACCCGAGCAGGGGCAAGCGGAT
Organism: Thermodesulfobacteriota bacterium; assembly: GCA_047519465.1. Lineage (GTDB taxonomy): Bacteria > Desulfobacterota > BSN033 > BSN033 > UBA1163 > UBA1163. The sequence continues at coordinate 66,909 of JAPVTA010000121.1, read as the reverse complement.
GCCAAAAGCCTTGTTGCGCGGCCTTGAGCCCGTTGCAGCCGCTATGAGAAATAGGTTGGGACGGGTTATGCTGCCACCGGATAGAATGCCTGATTCGCCCCGGTCACTGCCGTGCTCTCGTTTATGGTGATTCTTCGAATAACCTCTTGGTGTGGACAAGATGAGAAGGCTCATGATCACTGCTCAAAGCAAGCGTCGTATATTGACGAATGATTGTCAAGGAGGGGAAGATCGATGGCGAATTAGAGTACTATCCATTATAATACTCGAATTCTTACAGTGTCATGTGAGGATTTGTCTCTGAAATTCATGAAAATAAGGATGCTCAAATTCTAAACCTAAGCACTAAATCCAAAATAAACCCAAAATCCAAATTTTCAAAACCTCAATTTTATAGTCTGTGGTTTGGATTTTGAGCTTCTTGTATTTTGAGTTTATTTAGAGTTTAGGATTTTGAATTTAGGATTTATCACAAAATGGCTACCAACCTCGGGTTTAGAGGCAGAAATTTGAAATATTCTTGATTAGTTTTTTATGCGCTTTTTTCTCTTTATCAGTATTGTCCAATCGATCCTCTTTTTGGGGCACTGGTTCTTTTACAGGACCTTGGTTCGCTTCTTTGGGGTGGCCGGTCCTGCCAAGCTTTTGGCGTTGAAAGCTGCCCTGGGTCTGCTATCCGTAAGCCTTGTCCTGACCTCTTTTCTTGCCTTCCGTTACTCCAATCCGCTGGTACGATGTGTTTACACAGCAGCAGCATCCTGGTTGGGGATTCTTTACCTTTTCATTCTCGCCTCCGCGCTTTGTTGGATCTTTTATGGTCTGGCTAAATTAATACACCTTCCCCTGAATCGAGAAATATTGGTCGAGATCTTGATCGGAATAGCCCTGACGGTAAGCCTCTACGGATTCATCAATGCAGGAATGATTCGCATAACCCGGGTAAGCGTTGAGCTTCCTCATTTGCCAGGCCAATGGAAAGGGAAAACGGCTGTCTGGGTAAGCGACACACATTTAGGCCAGGTAAGAAATTACGGATTTGCCCGGCAGATTGCCGCCGAGGTGAAGGACTTGCGCCCGGACATTGTTTTTATTGGCGGCGATCTCTACGACGGTGTGGCGGTCGACCTGGATAAGACGATTGAACCCTTTTCCAAAATCTCGGCTCCCTACGGCACCTATTTTATTACTGGGAATCATGAGGAGTTTTCTGACAACACGCCGTACCTCTGGGCTGTCCGTCGTGCCGGGATCCATGTTTTATACAACGAAAAGATTGACCTGGAGGGCCTGCAGATTATTGGGGTCGACTACAGGGATTCGAGAAGAGAAGAGGATTTCAGAACGATCCTAAAGAAGATGGAAATAGACCCCCACAAGCCCAGCATTCTATTGAAACACGCCCCTCTCAATCTGCGCGTCGCCAGGGAGCAGGGGATCTCATTCCTGCTTTCAGGCCATACTCACCAGGGCCAGGTTCTGCTCTTCCGATTGATCACCTCAATAGTCTACAAGGGTTATGACTACGGGCTAAAATGGTTCGGCGGCCTCTTGGTATATACCTCCAGCGGGGCGGGTACCTGGGGGCCTCCTATGCGCATTGATACCAAACCCGAGATCGTCGTCATCACGTTTATATAAACTATCCCAGACAGATTTCTTATTGACCCTCGAACCTCAATTTAGTAGACTTCTATTCATGTAGACGAATATTCCATTCCGTCAACCGGAGACCCCGGCATGTTACCCGATTCCGTCCCCCATTTAAGCATTGGGCCGCTTTGCGGGTTAACCGCCAATGCGATCCTCGCCATTCTCTGCCTGGTCATCTCGATCATTTATTATCATTACCGGCCTTTGCGGAGCCTGTTTTTCTTTTATGTTTTTATAACCTTTGCCTTCCTGGGATGGTTTTTTTGGGGAGCTCAGAGATCGCCGGAATCCGTCCTCTTAGGATACAGAATGCTTTACGCCTCATTAGCTCTCCTGCCGGCCACCTGGTTTTGGTTCTTCTTACAGCTTTTTAACGAGAAGCCGCGGCCGCTCACTTGGGTCATGACCGGAATGAGTCTTCTGCTGGCCCTTTTGGCCCTTGTCGGTAAAGGACCTCTCTTCTTCGCGCTCCCTCTGGAACCCGATCCTATCTCTTTCAATTTCTGGAGGCCCCAGTCCAGACTCCTTAAGATTCTCATTCAATCTTTCTGCCTGGCGGCTTGCATCCTATACATCTCACTCATCATCGCCAGACCGGTGCGGTTCAAGGAGCGGAAACAGGTTTTGATTCCTGTCATCATGGGGCTGCTGATCTGGTTTTTAGGAGGGCTGAACGATTCACTGCTCTCTGCAGGAGTGACCGTTCTGACAGAGGAGCGCATCCTGTGGTTTGCCTCCATCTGGCTCTCGATCTTTTTGACCATTGCCATCGCTTTCCATTTTCGTTCCTTGGAACAAGCGATAAGGGCGGCGAAGAACATGTTTGAACGGTTCGTTCCTCCGGCCTATCTTCGCCGTATCGCCAGCAAGGGGTTGGGGGCGATACGCTTGGGCGAGGCCGACCAGCAGTGGGTGACGATCCTCTGTTGCGACATCAGAGGGTTTACCTCTTTGTCGGAGCGGTTTACCCCAAGCCAATTGATCGCTTTTGTGAACCGGCTCTACGAGCGGATCACCCGCATCGTTGGCGAACAGCAAGGGGTGATCGATAAATTCCTAGGCGATGCCGTCCTCTGTATTTTCGAGGGAGTGGACTCCTGTGAGAGGGCCGTGACGTGTGGCGTGAAGATGCTTACTGCCGTTGCGTCTTTCAATCGTGAGGAAGGCCGGTCCCCAGACCATGCTGTCCAGATCGGTATCGGCGTTCATACCGGCCCCGTCATTTTAGGAACCATCGGCGCCGCGGATCGGATGGACTCTACCGTCTTAGGGTTGACCGTTAACCTGGCTAAACGGCTCGAAGAGGCCACGAGGTCGCTGGGCGTCGATATGCTTGTTACGGACCGGGTCGCCAGGGGGCTACCAGTCGGACATGATCATCGATTACGGAGACTCGGCGAGGCTTGTTTGAAGGGCTGTTCAGAGCCGGTGGGCATCATCGAAGTATGCGATCATGAACCGCCAGGAGTTCAGCATCTCAAAAGCCAAGTCGAACCTTTCATCGGGGAGGGGATTGAGTTTTTCAAGGCCGGCCGGTTTGAAGCGGCTCTATCAAAGTTCCAGTCAGCCCAAGACATTTATCCCCAGGACTTACCCTTACAGGTTCTTATGGCGTCTACCAAGGGCGCTTTGGATAGGGGGGAAATGGTTGTAGGAGCGGCTTTGCTTGATTTCAGATGAAGGGCGTAAAGAATTTACACGGAGGTTGTATGCCTATCTTATCCGCGGTGGTTGGTGTGGCTCTCATCCTGATCGTCTTAGGGGATGCTTTTGAAACGATTGTTCTTCCCCGGCGCGTGACACGCCAGGTGAGTCTTGCCCGTATCTATTATCGATTTACCTGGCTATCGTGGGCACGGATGGTTCGTTGGCTATTTGCAGGCAAGCGCCAGGCGACCTATTTAAGTTTCTACGGCCCGCTTTCGTTGATTTTCTTGTTGATGCTTTGGGCAACCGGGCTGATCATTGGATTTGGACTCCTTCACTGGGGATCGGGCTCCGTCATCAGATCTCCTTATGGGACGGTCGACCTCGGTACCTATCTCTACCTCAGTGGCACCACGTTCTTTACCCTCGGAATAGGGGATGTCGTGCCCATTACGACCTTCGGGAAGGGGCTTGTCGCCTTTGAGGCGGGAATGGGATTTGGATTTCTGGCACTTGTGATTGGCTACCTCCCGGTGTTGAACCAGTCTTTTTCCCGGCGTGAAGTCAATATCTCGCTACTCGACGCGCGGGCGGGTTCGCCGCCGACAGCGGGCGAATTGTTGCGTCGACACAGTCATGACCGAGGAATGGAGGAGCTCCGACAACTTTTTCACGAGTGGGAGCGGTGGTCGGCGGATTTGCTCGAAAGCCATCTCTCCTATCCGGTGCTCGCTTATTTTCGTTCTCAACATGATAACCTGTCCTGGCTCGAAGCCCTTACAGCGATCCTGGATGCGAGTGCCTTTATCACCGTCGCCCTGGAGGGCTCCTGCGAACGTCAGGCCCAGCTGACCTTTGCCATCACACGGCACGCTATTGTCGACCTCGCTCAAATATTCAACTGCCGACCCCTTAAGCCGCGGCATGACAGACTTCCGTCCGATAAATTAGAAGGCCTGCTGTCCGCGCTGAGCGCAGCCGGTATGAAGGTTCGAGTAGGAAGGGCCGTCGGGCAAGAGCTGTCGAAGCTTCGAAGAATGTATGAGCCTTATGCCTACTCTCTCTCACAACATATGCATATCCCCATCCCCCCGTGGGTAGCAGAATCACGTCGTGCAGACGATTGGCAGACAAGTGCATGGGGGCGCAGTACGGGCTTTCAAATTGATGATCCATCGGGAAAGAGTGGCGACGAACATTTCTGAGGAGGTTAAGGGGTTGAAGAGTTCAGAAGGCAAGTGACCGGGAAGAGCGAGATCCGTCGAGGACGCCAATAATGTTAAGCGCATGTGACAATATTTGTCACTTTTTTTCTCACCGAGAAATTCTGCTTTTTGAAAAGTACGGAGTTAATGGTAAGTTACAGTAATTTCCACAACTTGGCATCAATTATGCATAATTTGACACCTACATGGAAACTACCTTCCTTATCACCGAAGACGACAAGAATTTCCTGTCTTCCCTTCTAAACAAAGACGGGGGTGAGGGGCCTGCCTCCAAAGAAGAAAGCTCTCCGGAAGGAAAAATCCGGCTCTCCCTTCCCATTTATTTCGTTGAGCTGTTCAATCGCATCAAAGCCAGTCTCTCTGCCATGCAAGCCTTTGCGTTTCTTTCACGAGAAAATTTCAAGGATCGAGAATTAGGGGAGCATTTTTACAAAATTGTCGACGAAGATATCACGAAGACGATTTCGTTGATAAATTTTTTCAATGATTATATCAACTTCAGTACCCCGGTGGTGAAAAGGGATACGGTGAACACCCTTGTCGAGGAAGTGATCAAAAAACATGAGAGGCAATTTGATGAGAAGAAGATTAGGATCATGAAGAAACAGTTTGAGAAGGACCTTCCGGAAACGATTCTTCCCGATGAACAGTTGAGATACATTTTAAACTCCGTCATCCAGTATGCCCTCCTTTCCACTCCTGCCGGAGGGAGCATCGGATTCTTGACAAGATTCTTGGATACGGAAACATTGAAAGGGAAAGAATGGGGCCAGTTACAAAGGGATGGGAGATACCTGGAAGTCCTGGTTGTCTCCGCAGGATATGAAAAGTCGGATGAGGAGGCCGGAGTTATACCCGGAGTAGAAAGCCCTCGTCAAGAAGAAGAGGCAGGTGAATTAATTTTAAAGCTGGCCAGAGAAATCATCGAGAAGAACAGGGGCATGATGAGGTACAAAGTCTATGAGGACAAACCGATGACCTTTATTTCTATGGTACTACCCGTTGAAAGACGAAACGTCGTCCGCTATCTTTCCCCGGAAGAGCGGCTTAAGAAACCGATGGCGACTGAGAAGTAAGTGGCAGGCCATCCCTGCCGGTAAATAGGCGGTGAGGTGAAGGGTTCGATGGGAAATTCCAATGACTTCAGAGAAAGAAGGAAGTATCCGCGGTCGTTCCTGAACCTGCCCTTTGAGTATCGGGTGAAGAATCTTCCCCACGCTCATGGAGGGTTGGTGGTCGATGCGAGCGAGGGAGGCTTCCTCATTCATTCCGTGGAGGACATGCCGGTAGGCCTGAAATTGAATATCGTCCTCCTGTTTACCAAGGGGTTCGAGTTAACGAACCTCGAGGTATCCGCGGAGATCGTCCGGAAAGACCTTTGCTCGAATAACGGCTCCAAAGGATATCAGTACGGGTTAAGAATTACCCAGATCATAGAAGAAGATCGTTGGAAGCTGAAGGAGCTTCTCAGCGAATCTGATTAAATCCAACCTCAACCCTTCCATCCGAACGATCCTATTTCTCTAATTTGTCTTTTCCTGGTTTTTTGTGGACACCTCCCGTTAACCCCCCTCTATTCCCCCCTTAGGTTAAGGGGGGATGAAGGGGGGTTACTATTATGAGGATGATGAAGGTGGCTTATGAGGCTTTTTGATGAGTGCGCTGACAAGGAACAGAATCGAAAGGGCCGAGCACAGCCAGGCGAAGACATCCCCATACAGGGTATAAAAGGTTTTTTGATTCGAGAGTCGGATCGTCCCGCTCATGGCCTCTTCCATAAAGATCCGTCCCTCTCTTAAGATTTTACCTCTAGGGTCGATGAATCCGGTGATTCCGGTATTGGCTGCTCTGGCGACAAAAACATGATTTTCGACGGCCCTGAATGCAGCGATGGAGAAATGCTGGTAAGGGGCAGAGGTTCTCCCAAACCAGGCATCGTTTGTGATCGTAACCAGGAAGTTTGCCCCTCCCTTTACGAACCTTCGGCAGAGATCCGGAAAGATAATTTCAAAGCAGATGAGGACCCCAAACTTATCCCGGGGCAGGGGAAAATTGAACATCTCTTTTCCAGATTTAAAATCTCCAATACCTTCCCCCAGGGATCCGATGAAGAAAAGGAGACGTTGCATAGGGACATACTCGCCAAAAGGGACGAGGTGAATCTTATCATATTTTCCTACCAGGTTCCCTGAAGGAGAGACCAGGTAAGCACTGTTATAATGGCTCACTTTCCCCTTTTCGACTTTATAAGAAGGCGATCCGAAGAGGAGAAAGGCATTGGTCCTCTTCGGGATGTCCAGGATAAGGGGTTGGTATTCTTCGGCGTCCTGAAAGAAGAAAGGAGTGGCTGTCTCAGGCCAGATGATGAGATCCGGTTTTTCCTCTGCTACCTTGGAGGAGAGCCTCGCGTAAGTCTTTAAGGTCTCTTTCTGGAAAGACTTGTCCCATTTGACGGACTGGTCGATATTTCCCTGAACCAACCCGATCTTCAAGGCAGGATTTTGAATCATCTGTCTGGCTACTATTCCCATCTTTGAGTATCCGTAGATGAAAAGGCCGAGGAGGAGGAGGGCTGTGAAGATCACTTCTCTAACGGGAAAGATCCTCTTGGACCATTGGCGAAGTACCCCAAAAAGCGTCGCATTGACCAGAACAATGACGAAGGAGAGGCCATAAACCCCCGTCACATCCGCTATCTGGATAAGAGGAAGGTTGAGATATTGAGAATAACCCAAGTCCGCCCAGGGGAACCCCGTTAGAAGAAAGGTGCGGACGTATTCCAGGCCGACCCAGAGGAGAGGGGTGAAAAGAATCGTTTGAAGTCCTGAGCGCATCTGGAGGAATCGGGTTAAGAATGCGAAAGCCCCGATGAAGAGGCTCAGGTAAGCAACCAAGAGCAAGAGAATGAGACCGCTCGGGATCAACGGAACGTTGCCATAAGTGTGGACCGCTACAATGACCCAGTAAAGAATTCCGAGAAATGCGATGATGCCCGTCAGAAACCCGAGCTCAAAACTATGACGCCGTCCCTTTCCCTCAACGGAGAAGAAAAGAGGGATGAGAGCAAACCAAGCCAAAAATTCAAGGTCAAACTGAGGGAAGGAGAGAATGAGAAGCATTCCGGACAGGAGACTCAAAAAGATGTCCCTTACTCTCATGACTTCCATCATAAGGAATAGGATGGCAATTTTCAAGAAGGGGTACCCGCGCCCCTAGAGGCTGTGTCACAATTGTAGGGGCTTGATTTATGAATCTCACCGCCCAAGGGCTGGGCTTCCCGGGCACGCAGTGGCGAGCAGCGGGCGAGCAAAGGAAATATTCTTTTGACTATGCTCCTTGACCCCACCTACAAAGCGGGGTTTGCGGGGCACTCGCCGCTCAAGCCCGCCAATAGGGCTCAATGAATTGAGCCCCTACAACATATTGTGTGTGTCTATTCGGTAAATCATATTGCGACATAGTCTCATAACGGCAGGGAGTCCCTGAGGGTTTGAATTTGTAGGGGGATTTGTTAGAATAAAATTCTATGAGGATCTTATTGGTTGAGGATGACAAAGGCATCGTTCGATTCGTCAAGAAAGGACTGTTAGAGAATTCCTTTTCCGTCGACGTAGCCACGAATGGAGAAGACGGACTGGACGCTGCCCTCCATATGAAATACGATCTGGTCGTATTGGACATCCTGCTTCCGAAATTGGACGGTAGGGAGGTTCTGAAGAGGATCCGATCCGTGAATATTCAAACCCCTGTGATCTTTCTGACCGCTAAGGATTCGGAAGGGGACATCGTTCATGGCTTAAATTTAGGGGCGGATGACTACCTCACCAAACCTTTCTCTTTTAATGAATTGCTGGCCAGAATCCAAGCCATTATCAGAAGGGACAAGGCGGTTGTTTCTCCCTCAAGACTTCAAGTGGCCAACCTCGCCCTGGAACCCGATGGGCATCGGGTTTTTCGGGAGAAGGCGAAGATCGAACTCACCCCGAAGGAGTATGCCCTTCTCGAATTCTTCATGAGGCACCCGGGCGAGATCATCACCCGGACGATGATCTCCGAGAAGGTATGGGATGTCCACTTCGATACCGCTACGAATATCATCGATGTCCATGTTTCTCATCTTCGAAATAAGATTGACAAGGATTTCGAACCGAAGCTCCTCCATACGGTGAAAGGGGTCGGATATGTCCTGGAAGATCGGGGGTAAGTTTTTCCGAAGGACCGATATCAAGATGACCCTTTGGTATGTGCTCACCTTCTTGCTGTCTTCCTTAGTGATTTGTACTTTTCTTTACTTGGGGATGAGGTATCGGCTCCTTAAGGAGATCGACCGATTTCTGCTCGACGAAACAACGGAGATGGAGAAGGTCTTATCTCAGGAACCCAAAGAGACAAACTTCTTGATGAGATTTGAGGATGAAGTCATGCGGAGGAAGTACTACCCTTTCTTTTTTCAGATCTTGGACCCAAACGGAAAACCTCTCTACACGTCAAGAGGCTTTCACGAAATCGGATATGAACTCCAGGACAGGGTGTTGGTCAACGCCAAGAATAGGAAAGAGACTGTGGAGGAAATTAATTCTTATCCGGGTAAAGTAGCATTTCGCATCATCAGCACCCCTGTTTACCGGGATGGAAGATTGACGGAAGTCATTCAACTGGGGACCCAACTTCATTATGTCCAAAAGAACCTCTCCCATTTTGGGAAATATATATTGATCGCCCTTCCGATCATACTTGCATTAGGAACATTAGGAGGGTGGGTATTGGCCAGAAGATCCCTTTCTCCAATCGGTTATATCGCGGCGAAGGCTCAGAGCATTACCTCTCAAAACCTCAGTGAGCGATTGGCGACGAGAGGAACCGATGATGAGATGGATGATCTCATTCGTACCATCAACGGAATGATATCCCGCCTGGAGGGTTCTTTCAAGCGGATGGCCGAGTTTACGGCGGATGCCTCTCACGAATTGAAGACACCCATTTGTGCCATGAGGGGAGAAGCCGAGGTGTTACTTTTGAAGGAGAGAAAGGTCGAGGAGTATCAGGAAGGGCTGGCGAATTTCATAGAACAGTTTGACCATCTGAATCAGATGATCAATGACTTGATCTTGCTTTCTAAGGTGGATACCACCGACGTGGCGTTGAAAATGGCTCCCCTTCGTCTGGACCTTTTGATGAGGGACCTATGCAATTTCTTCCAAATCCTTGCGGAGCAGAAAAATATTGCCTTGGAAATAGGGCCTCTTGAAGAGGTCACGGTGACAGGGGACAAGGTCCGCCTTCAGCAACTCTTTACCAACCTGATTGACAATGCGATCAAATACACGTGGCGGGGGGCCATACATATCACGGTTGAAAAGAAGGAAGGCGCTGTGGCAGTCAAGGTCATCGACACCGGAATGGGAATCCCCGAAGAGGAGCGAGAGAAGATCTTCAAACGTTTCTACCGGATGGACAAATCTCGATCAAGGGAAACTGGCGGGGTGGGCCTTGGATTAAGCATTTCCGAATGGATTGCCCATGCCCACGAAGGAAGGATCGAGGTCGATAGCAAAATAAATCGGGGTTCTACGTTTACCGTCTATTTACCCCTCCAAAGGGTAACGAACGCTTCTCGAAATTCTGCCTTTTAACGATCCGTCTGGCTGGCGGGAAACAATTGCTCCCAGAAAAAATGTGCTGTTTCTTCGGCCACCCGGTCCTTCTGGTTATCGATCGTCATCATGTGATAGCTGTTATCCAGAATAATCTTTCGAACGATCCCGGAGCCGATTTTCTCCTCGACATAGTCCGGATTCTTTAAGCTCGTCAGGTCATCTTTTTCGGAGTGAAGGATCAAGGCGGGTGTTGTAATAGCGGGAAGCTCTTCTTTAACCCGGCGGATTAGCTTGAACAGCTCATGGATGCTGGCCGCGGGAGTTCTTGTATAGGCGATGGAATCGTTCTTCATCAGGTTGACGATCCGGTCTCTTAATGCCTTATTCTTGATCCCGTAAGGCTCTGTCTCTGCATAGGAATAGATATATCTAAACGGGAAACGATAAGCGACGGGAAGTAGAAATTTGTACCAGGGAAGGCTCCAGCCATCGTAAAAAAGAGTGGTCGAAATCAGAGATAAGGCTGTGACCTCTGAGCCAAACTCGTATGAGAGGTGAAGGGAGAGAACGGCTCCCATACAAAGGCCGGCAACGGACACCGAATCAAAAGATTTCTTCATTTCCGTAAAACTATCACGGACGGACCCGTACCAATCTTGCCAGTTTGTCTTGGAAAGGTCCTTGAGTGTCGTACAATGTCCCTCCAAGCAGGGACCTTTGACGGTGAACCCGGCCTTATTCAATTTTCTGGCCAGGTATTTCATCTCGAAAGGGCTCCCGGTTAGGCCGTGCACCAACAGCACCGAATGATCTCCGCCGGGTAGGTCTATCTTGTGATCGGGCATATAAGCGTCCTACGGTCTTTTACACTTGCTCATCAGTTGCTCAAAAAGTTCAACGGCCATTTCGATTTCACCTCGGGCGATGTGAAGAGAAGGAGCAAGGGTGAAGACATTCTTATGATATCCCCCGATATCTAAAATCAGTCCGCATTTTGATCCTTTGTAGTTCAAAGTCCCTTTCAACCCCTCGAGAAACATTTTCTCGGTCAGCTCTCTGTCGGGAGTAAAGCCGTCCGATTGGCAGATTTCCACCCGGAGGGCCAACCCAAGGCCATCCACATCTCCTATTTCCCGGTGTCTCTTCTTGAGATCTCGGAGTAAGGAAAGAAAATACGCTCCCGTTTCTGAAACTTTCTTTTCATAATTTTCCTGTTCAAGTATCTCCATCACCTCGAGGGCAAGGCGTGTCCCGAGCGGATTTGATGAAAAAGTCGAATGCGTTGAACCGGGAGGGAAGACCGTGGGGTTGATCAGCATTTCTTTGGCCCATATCCCCGATAATGCGTTAAGGCCGTTGGTAAGGGCTTTCCCAAAAACGATGATATCCGGGGTGACCTCAAAGTTTTCGATGGCCCAGAGTTTTCCCGCCCTGTAGACTCCCATCTGGATTTCGTCATCGACGAGTAGGATTCCCCAGGTATCGAGGATCTTCTTGAATCTCTTAAAATAACCCGCAGGCGGTATAACATACCCCCCGGTCGCTTGAATGGGCTCCACGAAAAAAGCCGCATATTCAGATTCTTTCACTTTCGTATCGACCACCGAGTAATACTCTGTTTCAAAAAGCTTTTCAAACTGTGAAAGGCAGTATAGATCACAGTTCTCCCGCTTCTTCCCATAAAAACACCGGAAGCAATAGGGGTACGGGATGAACTGGGCTCGATCTGAAAAATGGCCGTACCTTCTTCGGTAGCGAAAACTTGAAGTGATCGCAGAAGCTCCCAGCGTCCGGCCATGATAGCTCCCCATGAAGGCGAACATCAGGTTCTTCCCCTTTGCGTTTCGGACGAGCTTCAGGCTGTCTTCGACGGCTTGAGCACCGCCGACATTGAAATGGACTCTCCCTTTTTCTTTAAACCGATTCTCATTCGCAAGACAGATTTTTTCTGCAAGAAGGACCTTCTCTTCGTGGAGGTATTGACAGGCGAGTTGGGGAAGGGTATCTATCTGAGTCTTGAATACCTCACACAGTCTTGGATTTTTATACCCGAAACTGGAAGCGGAGTACCACATCTGAAGATCAAGGTAGGGGATGTCCAGACTGTCGTAAAGGAAACTTCCCTCGCATCCCCTGAATATTTTTGGAGGTTCGGCATAGTGGACTGTGTCTCCGTAGGAACAGTAGATGGAATCCTTCCTGATCAGCTCTTGATCCTCAACCATTCCAGGCCCTCCTTAAGCGGCGACGGATCAGGGTCTTCGGTGGTGTCGCAGGACCGCTTCGCTCCCTTCGGTTTCTCAACCATTCGACGATATCTCCGAATGCTCTGTGCCCAATATGCGGGATTTTTTCACGCCTGCAAAAATCTAGGAGACCCGACTTGGCAAAGGTCATGTCCGCTCGGGCCGCGATGCAAAAATCGGAGCGGCCATCGCCGACAAGAATGTTGACTGTCTGAGGAAGGGACAGGTCTGCCATGATCTTGCACTTGCAGATCCCGCTTTTGCTCGAGCAATCCTTGCTGAAATAGGGAAAGGTCATCTCGAAATGGCCGTTTGTGCGGGCTAGACCGTTTGAGAACACTTTGATGTCCTTCAACCCGTACCGATTCAGTATGGATTCTATAAACAGATCGATTCCATCACTGAGGATAACGATTTCAATGGCATTGCTCCTGCAATATCTTGCAAAATCGATAAACGTTTCATCGATGGAGATACCTTCCACAAAACCAAGAAGGTCATGCTTTTTCCCGTTGATGAGCCTGGTTTGCATCGCGAGACAGTCGCGAGAACCCATTTCTCCTGTCACCCAAGATTGCTCTATCTCCTTCCACATCGGGTCCGCAAATTCTTCCAGGATCCGGTCGATCACATCTTCTTTTGTGATCGTTCCATCGAAATCACAGAAAAACGCATATTTCATATCATTCCTCTGCCCTCCTCGCAATGAGGACCGCATTCGTTCCCCCAAAGGCGAAGGAATTGGACATCACCGTATTCACCCTGACTCCTCCACGGCCAACATTAGGAACATAGTCAAGGTCACACTCCGGATCGGGTTGATCGAGGTTAATCGTTGGAGGAATGGCTTGATTCTTAATGGCAAGAAGCGAGGCGATGAATTCCATTGCCCCGGCTGCCCCGATGGTGTGGCCATGCATCGATTTAGTAGAACTGATGGGAACGTTGTAGGCACATTCGCCGAGCGCTTTCTTGATGGCCTGGGTCTCCAGTTGATCGTTCAATTGCGTCGCCGTCCCATGAGCGTTGATATAATCGATCTCCTCAGGTGGTACCCGAGCTTCTCCGAGGGCCTCAGAGATGGCTCTTGATTGTCCTTCGGAAGAAGGTTTGGTGATATGAAAAGCATCGGAGGTAGAGCCGTAGCCGATCATCTCAGCGTAGAGCGGGGCGCCGCGGCAGACGGCCCTTTCCATCTCCTCGAGAACGACCACGCCAGCCCCCTCTCCAAGCACTAACCCCGAACGGTTCTTTGAAAAAGGTTTACAGGACTTTGAGGGGTCATCGGGGTCCTCCGCGGCCAGGACCCTGAGGGCCTCCCAGCATCGAAAGACTCCGTACGTTAAAAAGGCCTCTACCCCTCCTGCAAGCATCAGATCCACGTACCCATCTCTAATCTGCCGGTAAGCCTCTCCGATCGCATTGGCGGAAGAAGCACAGGCGATCGACAGAGTCATACAGGGGCCCGAGAGCCCGTATTCGATTGAGATGTACGAGGCCGAAGCATTGTTCATAATCATCAAGACAGACAAAGGTTTCACTCTGTCTGCGTTTTGCTTGAACAATCGTATGAATACCTCCTCTATGGTATTGGCCCCACCCAACCCAGTGCCCAGATAGACTCCCGCCCGGTGCTTCTCCTTGTCGTTGAGCGATAACCTTGCATCTTTCCAGGCTTGCGAAGCGGCCGCCAGGGCAAATTGATTGACTCGGTCTAAGTAAGCTAGCTGTTTTTTATCGAAATAGTCGGAGGGGTTGAAATCGACTTCGGCGGCAATCTTTGCTGAAAGAAGACTCGAGTATTCCGAGGAGATTCTTCTGACACCGGACTTGCCCGCCATGAGGTTGGCTGAAAAATCACTTACATTGTTTCCGCACGCGGAAAGAATTCCCAAGCCGGTGACGACGACTCTCCGTCCCATTCGAATAGAATCCCCGCATCCACGTCCACGTTCAGCTTTAACTGCTTATCGCAAGCCTTGGAGAATTGAATGCCTGCTCAGATACGAATCGGTCAACCGCATCAACCATATCTTGTATCGTTGTAACTTTAAACTCTTCGTCAGGGATTTTAATGCCAAACTCGTTTTCGATATCGAACATGAATTCGATCTTATCGAGAGAATCGAGGCCCAAATGTTCGAGGGTGGTTGTAGGCCTAAGCTCTTCGACATTGAAATCGAACTTATTAATAAAAAGTTTCTTAAGCCTGTCCAGGGTAGACATAAGTTCCTCCTCTCTGGCAATCCTGAGGAAAATTTAGATCGGCCGATTTTATTCGGTTAGAAAGTTTAAAAAATTGCCGCAAAAAAGATGCCAATAAATTCAAATCGTGTTAACTTCCCGATTTCTCACAGCGATTTCAAATAAAAGCGTTCCTGCTTTGGCTCGTAAAGTTCATTAACGTACAGATTTAGTCAGAATAACGTTAAGAATGGGCAAAATATTAATGTCAAATGCGGACCTTTTCAATATCATTAAGAAATCTTAATATGGATTTAATGTGTGTCGCCCCACATTTGTAATCTTTGTGTTATAATTTTTTCCCTAAAAATTTCCTTGCCCTTGGGAGGTTGATTCTCACAAACTGGTAAAGCCTAGTTCGTCTTCAATGGGTATCGATTTAGGAGGAACTTTAATATGACGGATGTCAGAAAAAGATATGTCTTCGCCATACTCGCTGTGGGGTTGGTTCTATTCCTCTTCAATCTGGGAGGAAGGGATCTATGGGAGCCGGATGAAACCCGATATGCAGTGATTGCACGGGAGATGCAGGAGACGGGGAATTGGATTCTGCCTCATCTGAACGGAGAGATCTACGCCGAAAAACCACCTCTTTCCTTTTGGCTGGTCAATCTCTCCACTTTCTTTGTGGGAGAGAATAATGCGTTGACCAACCGTCTTCCCTCTGCCCTGGCGGGGTTGATCACCCTCATCGTCACTTTTCTTCTCGGAGAAAGACTATTCGGTGTTAGAGCCGGCTTCCTTTCCGCAATGGTTCTAGCGACGTGTGTCCTGTTTCCTCACTTATCTCGGTGGATGATGCTGGATTCCCTCTTCACGCTCTTCTTTCTTCTCGCTCTCTTTTTCTTCTACCTGGGTTATGAAAAGGAGGAGCGGCGACGGAAGGATTACCTTCTGGGCGGCCTCTTTACCGGGCTCGCGATCTTGACCAAAGGGCCAGTGGCTTATCTTACGCTTCCTATTTTTTTGATCTTTTCGGGCTTCCAAAAGAAGATGAGGCAGTTTTGGTGCCGTGACCTCCTCCTGGGATTTCTTCTCTCCGTGACGGTTGTGTTGGTATGGTGGATACCCGCCTGTTGGGTTGGAGGAAAAGCGTATATCCATTGGATCCTTTTGAAACAAGCGGTTGGAACTTACGTGGAGGGAGGAAGACATTTTCATGCGGAGCCGATCTATTTCTATTTCATCCGTTTTCCCTTAGAATTCTTTCCGTGGTTCGTTTTCTTGCCTACGGCATTCATTCTGGGGTTACGGAAAAAGTTTGGCAAAAGAAAAGAATTCCTCTTTCTCTCTATCTGGTTCTTTTTCATCTTTCTTTTTTTCACTCTCTCCAAAGGAAAGAAGGATAACTACCTCTTACCCCTTTACCCGGCAGCCGGCCTGATGGTTGGCACTCTGTGGGATCACGGGCTCCAACCAGGGGAGGAGAAAAAGGGATTCCTGTCCGGGCTGCTCCTTTTGACTCTCCTGTTCTTCGCCGCCTCTGTTTTATTCCTGTCAGGAATTCCACAAAGCCTCTATCCGGCCCTGACGGACTATCATTCTATAGGGGTGTCCGTCCTCTCCTATCTATGGGTTGGCTCGTTTCTCTCTCTACTGTTTTTCATCAAGAAAAAGAAATGGGCTTCGTTTATCAGTCTCATGACCGCTTTCGCTTTTCTCCATCTTCATCTCTTTTTTCTTCTGCCCAGGTTCGATCCCCAGAGGTCAGCGAGGGCATTCTCAGACAGGATTCTAAAAAGAATGGAGGCAGGAGATGAGCTCAAGACCTATTCCCTTAAGTCAAACGGGTTGCTTTACTACACCCAGAAGCCTTATATCGAGAGCATTCAAAGCAAGGAGCGGTTTTTGGAAATTCTCAACTCCAGTCAAAGGGTGTTTGTTGTCATTTATCCGGAAGTCCTTAATCGTTTTAAAGAGGAAACAGGAGTGGAGCTTTGCCCTCTTGAGCAGATGACGGTAGCCAATTGGAAATATGTTCTTATTTCAAACCGTTAGAATTCAGGCAAGTTTTCGGAAGGATTGACATCTTAAGAGAGGAGGGTTAAATAAAACCGGTGAGGATCGGGTGACACTGCGAGTGATAGACTTTCTCACCGGATGGATTGAGACGAAAAGGTGTGGGTCATGTATCATGTGAGGCAACTTTATCAAAACAAGATCTACGCGGCGGGCTATGAAAAGACAAGATTTGAAGGGATCTATGGGAGATTTAGGAATTGGAATACCAAGAGGGTGATCTCAAAGCTGGTTCGGTTTACAGAGAGAAAGGGGCTTGCCCTGGACATTCCGTGTGGGACGGGGAGATTAAGTCGTCTGATTTTAAGAAGCGGGTATAAATGGATCGGCGGGGATGTTTCGTTAGAGATGATGGCAGAGTCAAGAAAGAGGATGGACGGCTTTGAAGACTCTTTCTGGAATATCCGCCTGGATGCGGAGGCGATGGCATTTAAGGACAACAGCATTGACTGCATTTTCTCCATCCGGTTTATCTATCATATCCCAGTTGAGATAAGATACCGGATGCTTCAAGAAATGAGAAGGGTGACCAAGAAATGGCTTATCATTGATTATAATTATCCAAACAAGTTTAAAGCGATGGCCCGCAGGATAGGATCCCTGTTCAGCGAAAGGCCGATCAAGAAAAGGATATCGCTCGAAGAGATAACGAGGGAGCTCAGGGAGAATGGTTTAAACATTTATAAAGCCATCCCTGCCTCAAGATTCTTTTCCGATAATGTACTGTTGCTGTGCAGCAAATAAGATCGCAACCTCTCACCCTTCCCCTCTCCCCACCGGGGAGAGGGAAGGTGTGAGGGGCATTTGAAATAGTTTGGCTACAGGAGTTCGTACATGAAGCTTTTATTGATCGGAATAGGAAGGTGGGGCAAGAACCATTTGAAGACGCTGACGAAGCTTGTCGACGAACTTTATGTGGTGGATTCAGATTCGAGCCAACTGAAGACCTGCCGGGAATTCTCGATTCCCGAAGATCATCTTTCAACCGACTACCATGATTTCCTTGACCGAATAGACGGGGTGGATGTCGTCACACCTGCCGACAGCCATCTGGCCATCTGCGGAGAATGTTTTGACAAGCAGAAGGATGTCTTTGTAGAGAAGCCGATCGCCCTGACATCTCAAGAGGCCAAGAAGATGATCACCCATGCGAATAAGAAAGGCGTGATCCTTCAGGTGGGCCATGTCTACCGGTACCATCCTGCTTCCTCGAAGATCAAGGGTCTGATCGAAGAGAGCCGGCTGGGGAAGGTCCAGTATGCCTACGGCCATTTCATGGGCTTCAAAAGACCCAGGACGGATGTCGGGGTAACGCAAACGGATGCGATCCATTTTTTCGACCTTTTTAATTATCTCCTTCGTGAGCCCCCTGAAGCGGTCACGGCCGTTGTCAAGAACTACCTTAGCTTTCCTTTGGATGATACCTCCGTCTCCATTCTGGATTATCATGGAAAGATTGTTTTTATTGAGGCGGGATATCTGCCGCCCGAAAAGAGAAGAGATATCGCGATCGTCGGGGATCGAGCGAGCCTCTATTGCGACTTCCAAAATAATTCCATTCTCTTGTGCGACAACCGGCATGAGAGCCAGGGCGGAAAATGTGTTGCCATAGAAGGGGAGGGGCAGAACATTCCCGTTCAGTCGGAAGAGCCCCTGGCGACGGAACTGAAAGCCTTTCTGGATTCGATGAAGAACCGGTCCAGGCCCTTGGCGGATGGGAAGGCTGGGTTTGAGGCATTAAAAATCGTCGAGGCCTGCTACAAGTCCTCTCGGAGCGGGAAGAGAGTGGAGATGGAATGGGGAAAAATATGACATTCAGCGAAAGGAGTTAAAATGAAGGTGCCTCTTTCTAAACCCTATGTGGATAAAGAAATGAAAGATCGCGTCTTAGAGGTGATCGATTCCGGACAATATATTCTGGGGAACCAATGCAAAGAGTTTGAAAAAGAGTTTGCCCAGTTTATCGGGGTGAAGCACGCCGTCCTCACTTCCTCGGGGACATCGGCCATCTTCCTGTGTCTCAAGGCCTTAGGGGTTGGGGAGGGCGATGGTATTCTGGTTCCTTCTCTCACGGCTTTTCCAACGATTGAGCCCGTGTTCCACGTTGGAGCCAGGCCGATTTTCATCGATATTGATGATACGTTTACAATGGATCCGAAGCATATCGAATCGGTCTTAAAAAGGAAGGGCTGGATACCGGAGGTAAAGCAGGTGAAGGGGATGATCCCCGTCCATCTTTACGGCCACCCTGCCCAGATGGATTCCCTTCGTGATTTGGCAGAGCGTTATGGGCTTTTCGTTTTAGAAGACTGCTGTCAGGCTCATGGCGCCCGATTTCAAGGAGCCAGAGTTGGGTCGATGGGAATTGGCGGCTGTTTTTCGTTCTATCCATCGAAGAACCTGACGGTCTTTGGGGACGGCGGAATCCTTGTCACCTCGGATGATGAGATGGCCAAGACCTGCCGGATGCTGAGAGATCATGGTCGAAAGGGAAAATATGAACATGAGCTGGTCGGGTATAATTTAAGGTTTAATGAGATCCAGGGAGCGGTGGGTCGGCTTCAACTCAAGAGGTTGGACTGGTTTAATGAATCAAGACGGCGCATCGCCGGATGGTACAACGACGGATTAAAGGGAACTCCTGTGGTGACTCCTCGAGCAAAGGATTGGGCCGAGGCGGTCTATCATCTCTATGTCATCCAAACGGACCGGCGGGAGAAGCTGGCCGATTTTTTAAAGGAGAAAGGGGTTCAGTCTGGGATTCATTATCCCGTTCCCAACCATCGACAGCCGGCCGTCCGGAATGTCCTCGGCCAGCAGCCCAAGCTGGAAATGACAGAAGCGGTCGTGGAAAAGATACTCTCTCTCCCCATCTATCCGGAGCTTGA
Organism: Thermodesulfobacteriota bacterium; assembly: GCA_047519465.1. Lineage (GTDB taxonomy): Bacteria > Desulfobacterota > BSN033 > BSN033 > UBA1163 > UBA1163. The sequence continues at coordinate 47,392 of JAPVTA010000121.1, read as the reverse complement.
AAAAGAGAAAGTGGATTTCGTCTGTGCCAGCATCAGGGAGTTTTATCATCAAAAAAATTAGGTGCGGAGTATGAATTGTCTTTTGAGAGGGAGCCCTTCGATTGATATTTCTGTGGTCGTTCCAGTCTACAATGAAGAGGAGAACCTTCCGGTTCTGATTCCTCAAATCGCAGAGGTACTGGGACCCTCGGGGAAGACCTACGAGATGATCTTCGTTGATGACGGCAGCAAAGATCGCAGCCGTGAGATCCTCAAAGAGATGGCGGTACAATATCCTCAAATACGCATCCTCGGATTCAAGAAGAACTGCGGCGAGACGGCGGCGGGGGCGGCGGGGATCAAAGAGGCGCAGGGAGGGATCATCATCACCATCGATGCTGATCTTCAGAATGACCCCAAGGACATCCCGAGGATGTTAGACCATCTCGAAGAGTACGACATGGTAACGGGATGGCGTCAGAAAAGGGAAGATTCTTGGGTCAAACGGATCACGTCAAAGATTGCGAATCGGATCAGGAACAACTTGAGCGGAGAGGAAATCCAGGACAGCGGTTGTACCTTCCGGGCTTATAAGAGGGAATGTCTTCAGGATATCAAACTTTACAAAGGGATGCACCGCTTTCTCCCGACCTTGGTGAAGATGGAGGGGTACCGAGTGATTGAGATACCTATCGCCCACCATCCCAGAAAGTTTGGCGTTTCGAAATATACCACCTGGAACCGGATGTGGCGCGCCTTCGTCGATCTTCTGGCGGTGAAATGGATGAAGAGCCGCCATATCCATTATGAAATCGAGGAAAGAATCTGATCGGGTAATCATACATGACGAGATAAGTCCTGTTTAGTTTGTCATTCCGGGCTTGACCCGGAATCCAGTGTTTTCCTGGATTCCTGCTGGAGTTTACCCCATACTTGATACGGGGAAGGAATGACTTCCTTTGGGTGTGATTCATTTCGCCATGTATAATAAAGAAAGGACTTTCATCCCACGAGACCCTCGCTCTGCATCAACGTTCCTCCCAAATGGGTTCACATTCTTTTTCTTGTCGGCATCTGTTTCATCCTTTACTTTCTTAATCTCGGCCGATGGGACCTCTGGAATCCGGATGAGCCTCGTTATGCACAAATTGCCAGGGAGATGGTAGACAGGGGCGATTGGATTCTCATGCACTTCAACGGGAGCGTCTATGGCGACAAGCCTCCGCTCTTTTTCTGGCTGATCGCTCTTTCCTCCTATTTGTGGAAAGGGTTCACCTCCTTTTCCGCGAGATTTCCCTCAGCCCTCTTCGGTACACTCACCGTCCTCCTCACTTTCTTCCTGGGGGAGAGACTCTATTCGTTCCGGACAGGATTCCTCTCCGGCCTCATCCTGGCGACAAGCCTTCATTTTGTCTATCTCTCCAATCGCGCCAACATGGATGTCACGCTCACCTTTTTTACGGCCGCTTCGTTTCTTTGTTTTTTTCTCTGGTATCAAGAGGGCAGGGAGGAGGGAATCCGTCGCAGCCGGACGGTCCGGAACATTTTCATTTTTGGATTTTATACCAGCATGGCCCTGGCCACCTTAACCAAAGGGCCGACTGGATTGGTCCTTCCCCTTTTAGCGAGCTTGATCTATCTGTTTCTTCGAAAAGATTACGGAGAAATGAAACGGATGAAGCTCCTTCCCGGGGTTCTCTTATTTCTGGCCATCGTCCTGGCATGGTATCTCCCCGCTGTCTCTCTGGGTGGGAGAGCTTACGTCGAGGAAAATCTTTTTAGGCACACGACCCAGGCTTATACAACGGGATGGACTCATCCTAGCCCTCTCTATTACTATTTGTATATTTTCCCAATGAGCTTTATGCCCTGGACCCTGTTTTTGCCCGCCGCAATTGCATACGGCTGTTCTAAAACAACGATCATAAATAGGAAAGAGTTCCTTTTCCTTTCGGTATGGTGTATCGTTATCTTCACATTTTTTTCGCTCTCCCAATCCAAAAGAGCCCTCTACCTCTTGCCTCTTTTTCCGGCTGCCTCGCTCATGGTCGGGAAGTTCTGGGCTGATTTCACGTCGGGCCCGCTGGATTCTTTCAATCGAAGATGGGTTTCTTTCCCTCTTTATGCGTTGATTGGGCTTGGACTGACTGCTGGGGTTGCGGCTCCATGGGTGGGCTCAATAAAGTTGCCCTCTTACCTGTCTTATAGTTTTCCTATCGCTCTCCTCTTGGCCGGATGCTGCCTGGCTATATGGATCTTCTGTCGCCTAATGAATTACAGAGTGATCCTGTTCCTCCTCGTCGGAATGATGGTTGCGGGATATTTTTACACATTTAGGGTTATTTTCCCCCTCGCCAATCCGCGGATGTCGGCTCGCTTCATTTCTGAGGAAATTACGCGTCGGATTCAGCCGGGTGACAGATTGGCGATTTATGGGGGGATTGGGAATGATCCTTATAACTATTTTACAGGGGTTGTACCCATTATGACCATATACAGTAGAGACGCTTTGCTCGATTTTATGAGATCTTCAGGAAGAGTATTCTGCCTTCTCCAGTTTAGCGATTTTTCTCAGCTGTTCGGAGGGGTAGAAGCGCCCAAGGTCCAAATCATCGCACGGCGCCAAGTAAGAAGAGATGATGTGGTTTTGATTTCCAATAACCCCCCTTCATCCCCCCTTCACTTAAGGGGGGAATAGAGGGGACGGTTGTTACGGAAAGAAAGATACTTGATCCCGGCCGAAGAGGGTTTTGTCCACAGCATCCGCTGTGTTAAAATACGAATATTTCTTAGTAAAAAACACAGGAGATATGAAGGCTTTTGACTCCACTGAACGTATCCATTATAGGGGCGGGGAGAACAAGAAATGGTATCGGCGAGTACATAGGAAAGTATTTCCATAAGCATGGCGCAAGAGTCACCTCCGTCCTGGCAACGACGGAAGAGACAGGCCTTCAGGCGTCTTCTGCTCTACGGAAATATGGAATAGAAGCCCATCCGTATATCCGTTTCGAGGAAATGGTGAGGGGCGAAAAGCCCGACGCGGTGGTGATTGCTTCCCCTTCTTTAACCCATCATGAATATCTATTAGAATGTCTGGACTCCGGACTTCATATCTTCTGCGAAAAGCCTTTCCTCTGGGGCGATCACACGGACGTTCAAAAAAGGGCTGAAGCTATTTTCGAGAAGGCCCGAGAGAAGAAAATAACGATTGCCATGAATTCTCAATGGCCCTTCTCCGTCGATGACTATGAGAAAATTTGCGGAGAGATCAGGATCGGAGAAACCAATCGTTTTTCGATGCGAATGTCACCTTTTTCTCCGGGAAGAGTGATGCTCCCGGAATCCGTTCCTCATCCCCTCAGTATCCTTTACTGCCGGTTAGGGCCCGGGAGGATACAGGATTTGAATTTTGAATCGCATGGGGAAGAGGAAATGACCATCCGGTTTACCTATGCGTTTGGAACGCGGGCCTGCGATGTGTTAATAAGGTTGGTGCACCAGAAGACTCAACCCCGTGAGTTTTCTTACGGATTCAACGACAGGATTGTTTGTCGGAGTCTGGATTTTAAAAATTATGAAATCTATTTTCATTACGGAGACAAGAGATTGAGGATTGCGGACCCCCTTGAACTCTCCGTCAAGAATTTTATGGAGGCCCTTGGGAAGGGAACCGAGCCCTTCATCGGGCCCCCGCATATTCTCCATAATATGTCACTGCTGAAAACAGTATATGACGGCTTTCGTGAATTTGAAAAGAGAGCACCATGGAAAAGCTAAAAGAGAGAGAGCATGACTTTGGCTCTAAATTAAGACAACAAGCCACCCTTCAAAGGCTCAAAGACTATATTGAATGGCAGAGAGATTGCCAGGTCGATGCCCTGGGTCGAGGAGTGCCGATTTTCAGCCCGATCTCCGTCAATTTGGACTTGACCTCTGCCTGCAATTTCTCATGCCCCTTCTGTGTCGATTCAAGGCTGATCAATGCGGGAAAAACCTTGGCGCTGGAGGACGTGAAAGAGACGATCCACACACTCCATTCCCATGGCCTGCTATCGGTGATCTTGATCGGAGGGGGAGAGCCGACGCTTCATAAGGATTTTGGAGAGATCGTCCGCTACATCAAAAGCAAAAGATTACAAATCGGGATCGTGACGAATGGTTCAAAGCTCGAAAGAATTGGAGCGGTCGCCGGGGAACTCAAGGAGAAAGATTGGATCAGGATTTCCATTGATGCGGCAGGGGAAGAAGTCTTTAGGGCGCTACACGTGCCCAAGACGCGGGTGAGGCTAAGGGAGATATTAGAAGAAGCAAAAAAAGTGAAGAGGAGGAATCCCCTGGTTTCGCTGGGATATTCGTTTGTGATCGTCTGGGAAGGTGTGGAGATTAACGGAAAGAGACTCCGCCCCAATCTCGATGAAATGACAAGATCGGTGGAATTGGCGAGGGAATTCTCGTTTGATTATGTTTCTTTCAAACCCTGTCTGGTCCGTTGGAATGAATCACAGAGGGAGACATTGCTGAAAAATGTTGGGAAAACGGAGGAAGAAGAGATTATTGATCAAATCAAGATCTATCTTCAGGAAGCAAGGCATGTGGCAGGGGGGCGAGTGAAGGTTCTTCAAAGCTCCAACTTGAAGGCCATGTTGAATCGTGAGACCGAGCAAATCAAGAGACAGCCCGCGAGATGCCACATGCAATTCTTCAGGACTGTGGTTACCCCTTTCGGAATCTTTCACTGCCCTGCGTTTCGGGGCGTAGAAGAGGCCATGATCGGAAAGCCGGATGGGTACCTCTCGGAAACAAAATTCAGGGAGAGCCTCAAACAGGCGGCCAGATCGATCCTGACCTTTGATGCCAAAGAGGAATGTAAAGATGTTGGATGTTTTTACAATCGCACCAACTGGTGGATAGAGGAGTTCATCCATTCCAAAGAGGATATCCAGGACCTTGAGAAGGTTGAGAATGACAACTTCTTCCTATAACCTCCCTCTATTCCCCCCTTAACCTAAGGGATGATGAAGAGGGGTTAAGGAACATTTTTCGTTTGTGATTTGATAGATAGTGCGAGCAATGAAGATCCTGCATCTTTTCAGCAACTGGAAGTGGACAGGGCCTGCTGATCCGACCTTGAACCTCTGCAAGGGACTGGAGAAGCGGGGGCACGACGTCATCTTTGCCTATCGAAAACCTCCTCTTCCGGTCGAGGACAGTATTGAGAAGCGAGTCCTCCGGGCAGGCGTCAAAGCCACCGATCGATTTCGACTGGATCATTCGATGAAGTTTTATCATCCCTCCTTCCTACCGACCCATCTTCGTGACATATCAGACCTCGCCCAATATCTTCGTCAGGAAGAATTCGCCATTCTCAATGTCCACCACTCCCACGGCCATCTCTTAGGCGGGATCGCCGCGAAGAGGTCGGGCCTGCCTGTCATCGTTATTCGCACGGACCATAAGCGAGACCCCTTGAAGCCCAGTTTGGGGAATCGCTTTCTCATCTCTCAGTTCACGGACGGCATGATCACTTTTTCTGAGAAAGCGAGGAGAGAGGACGCGAGACATTTCGGGCTCCCTCTTGAGAGGGTCCTGAAGATCTCGCCGGCCCTGGATCTCAGCCAGTATGACCCAAACAGGAAATTTATAGAGATGAAGACTCTGTTGGGAATTGGACCCGAGGATATTGTGATCGGGATGGTCGCCCGATTTCAAAAATACAGAAGGACGGCTGTCTTTCTGGAGGCGATCAAAAAGATTGCCGGAGAATTTCCAAATGTGAAGGTCCTCTTAGTCGGCCGGTCGAGTCAGATGGAGCACAGCGTCATCCAGCCCATGAAACAACTCGGCGTCGAAAAGTGGGTCGTTCTCGGAGGGTATCGGACCCATGACTACCTCGACACCTTGGCCTGCATGGATCTTTTCGTCTTTTTAATGGCGGGCTCCGACGGAACAGCCAGGGCCTTGAGAGAGGCCATGGCTATGGGCAAACCGGTCATCGTGGCCAATCGAGGCATGCTCCCAGAGTTGGTGGAGGACGGCTTTTCGGGTTTGGTGGTGAACGACACCCCGGGAGACTTGGCGGACGCAGCCCTTCGTCTGCTCCGTCATCCAGAAATGAGAGAGGCCCTGGGAAAGGCGGCTTATCAGAAGGCCCATCAAGAGTTCCGGCTGGACCGACAGGCGCAGGCTGTTGAAGAATTCTATCAGGAGATGATCAGGTTGGGAAAGAGGAAGTGGACCCATAAACCTTAAACGATGGACGATGAACCATGAACCAATTATTATCTTCGTTGTTCATAGTTCATAGTCCACCGTTCATCGTGGAAAATGGCGACTTCGATTTTTAAGAAGGTATCGAAAGGTGAACTCAGGGGTTGGATGAAGGGAGAAGTGTTGGATCTTCTCCCGGCCGGTTTTTTTGACGATCCCATCTCTTCCGTCCGGAGGATGGGAGGGGAGATGGTCAAGGAATCCAGCCGGAGGTGGGCAGCTATTTTTGGCCTTCCGAATGGGGTGAAGGTTTTTCTGAAAAGGGATAAGGCAAAGGGTTGGGCGGAGTACATGAAATATCTTGTCCTCCCCTCCAGAGGACAGCGGGAATTTCTCATCGCATTCCGATTAGAAAGGAAGAAGCTCAACATTCCTAAACCCCTGGGCTGGATGGAGAGGGTCCGGAGGGGTTTGGTCAGGGAGAGCTATTACCTTTCGGAGGCAACCGGAACAGGGGTTTCGTTCATCGAGGAGGGGGCGAAAGCAAAGGAACCTCGTTCGATCGTTGAGTTAGCGATGACGGTAAGGGCGTTTCAAGATGCAGGACTCTTTCATCAAGATCTTCACGGAGGGAACTTTCTGTGGAATGGCGATTCCTTGTTTCTCACGGACCTACATCGTACGAAGATCATGAGATCCCTTTCCCTGAATCAGAGGTTATGGAATCTTGCACACCTTTTTCATTCTTTAAGGGCGATGTGGGGAGAACCGGAACAACTCCAATTCCTGGATCAATATTTCGGCGGGATCTCCGACGGGATCAAGAAAAGAGAGATTTTACTCGAGAGGATTTATCCCTCCATGGATCGCCTCCTAAAGAGGCAGTGGCGCAGCAGAACGAAGCGGTGTCTGAAGGAAAGCACTGAGTTCACAGTCGAAAAAAAGAGGGGTGCCCGCTATTTTCACAGACGGGATTTCCCTATGGATCGTCTGAAAAGGATGTTAGATGACCACCAAGACCTGGTGAGAAAGAGGTCCTCCTGTCTCGTCAAAAATTCTCCGGAAGTCCTCGTTTCTATCTTGGAGGATAAAGAAGGACCGATATGCTTAAAACAATTCTGCTATCCTCATTTCTGGGGGCGGGTAAAAGAATATTTTCGCCGTTCAAAGGGGCTCAAGGCCTGGGTGGCGGCCAACGGCCTGCGGGCGAGAGGCATTCCAACGCTCAAGCCTCTGGCCTTCGTGGAGAGGAGAGACAGGGTGGGATTGAAGGAGAGTTTTCTATTCATGGAGGCTCTTGCCGGCGATTTAGAGATGGATCGATATGTGTTGAAAGGGTTTGAGGCGTTAAAGAGAAAGAGGTTTTTTATTAAGACCTTTGCCCGCTGGCTGGATGGTCTTCATAGAATAAACGTATACCATAAGGATATGAAAACCTGTAATATCCTTGTCTCGGAGAAAGGAGAGGCATGGGATTTTCATCTCCTCGATTTTGAAGATATCCGAATGGACAAGAAGGTGAACCGGAAAGAATTGTTCAGAAATTTTCTCCAGCTCAACACATCCACCCCAAGAATCATGACAAAGGTGGATCGCTTCAGATGTTTTAGTGAATACCTCCGTCTCAATCCCTTCGTAAAAGACGAGAGGGCCTTTCTTCACGGGCTGGTGGACGAAAGTCGTCGCAGAGGGTTGGTCTACGTCTCTCCCCAGGGCGTGGTGACGGAAGGGTTGGAATAATTAGAATGGACCGACGGTTTTCGAAAATTGCCGCTCAGCCATGGACTCAGATCACCTTGCTCCTGGGACTCTGCTTCCTTATCTATTTTGTCAACCTCGGTCAATGGGATCTTTGGAGCCCGGATGAGCCCCGGTACGCGGAGGTTTCAAGAGAGATGGTGAATCGGGGAGATTGGATCCTCATGCATCGCAACGGGCACCTCTACACCGATAAGCCTCCGCTCTTTTTCTGGGCCATTGCGGTTTCATCCTTCCTCTGGCAAGGGTTCACCCCATTTTCCGTGAGGTTCCCTTCTGCCCTCTTCGGGACCTTGACCGTACTGCTCATTTTTTTCATTGGGAAGAAACTCTATTCCTCACGCACCGGGTTCCTCTCCGGACTCGTTCTGGCGACGGTTTATGAATTTGCCTATCTTTCCACGCGCGGCAATATCGATGCGACGCTCACTTTCTTCACCACGGCATCGTTATTCTGTTTCTTCCAATGGTATTGTGACACTCAGGAAGGGAAGATTCGTCCGGGGAACTTGAAAGGTCTCTCTCTTTACGGCTTTTATATCAGTATGGGACTAGCTACCTTAGCCAAGGGACCGGTTGGCTTCATCCTCCCTCTCTTGGTCAGTTTAATCTACCTGGTCTTTCAAAAGGACTGGGGAGGAATCAGGCGGATGAAGCTCCTTCCGGGGATACTTCTCTTTATGATCGTCGTTCTCGCCTGGTATCTTCCTGCTGTCACCAGGGGAGGGAACATCTATCTTCGAGAAACCCTCTTCAAGCATACCATGGACGCTTATGCGAAAGGGTGGACCCACGTCCGCCCTTTTTATTACTATCTCTACAACTTTCCCCTTGATTTTCTCCCCTGGTTCATCTTTCTACCCGGAGCGATGGTTTACGGCTTTTTCAAGGAGGCCATCGAAAAAAGAAGGGAGTTCGTTTTTCTTTTCGTATGGTTTGCGGTCATCTTTCTGTTTTTTTCTATCTCCAAGGGGAAGAGGGGCCTTTACCTTTTGCCTTTGTATCCGGCAGCCTCCCTGATGGTGGGAAAGTTTTGGGAGGATTCGATTTTTACACCGATGGAACGTTTCAGGCGTGAGTGGATTTCTATTCCGCTGTATGGATTCATGGTATTGACCCTCGTCGGGGGTCTCACCACCCCGTGGGTGGTTTGGACAAGGTTTCCCGCCTATTTTCTCTACAGTCTTCCCATGGCCTTTCTGTTAGTTGGAGGAAGCCTTGCCCTGTTTGTTTCGTATCGCTTCAAACGTCGTGGAATCGTTTTTTTCGTTATCGTGGGGATGATGGCCGGGGGGTTCTTCTATACGTTGAGGGTCGCGTTTCCCTTTGTGAATTCTTACAAGTCGGCTCGTTTTATTTGTCAGGAGATTACTTCACGAATTCAGCCCGGGGAGAAATTGGCCATCTATGGAGATTTTGAACCTGGCCCTTTCAATTTTTACACAGGGATTGTTCCCATTCCGGTGTTGAATGAGGAAGAGGACCTTTTGAATTTTTTGAGGTCTCCGGAAAGAGTATTCTGTCTGCTTCGATCCAGAGATTTCTTAAAATTTCAACTGAGGGAAGGCAGGCCGGAGGTCCAGGTGATTGCTCGACGCGGGGTGGGAGGAGACCATTTTGTCGTGATCTCTAACCGGTAAGGTTTGGCCGATATTTTTTCTAGAAGAGAATTTCTCTCCATCGGACAAATGGAAACGCATTAAATCATTTCACCTGTAGCGTGAGGCTTTCGCCTTGCTTAAAGCAACCCTAAAGGGTTGCCGTACAAAATGTTTAATGCGATTGTATTAATTCAGGAAGAGAGGACGTTATGGACAACAAGAGGGTATCTTGGCAAAGGAAGATCCGAAGGATTCCGCTTTTCATCGGAGCTTTTTTGTTGGTGGTCTTTGCGAAGCCCCAGTTCTCCGGGATCTTGATTGGGATGGTTTTGATCTTTTTGGGGGAGGGCATCCGCATCTGGGCAGCGGGTCACCTTCAGAAGAACGAAGTTCTGACGGTGACAGGCCCTTACGCTCACGTCAAGAATCCCCTCTACATTGGTTCGATTTTTATAACGACGGGATTTTGTATCATGGCGGACAATATCTATCTTCTGGCGGCCGCTTTCTTCATGTTTTGCTTTCATTACATTCCCTACAAAAAAAAGATAGAAGGAGATCGGTTGAGAAGGATTTTTGGAAGTCAGTATGAGGACTATGATGAGAAGGTTCCAGAATACCTGCCCCGATGGACTCCCTACTCGGGCAAGAAGATTTCCTGGCAATTTAAATGTTTTATCGAGAACAGTGAAGAGGGAATTCTTCTCATCGTTCTTGCCGGAATCTTGCTGATCCTCAGTCGTCCCTATTGGAGCGTTTTCTTTTGAGTTTCCTTTCTATTAATTTCCCCCTCTCCCCTTGGGGGAGAGGGGGAGGGTGAGGGGGCATGTTGAGGATGATGAAACGGGAAGACCTTAAGGGCTCAACGGGTGTTGTCAAAGGGAGGGGTGGAAAACCCGATTTGAATCAGGTACAAGTGGTGGGTCGACCCCTGATGATTAAGGATGTCCTCAGAAAAAAATTTTTTTTGCGTTGGACGTTAGGACTTTGGTTAATCGACAAAGAATGGAAGATCTACTCCCGGCTCACAGGCATAAGAGGCGTTCCACAGCCTGTGGAGCGAATTGATCGCTTTGCGTTTGCTATGGAGTTTATTCCGGGGAAACCCATCCAGAGGGAAGAGGATCTTCCTTCTTCTTTTTTCCCCGACTTAGGACAGATCCTCAGGGAAGTCCATGCCAGGGGAGTGGTACACATGGATTTAAGGCACAAGGGGAACATCCTTATTTCGGAAAAAGGGGAGCCTTACCTCATCGACTTTAACAGCAGTTTTGCTTTTAAGGAAAAAGGATTCCTCCGGCGTTTTCTTTTTCCTCTCCTCAGATGGGTGGACTACGGGGGATTGCTGAAGTTGAAAAAGAGAGTCGCCCCTGCTTCGCTGACCTCTGAAGAGCTGGCCTTCCTGAAACGCTTTGAGCGCCTCCGAAAACTCTGGATCTTCAACTAGTGCCCTTGGTTCAGTGCGTGGAAAGTTCCTTTACTCCGTCTGTCATTCCGGGCTTGACTAAGCCTGCCCCGTGCTTGACACGGGGGAATCCAGTGTTTCTGAGTTGGATTCCCGCCGGAGTTTACCTCGCACTTGATATGGGGCGGGAATGACAGTTTGGGATTTAATGTGAAGAAGTGTTGAACGCGTCACGTGGATCAAGCCTTCTGGGTGATCTGGCGGAAGAGTTCCTTCTGTTTGAGCGACATTTTTCGCGCCTCTTTTTTCGTCCCTTCATGCTCGTAGCCGATCAAGTGCAGGACACCGTGGACCATCAGAAGGATCACCATCTCCATTACATCGAGGCCGAAACGGTTCGATTGACGCTTGGCTGTCTCGACGGAAATCACCAGATCGCCGAGGAGATGAGGATGGAGGGTTGAGAATTCTCCCTCTTGCATGGGGAAGGCCAGGACATTGGTCGGTTTGTCGCGGCAGAGATATCGTTGGTTCAGCGCTTGGATCCGGAGATCGTTAACAAAGAGAAGGCTGAGCTCGGCCTCAAGGAGCCCCAACTCCGTCAATAGCCTTTGGGCCGCCTTTCTTATTTTTTTTAAATCTAAGGGGATACGTTTTTGCCGATTTCGAATCCAGATCTTCATCGTTCCTCTTCTTCGTTGACTCCGGGCCTGTTGAAGCGGGATAGTCGATTCTCTGGTGAAAAATGCCAGTGAGGATCCGGTTAAAACTTTCCTGGATTTTTTGAAGGTCCTTTAGAGTCAACTCACACTCTTCCATCTGTCCATCCAAGAAGATGTTGTTCGTCACCCGTTGGACAAGGCTCTTAATACGAGAAGGTGTGGGATCGGCGAGGGCACGAGAGGCGGCCTCTACCGAATCGGCCAGCATGACAATCCCTGCCTCTTTATTCTGGGGTTTGGGGCCGGGGTAACGAAAATCCTTTTCATCGATCGATTCCATCTCAGGATTCTCGTTTTCCTTGGCCTTCTGGTAGAAGAAGGAAATCAGGCTGGTCCCGTGGTGTTGTTGAATGATGCGGCCGATTCGTTCTCCCAGACGATTCTCACGAGCCATCTCTATCCCATCCTTCACATGGGAAATGAGGATGAGGCTCGACATCGTGGGCGTGAGATGATTGTGTTTATTATCTTCCCCTCCCACATTTTCGATGAAGTAGAGGGGTTTTTTCAATTTTCCAATATCATGGTAATACGCGCTGACCCTCGCCAATAAAGGATTGGCGGCGATGGACTTGGCGGCGGCTTCCACTAGGGTCCCGACAATGATGCTGTGGTGATAGGTACCCGGGGCTTGGAGGATCAAGTCCTTGAGAATGGGGTGGTCCATGTTGGCCAATTCGAGTAATTTGATATCGGTCGTATAGCCGAAAACAGTTTCCACGATGGGAGCGATTCCCAGGACAAGGACCGAAGCCAAACCACCCCCCAGAAAACCCATCAGCAGGTCGGAGAGAAGGGTCATTCGAAAAGGGTTGCCGGAAAGCAAATTGTAAGCCACGATCATTAGGACGTTGATTCCTCCCACGGTGATCCCGGCCTTGATGAGGATGCTCCTCTGCTCACATCGTGCCACCTTATGGGCACCGATCAGGCTTCCCACAACAGCAAAGATGAAATAGAACAGTTGATTCCCCACCAGGGCCGCCGAGAAGTAACCGGTCAGGAGGGTAAAGGCGATCGCCACCTCTGAATTAAGGACAATCCGAACGAGCATGGCGGCCGTGGCGATGGGAAAGAGATAGAGGAAAGAAGAAGAAGGGATGGAGAAAAATTCTCCTCCCAGCACGTCCGTGCTCAGCTGAAAAAGTTTGAGGAGGGCAACGGTCCCAAGCAGCGTGGTCGAGCAGAAAAGGAGGTCTTTCTGGGAAAGAGCGATCTTTCGAATATTCTGCGTGGAGAATTGGTGGAGACTCGCCAAGACAAGGAACGTCAGAAGGCCCATGCCAATCAGGACGGCCAGAAGGTGTGTCCTCTCCTGTGCCTTCCGGAGGGCGTTGATTTTTAAGAGGTGCTCCTGTTGCACCCGGTCTCCGGGTCTCAGGATGACTTCTCCCCGTCTGACTTGAAGATAAACGGGATTGATCTTTTCTTTCGCGCTTATTTTTCTCTGTTCGGTCTCATTCTTATTAAAGGTGAGGTCCGGCCTCAGAAAGTGATCGGCAATCTTTATGACAATGGAGGACGATTCTCTCCCTAAAGGTGGAGCAGGGGGAGCTGCCGGAGCCCGGATCTTGGCCCTTGCCTCCTTCATATCTAAAAAGTTAAAAGGAGGATAGTTTTTTCTCTCCTCACGGGTCTGGATATTTCGGATGGCGATTCCTTTTTCAGCCTCTGATTCGAGAAGTTCCTTATCATTAACAATCCCTCTTTTGAGGATGGGAGCAATCAGTTTCAATGCGGCCTCCCCGACGACGGCGTTGAAGTGTCCCTTTTCCAAAACGCGCCATTCCTTTTGCGTGACAGGAAGGTTAAAGGAGGTATCCCACTCCTTTCTTCTGAGAGCCTCCTGCTCCGTCCCTTTTTCGCCCTTCTGGAAGGTGGCCGCCAAGGATCCAAAGGCGGATCGGATGCGCTGGTCCGCATCGCTCAAGACGGACGGGTCGTAGTCGTACACAGGAAGCACAGACCTTTCCGCTTCGGTCCGTTTCTCCTGGGTTAGCTTCTCATCTTCAACCAGAAGATCCTGATTGGATTTGATCTCCTTTGTGGCGATATCTCCCACTCTGTATTCTTTTAGCCGGAGGGTCAGACTCGGGGAGAGAAGGAGGCTGAGAAGAATGGCCATTCCGATACCAATAAACCATTTCTGATAAGAAGGGGCATTGATCCTTTCCAGCCATGTCCGATCTCTGAGGTCGTTGGTTGTCTTGAAAAAAGGAAAGTTGCGCAAGAATTTTTTGACGGATGAGTTCATAAGAGATTTGAGATAAGTTCAAATATCAAAATCCAAATGCCAAAGGAATATCAAAGTTCAAAAAGAACAATGACAAAAGTCCTTAAATTTAGACATTTCTCATTCATTTGACATTTGAGCTTTGACATTTGACATTCTACTGACTTTTTCCCTCTTTTCCCCGGTTCCTCCTCTCCTCCGCTCTTTCGTAAGCCTTGATAATTTCCTGAACGAGAGGATGCCTAACCACGTCCCTGTCCGAGAAATAAATGAATTCGATTCCTTCAATTCCTCTAAGGATCCCTTGGATTTCAATCAACCCAGAGGCCTTATTTTCAGGAAGATCCACCTGGGTGATGTCCCCTGTTATGACGGCCTTGGAGCTATAACCCAGCCGCGTCAAAAACATCTTCATCTGTTCCGGCCCTGTATTTTGCGCCTCGTCGAGAATGACGAAGGAATCGTTGAGGGTCCTTCCCCGCATAAAAGCCAAAGGGGCCACTTCGATCACGCCCCTTTCTACGAGTTTGGAGGCCCGGTCAAAATCCATCATATCGTGTAAGGCATCGTAGAGGGGGCGAAGGTAGGGATTGACCTTCTCGGCGATATCCCCTGGAAGGAATCCTAACTTCTCCCCTGCTTCTACCGCAGGGCGGGTCAGGACGATCCGCTCCACCTCCTGCTTCACGAGACTGGCCACCGCCATGGCCATGGCCAGATAGGTTTTTCCCGTTCCGGCAGGGCCGATGCCGATCACCAGGTCGTATTTTCGGATGGCGTCAATATAGCGCTTCTGAGCCAAGCTCTTGGGCGTGATCACCCGCTTCCGTGATGAGATGTAAACGGTATCGAGAAAGATATCTTCGAGGTTCACCCTCTGATCATCGGACATCATCCGAATGGCGTAATCGACATCGCTTGGGTAAAGGGGGTAGCCTTTTTTCAGGAGGGCGTAGAGGCTGTTCAGGACGTGCACGGAAAGCTCGACATCCAGGCCTTCACCATGAATGGTCAGGGCGTTCCCTTTGGCATTGATCTTCACCCCGAGGGTCCTGGCAATGCGCTTTAAATTTTCACTGTGGGCGCCGAAAAGGGCATTGGCCATTTGGAGATCATCAAAGACCACCTTTTCGACGGTTTCGTCTTGTGGAGTCGAGTGTTCGACTTTTTGTCCTCTCAAAAATGAACCTTCGTCTCGTGAAACCTGCCTGGGCGGGCTTTTTGCTTGTACAAAATCATATCACCTTGAACCCCGGATTGCAATATTTCTGACCTTCTCTCTCACCGCTGCCGGCATCCCCCTCACCCCATCCCTCTCCCCAGCAGGGAGAGGGGAGGGTGAGGGGCCTGGTATTAGTCATGCACAGGGGCTAACGAACGGGGTCTGCCCGTTTCACTTCTTCGACGATGGCGGGGATGATCTCGCCGGCAGAGCCGGAGATCAGGTAATCCGATATCTCACCGGTCAAGGGAGTGGGTTCCCTATTGATCTCGATCACGGTGGCCCCTCTCTCCTTGGCAGTAATGGGAATGGTGGCTGCTGGATAGACGACCGCAGAGGTTCCGATGGAAAGCACGACACTGCAGGACCGGGATTCTTTTAGTGACGAGACCTGAGCCTCCCAAGGAATGGGTTCTCCAAAAAAGACGACATCGGGTTTCAAGAGGGATGAGCAGCGGGAACATCGCGGAGGAAGGTCCTCCACTTTGAGGGAAGCTCCGTCGATGGTGTTGGAGCACTTCAGACAGGAAAGCGTCCTGTGGCTGCCGTGAAATTCGATTACACGGCGGCTTCCAGCGGCTTGATGAAGGCCGTCCACATTCTGGGTGATGACGGAAGAAAGATAACCCATCCGTTCCAATTCAGCTAGCCCGAGATGGGCTGGGTTGGGTTTTGCATCCTTGATGATCAAGAACATGTCCTTGAGCATCAACCAGATTCGGTCGGGGTCCGAACGGAAGGCGTCGATATGAGCATATTCCTCAGGATCATATTTTTGCCAGAGGCCTTGAGCCCCTCTGAAATCAGGGATGCCACTCTCTACAGAAATACCCGCCCCGGTAAAGGCGATCGTCTTTTTTGAATTGACAATATCCTTCGCCGCCCTTCGAATGAGTTCGTGATCCATGATCTTATTCTCCTCCTCAACCTGCCTCTTCCCGATGGGAGAGGGCCAGCGAACCGTTACTTTCGAGCGGCAATATCCCGGTATGCCGGAATCACACCGAATCCGTCTGCTTGGGTCACCGCTCTTTTCACAGACTCGACTAAAACCACTTCTCCAAGCAGCCCGATGGTATTCACGTCGCCTTTCTTCTTTCCATATGAGATGGCAAAGATCAGGTCTCCGTCGTAAGTGGTATGAAGGGGTGAGATCATTTTGGCCAATCCGGCGTGGGCGATCTGAGCAGCCTGGTGGAGCTCTTTTTTTGTTAGATGAGCGTTAGTAGCTATCACCCCAAGCGTTGTGTTAAATACATCGGAATCTGAAGGGGAGATTTTTCCAAACTGTCCACGGGTCACTCCCTTTTTCATCCACTCCGACGAATTGGCCAATTCGGCATTCTCTTTCGACTTCCGTGCCCCTGCTAAGATTCGATGAGAGACAGGGTCGACTATATCGCCAAAGGCATTGACGACAACGAGGCCTCCCACGATAAGCCCGTTGGGCCCTTCGATACTCGAGGTGCCTACGCCACCCTTCATCGCTCGTTCAATTCCAAAAAGCTTTCCCACCGTAGCACCCGTTCCCACCCCTACACTTCCTTCTTTCACTCCTTTCGAAGCATTGAGGCAGGCCTGATATCCCATCTCGCGGTCCGGCCTGATGTGAAAATCCCCGATTCCAAAATCAAAAATCACGGCGGTGGGTACGATAGGGATTTTTGTCTTGGTCACATCAAACCCTTTTCCCCTTTCCTCCAGAAAGGCCATCACTCCGCTTGCGGCGTCCAAACCGAAGGCGCTCCCTCCCGCCAGGAGAATGGCATGAATTTTATCAACCAGATGGAGGTGGGTAAGGGCGTCGATCTGCCTCGTTCCAGCTGCTGTCCCGCGTATGTCGACAGCCCCAACGGCCCCTTGTTCACAGAGGATGACGGTACAACCGGTCATGGCCTTGAAGTCGCTGGCATGGCCGACTTTGATTCCCGGAACATCCGTCATAGCACTACATGTCTTCACGTATTAATCCTTCTTGTTCACAGCTCATAGTCCATTGTTCATCGTTCGAAACAGGCTTTGTGACCCAATAACCCCCCTGCCATCCCCCTTAATTTAAGGGTAACCTCCTTTCATCCCCCCTTCCCTTAAGGGAAACCCCCTTCTATCCCCCCTTATCTTAAGGGGGGGCGAAGAGGGGCGTTATTTGTTCTTATCCGGGTCCGAGATTTGAGAAAGCTGTAATCTGATACTTCGGGGATAAAAATTGGTTACCGAAACTCCGGGGCCGGTATTGACGTTTGCCTCAGAGAGGGGAATCTGGTTGAGGCCCTTACGGGTATTGGAGAGATCAACCCGAACCCGGATCTGGTCTGGCTTTATGGAAGAGAGAAGCCTTTGTGAGCCCTTGAGAACGACGTTGACTTCTCTGGGAGGCTCGCCTGTAATGACCAAATTTTGGGGCATGGAGTAGTACTCGATGGGGATATTAAAACTGACTTCTTCCCGACGGACACCGATGACCGACGCCCAGAGGAGACATACCAGAAAGAGAAAGAGCGCCTTTCTCGGAAGATCCTCAAAGATTCTTTTAGGCCATGCCTTTTCCTTATCCTTTGTGCCTCCCACCGGGGTCAAATCTGCCAGGCTCTCTTTCAAGTCTCCTTTTCCTTGATTCCTTTGAACCTTTCCTTTGGAGGCGAAAAGGACTTCTCCTCTCTCTTCTGAGATAATAATGCATTCCCCATCCGAGATCTCGGTGAGGCCGACGCCCGCCCGATGTCGAGTTCCAAATTCTTTGGGGAAGGAGGTCGATTTGGACAAAGGCAGCAGGGCCGCAGCGTGTCGAATGCGGTCTCCCCGGATGATCACCGCGCCGTCATGCAGCGGAGACTGGGGCGTGAAAATGCTGATCAGGAGGTCTTCGTTGATCTCTGCATCCAGGGGTATTTTCTCACGGATGAGTTCGTCGAGATCATCACCCTTTTGTAGAACGATCAGTCCACCGATCCTCTTATCGGCCATTTGAAAGGCAGCTTCTACAATTTGATCGATGGCCTTTGAGGTGAGTCTTTCAGATCTTCCGAAGAAAAAGCTGGGGAGGCTGACGTTTCCTAATACCTCTCGGATTTCTTCCTGAAAGATGACGACCAAAACGATCAGAATCACCGGCCAGAGATTCTGGAGCCCCCATACTGAAAGAGGAAGGTCGATCCACCTGGCGAAAATATAGAAAAGGGGCAGGGCCAGGATGACGAGGATCATCCGCAAAGCTTTCTTTTTTCTCAACCAGAGGTAAAGGCGGTAGAAAATATAGGTGAGGATGACAATGTCAAGAGCGTCCTGCCAGCGAAAGAGATTAAGAAAATCTTTCATTCGGTTTGACCCGATTATCCCCTCTCCCCTGGCGGGAGAAGGGCGGGGTGAGGGGGAGCATACCATATCGACCTCCCCCCCAACTGACCACGTTAGATTCATTTTTCAATCATTTTATGAACCCTGTCAAGGAGCGGGAGAATTTTAACTTTTTTGGAAAGGAATTCGCTGTCCTCAGGAAGTCCCTTTCGTCTTAACCTAGGGGCCGCTAATATGAAATTCTCATCTCAAAATATGCTTGACAATAAGATTCAATGGTAAGATTCAATGGTGCGAGGAAGGGTGTAGAAATGTATCCCATGATTTTTCAAAAAACATTGTTTGAAGCTAAAGAGCAAACTGAGTTTCTTATTCGTATCCCTGCTGTAAATCCCACTGAAAAAGGAAGGAACAGAGATGAATGATTTTTCGGTTTATCCTGACAATTTAAGGGAAAGGAAGTTTCCCAAAAATTCAGTATTACCAAAATTATGAAAAACATAATGTTCAATGATTCCAAATGAGTATCTAATATTGATTTCAGCTCGAGGAAAAAACTTGACAAACATTTTATCTATGGTAAAAGCAAGTAAATGAGCAAAAATAATTTGGGAAGGAGGACCTATGATTGATCCTCATACTGAATACAGAGGATCAATGATTCGAGGTGCGAGAAAGTCCCATAAAATGAGGCTTGCCGACCTTGCTGAAAAGACGAGATTGAGCGTAAGTTTTCTCAGCCAGGTCGAAAGAGGTCTCATCAATCCATCTATTAACTCCCTCAGGAAAATCGCCCTCGCCCTGGATAAAACGTTAAGTTCTTTTTTCGAGGAATCCAAGTCAACCGGGGGACCCGTGGTCAGAAAAGGGGAGAGGAAAATTTTGGTTAAGAAAGACTCTCGACTTACTTACCAGCTCCTATCTTCCGATCATGATCATCGAATAGAGTTTTTGCTTACCCGACTGGAAATTGGAGCAAGCAGTGCGAATTCTCCTATGGGCCATAAGGGAGATGAGGCCGCCCTCGTGCTCCAAGGAGGATGTGCTTTTGAACTTGGAAATGATCGGTATGATCTTCAGGAGGGGGATTCAATATATATAACGGAAAACATACCACATCGATTCACAAACACAAGTAATGTCCCCCTTATCATTGTCTCGGCGATATCACCCCCTGGCTTTTAGGAGAAAAGGAGCTATGCCGTATGGTTAATGCAAGAAAAGGAGACCTCGTTCAACTCCATAAAGTTATTCTTGAACCGGGAGAAAGGCCGGGTACTCTTCCGGATTGTACTAAATCTGTTCCTTACGAGTGCTGGATTAAAGGGTTTCTTTTGAACAGTCAGGCCACCCTCGGGGAGGAGGTGCAGATTGAAACGTTTATTGGAAGAGAGATTTCCGGGACCCTCGTCTCTGTGCAGCCTGCTTATGATCACAGCTTTGGATTGCCCCAGAAGGAACTTCTCTCGATCGGGAGAGAACTGAGAAAAAAATGAAAGACTTGGGATGAGAGATGGATAACAGCTACGCCGCGGTCATGTCACGGAAGAATGAGATTTTGAGGAGAGGGACGGGCATCGATTATCAAGAGTATGAGATCTCGCGCATGGCCTTCAATTACGAAGGACTCATGGCTTCGCCCCAATATTCTCTGACGGAAACCCAAAGAATCCTAAGGGACACAGGGGTTGGGAACACACCCCTCGTGGAACTGAAGAATTTGACAGAACTGGTGAGAACGGTCTCTCCGCCTGGCAAAGGGTGCCGGATATTTATCAAGGACGAAGCAGCCAATCCCAGCGGGAGTTTCAAAGACAGACGGGCAGGCCTCTCCATCCATCATGCTGCCAAATTGGGATACAAGGGTGTGGTCGCAGCGAGTTCCGGAAACTACGGAGCTGCGGTAGCCTCCCAGGCTGCCAAGCGTGGACTCAAGGCCATTATTCTTCAGGAGGTTTACGATAGCCGTAAAGTCGGGCAGCCAGAGATATTGGAAAAGACAAGGGCCTGTGAGGCCTATGGAGCCGAGGTCTGGCAGTTGACCGTCGGGCCTGAACTCTTTTATATCATGCTGAGGGTGCTCGAAGACACGGGTTTTTTTAGCGCTTCCCTGTATGTACCGACCAGTATTCTTGGGATCGAAACCTTGGGATACGAATTAGCGCGGCAAGCTTTCCAGCAGGAAGGCCGTTTTCCGGATATGGTTGTGATCACCCATGCCGGAGGAGGAAATATCACTGGGACGGCTCGCGGCCTGAAGAAGGCTGGCTGCCATCAAACGGTTGTCGCGGGCGTCTCCGTGGATTTACGAGGACTTCACATGGCGAGCGACTTTGATTTTAATCGGAAGTCCTTCACCACAGGCCATACGGGTTTTGGAATACCCTTTCTCACTCTGCCCGACCGGACGGATGTCCCCAGGAATTGTGCACGGGGTCTTCGTTATCTTGACCGATACGTTTTAGTCAGCCAGGGAGAGGTTTTTTATACGACCGAACTGTTAGCCAAACTTGAGGGGATTGAAAGGGGACCCGCAGGAAACACCTCCTTGGCAGGTGCCGTCGCGTTGGCGAGAGAACTGGATCGAGAACAGATTCTTGTGGTTCAGGAGACAGAATATACGTCTGCCGGAAAGTTACCCTCTTCTCAACTTACCTTTGCTAAAGAGAACGGAATTGAGGTGAGACGGGGAAATCCGAGGGAGAATATTCCGGGTAAGACAATCATTATTCCAGAGAGTGTGGGTCAAGTTGAGGTGGAAGATCTTGATATCGGGAAGATCCGTTACTCTTATCTTGAAAACACCTTAAAAATCGCAAAAGGTTATTCCCCTACGGAAGAAGATATCCAGTTTTTGGCTGAAGATTCGAAGAGTACAACCGCTTTTGTTCGCGAGACGATAAAGGCATTGAGCAGCAAAGAACCGGTTTAGCCTGCTTTCTCGTTCAATAGGAGACGGCCTATGTATTCTCTTCTGATCAAGAATGGCAAGATCGTCGATGGAACCGGAAACCCCTGGTCGTATGCTGACGTCGCCGTCGAAGGAGAGACGATCGCGGGGATGGGCCAGATTGAAAATGGACCAGCCAAAAAAACGATTGATGCGAAGAACCTTGTCATATGCCCCGGGTTTATCGACCAGCACTCTCATGCCGATCTCATTTTTGCGAGTGATCATCCGCATCAATACCTGGAGGGTAGAATCCGACAGGGAATTACTACCGAAATATTGGGCAATTGTGGCATATCCGTCACTCCCATCACAAATCAATCCAGAGGGCTGATGAAAGCTGTCACCGGATGGATGTCTCCTGGAGATCTGTCCTGGGATTGGAAAATCACGACAGATTATCTCTCGTTGTTGGAGAAAAAAGGGGTTCCCGTCAATGTGGGGACGCTCACCGGACACGGCGCGGTTCGAGCCGTTGCGATGGGATTTCGGAGCGGAAGGCCTACCCAGGCCGAGTTGGCATTGATGAAAAAGAATTTAGCTGAAAGCTTGGACCAGGGATCCTTTGGCATGTCCCTCGGGTTGATTTATGCGCCCGGGATGTATGCGGACACGAAGGAAATCATCGAATTGGCCAAAATTGTCAGAAAGCACAATGGAATTGTGACCAGCCATGTCAGGGGTTCGAGTGAAACGAACCTTTTCGCGGAGAATGAACTGATCAAAATTGGAGAAGAGTCCGCTTGCCGTGTCCATCGTTCCCACAATGAAGCGCTGGGCCGGGAACATTGGGCCAAGATTGAAAAGTCCCTTCAAATGGAAGAAGAGGCGAGAGACCGTGGAATTGATATCGCCTACGACATGTTCCCCTATACCGCAGCAATGACCATGATGATTGCCATCTACCCCCCCTGGGCGCTTGAAGGAGGATGGGAGGGATTACTGGAGCGTCTGAAGCATCCCGGGACAAGAAAGCAGATTGAGGAAGACATTGAAGAGATGGTTCCCGGGTGGCCCACGTGGAAAGAGGGATCTTGGCCGCACAATCTCGTCAAGGCAACAGGCTGGGAGAATATCCACATTGGATATATCCCTAGTAAGAAGAACAAGAAATACGAGGGATTGAATTTAAAGGAACTTGGTGAAAAGGTGAGAAAAGCGCCTTTTAATGCGATCAGCGACCTGTTGGCAGAGGAAAAAGGGGCCATCAGCCAGCTCATCTTTGGAGTGTCGGGAGACAGAGAGACGGATGCTCCACTTCGCCAGCTCATTCGTCATCGATTGGGAGGATATGCAACCGATGCGATCGATATGGGGGCAGGACGGCCCCATCCGGCAGCCTATGGCACCTACCCTCGAATCTTGGGGAAATATGTAAGAGAGGAGAAGTTGCTGTCTCTCGAAGAGGCGATTCGTAAAATGACCTCCTTTCCAGCGAATCGGCTTAACCTGAAGGGGAGAGGCCTCATTCGGAAAGGATATTTCGCTGATCTGGTGATTTTTGATGAAGCCCGAATCAATGATAAGGCAACGTACGAGAATCCACGACAATTTCCGGAAGGAATCGAATACGTCATCGTGAATGGTCAGGTTCTTCTTGAGAGAGGCAGGTTCAATCCGAGTAAAGCCGGGAAGGTTTTACGGAGGGTTGAATAAGAACCCTTAGAGCCCCATCTTCTTCGGAAAGGGATTTGAAAATGATTACCGATTATGAATTGAATCTTCAGCGTCAGATATCCGGTCCCAAAGCGTTAACCCACGTTCAGGAATTGGCCAATCTGGGATACAGATTCGTGGGAACACAGGGAGATAAGAAATCCATAGAGTATGTTAAAGATCAATTCAAAACCCTTGGTCTTGAGATTAGAGAAACACCCTTTCGCACCCTCACCTTCGAGGATGAGTCCCCCCTTTTAAAAGTTCTATCGAACAATGAAGCACTGGAAGGCGTCGTCCCTCTCTTCTCTCCGCCGACAGCAAAGGGAGGCATTGAGGCCGATGCCGTTTGGGTCGGAGACGGAGAAGAGGGAGACTATAAGAGAGTCGATGTGAAAGGGAAGATTGTCATTCTCACGGAGGAGACGCTCGGATACTCGAAGTTTTGGCTCGGGACCTTTGCCGACAGGGCAGCCCGTGCAGGGGCCGCGGGAATCATCTTCATTCATCCGATGCCATGGCCCTACCGGATGAGCATGGAGGCGGGGAATTCCGATCTGGCTAAACGCTTCTGCGAAAAAAAACTTCCTGCGGTCTGTATTTCTGCCGTCGGAGGCCTTAAGCTCATGCGAGCCTTCTCCGCGGGCCATTGCAGGGTTCGCATGGAAACGAAAACGAGAAGTGAGGAGAGGGAATCGGTCATTCTTTCCGGCATCCTTAAGGGGAGAGAATTCCCGGGGGAGAGGGTTGGCATCTTGGCCCATCGCGACAATGCGATCGGTCCTGGGGCGAACGACAATGGATCCGGAACGGGGACTCTGTTAGAAGTGGCCCGTGTCCTGAGTCGGATGAAGCCGAAACGTTCGATTGAATTCATATCAACAACGGGTGAGGAGGACGCGACTCCAGGGGCTTGGACCTATTGCCAGGTTCATCGAGCAGACCTGGTCAAGAACATGAAAGCCTTGTTGGATATGGATATGATCTCCGTGGGCAGCATCGTCAAACAAGTCGAGAGGGGACAGTGGCCTGATCGCGAGCCCATCCTCCATCCCGAGTGGTTAATCCGGATGGTCGATGAAGTGGCCGCTGATTTAGGGTATGGGTTTGGAAGAATGACCGCGTCCTGGGGGGTTCCTGAAGAGGGCCGATTTAATGAAATCGGAGTTCCTGCCACCGTCTTCTGGGCGGCGGATGACCCTTACTACCATTCGGTCCACGACAGCATTGACAAGATCAACCCGAATAATCTCAAAGCAGTGGGGGATACGATAGCGATTGTGGCCTGGAGATTAGCCAATCCGTAGTGGATGACAAACATCATTGAAAAGGAGAGAGAAAGATGGAATCGAAACAGCAGATCTTGAAAAATCAGGCCTTCGCCACCCTTAAGGAAGTGGGGCATAAACCCGAGGAGGATATCTATATCTGGTCGCAGGGGATGGCTTTCCACAACCAGAACCTGATCGATGGTCTGAAAGAAAATGTGAAGGAGCCGAAGCTAAGGGAAAAAGTTCTGTATGATCTCTGGAGCTTCTTTTACACAGTGGGACTGAAGAAAGCAAACAAGGTCTTGGGGATCGAGGAAAAGCCGAACATCGATAAGATTAATAAGGTCCTTGCAAACATCCTGAAGGATCGCAACCATCCTGCCATCCTTGGGATGGGAGAATACGTTGAAGAGGCGTTTCTCAACTGGTTAAGAGCTTTTACCATTTATGATTATAGTGCCTATGTCTATCTGGAAAAAAGCCTTGGCTCCAAAGACGGTCTGAAAATTTACATGGGCCTCTGGGAGAAGTTCGCCCTCGGCGCTTTGGATCACTGGAAGGAGACGTTGGGGATAAAGGATCCATCGAAGATCGACATGGATGTTTTGGGCAAACTTTCGAAAGCCTATTGGGAATCGATTGGGATTCCCTATCATGTGACCAAACATAATCGGGATGTTCATGAGGCCGAACTCGGAGTTTGTGCGTACTTCGCAAATATGAAGATGATCCTGGGAGAGGAGAAGGCTCGTTCCATGACCTTAAAGACGGAGGCGGCGACTTCTGTCAACTACTATGATGCGATTTTGAAGGCCCTCGGAGTTTTTGATAAGTTTTCGTTCACCATGGATAAGTTTCAGTGCTGCGGAGATAACACATGCCGGGTGAGATTCGAGAGGAGAAAATAACGGATCTTGTGATGTTTCACTGAAGCGAGGGTGAATTCTTAGGATCCGGCAAGAATGCCTCCGAAAATCTTATAACGCGGATTTTTAGTGGGGGTGACCTTCACGGTCTTGGAGGGGAACCCGTTAGCATAGGGTGACCCTTTTGCCTTGGGGGCAAGCTGAGGTTGCCGCGATAATATTTTCTCCGGCATCCTCGCCGGATCTCGTCAAGTATTCACAGTGGAGTGAGGTATTACAAAGCTTTTTCGGTTCGAGGAAGAGGGAGCGAGAAATGGATGAGGCAATTCATATTGCAAGGAAGTGGCTTGAGGCAATGAATGCGCAGGATGTGGAACGGATGAGTTCCCTTTGCTGGGACGACGCCGTGGGAGACGAGGTGGCAAGTCCGCCGCCGGCAGCGGGTCGAGACGAGATTGCTAAGAGCTATCGGGAACTCTTCGAAGGCTTCCCAGACTGCAAGGCGGAGATCTTGAATATTTTTTCCGGTCAGGATCAGGTGCTTGGAGAGGTCCGCTGGACCGGAACGAATCGGGCCGATTTTCGTGGAACACCCGCGACAGGCAGATATGTGGACATCCGCATCGCTTACATCTTCAGAATTGAAAAGGGAAAAATCCGAAGAATCACAGAGTATTACGACGGAGCGACCGTCGCGACTCAAATGGGGCTTCCCTGAGACGAGGAATGTTTATATCGAAATGGCCGAATTCATTATCCAAGATGAGAAGAGACAAATGTGCATCGAGCGGGCGACCAAAGCCATTGTAGACCTTAACGCCATCGCTCATAACGTTAGTCAGGTTCGGAAACGTATAGGCAGTCAAAGGGATCTCATGGCTGTAGTGAAAGCCGATGGTTACGGGCACGGTGCAGTGAAAGTTAGTTTGTCTGCCCTTAAGAGCGGTGCGAACTGTCTTGGCGTTGCGGTGCCTGAGGAGGGTGAGGAAATCAGAAGAGCAGGATTGGATGCTCCGATCACGGTTTTAGGTTTGATTCAACCAGAAGAGGCCTATAAAATAATCGATTTTGGCCTTGAACAGACCATCTGTTCTATCGAAGTTGCAGAGGCGTTGAATCAGATTGCTTCCGATAGAGGGACCGCGGTCGACGTGCATATCAAGATTGAGACAGGCATGGGCCGGGTCGGCGTGCAGCCCAACGACACTGTGGCCTTTGCGCGGAGGATAGGGAAATTGAGGCATTTGAACGTGAAAGGGATCTTTAGCCATTTCTCCTGCGCGGATGAGATGGACAAGACCTTTTCCACGAAGCAAATCGAGATTTTTGACGGGGTTGTTCGAGAAATCGAGTCTTCAGGAATTAGGATACCCAAAAGGCATATGGCAAACAGCGCGGCTATCCTGGATCTCCCCGAATCCTATTATGATCTTGTGAGGCCCGGGATCATGATTTATGGCCTCTATCCCTCTCCAGAGGTTAGCCACAGCATCGAGTTGAAGCCAGCCATGACCTTCGTAACGAGAGTGACGTTTGTCAAAGAGGTTCCCCCCGGGACTTCCATTAGTTACGGCCGAACCTTTATCACCGATAAGGAAATCCCTGTGGCAACCCTCCCTGTTGGATATGCAGATGGCTATAGTCGGGCGTTGTCAGGACGAGGGGAGGTTCTAGTCAAAGGGCATCGGGCACCTTTAATCGGCCGGATCTGTATGGATATGTGCATGATCGACGTGTCCAGAGTAGAGAATGTGCAGCCAGGAGATGAGGTGGTCCTCTTCGGTCAAGGACTCCCGGCAGACGAAGTTGCCGAGAAGCTTGGGACGATTAATTATGAAGTCGTTTGTGCCGTCGGGAAGCGTGTGCCAAGGGTTTATAAGGCGTGAGGAGAAAGGAGGGGCATCGTGGCAAAAATATTGATTGTCTATCAATCCAAGACCGGTAATACGGAAAGGATGGCAGAGGCTGTCGAAAAGGGTGTGAAGAGCGAGGGGGTGAGTGTGATTCGGAAAAAGATCGAAAATACAAAGTTAGAAGATCTCCTTGAACCCCAGGGTATTATTATCGGGACTCCCACTTATTTTGCGGCGACGACAGCAGAATTCAAGAAGTTGATCGATGAAAGCATCAAGTACTTTCCTAAGCTGGAAGGGAAGGTAGGAGCGGCCTTTGCGTCATCGGGCGACTTGGGCGGAGGAGGCGAGACAGCGATCCTCGATATCCTCCGTGCCCTCTTAGTCCACGGAATGATCGTGCCGGGTTTCACCTCAGGCGGGCACTATGGCCCGGTTTCGGTTGGTGCCCCTAACGAGGAAAGGAAAAAAGTGTGTACAGAATTTGGAGCGAGGGTAGCGCGGCTCGTTAAGAGGCTCTACGTGGGTTGAAAAGACATAGCGGATGACGGATTTTGATTTTTTAGGCAAAGGAAAATAAGCCGTGATCATAGGGGTTCCAAAAGAGCTGAAACTGGCTGAGAAAAGAGTCGCCATCACTCCTGCCGGCGTTCGAACGTTGATGAAAGAACGTCACATTGTTTTGATCGAAGCCGGAGCTGGCCTGGGGAGCGGTTTTTCAGATGAGAGTTACGTTCAAGCGGGAGCCAGGGTACGAAAAGATCCTGGGGAGATATGGGCCGACTCAGAGATGGTCCTGAAGGTAAAAGAGCCTGTGGCACCGGAATTCGATCGGATGCATGAAGGCCAAATTCTTTTTACATTTTTGCATTTGGCTGCAGATAAGGGGTTAACGGAAAAGTTGATTCAGAAAAAGATTATTGGCATCGCTTACGAGACGATTCAGACGGAAAAAGGTTCTTTGCCTCTTCTGGCTCCGATGAGCGCCATTGCCGGCCGTCTGTCCATACAGGCAGGAGCATACTGTCTCGAAGCAAAGAACGGGGGGATGGGGATTCTATTAAGCGGCGTTCCCGGTGTACGGCCAGCGGATGTGGTGATTCTTGGGGGTGGTGTTGCAGGAGTCCATGCCTGTTTTGGCGCAGTGGGAAATGATGCAAGAGTGAGCATTTTGGACATAAACCCAGACCGGCTGAACTACATTGACGATATCATGCATGGGCGTGTGACGACATTGATATCGAATGAAGGGAATGTGGAAGAAGAGGTTTTGAAAGCCGATCTGGTTGTTGCTTCTGTCCTTATTCCAGGGGCACGGGCTCCTAAATTGATCTCTCGAAAGTTGATCAAAGATATGAGAAAGGGGGCGGCCATCGTCGACATTTCGATTGATCAAGGAGGATGTTGTGAGACCAGTTCTCCCACGACACATGACCATCCGATCTATGTCGAGGAAGGCGTGGTCCATTATTGTGTGACGAACATGCCAGGAGTCGTTCCCAAAACTTCCACCATGGCCCTGACAAATGCCACGCTTCCATACGTGTTAGAGATGGCAAACAAAGGTTATGAAAGAGCCATGAAAGAAAATCCAGAAATCGCCAAAGGAATGAATCTGATCCGAGGGGTAGTGGTGCATAAGGCGGTAGCCGAGAGCCTTGGGATCACTTATAGGGCCATCTGCTGATTTATATTCCGTGAATAGAAGGAGGTGATGAACTTCGGGATCGCCGAAAAAGCGGGAGGATGGACAGAAATTCGGCAGAATTTTCCATTATAAAAAACAGAAGGAGGTGTTCAGCATGGCTAAGAGTCTGAAAGAAATGAGGCACAATAGCTTTATTGAGAACATGCGTGAGCTGATGAAGATTCATCCAGAGTATTCGTGGGAGAAGGCATATAATGATGCGATGACTCTATGGACGCTTCACGACTACTCGGCTTTCAAAACCATGGAGGAGGAATTGGGGACAGACAAGGCTGTAAAGATGTATGCCAAGATGTGGGAGTTGAGATCCAAACTGGAATGGCCGAGCCTCTGCGAAACGATCGGTAAAAAGCCTAAGGACAAATTCACTATTCATGATGTGGCTCAGATTATGGTCAAGAGCTTTGCACTTTTCGGCAATCCCATGGAGATTGTGGAGGAAACGAAAGAGAGAGTCACCCTGCGCTGCTTTGATTGTCCCTATACCACTCAGGTTATCTGGAATCTACTCCCTCCCAAGGAGGCAGAAGACTATAACAAGAAAATTCAGGTGGACTGTAATCACGCTATTTTTGAGACCTATCTGAAGCTTGCAGGCTTGTATGGCGAGTGGCTATTTAACTTTCCCTCTCAGCTCTGTTTGACGAATCAGTATTGCGAATTCACGTTCGTCAAGAAACAGCTGAAAAAGTAGAGAGATCACTGCATAACAGGAAGAATCGGAGAAAGGAGGCGAGCGTCCGGGAGATTGTCAAAGCATGGTTTTTCAGAGAGAAGAGTTCGTTCTTTATCTTAAGAAAGGAGGAGCGCGAATGAAAAAGTTAATCTTTGTCGTACTGGCAGTATTATTTGTGACCTTTGCGGTTTTCTCGGGTTCCGCCAGAGAAGCCTCTGCCGCAGAGCCGATTAAGATCGGGGCCGTTTTGGACTTCACAGGACCGGTGGCGGATTTGGGCCCCAAGTTTAAGGCGGGCATTGAGCTGGCCCTTGAGGAAGCGGGTTACAAGGTGGCGGGCAGGGAGATTAAGCTTATTGTCGAAGATGGTGCGACGGATGTGACGGTGGCCCTCGACAAGTTCAAGAAAATGGCGGATAAAGATCAGATTCATATCTGTATCGGTCCGCTCATGGGCGATGCCCATTTGGCTATTGCACCCTATGCGGCGGAAAAGAAGGTGATCATCACCTCCTTGATCAACGGAATGTTCGAGACGATCAAGTACAAGACCTATATCATCTACCCGACTACGGTTGACGCGCAGACGTATCCCTTCGGCCAATATGCTTTTCAAAAATTGGGTTATAAGACGATGATCACGGTCGGCGCGAATTATGCGGGGAAGATAGGTTATACGAACGGTGTTAAGAAGGGCTTCGAGGATGCAGGAGGGAAGGTGCTTCAGCAATTATGGCCACCTGTCGGCGCTCCGGATTACAGCCCCTTTGTATCAGCCATCAAGAAGGCGGATGTCGTCATGTTTGCCCTCGAGGGTCCTGGACCCGTCAGCCGTTTTGTCTACCAATACCGCCAAGCGGGATTAAAGATGCCGATGATCACCATTACCCAGGACGGGGATTACACGCCGGAGGCATTGAAAGAGCTTGGAGATATTGCCCTCGGGATTAAGGGCGAAGCCTCCTACTCCTGGCAGATCAATACCCCGATCAACCAAAAATTCGTAAAGGCCATCAAGGCCAAGACCGGAAAAGTCCCGAGTTGCTCGGAACAGAATGGCTACACACTCGCGAAGGTCATGCTGGAAGGTCTAAAGGCTACGGGCGGAGATGACTCATACAACAAGCTCTGGCCGGCGATCCTAAAGCTTAAAATGGACACGCCGCAAGGCCCTCTCTCCTTTACCCCCGAGGGAGTTGCCATTACCGATGTTTATGTGACAGAGGCTCAGAAAGTAGGTGGGGAATATGTGTTGTCGCCACCTCTTTACACTGTGAAAGCGATTCGCGATTGGAGGTTACCTAAGAAGTAGTCAACGATCACCAGGTGGGGTCTTCTCCGCCCCACCTGGCTTTTTTGAATCAACACCACACGAGATCGACTCCAATGGAAGTGTTCGCGAGAAATCTACTAAACGGAATCTCTTTCGGCATGGTGCTTTTCCTTGCAGGCTCTGGCCTCTCTGTCGTCATGGGGGTGATGGGGATTACCAACCTGGCCCATGGCGCCTTGTACATGTTAGGGGGTTATGTCGGGTGGACGGTTGCCATCCACTATGGGATGAATTTCTGGTTAGCTGTCTTCGCGGGCGGCTTGGTGAGTGGGCTGATCGGACTGATCATTGAACGGATCTTCTTACGTCATCTCTATAAGCAGGCGAATGAACAGGTCCTCCTCACCTTTGGTTTTGTCTATATCATCACGAACCTCTGCATCTGGGTCTGGGGAGGGAGACCTCGCATGCAATTTAGTTCCCCAGCCCTGTCAGGTCTCTTGAATATTTTTGGGATGCCTTACCCTATCACGCGCCTTGTGATCATTGCGATGGGACTCATCGTTGCAGTCGTTTTATGGTGGTTGCAAGATCGAACCCGAATCGGTGCGATCATTCGGGCGGGAATGGATGACAAAGAAATGACAATGGGCCTGGGAATCGACCTTGAGAGAGTTTCGATGCTGGTCTTCTTTTTGGCGGCTTTTGTTGCGGGGGTGGCCGGCGTGGTCGGAGCTCAGCTCATGGGCGTGCACAGTATCTTGGGCATTGATATTCTGCTGGTCGCATTGATCGTTGTCATTGTAGGCGGCATGGGCTCCGTGCAAGGAGCCCTATCCGGGGGTATCTTGATTGGTCTGATCGATACATTTGGCAAATCTCTCTTTCCACAGTTTGCCATGTTTACGATGTACCTTGCAATGGTTATCATCCTTCTTGTGAAACCGAGTGGTATCCTGGGAAGGAGAGTTTAAAAGATGGCAGCGAGGGGACATCTGTTGCAGAGCCTGATCACGCGTTTTTTGTTATGGGTCTGCGCTGGAGTTGTCTTGGGCCTATTGCCCGCTCTCCTGCCATCTTACGTCCAAAGCATTTGGACCAAGTTTCTCATTTTCGCTATCTTTGCCACGAGCTTCGACCTTATTTACGGCCATGCCGGGCTTCTTTCCCTGGGGCACGCCGCATTCTTTGGAGCGGGAGGTTATGCGGTTGGGGTGCTCATGATCCACACTGGCGTCACCTCCTTTTGGGTCGGTCTTCCCTTAGGGATCCTGGTCGCGGCGGCCATCGCAGTTCTTTTTGGCTTCATCTCCCTGAGAGTATCGGGGATGTACTTTCTTTTGGTTACGTTCGCATTGGCACAATTGCTTTACAGCGTCGCCTGGAACTGGCTTTGGGTCAATTCCCCCGGCATGCAGGGAATTGCAGGAATACCCCTCCCGGATCTGGGGGTTCCATCCCTTGAGTGGAATACAATCTATTTCTACTATTTTGTCCTGATCTTTTTTTGTATCTGTTTCTACTTGGTGTATCGAATTATGAACTCTCCTTTCGGATATGCCCTCAGGGGGATTCGAGAGAGCGAAATTCGCATGCAGGCCCTGGGCTATAACACATGGCTTTATAAATTTATCATATTTGTGGTGACGGGAGCGTTTGCCGGATTAGCCGGCGTCCTGTTCGCCTATTTTAACAGGTTGATCTCTCCGGTCTATCTTGGTGTCGGGACTTCTTTTTTGCCAATGTGTATGGTCATCATCGGTGGCAGCGGAACGCGGATCGGACCTGTGATTGGGGCTATGGTGATTATATTTGTGGAATACTTTTCGAGCCTCTTTACTCCGGAGCGCTGGCCCCTCATCCTGGGTGGAGCCTTTGTGGTTGCCATCATGTATGCTCGGGGCGGAATTGTCATCTATCTTTCTCGATTTCGGAAGCAGATCGGTTATCGACGTGGAAGCATTGAGGGTTGACAATCTATCCAAAGATTTTGGTGGTGTTCATGCGCTTAGCAGCGTTTCCTTTGCCGTGGAAACCGGAGAGCGCCTGGTAGTCATCGGGCCGAATGGAGCCGGAAAGACGACGCTTTTTAACGTGATCAACGGACAGCTATCACCCACATCCGGTCGGGTATTCTTTTTTGAGCAGGATATTACAAGCATGCCGACGCATCAACGTGCCCATCTTGGCCAGGCTCGGTCTTTTCAGATTGTCAGTCTTTTCCTGAACCTCACGGTGTTGGACAATGCCTTGATCGCCCTTCACGGTACAAAGCCCTCTCGCTTTCAAATGTTTTGGCCCATGAATGGCTATCGAAACCTGATGGAGGAGGCTCGGAAGAATTTAGAAACAGGGATGTTATGGGAAAAAAGAGATGAATTTGTGAAGAACTTATCTCACGGAGAGCAACGAAGGCTTGAGATCGCTCTCAGCTTGGCCCAGAACCCTAAGGTCCTGCTTTTGGACGAGCCGAGCTCCGGGTTGACAAGGGATGAAAGTTCTGAAGTGATTGGATTAATAAAAAATCTTGGTTCAAAGATCACGGTTCTTATCGTCGATCATGATATGAACCTTGTCTTTGGCGTTGCGGATCGGATCATTGTGCTTCATTATGGGCAAGTCATCGCCGATGGTACGCCGGAGGTTATCCGGGAAGACCCGAGGGTGAGGGAAATCTATATGGGAATGGAGGAATGCATCGATCATGCTGGAGTTGGTTGATGTGCATACTTATTATGGAGAAAGCTACATCCTTCAGGGCATTACGATGGAGGTGAAGAAAAGCTCTGTCGCCGTTCTCCTGGGCCGAAATGGCATGGGAAAAACAACAGCTATTCGTTCTATCGTCGGGTTTACGCCGCCCCGTCGCGGATCGATTCGATTCAATGGGATAGACCTCACCAGCCTCCCCTCTTACCAGATTGCTCAAATGGGAATAGGGCTGATTCCCCAGGGAAGACATATCTTCCCCTCCCTAAGCGTAAAAGAAAATCTAACCATGGCGGCAAGGGTGTCCAGAGGAAATCAAGGATGGACTCTCGATACCGTCTATTCCTATTTTCCTATCCTGCGGGAACGGTCTGCCCTTCAGGGAAACCTCCTGAGCGGCGGAGAACAGCAGATGCTGGCCATTGCACGGGCTTTGATGACAAACCCTGATCTGCTTCTGATGGATGAGCCTTCAGAAGGATTGGCTCCCTTGATCGTTTCGAAAATTGGCCAAATTATTAGTCAGCTCAAAGAGAGCGGATTTTCAATCCTTTTGGTGGAGCAGAATTACCCGATGGCATTGAAGGTAGCGGATTACGCCTATATCATCAGTAAGGGAACGATCGTCCACGAATCAACCATCGAAGAGTTAAGAAGCAATGAGGACATCAGGGTGAAGTATCTTTGCGCCACGGAATAAGGAAAGTTTGAGCGTCGGAGAGAACGATGTTGGATATCGCTGTCAAAAACGGAAAAGTGATTGATGGAACTGGAAATCCTTGGTTCAGAGCCGATGTGGGAATTCTCGGAGAGAAGATCGTCTCCGTCGGCAAAATTGAGGCCGGGCAGGCTCAAAGAGAGATTGATGCAAAGGGCCTGATGATCTCTCCGGGTTTCATCGATGTCCATTCCCACACCGATCTTATCTTTTCGCTGAATCAGGAAGATCAGTGTCGTTACTTGGAAGGACGAATACGACAGGGTATAACGACCGAGATCGTCGGCAACTGTGGGAAGAGCGTCGGACCCGTCAACGAGGGAAACAAAAACTTTTTGAAGGGAACCCACTGGGCGAGCCCCGACGGATCGAAATGGAACTGGACGGATCTGGGAGATTACCTAGAAATATTGGAGACTCAAGGGGTGGCCCTGAACGTAGGGACTTTGGTCGGTCACGGGACCATCCGGATCGCTGTGATGGGGATGAGCGCTTCGGCCCCAGACCAAGAACAAGTAGCCAGGATGAAGACGCATGTCCGGGAAGCTCTTGACGAGGGCGCTTTTGGCCTCTCCTGTGGCCTCATCTATCCGCCAGGAATGTATGCAACCACTCGTGAACTCATAACGCTTGCAGAAGCGGCCGCTCATAAAGGAAGGATCTTCACCAGCCACATCCGAGGTTCTAGCGAGACCCTCCTTCCTGCGGTGAAGGAGATCATCAAGATCGGAGAGGAGACAGGAGTTTCCATCCAGCACTCCCATCATGAGGCCGTGGGAAAGGATCACTGGTGGAAGATCGGGGAGACCCTAAAGCTGGAGGAGGCTGCAAGAGGGCGGGGCGTTTCGATTTCCTATGACGTGTTTCCTTATGTGGCTGCCAATACGAGTATGACCGCCATCTTCCCTCCCTGGTCATTAGAGGGAGGGATCCCAAAGCTTTTGGAAAGGTTGCGGAATCCGGAAATTCGGAACCGAGTTGAGTCAGATATTGAAAGTACCATTCCCGGCTGGCCTCCGTGGATTCCCGGGTGCTGGGCTCATAACATTGCGGAAGCTGTGGGATGGAGGAACATCCATGTCTACCATGTCGGAAGCGAAAAAAACAGGAGGTTTACGGGTAAAAGCATCGAGGAGGTATCGGTCATCGTCAAAAAGAAACCCTTCGATGCCGTGGCTGATATGATGCTTGAGGAAAATGGGATGGTGAGCTGCTTTGTTTTTGGAGTGTCAGGTGATCTTTCCACGGACGAACCGAATAAGACCTTGATCAGACATCCTCTCGGAGCAATTTCCACGGACGCTGTCGATTTTGGAAAAGGGAATCCGCATCCGGCTGCCTACGGGACTTACCCCCGTGTGATAGGTCGTTACGCAAGGGATGAAAAGATCATCGCTGCTGAAGAAGCGGTAAGAAAGATGACTTCGTGGCCCGCCCAGATCATGGGCATCAAGGATCGAGGATTGATTCGAGAGGGAATGTACGGGGACATGGTCCTCTTCGATTTGGAGCGGATCAAGGATAAAGCGACCTACGAGCATTCTCGCCAATTCCCGGAGGGTATCGAATATGTGCTGATTAACGGGCAAATTGTTGTCGAAAAGGGAGAGTATCACAGGAGTCTACCGGGAATGGTCTTGCGCCGTTAAGGTTCAAAAAGATTTTTCATGGAGGGAACATGAAAACTAAAAAATTGGCCGTTGTCATGCAATTCGTTATTTATGCATCCATTTTTCTTTTCGGTTCGGCAGACGTTTTACGGGGAGAGTCCAAGGGGAAAATCGTCATTTCAACTGCCTATGACTTGCCTACGATGGATCCCCACATGCACGGGGTGAGACCCATGTTGATTGTGGGCTGGCATCTCTTCGACAACCTTCTCTATCGGGATCCGGGA
This sequence comes from Thermodesulfobacteriota bacterium, assembly GCA_047519465.1. GTDB lineage: Bacteria > Desulfobacterota > BSN033 > BSN033 > UBA1163 > UBA1163. The sequence continues at coordinate 11,391 of JAPVTA010000121.1, read as the reverse complement.
ACGATGAAGATCGTCCCTCATCTCGTAACTTCCTGGAAGACGGTCGATGACCTGACCTGGGAGTTTAAGTTAAGAAAAGATGTCAAGTTCCACAACGGATATCCTTTCACTGCAAAGGATGTCAAATTTACGATAGACAGGGTTTTAAATCCGGATCAAAAATCACCCCAGAGACCCCAGCACGCAGCCATTAAGGCTGCGGAGCTGATGGACGACTATACCTTTCGTATCCATACGGATAAACCTTATCCCATATTGCTTGAACGACTTACAAATCTCCAGATGATCTCTGAGAAGTATACGAAGGAGAAGGGGGATGCCTATGTTGCCCTGAATCCTGTTGGCACAGGCCCTTACAAATTCGTCTCTTGGAAGAAAGGCCAGGAGTTGATTCTCGAGGCGAATGAAAACTATTGGAAGGGAGGGCCTGCTGTGAAGACGCTCGTGTGGAGGACTATCCCTGAGACGACGACACAGATTGCAGAACTTCTGGCAGGAGGGGTTGACTTTATTGAGTCGGTTCCACCGGATCAGATCGATCTGATTAACAAATCCGGCGTTGCCCGGGTTGTGGAAGTGCCCATCCTGAGGGTCGCCTTTATCTGGCTTGATGGGATGGGAAGACCAGGGCCAAATCCTTTTCAGGACAAGAGGGTCAGACAGGCCGTCAACTATGCGGCCAATATCGACGGATATATCAAACATATCATGAGAGGAAGGGCGGTGAGGATAGCAACCGTTGCCTCCCCACTCGCCTTTGGTTATGATCCTTCCGTCAAGCCCTATCCTTATGACCCTGAGAAGGCGAAGAAGCTCTTGGCTGAGGCAGGATATCCCAATGGTTTTGAGGTTCGCCATGTCAACAGCCATCAGAGAATACCCGGGCAGAGGCAGTTTATTGAAGCCCTACAGACGGACTTGGGCAGAGTGGGGATCCGTATGAGTATTCAGGAGTACACCGATGAGGGTCCCCTGGCGACGCTGATCAGAGAGGGAAAAGGGGGGCCCATGTACCAGATGAGTTGGGGTTATTATAGCGTTTTTGACTGCGACTCCATCTTTTATGACCAATTAACTCCGCATTCCAAGTGGTCCTATTGGTGGTCGGATGAGACGACAAAAATGATTGAGCAAGCCCGGAACTCGATGAACCCCGAATTCCGAAAGAAGACCTACTCAAAGCTTCAACATATCGTCAAAGAAGAAGCCCCCTTTCTTTTCATGTGGCAATACGTGATGGTGTGGGGATTGTCGAATAAGATTGATATGAGAATCCCTTCCGATGAATTCCCAAGATTCTTCGATGCGAGGCTGAAGAAGTGATGAACCCAGTGGAAACCATTGACGAGAAAATCTTAAAAAGAAAGGAGGAACAATTGGGGAGGGATTCGGAATTAGGGTTATTAAAACTTTTTTCATTAAGGAGGGTTGGATCATGAGAAAAGGAAGGTTTTACCTATTTTTGCTGTTCGCCCTGGGTTATGGCTTCACGATCTTTGCCGCCTCATCGAATCTCCTGGGGGCTGAGCCAGAAGGCAAGATTGTCATTGCAACGGCCTATGACTTGCCCACCATGGATCCTCATATGCACAGCGTCAGGCCGATGTTTGTCGTGGGCCTACACATGTGGGACAACCTCGTTTACCGGGATCCTGTGACGAGGAAGATCGGTCCCTGTTTGGCCACATCCTGGAAGATTATCGACGACTTGACCTGGGAATTCAAATTGAGAAAGAATGTGAAATTTCACAACGGCGATTCTTTTACCGCAAAAGATGTGAAGTTCAATTTTGACAGGGTTTTAAACCCGGATCAAAAATCACCTCAGCGGCCGAAACACATCTCGATCAAGTCCGCAGAAGTAATCGATGATTATACGGTCAGATTCCGAACGGAAAAGCCCTATCCGGTTATGCTGGAGAGACTTGCCAACTTTCAGATGATCTCTGAGAAGTATACGAAGGAGAAGGGGGATGCTTATGTTGCTCTCAATCCGGTTGGCACAGGCCCCTACAAATTTGTCTCTTGGAAGAAGGGCCAGGAGTTGGTCGTGGAAGCGAACGAGCACTACTGGAAAGGGACGCCTCCTGTGAAGACGCTCGTGTGGAGGACCATCCCTGAGACGACCACGCAGATTGCAGAACTTCTGGCGGGAGGGGTTGACTTTATTGAGTCGGTTCCACCGGATCAGATCGACCTGATCAACAACTCTGGCGTTGCCCGGGTTGTGGAAGTCCGTGTCCTTCCAGTCGCTTTCATTAAGCTCGATGGTGCAGGAAGGGGGGGACCAAATCCTTTTCAGGACAAGAGGATTAGACAGGCCATCAACTATGCGGCCAATATTGACGGATATATCAAACATATCATGAAAGGGAGGGCGGTGAGGATTGCCACTTGGGCTTCGCCCTACGCCTTTGGTTACGATCCTTCCATCAAGCCCTATCCTTATGACCCTGAAAAGGCGAAGAAGCTTTTGACTGAGGCAGGATATCCCAATGGCTTCGAGGTTCGCCATGTCAACAGCCATCAGAGAATACCCGGGCAGAGACAATTTATCGAAGCGCTTCAGCAGGATTTGGCCAAAGTCGGCATCCGCATGAAGATCCAAGAATTTACGGATGAAGGGCCTCTCTTCACCCAAATTCGGGAAGGGAAGGCCGGGCCGATGTATCAGATGAGCTGGGGGTATTCGGGTACCCATGATCTCGATGCGATCTTTTACGAACACTGTACCCCTCAATCCTTCTGGGCCTACTGGTGGTCAGACGAAACCACGAAGCTGATTGAGCAGGCCCGGACTTCAATGGATCCAGAATTTCGAAAGAAGATCTACTCAAAGCTCCAGCAAATCATCAAAGACGAAGCACCCGTGCTCTTCATGTGGCAATATGTAATGACCTACGGCGTGGCGAACCGGATTGCCGAGGTCAAGATCGGATCGGATGAGATACCGAGATTCTTTGACGTGAAGATGAAGAAATAGAGCACTGAAACCAGGAAGGATAAGGAGTGCTAAGAATTGGCCAGAGGGTGATTCAGGTCGGCATCATCTGCCTCGGAATCTCTTTTGTATCTTTCGTCCTGCTCCATCTTACCGGTGACCCTGTAACGGTGATGCTTCCTTTGGATGCACCAGAGCAAGAGATCGCCCAGTTTCGCCACAAGATGGGCTTTGATAGACCGATCGTCGTCCAGTTTCTGGCCTATTTGAAGAATGCCGCGAGGGGAGATTTCGGGAACTCCCTCTTTCTTGAGAGGCCGGCTGTCTCTCTTGTCTTGGAGAGATTTCCGGCCTCTCTGGTCTTGATCTCTGCGGGTTTGTCCATTGCTTTGATCATCGCCATTCCCCTGGGGATCCTTTCAGCCTTTAAGAGCCATTCTTTCATAGACAATTTCTCCACCTCTTTTGCCGTCATGGGACAGGCGATGCCCCTGTTCTGGTTTGCCATTATGATGATGATCGTCTTTTGCATCCAGTTACGCTGGCTCCCGGTCTCTGGTTATGGAACCTGGAAACATCTCATCCTCCCTTCTTTTTGTATGGGAATCTGGCAGAGCCCTCCGACGATGCGATTGATCCGGTCGGGAATGCTCGATATCCTTTCTCAAGATTACATCCGCACGGCGAGGGCGAAAGGCCTCTCTGAGGGGAAGGTGGTGGTGAAGCACGCGTTCAAGAACGCCCTCATTCCCGTAGTGAACCTCGTTGGACTGCAGTTTGGGTTCCTCGTCGGAGGGGCCGTTGTGACGGAAACGGTTTTTTCCTGGCCGGGAGTGGCAAGCCTGTTGTTGAATGCGATTCGGACGTATGATTTTCCTGTCGTGCAAGCTGCTCTTTTTCTGTTAGCTCTACTCATCATCTCGGTGAATTTGATTGTCGATGTGATCGTTGCCCTCATCGATCCAAGGATAAGAGATAAACAAGGATGAATTCTCTGGCGAGAGCGCATGCGAGACTGTACAAGCCTTTGAGGATCCTCTGGAAGTTACGGATGGGTGTCTTTGGGGCAATGATTGTCTGCTTTGTATGCGCTCTGGCCATCTTCGCACCTTATGTTGCTCCTTATAACCCCTATGAAGGGGATATTACGAAAAGATTGATCCCCCCTTTTTGGGCTGAGAAAGGAAGCACGGCCCACCTTTTGGGGACAGATCATATCGGACGCGATCTCTTGAGCCGGATCATCTTTGGTTCGCGAGTCTCTTTAGTGGTTGGATTTGTGTCCGTTCTCATTGCCACCGCGATCGGCGTGCTGCTCGGGTTGGTCGCGGGTTACTACGGCAAGATATGGGACTGGATCATATCGAGCATGGTCAACGTGATGATCACCTTCCCTTTTGTCTTGCTGGCCTTGGCAGTGATTGCAGTGGTTGGCCCGAATTTCAGGAATATGCTAATCGTCTTAGGCCTGACGGCGTGGCCTGTATTCACGCGGGTGGTGCGGGCCGAGGTGCTGAAATGGAAGGAGATCGATTTTGTCCAGGCGGCGAGAGCGATGGGGATGAAGGGCAACCGGATTATCTTCTCTGAGATTTTTCCCAACCTCTTCAGCAGTGTGATTGTCTTATCAAGCCTTGAGGTTGCTCGAATGATCATCGTCGAAGCCTTCCTTAGCTTTCTTGGCTTGGGGGTTCAACCTCCGACGCCTTCCTGGGGCGGTATGTTGGGAGAATCGCGCGTCTATATGTTGACAAGCTGGTGGTTGGCCACCTTTCCCGGAATTGCAATTTTCATTACCACCTTGGGAATCAATCTCATGGGGGACGGGATGAGAGACTTTTTCGACCCCCATTTAAGATATCAATTCTTGTCTTCGAGTGTTGAAGCTGGCTGAAATGGATCGACTCATCGAGGTTGAAAACCTCTCGACCTATTTTGATACGCCGGAAGGAATGGTCCGGGCAGTGGATGGGATGAGCTATCACGTCTCCAAAGGAGAAATCCTCGGGATTGTGGGAGAGTCGGGATGCGGGAAGAGCGTCTCGGTTCTATCGATCCTCCGTCTGATCCCTGAGCCTCCCGGGAAGATTGCTGATGGGAAAATAGTCTTCGAGGGCGTCGACTTGCTCCGAGTGTCGAAAGCAGAGTTGCGGCAGATTCGAGGCAATCAGATTTCCATGATTTTTCAAGAACCGATGACTTCCCTCAACCCGGTCTACACGATTGGGAATCAGATATCGGAAAGTTTCATCAAGCATCAAGGGTTGAAGAAGAAGGAGGCCTTGGAGCAGTCGGTGGAGATGCTGAAGTTAGTTGGCATTGCCGAGCCTGAAAAGAGAGCCTCGGACTACCCCCATCGATTGAGCGGTGGTATGAGACAGAGAGTGATGATCGCCATGGCCCTCTCGTGCCACCCGAAACTTCTGATCGCGGATGAACCCACGACGGCCTTGGACGTTACCATCCAGGCACAAATTCTGGATACGATGCTTCAGCTGAAAGAGAAGATCGGAATGGCGATGATACTGATCACTCATAATCTCGGTCTGATCGCAGAGACTGCCCATCGAGTCATCGTGATGTACGCAGGACAGATCGTTGAGGCGGGCAGCGTCGTAGACATCTTTAAGGACCCTCTCCATCCGTATACGCAAGGCTTGTTGATGGCCGTCCCTTGTATTGGAACGAAATCGAAGTTCGGTAAGAGAACCCTTAAGGAAATTCCGGGAATGGTTCCGAGCCTTCACCATCTTCCGGAAGGGTGTCTCTTCTCGCCTCGGTGCAGCGCCTCACAGACCCTTTGCAGGAACGAACCCCCGCCGGCCACGTCTGTGGAGGAAGGCCATGTGGCCCGTTGTTGGCAGTTTCATTGAGAGAATGCATGACCCTGCTTGACGTTCATCGACTCTCCAAGAAATTTCCCGTGGGCGGATGGATTTTTTCGGAGAAAATCTATCTCCATGCCGTCGATGGGATTTCATTTCACCTTGACCAAAACGAAACCCTGGGGCTCGTGGGAGAGAGTGGTTGTGGAAAGTCAACGGTCTGTAAGCTGATTTTGAGACTGATCGAACCGGATGGAGGCCAGATCCTCTTCAAGGGTGCGGACCTGTGTCAGGCGGATTCAGAGACGATGCGTCTATTTCGCAGAGAGATGCAAATCATTTTTCAGGACCCTTACTCCTCCCTCAACCCCAGAAAGCAGGTTGAAGCGATCGTGGGAGATCCTCTTGAAGTTCACGGAATGGCAAAAGGGCGTGAGAAACGCGAAAGGGTTGCCGAAATCCTTGAGAAGGTGGGACTGAGGCCAGAGCATATGACGAGATATCCCCATGAATTCAGCGGAGGCCAGCGACAGAGGATAGGAATTGCCAGGGCATTGATCCTCAACCCAAGACTCCTTCTGGCAGACGAACCCGTCTCGGCACTGGATGTGTCGATCCAAGCGCAAATCATCAATTTGCTTGACAGCTTGAGGGAAGAGTTCGATCTTTCCTACATCATCGTGTCCCATGACCTTGGAGTGGTAGAGCACGTTTGCAATCGAATTGCCGTCATGTACCTCGGGAGAATTGTCGAGATCGCAACCGACCGTGATCTTTATGTCAATCATCAGCATCCTTATACAAAGGCATTAATCTCTGCGGTTCCCGTTCCCGATCCTCTTGTCAAAAAAAATCGCCAGGTATTGAAGGGAGAAGTTCCTTCCTCCATCCATCCCCCCTCTGGCTGTCACTTCCATACCAGATGCCCTGAGAGGATGAAGGAATGCAGCAAGCTGGTTCCAGAACTCCGAGAGATCGGGCCTAAACATTGGGTGGCCTGCCACCGGGTATAAGTTGAATGGATAGACCGATTGTTGCCATTGTTAAATATGAGAAGCCTTTTGAATCTGTTCGGAAGGCTGTTGATCTTTCCCATGGGTTAGATCGATTATCCGCCAAGGCGAAGGTTTTTATTAAGCCCAACCTCATCCTGTGGAGGGGGGTCTCCCCTGCGGTTCTTCCAAAGTGGGGAATGATCACGACATCTCGTGTCGTAGAAGATGTGGTTTCTCTCCTCGCGGAGCGGGGTGTTGCTGAGATGACGATCGGGGAAGGGCCGGTGATTTCAGACCCAAAGAATAAGGAGAAGGCTGCCCGAGCCTTTGATGATCTCGGTTACCTCGCGCTGAAGAAACGCTACGGGGTGAAATGCTTAAATATCTTCGAGCGGCCCTTTGAAAAGGTCGATCTTGGGGAAGGTGTGGCGCTGAAGGTCAATATCGATATCCTCAACAGCGATTTCGTTATCAATATCCCGGTCCTCAAGACACATGCCCAAACTGTGGTAAGTCTTGGGGTCAAGAACTTGAAAGGGGTCATCGATATTGAGTCGCGAAAAAAATGCCACAGTGTAGACCCCGAAAAGAACCTGCACTACATGATCGCAAGGCTTGGGAACAAGCTTCCAAGTTCCTTTACCCTTCTGGACGGCATCTATACCAACGAAGGTGGGCCTTTTTTTAGTGGGCAGATCAGAAGGAGTAATATCCTGGTGGCGTCAGGCGATCTTCTTTCGGCAGACGTTGTCGGGGCAAAGATTCTGGGGCATGATCCTTCGGAAGTTCTCCATTTGGTCTATTTTGGTAAGGTTCGCGGAAGATCCCTGGATCTGTCTAATGTAGAGGTGGTAGGAGAGGGGCTGGAGAATGTGGCTTCCCCTCACGAATATGCCTTTCCGTATAACAAGGATGGAACTCTTCCCTTAATGTTGGATCAGATGGGTATCAAAGGTCTTTCCTACCGTAAATATGATCTCACTCTTTGTACTGCCTGTTGGGGCCTCAGTATCGTGACCCCTATTGCTATTGCTCAAGCTTGGAAAGGCAAGCCCTGGGATGACGTGGAGATCCTCACCGGTAAAATGATGAAGCCTACGCCCGGGAAGAAGAGGACGATTCTGATAGGGAAGTGCATCGTCGAGGCCAACAAACATAACCCCCATATTCATGAAATGATCGCGGCAAAAGGGTGTCCCCCTCCTCCAGAAGCGATTGCCAGGGCCTTCCATGAAGCCGGAATTGAGGTAGATCCCGCTTTCTTTGAGGATAGGAATGCGATCCCTAAGTTTTTCATGAAAAGGTATGAGGGCAAGCCCGAGTTTGACGAGTCTTTTTTTAGGGTTGAATAATTGGACTTTTCTCACTTTGTGCTGGACGCTTACATTCATTCTTTGAACTCAATAAGAAAAGGCTGGGTCGTTGGACCCGGAGTGTAATGGAGATAAGCACATGTTGAACTTGGAACGCAAGACGAAGCTGCCTCAAGAAGATATCATCAAACGCGCGAAGCGCTTTTTTGGAGAGGGAGGTCTGGGATTGAAATTGGCTGAGGAGACTCCTCAGTGTCTCACCTTTGAAGGGGGCGGAGGGTTTGTGACGGTGACCTTATGTTCCGAAGAAGAACAGACCCGGGTCGATCTTGTGACCCAAGAGTGGGACTTTCAGGTCAAGCAATTCGCGTCCGATTTCCTTTGATTGGATGAGACCGTTCCAGAGTTCGTCGAGATCATCTCCCTTTTGTAAAACGATCACTCCACCAGTCCTTTTGTCGGCCACTTGAAAGGTGGCCTCCACGTAAACCATTTTGCCAGCGGAAGAGACGAGCAAGATCTTTCATTTGGGTTAACCCAATTATCCCCCCTCTCCTCCCAAAGACTGGGTCGTATTATGATTTATCGAATAGACAGACACAATATGTTGTAGGGGCTCAATTCATTGAGCCCTGTTGGCGGGCTTGACCGGCGAGTGCCCCGCAGACCCCGCTTTTTAGGCGGGGTCAAGGGGCACAGTATGAAGGAAAGTTCCTTTGCTCACATTCTGTTCGCCACTGGCGTGCCCGGGAAGCCCCGCCCTTGGGCGGTGAGATTCATAAATCAAGCCCCTACAATTACGACACATTCCCTGGTGGGAGAGGGTCGGGGTGAGGGGGATCACGTTAGATTCATTTTTCAATCATTTTATGAACCCTGTCAAGAAGCGGGAGGAATTTTTCACATATTTGGGAAGGCATTTTCCTATTTTAGGGAAATTGTTTCCGTCTCAAGCCTGTACTTAAAAGCCAACCCTGACGAAAAATTAAGAACTATTAACCGGTTACACGAATTGACACCATTTGGCAGGAAAATTGCTTGTGCTTACAACATTTCGCAGGGGGGATCTGAAATTTTCACTTAAAAAAATACTTGACAAAATTTTTGAAGTGTGTATTAAATAAAAACCAATGTTTCTTTCGTAAACGAGAAAACGACATAACTATTTCTTAATGATTCTTGTCTTCCCTACCGCAAGGTAGGCCACTTTGTTTTGAGGGGGGCAGTGGTGGCAAGAGAGATACTAAGCCTGGCGTTCCAGACCGGATAGCCAGGCTTTTTTATTTACAAACACCCTTTGCCTCTCCCCGATTAAGACTGTGCCGTAATATGGTTCACCGATAGACACATACGATATGTTGTAGGGGCTCAATTCATTGAGCCCTATTGCTGGGCTTGATAAATCAAGCCGCTACAATTACGACACAGTCTCTGATGGGGGAGGGTGAGGCCCTGCACCACGTAGGGTGCAGGACAATGCCCTGAACCTCACATGGTTCAGGGGGTGGGGTTGATACGAATCACGTTGGTTCTGATTTTTTACCGACAGGGACCGCGGACACGGTCACGTTTTTTTCCACGCAAGAGGAGGGGTTTTATGCTTTGCTCATTCACGACCCGGTTTCATAATTTCATATGGTTTTTGATCTTTACCTTCACCCTCTACTGCATGCCCAATTATGAACTCCTTCTTAGCTACGAGCTCCACTTTGGTGTCTCCGAGGCCGAGGCTCAAGAGGAAGCGAGCACTGTTTCAGTGGGCTCAACACCTCTGCCACAGGACTTATCATTCACTGGGGCGGCTACCTATGGGATACCGATTGAAGTCCCTCCGGGGAGAGCGGGTGTGGCTCCTAATCTTTCGCTGACTTACAACAGCTACCAGGGTAGTGGATGGATAGGGGTTGGTTGGACTCTCGATTTGGGATTCATCCAGAGATCCACTAAGAAAGGAGTGAACTACAGCGCCAACGACTATGTTGCATCAATTAACGGATCTTATTCTGAACTCTTGCCGAGGAGCGATTGGGGAACAAACTACTATGGGAGCAGGATCGAAGGTGCACTTCTCAAGTATTACTTTAATGCCGCAACATACGGTTGGGAGGTTACTGCGAAAGATGGGACAAAATACTACTACGGGTCCACCTCAGCATCGAGGCAGGACAATGCCTATGGGGTTTTCAAATGGTGTTTGGATAAGGTTCAGGACACTAATGGCAACTACATGACCATAACCTATACGAAAGACCAGGGTGAAATATACCTGGATCGGATTGACTACACGGGCAATGGAAGCCTAAACCCCACAAATTATGTAAAGTTCTACCTTGAGGGTAGAACAGATGTCCCTTCAATGTACCCATCCAACACCCTTGTGAAGACGGCTTATAGGTTAAAAACCATAGAGACGTATGGAAACGGGCTGCTTTAGAGAAAGTATCTGCTGAATTATATCTATAGCGGGACTACCTATCGATCCCTCTTAAGTTCGGTCACCCTGTATGGTAAGGACGGCGTAACTTCGTTACCGGCAACAACGTTTCAGTATCAAACGGGTGGACAAGGCTGGACGCAGATAAATGAGGTCCCCGGTATCGGCCCGAACAAGGGGTTCACCAATGCGAATACTTATCCCATGATCATGGGCGATTTTAATGGCGATGGGAAAACCGATGTGGGACGTGTTAACGTGGGCGGTGCTGTCTTCTACCTATCAAATGGCAATGGAACCTGGACACAGGTGAGTGACCTTCCCGGTATTGGCACAAGCCAAGGGTTCGCCAATGAGAATACTTATCCCATGGTCATAGGCGACTTTAATGGCGACGGGAAAACTGAGGTTGGCCGTGTTTCCGGCGGCGGAATTGCCTTCTATCGGTATAACACCAACGGAGGCTGGACACAGATCAGTGCACTCCCAGACTTTGGTACCAATCAAGGGTTCCCCGATGGGAATAATTATCCCATGATCGTAGGCGATTTTAATGGTGATGGGAAGACAGATGTAGGCCGCATTTACTCCGGAGGTGCTGCCTTCTATCTATCGAATGGCGATGGAACCTGGACACGGATAAGCGACCTTAACGGTATTGGCCCGAATCAAGGGTTCACCAATGCGAAAATGTTTCCCATGGTTATAGGCGATTTTAATGGCGATGGGAAGACCGATGTGGGCCGCGTTTACTCAGGCGGTGCTGCCTTCTACCTATCGAATGGCGATGGGACCTGGACACAGATAAGCGACCTTCCCGGCATTGGCCCAAATCAAGGGTATACCAATGGGACCACTTATCCCTTGGTCATAGGCGATTTTA
>JAPVTA010000120.1:0-18491 GCA_047519465.1 Thermodesulfobacteriota bacterium | reverse complement strand
TGAACCTCCTCGAAATCCAGCCACGTGAGCTCGAGGATTGGACCTGCTGCGGCGCCAGTTCTGCCCACTGTACGGACGAAGCGCTCGCTATCGATCTGGCCGCTCGAAACCTTGCCATCGCGGAGAAGAGCGACCGGGAGCTACTGGTCCCGTGTGTGGCTTGTTACAGTCGATTCAAGACGGTGGAAAGTGAGTTGAAGGAGCATTCGAAGAAGCTCCGGTTTCCATATCACGGGAACGTTCCCATCCGTTATTCCTTGGACTTCTTCTGCGACGAACCCATCTTGAACGAGGTAAAGAAAAAGCGGACGAAACCCCTCACCGGCCTTAAGGTCGTCTGTTATTATGGTTGTCTTACGGTTCGGCCGCCCAAACTGACCCGAATCCGTGAATACGAGAATCCTCAGCATATGGATCGTTTGATGGAATGCCTGGGCGCCGAGCCCATTCAATGGTCCTACAAGGCCGATTGCTGTGGAGCCAGCCTGGTGATGACGCGGACGGATATCGTCAGGAAACTGGGCCGGCGTCTGTTGTCGATGGCGAAGGAAGCAGAGGCCGACTGCTTGGTGACGGGGTGTTCGATGTGCCAAGCCAACCTGGATATGCGCCAGGAAGAATTTGAAAAAGAGGCGGGGGAGAAATACGATCTTCCCATCCTCTATTTTACGGAGCTGACGGGATTAGCCTTGGGTCACAAAGACGTCAAGAAATGGTTGGGCCGGCATCTCGTCGACCCTGTGAAGGTCCTCGGCAGCAAAGGGCTGATATAGCGACTCATTATTTGGGTCATCTGGATTTTGACCATTGGTGCTTATTTGGGATTTGGTGCTTGGTGTTTGGGATTTAAAAAGATCCAATTGACTTCTTGACGAACCTGGAATCACGAGAAACCAAATGGCGGACAATGTTGGCAAAAAAATAGGAGCAGTGATGGTGGTAGGAGGAGGCGTTGCTGGAATCCAGGCTTCCCTCGACCTGGCCGAATCGGGGTACTACGTCTATCTCGTCGAGTCCTCGCCCGCCATCGGCGGCGTGATGGCCCAACTGGACAAGACATTTCCTACAAATGACTGCTCCATGTGTATCCTCTCTCCTAAGTTGGTCGAATGCGGCCGTCACCTCAACATTGAGCTCTTGACCCTTTCCGAAGTGGTCGACGTCTCGGGAACCCAGGGCAATTTTCAGGTCCGGGTCATTCAGCATCCACGGTATGTTGACCCCACCAAGTGTATCGCCTGCGGCCTCTGCGCCGAGAAATGTCCGACAAAAGTTGACAGCGGATATGAAGAAGGCCTTTCCAAACGTAAGGCGATCTATATCAAGTATGCACAAGCCGTCCCGCTCAAGTATGCAATCGACCCTGAACATTGCCTCTACCTTACAAAGGGGAAATGCAGGGTGTGCGAGAAGCTCTGTACGGCGAAGGCAATCAATTTCGAGGATAAGGACAAAGAACGAATCATTCCAGTCGGCTCGATTATTTTAAGTCCGGGATTTGATGAATTTGACGCAGGCAAGTTGGCTGCTTATGGATACGGGCGTTTTCCGAACGTGATCTCCAGCATCCAGTTCGAGCGAATTCTCAATGCCTCGGGTCCTTTTCAAGGAACCCTTTTAAGACCGTCGGATAAACAGCCGCCCAAGAAGGTGGCATGGATTCAATGTGCAGGCTCCCGGGACATGACACGTAATAGCGGTAATGCCTCGTGCGGAAATGAATACTGCAGCTCGGTCTGCTGTATGTATGCGATCAAGGAGGCGGTCATCGCAAAAGAGCACGCCCACCAGGTCGAGCCGACGATCTTCTACATGGATATCCGTGCCCACGGAAAAGATTTTGACGCCTACTACGAAAGGGCAAAAAGCGAGCACGGTATTCGATTTATCCGGTCGATGGTCTCCCGGGTGGCAGAGAGACCCAAGACCAAGGATTTGATGATCAGCTACGTGGATTCGGAAGGAAAGATACAAGAGGAAGAGTTCAATCTGGTCGTGCTCTCCGTTGGGTTGACGCCTTCGAAAGAGGCCAAAGAATTGGCGCAAAGGCTTGAGTTGCAACTGGACCCCTACGGCTTCTGTAAGACCGACGAGTTCGCGCCTCTTGAAACCACCCGGCCCGGCATCTACGTCTGCGGGGCCTTCCAGGGGCCCAAGGACATTCCGGAGACGGTCGTCCAGGCCAGCGGCGCGGTGGCGAGGGCATCCGCCCTTCTCGCCGATGTCAGCGGGAGCATGACAAAGAAGAAAGACTACCCTCCTGAATTGGATTTGAGGAATGAGAAACCGCGCATCGGCGTATTCGTCTGCCATTGCGGGATCAACATCGGGGCGACGGTCAATGTCCCCGAGGTCAAAGAATATGCGAAGACCCTCGACGGCGTGGTCTATGCCGATGAGAATATCTACACGTGTTCTCAGGACGCACAGGAGAAGATCAAGAAAGCGATCGAAGAAAATCACCTGAACCGCATCGTTGTGGCCTCCTGCACACCGAGGACCCACGAGCCCATGTTCCAGGAAACGATTCGGGAGGTGGGGCTCAACAAATATGTTTTCGAGATGGCCAATATCAGGGATCAATGCTCCTGGGTTCACATGCACCAACCCAAGGAGGCTACGGAAAAGGCGAAGGAACTTCTTCGGATGACCGTGGCGAAATCCCGCCTCTTGCAGCCTCTCGAAGAGCCGCAGGTGCAAGTAATCAAGAAGGGCCTGGTCATTGGCGGAGGCCTTTCAGGGATGGAGGCTGCTTTGAAATTGGCCGACCAAGGGTTTGATTGTGCTCTTGTGGAAAGAGAGGCCGAACTCGGGGGAAACCTCCGTCACATCTATCATACACTTGAAGGAAACGATCCACAGGAACTTCTTCGAAAAAAGATTAGCGATGTGATGAACCATCCCCGGATCCAGGTGTTTACTAAGGCGACCTTAAAAACCCTGAGCGGGTATATCGGTAATTTCAAATCCGTCATTTCAACCAATGGTGGCGAGAAAGAGTTCGAACACGGCGTCGTCATCGTTGCCGTTGGAGCAAAGGAGAAAACGCCTGCCGAATATCTTTATGGCCAGGATTCGCGGGTGATCACACAGACCGAGTTGGAGGAGAAGATCGCCCGTCATGCGGAGGAGCTGGATCGGTATCAGCATATCGTTATGATCCAATGCGTGGGATCCCGGACCACGGAAAGACCGAATTGCAGCCGGATCTGCTGTTCTGTTGCGATGAAGAACGCTCTGAAGATTAAAGAAAAGAATCCCAACGCCAAGGTGACCATGCTTTACCGGGACATCCGGACCTATGGATTAGCGGAAAAGTACTACACTGAGGCGAGAAAGCGGGGGGTCGAATTCATTCAGTATGAGCTGGATTCAAAGCCTGACCTGAAGGTGGAAGGAGGCCGGCTCCTCCTCAAAGTCAAGGATCGAATCGTGGGTGAGGAGGTCAGCCTTCAACCCGACCTCGTGGCTCTGGCGAGTGCGATCATTCCCTATGAGAATGAGTCCCTAGCAAAGATGCTTAAAGTACCTCTGACGGCGGACGGATTTTTCCTTGAGGCTCATATGAAGCTCCGGCCTGTTGATTTTGCAACGGACGGCGTCTTCTTGGCCGGCCTGGCCCATTTTCCAAAAAACATCAGCGAGTCGCTTTCCCAGGCCGATGCGGCCGTTTCCCGTGCTGCGGCTTCCGTTGCCAAGGGATATGTCAGCGTCCTACCCACCATTTCGGAAGTCGACCAGACGGTTTGCGTGGGGTGCGGCTTGTGCGAAGAGCTCTGCCCCTTCAGCGCCATTCGTGTGGTTGAGACCGCGAAGGGGAGCAAGGCGGAAACGATTGCCGCTTCATGCAAAGGATGCGGTGTCTGCGCCTCGAGTTGCCCTCAGAAGGCAGTGACTGTCCATCATTTCTCTGATGAGCAATTGACAGCGCAGATAGAGGCGCTTCATCTTGTTAAGGAAAAAGAAAAGGAAGCAGCCTAACGTAGGACGAAATTCGAAGCACGAAATACGAAATTCGAAACAAACGGGAATGTTCAAAATGCAAATGTTTCAGACAAGTATTTTAGAGTTTTGAGATTTTAGATCTGGCTTTGTTTCGGATTTCGATATTCGGCTTTCGGATTTAGGGGTAATTAGATGGCTTTTGAACCGAAAATCTTATCTTTTTTATGCAACTGGTGTGCCTATGCAGGTGCCGACCTGGCAGGGGTTTCGAGGTTCCAGTATCCTCCCAACACACGGGTGATCCGGGTGATGTGCTCCGGCAGAGTGGACCCGGCCTTTATCCCGAAGGCTTTCCTCGCCGGGTATGACGGAGTGACGGTCCTCGGCTGCCATCCGGGAGACTGCCATTATCTGACGGGCAATGTCCAGGCTGAGCAGAAGATGGACCTGACGCATAAGTTGTTGACCATGGTAAAGATTGAGTCAGAAAGGTTGCTCTTGGACTGGGTCTCTGCGGGTGAGGGAGAGCGTTTTTCGAGAGTGATTCGGGATTTCGTTGAGAAGATTCGTGGTCTTGGCCCCTTCCCCCTCGACCAGGAAATGGAACGAAGACTTCGGGCGATCGAAGCCTCGCTGGAAGGAGAGAAGATCCGGTGGGTGGTTGGAAAAGGGCACGAGCTCGTCGAAAAAGAGAACGTCTACGGAGAGCGTCTTTCTCGGGAGAAATTGGATAGACTGATTGAAGAAACGGTTCGCAACGAACTCATCAAGAACCGAATCATCGGAGTGGTGGAATCCCAGCACCTTTCCGCCAAAGAGATCAGTCAAACTTTGAATCTGGAATTAAAGGAGACCCTCTCCTACCTGTCCTTGTTGGTAGGAGAAGGTAAGATAGGCTTTGACCCTTCGGAAGAAGGGAAAGTGCCAAGATACATCCGAAAGTAGATTCTCGCTTCGTATCCTCATTCTTGGGGCGGAATGAACGGGAACAGAATACAGGAAAGAATGGACGAGACAAAAAAGAATCATCCCACAGGCGCGGTCATGGTGGTCGGGGGCGGAATTGGCGGAATGCAAGCCGCACTGGACCTGGTCGAATCGGGCTACTTTGTCTATCTGGTTGACAGCTCTCCAGCGATTGGAGGAGTGATGGCCCAGCTTGACAAGACCTTCCCCACCAACGACTGCTCCATGTGCATCATGTCCCCGAAGCTGGTGGAATGCGGGCGGCACCTGAATATCCGGGTCATTACCCATGCAGAGGTAGAGAATGTCGAAGGCGAACCTGGCCGTTTCACTGTCACCCTCAATCGAAAACCGAGATATATTCGGAGCGACCGGTGCACGGGCTGCGGCGAGTGCGCCAAACACTGCCCGGTGACGGCCATCGACACCTATAACGAAAAGCTGAGCCAGCGAGCGGCGATCTATATCCAATACCCTCAAGCCATTCCCAAGGTCTATCTGATCGACCGGGAGCAATGCATCGGTTGCGGGCTGTGTGAGAGGGTCTGTTTAGCAAAAGCGGTGGACTATAGCGACAAGCAACAAGCCGAAAAGATCGAGGTGGGCTCCGTCATCCTGGCCACAGGCTACGAGATGTTTGACGCCCGTCTTCGGCCGGAGTTTGGCTACGGCGCGTATCCCAACGTGGTGACGAGCATTGAATTTGAAAGACTGTTGAGCGCAACCGGGCCGCACCGCGGGCATCTTTTGCGTCCCTCCGATGGAACCATTCCAGAGAAGGTTGCTTTTATTCAATGCGTCGGCTCCCGCGATTCCAACTGCGGGAACGGGTATTGTTCCTCTGTTTGCTGCATGTACGCCACGAAAGAGGCGATCATCGCCAAAGAGCATGTTCATTTCGTCAAACCCACTATTTTCTTTATGGATGTTCGGGCCTACGGCAAGGGGTTCGACGCCTACTACGAGAATGCAAAAGCCAAGTATGGAATCCGCTTCGTCCGATGCATGGTTTCCAAGATAAGGGAATCCTTGAAAACCAAAAATCTGCTTCTCACCTACATGAACGACGAAGGAAAATTGGTGGAGGAGGAATTTGAATTGGTCGTCCTTTCGGTAGGCATGGTCCCTTCTCAAGAGACGGTTGAGATGGCAAAGCGGATCGGTGTTGAACTTGAGTCCCACGGCTTCTGCAAAACGACGACGTTCGAGCCGACGTCCACTTCCAGAAAAGGGATCTATGTCTGCGGCGCTTTTCAAGAACCGAAAGACATTCCGGAGACCGTGGCCCAGGCAAGTGCGGCAGCGGCAGAGGCTTCCTCCCTTCTTGCCGAAGCGAGAGGAACACTGGTCGCTGAAAAGAAATATGTCCCCGAGAAGAATGTGAACTATGAAGGACCCCGCATCGGTGCCTTCATCTGCCATTGTGGCATTAATATCGGCGGCATCGTGGACGTTCCCGCGGTGGTAGAATACGCGCGGACACTGCCCGATGTGGTCTATGCAGAGGCAAACCTCTATACCTGTTCTCAGGATACGCAAGATCATATCAAGAAAGTGATTGAGGAAAACAGGTTGAACCGGGTCGTCGTGGCTTCCTGTACTCCCCGAACTCATGAGCCATTGTTTCAGGACACGATTCGTGAGGCAGGTCTCAACCGTTATCTCTTCGAAATGACCAATATCCGGGATCAGTGTTCCTGGGTTCACATGCAACAACCCAAGGAGGCGACGGAGAAGTCAAAGGACCTCGTGAGGATGGCCGTGGCCAAGGCTGCCCTGCTCGAGCCCCTTCAGACCCAAATGATCGGCGTAGTCCAGAAGGCTCTGGTCATCGGTGGAGGTCTCACCGGAATGACCGCCGCCAAAAAGATAGCGCAGGCCGGTTATGAGGTCTACCTGGTCGAGAGAGAACCTCAGCTTGGGGGCAAGGCGAGAGGGATTCATTTCACCTTAGAAGGAGATGACGTTCAATCTCATTTAAAGCAATTGATCGAAAAGGTAGAGAAAGATCGGCGCATCCATCTCATGACCCAGACCGAGATAGAAAGTGTCGATGGCTTTGTGGGAAATTTTAAGACAAAACTCCGTAACGGAAAGGATCTTCAGGAAATCGACCACGGCGTCATCGTGGTCGCGACAGGGGCCGAGGAATATCGGCCGAAAGAATTCCTCTATGGTCAGGATTCGCATGTCATCACGCAGAAGGAGTTGGAAGAGAGAATCTCCCTTCACCCCACCTCTCTGAAGGCACTGAAGAATATAGTGATGATCCAATGTGTCGGGTCGAGGAATGACGAGAGGCCTTATTGCAGCCGTATCTGCTGCTCAGAAGCGGTTAAGAATGCCTTAAAACTGAAATCGATGAGTCCTGAAACCAATGTCTACATTCTCTACCGGGACATTCGAACCTACGGGTTTAAAGAAGACTATTATCGAAAGGCCCGGGAGGCCGGAGTAATTTTCATAAGGTTTGACCCGGAGCGAGAGCCCCGTTTGGAAAAAGAGGGAAAAGACCTCAAGGTGGTCGTTCACGAGCCTATTTTGCAGGATGCCCTAAATATCCAAACCGACCTTCTCGTTCTCAGCGCGGGGATCATACCCTCTCCCGATAACCAACGGCTTTCAAAGATGCTGAAGGTTCCGTTGAATCAGGACGGCTATTTCCTGGAAGCCCATATGAAACTGAGGCCTGTCGATTTTGCAACAGAGGGAATCTTTCTAGCCGGGCTTGCACACAACCCCAAATCGATTGAGGAGAGCCTAAGCCAGGCCAATGCGGCCGTCTCCCGTGCTTTAACTTACCTTTCGAAGAAAGAACTCGAGACCATCGGGACCATCTCGGAGGTGGACGAAAGGACTTGCATCGGCTGCGGCCTCTGTGAAAGTATCTGCCCTTACAAGGCCATCATGATCCTAAAGAAATGGACTGTCGTGGGGGAAAAACAGGTGGCCGAAATCAATCGAGTCCTGTGCAAGGGCTGCGGGGCCTGCACCGCCTCTTGTCGTTCAGGCTCCATCGATTTGAAAGGGTTTACGAACTCAGAAGTCGTCGCGCAAATCAAAGAACTGGCAATCAACGGGTAATCCCTCCCCCTATGGGGAGAGGGAGATGGTGAGGGGATTGTAAATATTCTTCGGGTCGTCATTCTCGCGAAAGCAGGAATCCAGTCCACAAATACTGGATTTCGGGTCAAGCCCGGAATGACAAATAAGAGAAACAGATTTTTCCGATGGACGATAACCAGTCAAGTGCGAAGATGGAAAATCACTGGGAACCCAGAATTTTAGCCTTTTTATGTAACTGGTGTTCTTATGCGGGTGCCGACCTCGCCGGAACGTCGAGGATCCAGTATCCGCCCAACATCCGAGTCATCCGTGTCCCCTGCTCCGGACGGATCAACCCACTCTTTATTCTCAAAGCGCTCCAGAGCGGGATCGATGGTGTGCTGGTTTCCGGCTGCCATCCGGGGGATTGCCACTATATCACTGGAAACTACGTGGGAAGGAGAAAGTCAGCGACCATGAGATCGTTCCTTCAATACCTCGGCATTGAAGAAGGCCGCGTGCAGTTCTCCTGGGTCTCCGCGGCGGAAGGAACGAAGTTCTCTCAGGTGGTTGAAGAGGTGACACAGGATATCAAGAAATTAGGACCCGCGAAGCAGTTTGTGAAACAAGAGTCTGAGTTCTGAGTTCGGAGTTCAGGGTTCGGAGTAAAACAAGAATACTCTCCGAACTCCGAACTTTGGGAAGAAAGATGATCCAAGATAAGATCAGGGAGAAGGCCAAAGAACTTTTGGAAAGCAAGAAGGTGGGCCTCATCATCGGTTTCGGTGAAGGCACCCTTCCCCTTCGTGCGACTCCGATTTTTGCCAGAACCCCAGAAGAAGCGGACCGCCTGATCTGGAACTCCTTCTGCGAGAACAACCTGGCGAGTTACCTTCATAAGCTCGGTCAGTTTAAGGTTGGTCTCGTCGTGAAAGGGTGTGACGCTCGTTCCATCATCGCCCTGAGTCATGAAAAGAGGTTCAAGCCCGACCAGGTATTCTTGATCGGGGTACCCTGTCAGAGGATGGTGGATCGGAGAAAGGTGAAGAAGGCGCTTAAGGCAGAAATCCTGCGTGTGAGCGAGCAAGGGAACGAAATCATCGTTGAGGGTGAGGACTTTAAGAAGGTTTTGAAGCGAGACGACTTTCTCTACCCTTCTTGTCAAGTATGTACCCATCGGACCCCCGCCAAGGCAGATGTGCTGGTGGGAGATCCTGTAGAAGAATCCTCGCTTGTCGAAATACATCCTGAGATCGAGGAGTTTGAAAAAAAGTCTCCTGAAGAACGATGGAGATATTTTGAGAAGGAGGCAGGGCGATGTATCCGGTGCTACGCCTGTCGTGAAGCCTGTCCCATGTGCTACTGCGCGGAATGCTTTGTCGACAGTTCCAACCCCAAGTGGATTGACAAAGGGCTATCTCCCTCTGACGTCGAGTTCTTTCACATCGTGCGGGCCTATCATCAATCTGGAAGATGTTCAGGCTGTGGTGCGTGTGAACGAGCCTGTCCGATGGAAATTAGGCTCACTTATCTCACACAGAAACTGAATCAGGATGTGAAAGAGCTGTTCGGGTTCGAGACGGGAGTCGATCCAGATGCTCCACCTCCTCTTTCGACTTATGAGATCGAGGATCCTCAGGAATTTATCAAATGAAGCTGAAGCTGGATAAGAAAAATTTCATACCCTTTTTGCAAAGCTTGATGGACGAATACGATCTCTTCGCCCCGGTTCAGCTGGCTGACGGAGTTTCTGTCTATAAGAAGATCGATCAACCCGAGGAAGTGAACTTTTCCATCAGCAACGCTCAAAAGCCTGCCAAGGAGGTCTTTTTCCCTCAATCTGAAACCATGTTCCGGTATGAAAAGGCCGGGAAGGAGAGCCGGATCACTTCCACGGAGGAGATAAAGAGGAACCGGATTCTTATGGGTGCAAGGCCATGCGATATTCAGGCGTTCTCACTCATCGATCACGTCTTTGCGGGAAAAGAGTACACGGATACTTATTACGTAAACAAAAGAAAAGCGACGACGATTATAGGCATGGGCTGCGATCATCCTCTTTCGACCTGCTTTTGTTCTTCTTTGAACGGGGGGCCCTTCCACCGTGAAGGGTCGGATCTCTTTTTGATCGATCTGGGCGGATCCTATTTGGTGGAATTGCTCACTGAAAAAGGGATGGCTTTCCGAAAAAATAGATTTTTTGAAGAGGCCAACGAGAAAGAGATTAGCCTCGCAAAGGGGATTGAGGAAAAGGCGGCGGAGAAGGTAAAGGCTTCGATTCCCGTAGATGGGATCGAAAAGCGATTGGATCAGATGGCGGAGAGTCCGTATTGGGACCGGGTTCAGGAAAAGTGTCTCGGCTGCAGAGTGTGCACTTACCTCTGTCCAACGTGCCACTGCTTCGATATCGTAGATGAGGCGGTAACGAACAAAGGCCGACGAGTCAGGAATTGGGACTCCTGCCTTTCCTCTCTTTATTCGCAGGAGACATCAGGCCATAATCCCAGGCCGACGAACCGTGAACGGACCCGGCAGCGACTGATGCACAAGTTTAACTATTTTCCAAAGAACTTTGACCGGATTGCCTGCGTGGGCTGCGGGCGGTGTATCCTCTACTGCCCCGCTCACTTCGACATCCGGGAGACCATAAAAGAAATACAAAAGGATTAAACCAATGTCAACTGTCAAAGTTCAAAGCCAAAAAAATGTCAAACAAGATTTCTTGACCGGTCCGTACCCCGCAAGCTCCGCCCTTTACGGTGGAGAGCTTTACTTCATTTGAACTTTGAGTTTTGACATTTGAAATTGGGTCACTTATGAAAAACCCCTATCTCCCTATTCCCACAGTTGTCAAGAAGGCTCTTGTCGAGACAAGCGACCGGATGCTCAGAACCCTTGAACTCCGTTTCCTGAATGGCGAGGATGCTCGGGCTTTCCACTTCATTCCTGGCCAGTTCTGCGAGCTGTCTGTCTTGGGGAAGGGAGAGGCACCTTTCGGGATTGCTTCGTCGCCCACGGAGAACGGCTCTCTAAAGTTCACAATTAATAAAGCGGGTGTGGTCACTACAGCCCTTCACCACATCGAAGAGGGTGCAGAGGTTGGTATTCGAGGCCCGCTGGGCAACGGATATCCAATTGATCTATTTGAAGGAAAGAATGTGCTGGTGATCGGCGGAGGGTTTGCTTTTACGACGCTTCGATCCCTGGTCACTTATTTTCTTCACCCTGAGAACCGGAATAAAGTGAAAGAGATCACTGTGATCTACGGAGCCCGATCGCCGGGCCTGCTTCTCTACAAGGAAGAACTGGCAGAATGGCAAAAAAGAAGCGATATCAAATTAGTGGTCACGGTGGACCGGGGAGATGAGGACTGGAAGGGAAAAGTGGGACTCGTCCCAAACGTGTTGGAAGAAGTCGCTCCGGCGGCCGAGAACACTTACGCCGTCATCTGCGGTCCTCCGATCATGATCAAATTTACCTTCCCTAAATTGATGGCCCTCCGGTTTCCCAACGAACGCATCTATACCTCGTTGGAGAAGAGGATGAAATGCGGCATCGGCAAATGTGGCCGGTGCAACATCGGCCATTTCTATGTTTGCAAGGATGGGCCTGTTTTCAGCTACGCCCAATTAGAAAAGCTACCCAAAGACTATTAGACCCACCCTGCCCTCCCTCCCCCCTGTAGCCGCAGGCTTCGGCCTACGTTGAGAAGTCTCCGCCTTGCTTATCACCCTCAAAATGGCCCCGATTCTTTACACATTGACATATCTAAAGAGAACACGTATAGTGTACGTATATAGGATGGAGGATTTCGATGCAAAAAAAATTAACAATAACTGTGGATGAGAAGGTTTATGAGGGTCTCCACAAGACCATAGGCCCCCGCAAAATCGGTAAATTTGTTGAAGAACTGGTGCGCCCTCATGTAGTACGTCCCAATCTGGAATCGGCTTACGCTCAAATGGCAAAGGACAAGAAGCGAGAGGAAGAAGCCATAGAGTGGGCCGAGGCCACCTTTAAGGACCTTACCCATGAAACGACGTGAAGTCTGGTGGGTAAATTTTGATACTTCCACTGGCGGAGAAATCAAAAAGAAGCGCCCTGTTGTCATCATCAGAAATGATGCTTCAAATAAGTTCCTCAACCGAGTTCAAGTTGTTCCTCTAACCAGCAAGACAGATCGGCTATATCCCAGCGAGGCATTGGTGATTTTTGAGGGTAAGGAAAGTAAGGCCATGGCCGACCAACTGGCAACCGTAAGCAAGTTACGACTTTTTAGACGTGCTGGCTATCTCTCAGAAGAAGATATGCGCAAGGTTGAAGAGGTCATCAAAATACAATTGGATATTCCCCGATGACCTAACTGGCTAACGAGTCGCGATTGGACAGCCGATAAATCATACTTTCGGTGAGCTCTGTTATCGAAGCTGTAGAAAAAGTCCTCAAGCCTCAAGACCTAAAGTGTTGGACTTGCTTATTGAGCTCGGAATTCACACTCATCCTTCCTATTAAGAAATTCCTTCTTATCCCGACAACTAAAAAGGACACATTCGTGTGTAGATTCTGGATGTTTGTTTTATAATAGTGTTGTTGAACCTAACCAAACATAACGGAGGGCCGTTCATGGACTATATCAAAGAATTGATCAAGATCGTCGGCGAACAGAGTGTGCGGGCTGATGAAATCGAACGTCTCTGCTACTCCAGGGATCTATCGGTACACGAGGCTGTCCCGGACGCAATTGTCTTCGCAAAATCAACGGAAGAAGTTTCAAAAATCATGTCCTTGGCCAATCAGAAAAAGATCCCTGTGACCCCCAGAGGATCGGGGACAAGCGCCGTCGGCAGCGCTTTGGCTGCGAAAGGAGGTATTCTGCTTGACCTGAGCAGGATGAATCGCATTTTAGAGATAGATAAAGAGAACGGATATGCATTGGTCGAACCCGGCGTCATATGCAACCAGCTCAACGCAGCCATTGCCCCCACGCATTTTTTCCCCCCTGATCCCGGGAGCGCCAATCTTGCGTCACTGGGAGGAATGGTTTCAACCAATGCCAGCGGAAATCGGGCTTTGAAGTATGGGACGACGAAGAATTATGTCTTGGGTCTGGAAGTCGTGCTGGCCGATGGCCGAGTGATTAACACGGGGTCGGTCTTGGGCAAAACCTCTTCCGGGTATGACCTGACACAGCTCTTCACCCAGGCTGAAGGGACGCTCGGGGTTATCACAAAGATCATTCTAAGAATCCTCCCTGTTCCCGAATATGTTGCTTTTGCAGAAGCGCGATTTCGCTCTACCCTGGATGCTGGAAAAGCGGTTCGGGAGATCTTGACCTCGGGCATTGCTCTCTCTTCCTGTGAGATCTTGGACAAAGTGACGATCGATGTGGTGAACAAAGCGATGGGACTCGACATCCCTGATCAGGTAGGATGCCTCCTCTTCATTGAAATCGATGGGAATAAGAAAGCGGTTCAGGAAAACATAGCAAAAATCAATAATATTTGTGAGGCCAATAACGGTATTGAAAATAAATGGGAGGATGATCCTGCGAAACGTCTCAAGATGTGGGCCGCTCGTCAAGGGATTGTTGCCTCCTTGTCGAAAGTCAAGAGAGGGTCAAGGATGCAATCCATCATGGATGACCCGGGAATTCCTATCACTAAGATCCCGGAAGCCATTACTGAAATCAACAAAATCTCGGAGAAACATCACATGGCGATCAATACCTTTGGCCACATCGGCGACGGGAATATTCATCCCATCATCATCTCCGACCCCAGGAATAAGGAGCAATGGAATACCATTCGAGAAGTAGCCAAGGACTTGATTGACCTCACGATACGGCTCAGGGGCACACTCACGGCGGAGCATGGAACGGGGATGGCCAAATCGCCTTACATCAAGAAGGAACTGGGGGAGACTCTCGAAGTCATGAAGGAAATCAAGAAAGCCCTTGATCCCAACAATATACTCAACCCAGGAAAGATGGGGTTTGATGACTCGATCAAAGGCATTTATGAGAATTTTGCTTTTCTCCCCCTGGTTGAAAGGCCTGGCGAGATTCAACCCTTTGGCGAGGCACTGGATAATGAGATCATGGCCTGTATCATGTGCGGATTCTGTCGAGCCGGATGCCCTACTTATACGGAAACTTCCCTCGAATCGATCAATGCGCGCGGAAGGGTGATCTTGGCCTATCACCTCCTCACCGGCAGACTGAAACCCTCGAAAGAACTTGCGGAACGGTTTTATAAGTGTACCACCTGTTTGAACTGCAATGCCGTCTGTCCCGCGGGGATCAAGGTTTCCGATATTGTCCAGGCTGCACGCGTGCGGCTGGTAGAAGCAGGGTATCTCCCGCCTATCCACGGGACGCTGATCCAGTCGATTGAAGAGAAAGGAAATCCCTTTGGCGAGGCGAAAGAAAAAAGAAGTGACATCTATCCTGCACAGTTTAAGTTTAAAGAGAAAGCATCCACCCTTCTTTTTTTCGGGTGCGTGGCTTCCTACCAGGACGTCAATCTCATTCCAAGCACCTTGAAGATCATGGATCGTGCGAATATCGACTACACGACATTGGGGAACAACGAGTATTGCTGTGGATATCTTTCTTATCTAGTAGGGGATCAAAAAGAATTTGAGAGTTGCATCAAGAATAACATAGGTCGTTTCGAACGAATGGGGCTCAAAGAGATTGTGACCACCTGCGCCGGATGTTACCGAACCTTCAAAGATCTTTACCCAAAACACAACGGGCTTCCTAACGTTCAGGTCTACCATGCGGTAGAATATCTGGAAAAGCTCATCACCAGCGGCAAGCTCAGTCTTAAGGACGGGGCAAAAATGAAGGTGGCCTATCACGACCCCTGCGATATCGGGCGCCACATGAATATCTATGACCCACCCAGGAATGTCATCAAGGCAATCCCGTCGGTAGAATTGGTTGAATTTCCTCAGAACAGAAACCTTGCCAAATGCTGCGGCGGCGGCGGGGGCCTGAAGGCTTACGACACGGAAATGAGTTTAGGCATAGCCTATAAACGCGTTCAGCAGGCTTCGACCATAGGAGCGGATACCATTGTTTCGGCCTGTCCGGCCTGTAAGTCCAACTTGCAACTGGCCGCGGCAAAACTTCGAAAAGAGAAGAAGGGCCGGATCAAGGTGATGGATATTACGGAGCTGGTCGCAGAAGCCCTGGGCTAAAGCTAAATGAGAGGATTAAATCCAAATTTCAAGCCCAAATGTCAAAAGAATGTCAAAATCCAAAATGAAAATCTTAGGCTGCATCTAAAATGTCATTCCTGCGAAAGCAGGAATCCAGTCCTCTAACATTTGGGCTTTTGAATTGATTTGAACCTTGAACTTCGTCATTTGACATTTGTTCTATTTCGTAAGATATTCTTTCCAAACCTCCTCAATCTCGTCGATCAGCTCTCTAAACTCATACAGAAGGGTCATCTCGTTGAGATATTGATCCAATGAGGCAGCTTTCGACATCTCCACAAACCTCCTGCAACTTTTCCTAAGGCTCGGTCTGAGCTTATCGCATCCGATCTTCTCTGCCCGGGTTCTGACCGGCAAGCCTGCATGAGCGGTGCCCGCCTCGTCATAAAACCTGCCGTGGAGACAACGAACGCATCTGGTCTTTCTAAGTTGAATCGCCCGGTCAATCTCTTCGTCCACGGCTTGACGCATCATTCTTTTCAGGAGAACCGTTCTTTCCTTCTGAGCCATTGCCCGTGTTAACTTCACTATCTCTTTCTTGGTGTCATGAATCGATCGGGACATCTCATCGATCATAATGTGCGGGGTGAAGGCGTGCTCCAATCGCAAAAGTCTGACCTCCTGGATGATCAGGGTCCTGATCCCCATCTTGATCGCCTCCCTCAATTCCTTGTCTTTTACCGGCATAGAAATTTCTTATCAAAAAAAGACGGCGTTTGCAAGAGAAACAAAATCTATTTCTCTTGGTATCGGTCCATCCTGAAATGCTGAACCAGTTTTTGGAAATCCTCCGATTGAATTGGATCGTTGGACATGCCGAAAAGATGGGTCTCGCACGAACAGTCTGTCGAACCGAATCTGGGAATGGACCACTCGGCAATTTCTGACATCGCTTCTGCAACTTCGCATTCGAGTCGATCTGAGGAACGGATGGCCAATATGGAACGGAATTCGGCGATGGCTCTCAATGCATCGATATGCCAGCGGTGTTGTTTTCTTAGACGTCGGTGCCGTTCCATCCTCTTGGAAAGATTCGCCATGGCCGACCCAACATAGATGTAATATCCTTTCCTGAAATGAATCTTCCCCAGTTTTCCAACGTCAATCTTCCGAGTCCTCTTGAGGTTCAAGATCAGAAGATAACTCCCCCGGTCCTTGGCCTCCTTTTCAATGGTGTCCCAAGGTATGCTGAGAACCTTGACATGGGGAGAAAGTGAAAGATTCTGATCCCAGCGGACAGAGAGAGGGATCACTTCAATCTTGTCCCGAATTTGTAGGAAGGTCTGAGCGAAATTTAAGTCGGTGTGAAAATCAGGCATAAAGACCCTGGCAAATGGCCAATGGACAATCAAGACGAGAACGGCTTTGATCCCTTCTCCTGAAACCTTCGCCAGTTCCCTCAAGTGCCGGGCCCCTCTTTCTGTCACGGCGTCAGGGAACATGGCCACTCTCTTTCCCGCCAGGGTGCAAGACTTCACTTCCAGAAGAATGAGTTTCTTCTTCTCCGCCAAAAGAAAATCGAATCGGTTCCTCCCTACCCGAACCTCGGGTTTCAAGATTCTGGCACGTTCCAGTCCCGGTATCTTTCTCTTCTGGAGAAGGTATCGGGCCACCTCATTTGTAAGATGGGTGTGAAGCATGATGGGTTGGCTCTCCCGATCCACCGCAACGGCTGTGTAACGGGTCTTTCGATCCAAAGATTTCTTCTCCCTCACTAAATGAATGGTGCGGCCAGGAAGAAGAAGCTCCTGGAGCCTCCCCGGGTTTGGGAGAAAGGCGGAGACGATTCGTCCTCTCCATTTGCAATGAATCAAAAAACGGTTGGGCCGTCTAAGGAATCGCGCTTTAAGTTTATTATTAAAAAGTCTTAAGTACCCCATGATCGTTTGCGATTCAGCTTTTTAACATATTTCATTCTTTGTGGACAACGGAGGGATATTAAAAGAAAAAAAGCACAAAATCCTGCACATTTTTGAGTCCGAAATATCTTGACTTTAACTGGATAATTGAGTAATGATTCGATAGCTTTTCACTAATTAGAAACTCTGTTCCTATAACAATGTTGACCTCAGGAACCTTTGCCCAGACATTACCTTCACGGTTGACCATTTCAGCCATCATCCCGGTCCGGGATGGCGGCTTGGGCTTCCGCAGGTGTCTTCAGGCCATCATCCAAGCGGCTCCGGCTTCTTCGGAGATAATCGTCGTGGCGGACGGGGATACAGACGGCTCCTGGCTTGTGGCAGAAGAATTCGGAGTGAAAGTCTTGAGAAATCCCATACCACAAGGTCCTGCCCGATCTCGGAATATCGGGGCTCAGGCCGCTCGAGGGGACATCCTTTTTTTCCTCGATGCAGATGTGGTGATTCATCTTGATGCCCTCCACCAGGTTCAAGCCGCTTTTGCCAACGACCCTCCGTTGGCCGCTCTCTTTGGGTCCTACGATGATGAACCGGGCGAAAACAATTTCCTTTCTCAGTATAAGAATCTATTTCACCATTATGTCCATCAAATATCACGAGAGGAGGCCTCTACCTTTTGGAGCGGGTGTGGAGCCGTTCGCCGTAAGGTTTTCCTGGAATTGGGCGGTTTCAACGAAACTTATCGGAAACCCTGCATCGAAGATATCGAACTGGGCTACCGGATGAAACAAGCGGGATATCGGATTCGGCTCTCCAAGGAGCTTCAGGTCAAACATTTGAAACGATGGAATATCCGCAGCCTATTAAAGTCCGATTTCTTCGACCGAGCCCTTCCGTGGACAGAGTTAATTTTGAGAGATCGCAGCTTCGTCAATGATTTGAACCTGCGGTTCTCAAGCCGCCTCAGTGTGATGTTGACCTATGGTTTCTTGGCGGCCTTAGTCGGAGGGTATTGGTGGTCCGGTTCTTTTGCAGCCGCCGGTGTATTCGCCGTCTTCCTCATCATCCTCGGCATGCCCGTGTATCAGTTCTTCCTTCGAAAGCGCGGGTTCTGGTTCATGATAGGGACAATTCCCTGGCATTGGTTCTACTTTTTTTATTGCGGTTTGGCTTTCGCCATCGGGCTATTACAATTCTTTTTCTTGAGGCACAAATCCCCTAAGGTTGGTTTGTCAGTCACCCCGAACGGATGATCTGACACCGACTCATTCTCGGAGTGGAGCGGATGGAGCATCCTCCCGTCGTGATCATCGGTGCCGGCCCCGCAGGTTTGACTGCGGCCTATGTGCTTTCCAAAGCGGGGGTGCGATCTATTGTCCTTGAGAAAGACCAAATCGTAGGGGGGCTTGCAAGAACAGTCAATTACAAGGGCTATTATTTCGATACAGG
>JAPVTA010000119.1:0-3803 GCA_047519465.1 Thermodesulfobacteriota bacterium | reverse complement strand
GGCTCCTTCACAGGGTTGAGAATTGGCGTCAGCACTGTGAAAGGCTTAGCTTTTGCCACTGGAAAACCCGTGGCAGGCGTCTCTACGCTTGATGTCCTTGCCTCTCAGATCGCTCCTACCCCTTATCTTATCTGTCCGATCCTCGACGCCAAGAAAAAGGAGGTCTATACCGCTTTCTATCGCTACGGGGAAGGGGGTTCCCTTATGCGGCAATCGGAATACCAGGCGATTCCCCCTGAAGCCCTTGTCAGAACGATTAAGGAGCAGACCATCTTCCTCGGTGACGGAGTAAAAACCTATGGCGACTTTCTTCTGAATTGCCTCCCTACCTCCGCCATTCTCTCTCCTGCTCCGTTCAGTGTACCTCATGGCTCAACGGTGGCAACGTTGGGGATGGAACTCCTCAGAAAAGGTGAACACTTGAACCTTTCGGCCTTTTCCCCTATTTATGTCAGGCCCTCAGAAGCTGAAATAAGATGGCGGGAGAAACATTCCGGTCAAATCCCCATTTAGACTCCCCGCCTCTCCCTGGCCGGCTCGTATCAGGGGCCATCCGGGTTTCTGAAGATTGAAAACTTCAGGGATATCCCCGTCATGCTGAAATTTTTTCAGCATCTCGCATCTTCGATAACCGACAGATCCCGAGAGACTTAGACCCCGATCCTGAAATAGATTCAGGATGACAAACACGGATTATTGCTCTCCGACGAGAGAGGGGTACAATCTTTCCTGGTGAGACCAAAGGTTGACAAAATGGCTGGATTATATTAGCTTTTTTTGTTAAACTTCCATAAAGGAATAAGCTTTTCCATATCGGGGGCTAAGATGACGACCAAAGAGGAGGCGTTGATTGAAAAGCTGATGAGAGAAAATGAGGAATTTTCGAGAGTGAAACAAGCGCATACCCAGCTCGCAAAACAATTGGAAGAGCTGGAAAAAAGGCCTTTTCTCACTCCTCAGAACGAGGTGGAGATAAAGATCATTAAGAAGAAAAAACTGGCACTTAAAGACCAGATGGAAAAAATACTGATGCAATATCGATGAGTGAAAATCAATGTCAAGGTTCAAAGTTCAAATGCCAAATAAATATCAAATGTCAAAATATTAGAGAGTTGCTCATATTTTCCATCTATTTGTCCTTTAATCATTTGGATTTCCTTTGAACTTTGGCATTTGTCATTGTGATTTATCGTGAAAAAGACCGGCTCTCAAACCATCGTGGAATCTTTGAAGAAGGAAGGGGTCGATATCCTTTTCAATTACCCCGGCGGCGCCGTCCTTCCCCTTTTTGATGAGCTCCAAGATGCGCCATTCAAACAGGTCTTGGTCCGGCATGAACAAGCAGCGGTCCATGCAGCAGATGGATATGCCCGGGCCACGGGAAAGGTGGGAGTCGTCATCGTCACCTCCGGACCGGGAGCGACCAATACGGTGACCGGGATTGCCACGGCCTTCATGGACTCTGTCCCGGTGGTCGTCATGACCGGCCAGGTCCCTACCCTCCTCATCGGAAACGATGCCTTTCAGGAGGCGGATATTATCGGTATCACCAGACCGTGTACCAAGCACAACTACCTTGTAAAAGACGTGAAAGACTTAGCTCGAACCCTAAAGGAAGGTTTCTATGTGGCTCGAAGCGGAAGGCCCGGGCCGGTTCTTATCGACCTTCCCAAAGATATTCTGGTCGAATCCGCCGATTTTAAATATCCTGAAAAAGTCTTTATCCGTGGTTACCAGCCTACTTATGAAGGACATCTCGGTCAAATCCAAAGGGCGGTCAAACTCGTGTTGAAGTCCAAAAAGCCCGTCCTCTATGTGGGAGGCGGCATCGTCTCTTCAAATGCCTCAAAGGAACTTACCGTCTTCGCTGAAAAGTTGGGGATCCCCGTGACCATGACCCTGATGGGATTGGGTAGCATCCCGGGGAATCATCCTCTCTCTCTGGGCATGCTGGGAATGCACGGTACCTACTGGGCCAACATGGCAGTCATGGAATCCGACCTCCTCATCGCCATCGGATCTCGTTTCGATGACCGGGTCACCGGTAAGATCGAGGCCTTTGCCCCCCAGGCCAAGATCATCCACATCGATATCGATCCTACCTCCATCAGCAAGAATGTGAGAGTGGACCTGCCCATTGTTGGCGACTGCAAACGTGTCCTCTCGAAAATTCTCTCCCTCCTCCAAGACGAAGACGTTGCCAGCTTCAAAGCAGGGATGGACAAATGGCATCATCAAATCGACAAATTTAGGGCGATCCATAGCATGAATTATGACCAGAAGGAGATGATCAAGCCTCAATACGTCATCGAAAAGATTTTTGAACTCACCAAGGGCGACGCCATCATCTCGACGGAGGTGGGCCAGAACCAGATGTGGACGGCCCAGTATTTCCCGTTTCTCAGACCCAGGACCTTGCTTACTTCGGGAGGATTGGGAACAATGGGTTACGGATTCCCGGCGGCCATGGGCGCGCAAATGGCTTTTCCGAATAAACTCGTGATCGATATTTCAGGCGATGGGAGCTTCCAGATGAACTCCCAGGAACTGGCTACGGTCGTCCAGTATCGATTACCGGTGAAAGTGGCCGTCCTGAACAACGGTTACCTTGGGATGGTGAGACAGTGGCAGGAATTCTTCTACGGAAAACGGTACGCCTCCGTCTCCCTGGAAGGTGTCTCCCCGGACTTTGTCAAATTGGCGGAAGCTTACGGAGCAGTGGGGCTGAGAGCGACCAAACCGGAGGAGGTGGTCCCCGTGTTGAAGAAGGCATTCTCAACTCCCGAGCCCGTCGTCATCGATTTTGAGATTGATCCTGAAGAAAATGTCTATCCCATGGTCCCGGCAGGGGAACCGTTAAATCAGATGAGGCTCGTGTAGAAAGATAAAACAAGTTCAAATTTCAAACTCCAAATGTCAAAGGAATGTCAAAGTTCAAATCAGTAAAATTTGAAATTTGGATTTGATTTGGCATTTGAACTTTGTCATTTGACATTGAGCGTAAGGTTTTATGCGTCACGTCATCACTCTTTTAGTTGAAAATGAATTCGGTGTCCTGACCCGGATCGCAGGACTTTTCAGCGGCAGGGGGTTTAACATCGAAAGCCTGTGTGTCGCCGAAACCCTTGATCCGACCGTCTCGACCATGACCATCGTCACCCGCGGGGATGATCAGATCCTCGAACAGGTACTCAAACAACTGAATAAATTGATCTCGGTGATCAAGGTCGTGGACCTCCTTGAAAAGGACTTTGTCGAACGGGAGATGGTATTGGTCAAAGTCTCAGCGACTTCTGAGACGCGGGAGGAAATTCTCAGGGTGGTCGATATCTTCAGAGGGAAGGTGGTCGACGTGGGAGCCAAGACCTACACGATCGAGGTGACGGGGGACGAGAAAAAGATCAACGCCCTCCTGGCCCTCCTTAAACCCCTCGGTATTAAAGAGTTGGTCAGGACAGGCCGCGTCGCTATGATCCGAGGGAGTAAGATTACAACGGAACCTGGGAGTTAGGCGGCGGACACGAAGTTTTCCTGAGTAATGCTTCATGATGGTTGTGTCACCCTTGAACGATGAAAACGGGTAATCTCCCTCTGTTCCCCCCTTAGCCTAAGGGGGGATGAAGGGGGGTTAAGGAAACTTTTCTTTCTAAATATAGAACAGGAGTTTATTATGAAAATCTACTACGACAAAGATGCAAGTCTCAGCACCCTGAAGGGAAAAAAGATTGCTATCATCGGCTACGGGAGCCAGGGACATGCCCAGGCTCAGAACTTACGGGACAGCGGCCTCAACGTCATTGTCT
>JAPVTA010000118.1:0-2077 GCA_047519465.1 Thermodesulfobacteriota bacterium | reverse complement strand
TAAAGCATGAAGCCATCTACCGGGGTAAGCCCATCAGCCCCGATTTAGACATCGTGCTTGCATTTCAGGGCAGAATGGAGATCGAGCTGATTCAGGTAAAGTACGAAGACGAGTGCGTTTATTCGGATATGCTCCAGAAAAGCGGCGGCGGCATCCATCATCTCGGTTTCACCCTGCCGGGCTACGACAAGAAGCTCGATCAGATGAAAAGAAACGGCGTGGAAGTGCTACAGTCCGGCGTCATCACCACGAAAGGTTCGGCCATCACCCGCTATGCCTACCTCGATACGATCAAGCAGTGCGGCATCATATCGGAACTGATCATGACAACCCTGAAGGGCCTTCGCATGCCGCACGGCAAGCTCATCATGGAAATCGGCTGCCTCACCGGCGACGTGGAACGTGTTAAGGTATAAGCTTCCTCTGCCCCCCCCTCACCCCGCCCTCTCCCCTGGGGGAGAGGGAAAAGCGGGGGAGTGAGGTTCATTTGACGTTGAATTTTGGTTTTCGCTTCTCTGAAAATGCCTTTAATCCTTCCTGCCCGTCAGGATGAGATGCACAGGAGGATAGTGCCTGACGCTCTCTCTCGATGTGAGACTCAAAGGGGCTATGGAAAGAGTCTATGAGAAGCTGCTTACACCAGCCAAATGAGTGAAGTGAACCTTCTGCCAACTCGCGGGCCATTTTCCACGCTTCCTCCAGGACCCTTCCGTCCTCAGCGACTTTCGTCACCAACCCCCAATCCAGCGCTTGCCCGGAAGAAATCGGTCTGTCAAACGCGATGATTTCCAGAGCACGAGCCAAACCTACAAGCCTTGGGAGTGTGAATGTACCTCCCCCGTCAATACATAGACCGTTTGAAGTATAGCCTTGCCGGAGTGTGGCGGATTGAGCCATGACTCGAAAATCGCAGGCCAGGGCTAAGGAAAAACCACCCCCAGCCGCTATCCCATTTACACCCGCTACAACCGGCTTCCTCATCCGAAGAATTTCTAATATAGCTTGATGGTAGCGAGCGGCCAATTCGTGGAAAGCTGCCGCAGGTCCATTAGGAAAATTAAGCGCCCATCTCAGATCTCCTCCAGCACAGAAGGCCTTCCCTACCCCAGAGATGATTAATACAGATACTGAGTCATCCATCGCAAGACTGATAAGGCTTTTTTCAAGAAGTTCAATCATATCGAGATTGAACGCATTGAATGCCTCAGGCCGGTTCAACAACACCTCGACTATCCCACCCTCTTTCTTAAGTCTTATCGGCTCAGCCATCTCATTTACCTCCCGATACCTCTCTTTTTTATTGATCAGCAATTGGAATCTACACTTTTTCGCAAAAACTGTCAAAAACTAATTGCAAGCTCGTGGGACAACCCTTCCTGCAAACGGGATTTGCTTGACAGGCGGATCTCCGATAAGCATCTTTTGAAAAAGAGGCAAAGCCGAGTCATTAGGCCGAGGAGGTGATTCAGATGGTAAAAATGGAAGGGAAAAGTCTTAATAACCCCGATGAGGTGAGAACCTTTGATAAGGGAAAATTGGAACTCATCAGTATTGGCGGGAGAACGGTAGGACGGGCCACATTCCAACCGGGATGGAGATGGTCCCAATCTGTTAAGCCTTTGGTAAACACAAAAAGCTGCGAGGCTCCTCATTTCCAGTATCATATGTCGGGTACGTTAAGAGTTAAAATGGACGATGGAACTGAAAGGGATTTTAAGGCAGGAGATGTCTCTTTGCTCGAGGCAGGACATGACGGCTGGGTTGTCGGAGACGAGCCCGTGGTTGTGATAGATTTTCAAGGGATGTTGGATTACGCAAAGGGGTCCGGAAAAAAGAAAAGCGCTGCTTAGTAAAAAGCGAGGCTGGCGAAGGTGACGACAGACTTTGTCTCCGGGGAAAAGGCCTGGTCATACCTGAGAAGTTTGCCTTCCATGGCTTCGAGAATTTTGAGCATGGAGTAGATGGCCGGATAGCCACAGACTTTCCTCCGGTCTCTCTCCTTTGAAATCGATTCGAAGAACCCTTCCCCGTCCATCTTCTCCGCGTATTCCAGCATCTCATGGTCTTGTTGAGAGAT